>JBCBSZ010000010.1:0-102450 GCA_039818945.1 Actinomycetota bacterium
CTCGACCTCGACGACGTCGCCCGGGGCGAGCCAGGTCGGCGGATCGAGCCGGGCGCCGGCCCCGGTCGGCGTCCCGGTGAAGATCAGGTCGCCCGGTCGCAGCGTCGTGAACGTCGACAGGTAGTGGACCTGGTACTCGATCGGGTACTTCATCGTCGCCGGGGTGTCGTCCTGGCGGAGCTCGCCGTTGACGCGGGTGGTCAGGTGGAGCGCCTCCAGGTCGCCGACCTCGTCGATCGGGACGATCCACGGTCCGATCGACCCGCTCGACTCCCAGTTCTTGCCCTGCGTGACGTTGAACTTGGCGTGCCGGACCCAATTGCGGATCGTGCCCTCGTTGCCGAGGGTGAGCCCGGCGAGATGGTCGCGAGCGCGCCCGATCGGGATCCGTCGACCGGTGCGCCCGATCACGGCGACGATCTCACCCTCGTAGTCGAGTTGGGGGCTCTCCGGCGGCCGCACGAGCGGGCGGTCATGGCCGGTGAAGGAGTCCGGGAAGCGCACGAACACCGAGGGGTAGGCGGCGTCGCTCGGGTCGGCGTACTCGCCGGCGCGGCCGCCGTAGTTCACGCCGATGCAGAAGATCTTGCCGGGCCACGTGAGCGGTCGCTCGAAGGTGATGGCGTCGAGGGGGAGGTCGGCCGGCGCGTCGAGGTGGGGGCGCAGGTCGTCGATCCGCGCGGCCTCGATCACCGCGGCGAGATCGGCGAGGCCGGGGAGCCGGCGGCCGAGGTCGACGATGCCGGCACCGTCCGACGACACCGCGCCCCAACCCGCCTCGCCGTCGACCGAGTACGACACCAGCCTCGTCGCCACGTCTCCCCTCTCCGCGTCCGGGACGGCGGTTGTCCCGAACTCGTGAACATGTTAAGCATATGCCGAGCCGACGAGCAAGGAGCGCCGCCGATGGCCGGAGCCGCCCACACCTTCGACGAGAACCTGGCGGCGGCGACCACCCACCTCGCCCGCTTCGCCGCGGCCCCGCTGCCCCACCTCATCGCCGGCGAAGCCGTCCCGTCGTCGTCGGGTGCGACCTTCACCAACCACTCCCCGATCGACGGCGCCGCCCTCGGCGAGGTCGCCCACGGCGACGACGCCGACGTCGACGCGGCCGCTGCGGCGGCGAGCGAGGCCTTCGGCGTGTGGGCGGCGACGTCCGGCACCGAGCGCAAGCGGATCCTGCATCGGGTCGCCGACCTCATCGAGGAGCGCGCCCACCAGATCGCCGTGACCGAGTGCGTCGACTCGGGGCAGACGATGCGCTTCATGTCGGCGGCGGCGCTGCGCGGCGCCGAGAACTTCCGCTTCTTCGCCGACCGGGCGCCCTCGGCCGCGGACGGCGTGTCGCTCCCGTCGGCTCACCACGTCAACTACACGACCCGCCACCCCCGCGGCCCGGTGGGGGTGATCACGCCGTGGAACACGCCCTTCATGTTGTCGACCTGGAAGATCGCGCCGGCCCTGGCCGCCGGCTGCACCGTCGTGCACAAGCCGGCCGAGTGGAGCCCGCTCACCGGGCAGCTCCTCGCCGAGATCGCCCTCGAGGCCGGCCTCCCACCCGGCGTCCTCAACGTCGTGCACGGCACGGGCGAGCGAGCGGGCAAGCCGCTCACCGAGCACCCCGCCATCACCGCCATCGCCTTCGTCGGCGAGTCGTCGACGGGCTCGGCCATCCAGGCCCAGGGCGCCCGCACGCTCAAGCGGGTGCACTTCGAGCTCGGCGGCAAGAACCCCGTGATCGTCTTCGACGACGCCGACCTCGACCGGGCGCTCGCCGCCGTGACCTTCATGATCTACAGCCTCAACGGTGAGCGCTGCACCAGCTCGAGCCGGGTGCTCGTGCACGAATCGATCTACGACGAGTTCACGGCACGAGTCGCGGACTCGATGGCCCGCATCCCCGTCGGCCACCCGCTCGACCCGGCGGCCGTGGTCGGCCCGCTCATCCACCCGAAGCACCACGACAAGGTGCGCGGCTACGCCGAGCTGGCCGGGGCCGACGGCGCGACCGTCAGGACGGGGACGCCCTGGGCCGACGCGCCGGCGGGTGGCAACTGGATCGCACCGATGCTCTTCACCGACGCCACCAACGACATGCGCGTCGCCCAGGAGGAGATCTTCGGTCCGGTCCTCACCGCCATCCCGTTCAGCGACGAGGCCGACGCCATCAAGATCGCCAACGACGTCGACTACGGCCTCGCCGGGTACCTCTGGACCCGAGACGTCGGCCGGGCCCACCGGGTGGCGGCCGCGCTCGACGCCGGGATGATCTGGGTGAACTCGCAGAACGTCCGCCACCTGCCCACGCCGTTCGGTGGGACGAAGGCCAGCGGCATCGGGCGAGACGGCGGCGACTGGAGCTTCGACTTCTACATGGAGACGAAGAACATCAGCATCGCCCTCGACACCCACACGATCCCGACGCTCGCGACCGAGGCGGGCTGACGTGCGCGACCAGCTGCTCATCGGGGGCGCATGGCGCGACGGCGCCGACGGCGATCGCCTCACCGTCACCGACCCGGCCACCGACGAGGTGATCGCCTCGGTCGCCTCCGGCACACCGGCCGACGCGCACGCTGCGGTCGATGCCGCCGCGGCCGCCATGACCGGCTGGGCGGCGGCCGCTCCCCGCGAACGGGCGGAGGTGCTGCGAGCATGCTGGCAGCACCTCCTCGACCGCACCGACGAGCTCGCCGCCCTCATCACCCGGGAGCACGGCAAGCCGCTGGCCGACGCCCGGGGCGAGATCGCCTACGCGGCCGAGTTCTTCCGGTGGAACAGCGAGGAGGCCGTCCGCATCCACGGGTCGATCGGCACGGCGCCGTCGGGCGCCAACCACATCATCGTCCGCCACCCGCCGGTCGGCGTGGTGGTGATGGTGACGCCGTGGAACTTCCCGGCCGCCATGATCACGAGGAAGGTCGCGCCCGCCCTCGCCGCCGGGAACGCCGTCGTGATCAAGCCACCGTCGGAGGCGCCGCTCACGGCGCTCCGGGTCGCCGAGCTGCTGGGCGAGGCCGGCGTGCCCCCGGGTGTGGTCAACGTCGTGCCGACCGGTGAGCCGGGCGCGTGGTTCGACGCCGCGATGGAGCACCCGGCCACCCGGATGGTCTCGTTCACCGGCTCGACCGAGGTCGGTCGGGTGCTGCTGCGGCGCTGCGCCGACCGGGTGCTGAAGGTGGCGATGGAGCTCGGCGGCAACGCCCCCTTCGTCGTGTTCGACGACGCCGACCTCGATGCCGCGGTCGAGGGAGCGATGGTGGCCAAGATGCGCCACTCCGCCGAGACGTCCACCGCCGCCAATCGGTTCTTCGTCGAGGCCGGCGTGGCAGCGGAGTTCACCGAGCGACTCGGAGCGGCGATGGGCGGCCTCCGGGTCGGCAACGGCTTCGATGACGGCGTCGGCTGCGGACCGATGATCAACCCGGCCGCCGTCGAGTCGATCGACGGCCTCGTGACCGCTGCCGTCGCCGACGGGGCCTCGGTCGTCACCGGTGGCTCACCCCTCGGCGGCCAGGGCAACTTCTACCCGCCGACCGTCCTCGCCGAGGTGGACGCCTCCGCTGCGATCACCCAGCACGAGATCTTCGGGCCGGTCGCGCCGGTCATCCCGTTCACCGACACCGACGCCATGATCGCCCGCGCCAACGACACCGAGCTCGGGCTCGCCGCCTACGTCTACTCGGGCGACCTCGGTCGGGGCCTCGCCGTCGCCGAGCGGCTCGAGTCGGGCATGGTCGGGCTCAACCGGGGTGCCGTCTCCGACCCGGCCGCCCCGTTCGGCGGCATGAAGCAGTCGGGGCTCGGCCGCGAGGGTGCGAGCGAGGGCATCTACGAGTTCTGCGAGACCCAGTACATCGCCACGAGCTGGTGAGGGAGCGATGAGCCTCTACTACGTCCAGAAGTTCCTCTACGAGCTGAACCGCGACGAGCGGCTCCAGGCCGCCTACCACGAGGATCGCGCCGGGGTGCTCGGCCCGTACGAGCTGACCGACGAGGAGGTCGGCGCACTCGTCGAACCCGACATCGGGCTGCTCTTCCACCTCGGCGTGAACGGCCAGATCCTCATGCACTTCGCCGCGCTCCACCAGATCGAGTGGCAGGACTACCTCCAGCGCATGCGCGACGGCATCGAGGAGCACGGGCCGGTGCGCGAGGGCGTGTACGCCATCACCGGCTACGAGGGCACCGACGCCCACGCCAGACGACTCGGACAGGAGCGATAGCCATGACCCTCGTCTACGCCGGGGTGTGCAGCCACGCGCCCGGCATCACCGGCCGCGCCGACCAGGCCGACCCGAACGTCCACGCCGCGCTCGTCGACGCGTTCGGCGAGATGCGCGACGCGATCGCCGCCACCGATGCCGAGGCGCTGATCGTCGTCGCCGCCGAGCACTTCGCCAACTTCTTCATGAACAACATGCCGAGCTTCGCCATCGGCGTGGCCGACGCCTACGAAGGACCGATCGAGGACCCGGGCTGGCTCCGGATCGACAAGTTCCGGGCACCGGGCGACCGCGACCTGTCGGCCCGCCTGATCGGCGAGGTGATGCAGACCGTCGACGTCGCCTACGCCGAGGAGTGGAAGTTCGACCACGGCATCGCCGTGCCGCTGAGCTTCCTGACCCCCGACTTCGACCTGCCGATCATCCCGGTCAACGTCAACTGCCAGGGCCCGCCGCTGGCGCCGCTGCACCGCGCCTGGGCCTTCGGCGAGGCGCTCCGGCGGGCCGCAGATGCCGTCCCCGAGCGGATCGCGCTGATCGGCACCGGTGGCATCTCTCACTGGCCGGCCACCCCGGACTCCGGGAAGATCAACGAGGAGTGGGATCGCGACTTCCTCGACCGGTGGTGCCGCAACGACCGCGACGCGCTGCTCGACTACGACGACCTCACGGTCTACGCCGACGCCGGGCAGGGCGGGTTCGAGATCCGCACCTTCGTCACGGTGAGCGCCGCGGCCGGTGGTGCGCCGGGCCGGGTGCACTTCTACGAGCCGATCCCGATCTTCGCCGTCGGCTGCACCACGGCCAGCTACGACCTCAACGCGGCCTGACCCCGACCCGAGCCCCGGGAGCGATGGTCGGCGGCGCGGCGTTGAGCGATTCCATGGCGAAGCCGGCCGCGGCCTTGTAGCGCGCCATGTACGACTCGACCTCGGCCCGCGGGATCACGTCGTCGATGTCGTCGAACCACCCGCCACAGCGCTCGTCGACGAGTCCCAGGATCCCGATCGGGCCGTGCCCCCGGTTGCGGAGCACGAGCGCCGACATCGGTTCGAGCAGCTGGTCCTCGAACGCGACCAGCGCGTCGCGGCCGACACCGTGCTCGACGAAGCACGCCCCCATCACCCGCGCATCGACGATGGCCTGGCTCGCGCCGTTCGAACCCACCGGGTACATCACGTGGGCGGCGTCGCCGAGCAGGCACACCCGCCCGTCGACCCACCGGTCGACCGGGTCCCGATCGACCATCGGGAACTCCCACACCGCCGGCGCGCCGCGGACGAGCGCCGGGATGTCGAGCCAGTCGAACGTCCAGTCCTCGAAGGCCGGGAGGAAGCGGTCGATCTCGACCCGGCGATTCCAGTCGACGCCGGCCAGGCCCTCGCCGGTGTCGACGGTCAGCTCGGCGATCCAGTTCTGCAGCTGGAGCCCGGAGTCGGGATCGGCCCGCGAGATCGGGTAGTGCACGAAGCGCTGGTCGAGGGTGCCGACCAGCGCGAACGCCGCACCGGAGCGGACCGGCGGGCCCGGCGCGGCGCCCCGCCACAGGATCTGGCCGCCCCACTGCGGTTCGGGCTGGTCGGGGTGCATCTGCGCCCGCACCGCCGAGTGCAGCCCGTCGGCGGCGAGGAGCAGCGAACCGGTGAGCTCGCTCGTGCCACCGTCTCGGGTGTCGACCTCGGCGACCACGCCGTCGCCGGTGGTTCGGTACCCCGTCACCCGGTGGCCGGTGCGCACAGAGGCCGCCCCCATCCGCTCGACCACCTCGCGGTGGAGCAGCATCTGCAGCCGACCGCGGTGCACCGAGTACTGCGGCCAGCGGTAGCCGGCCGCGCGACCGCGGGGCTCGGACCAGACGTCGTTGCCACCCCGGCCGACGAGCGCCCACTCGGTGGCCTCGATCCCGACGTCGTCGAGCTGGTCCCCGATCCCGAGGTCGATCAGCTCGCGGACGGCGTTGGGCTGGAGGTTGATCCCGACGCCGAGCGGAGCGAGCGTGCGGACCGACTCGAGGACGACCGCCGGGACGCCGATCTGGTGACAGGTCAGCGCCATGGTCAGCCCGGCGATGCCGGCGCCGGCGATCAGGACGGGTTCTCGACCATCGGGCACGGCCCCACCGTAGGGCCGCACCTCCGCCGGCTACCGGCCCACCGACGAGAGCCCGGATTGACCGGGCGCGGGCCGGAGCGCGGCGAGGCGCCGGGCGAGACGATGGTGACCGCCAGAGATCGCCCAGAGGCAGACCAGGCCGACGAGCTCGAAGACGTGGGTGGCCTCGGCGGTCACCGCGGCACCGTCGGCGAAGTCGACCACCGCCGAGATCGTGAGACCGACGCCGAGGGCCGCCGCCAGCGGAACCAGGCCGATCGCCCGTTCCGGGCGCCAGGCGACGTAGAGGAAGCCGACGGCGAGCGCCACACCGGAGGCGCCGAGATGACGCCCGACGTGTTCGGTCGCGCCGGCCTCGTCGCCGGTCAGCAGCAGCGGGAGGTTGAGGATCAGCAGCGCCACGCCGAGATAGGCGAGCAGGGCGCGCACCCACCCCGTGGCGCCGACCGTCGGCACGTTGGCGCGGGCCAGGACGGCCTCGGTCACGTCGTGCTGATCGCCGACGGGGCGGACCAGCATGGTGCGGCGCAGGTCGCGGGCGCGGCTTGTCCAGGCCGAGCACGCCGGGCACCCGTCGAGGTGCCGATCGAGGTCGGCTCGGTCGGCGTCGGCCAGCTCACCGTCGACGTCGGCCGAGGCGAGGGTGCGGGCCCGTTCGCAGCGCATGACGGTCTGGTCGCCCCGACCACCCGTCGAGTTCCCGGATGGTCCAGACTGCGGGCCGTGGACAGGTGGACCGAGCTCGCCCTGCGCGCCCGAGACGGTGACCAGCGCGCCCTCGCCGAGCTCGTCGGCATCAGCCAGCACGACGTGCGCACCGTCTGCACCCACCTCGGCGACCCGGACACCGTCGACGACCTCGTCCAGGACACCTACTTCCGCGCCTTCCGCTCCCTGCCCGGGTTCCGCAACGAGGGCTCCGCCCGATCGTGGCTGCTGACGATCGCCCGGCACACCTGCGCCGACGCGACCCGGCGGCGCATCCGCAGTCGTCGCCGCACCAGCGTCGCCGAGGTTCCCGAGGTGGCGGCCACCGACGAGCGGTGGACCGAGGTCGACGAGCTCGTCGGCCGCCTCGACGACGACCGGCGGGAGGCGTTCGTGCTGACCCAGCTCGTCGGGCTCCCCTACGCCGAGGCCGCCGAGGTGTGCGGCTGCCCCGTGGGGACCATCCGCTCGCGCGTCGCACGCGCCCGCGCCGACCTCCTCGCGGCCCTCGACGACGCCGACACGGGTTCGTGACCCGGCGGTGACCTCGGTCACCGCCGGGAACCATCGGCGCTCGCCGAGCGACCGGACCGGAGTCGAACGTCGAGAGAGGAACCCTGACGATGCACCGCCGTCGATCCCGTCTGGCCGCTGCCGGGCTGGTCGTGCCCCTGCTCGCCCTGGCCGCCTGCGGCGACGACAGCGACGCCGGCGGCGTCGAGGTGTCCGGCGCCTGGGCGAGGACGAGCCCGATGATGGCCGAGGCCGGCGCGGCCTACCTGCAGATCAGCGCCGACGAGACCACGTCCATCGTCTCCGCGTCGGTCGACCCGTCGGTCGCCGGCACGATCGAGCTCCACGAGACGGTGCCCGTCGGCGAGTCCGACGGTGAGCACGACCACGAGCACGAGGGCGAGGGCGAGCACGAGGGCCATGACGACGACATGGCCATGGATGACGGCGAGATGGACATGGGCGACGGCGAGATGGCCATGACCATGCAGGAGGTCTCGTCGATCAACCTCCCCGCTGGTGAGACCGTGAGCCTCGAGCCCGGCGGCCTCCACGTGATGATGCTCGACCTGCCCGACCCGCTCGAGGCCGGCGAGGAGTTCGACCTCACCCTCACGCTCGAGGACGGCGAGGAGGTCGTGGTCGGCGTCGAGGTCCGCGACGAGGCGCCCTAAGCGGTCGGGGTGGCGGTCGGTCGGAGCAGCGCTGCGACGCGGCCGGCCGCCACGACCACCCCGACCGCGGCGGCGAAGCTGATCGTCGCCCGGTCGAGGGCGTACGGCGCGTCGGTGGGGATGATCGCCGCGCTGACGGCATCGCGTCGGTTCCACGCCCAGACCACGAGCTCGAGCGCGGTGAGCAGCAGGAGCCCGTCGGCGAGCACGGCCGAACGCCGCCGGACGAGCGCCGCGGCGGCCGCCGACAGCACGGCGATCGCCGGCAGGAGCCACAGCGCCAGGCTCGGCTCGGTCTCGCTCGGCACCGACCGGTAGGCGACGAGTCCCAGGCCCGCGGCGGCGACGGCCGCGACGGCGGCGAGTCCGGCCGACCACCACCACCGATCCGCACGGCGCACCGCTGCGACGGCGACCGCCGCCGCGGCGGCGGCTCCGAGGGCGGCGGCGACGACGGCGGGCACGGGCGATGGAGCGGGGAGCCAGAACGACTGCACGGTGACCGTGACGATCGTGTCGTCGACCTGCAGCGGCACCGCCGCCTCCAGGATCTGGTCCCCGGGCGATGCACCCGGCGGGCGCGCCGGGTTCATCCAGTGCGTCCGGTGGTCGTGCCAGGCGTACGACCCGTCGGAGGACACCTCCACCCAATCCGGCGGGGCATCGGCATCGGCCTCCGGCGGGATGGTGGAGTCACCGAAGCGGTCGTCGTTGAGGTAGCGGCTCGGCGAGCGCTCGTTCTGGAGCACACGGCCGTCCGGTTCGAAGCGGAGGTACGGCTCGCCCTGGTAGCCGACGACGAGGATCTCGAAGCCGCCGACGTTGACGAGCTCGAGGAAGCTGTCGCCGCCGATCATGCGCAGCTCGACCCCCTCGGTCGGGGGCTCGACCGAGGTGATCTCGGTCCGGTAGTCGGTCGGCCCTGCCGCATCGGCCGCCGCCGGGGTGGCGCCGGCGACGAGCGTCAGCATCGCGAGCGCCAGGCCCGAGACGAGTCGGCGACGCCATCGGACGGGACGCACGGGCGGCGGGCTCAGGTGACCGTCACCGTGATCTCGCCGCTGGGGTGCACCGTGCAGATCCCGATGAACTCCCCGGGCGATGCGAACCGTTGGCGGAGCGTCTCGCCCGCCCCGACGAAGAACGGACCGATCAGGTGACCCCGGTCGTCCTCGTTGACGATCTCGAGCACCTCCCCCACCCGGACATCGAGATCGGCGGGCAGGATCTCGAGCGGCTCACCCCGGTCGAAGGCCTCGCCGGCGCCGACCGGGATGACGAAGGCGTGGTCGGGCGCCTCGTCGGCGGCGGCGTCGTCGAGTCCGAAGGAGTCGTCGCTGTCACCCCCGCAGCCGACCAGTACGACAGCGATGGCAGCGGCGACGATCCACCGGCGAAGGATCATGCCGAGCGATCCAGCAGCAGACCCAGGTCGTTGCCGAGATCCTCGACCGTGATGCCGAAGGGCCAGGTCACGACCAACTCACCCCGATCGTCGACGGCGTAGAGCGATCCGGTGTGCGCCACCTCGACGTCCCCGTCGGCCAGCGCCTCGACGGCGTAGTCGGCCCCGAAGACGTCGGTCACCGCCCGGAGCCGGGCATCGTCCTCGGTGCGCAGCGGGTGTCCGTCATCGATGAACGAGGTCAGATAGCCGGAGATGACCTCGGGCGTGTCGCGCCCGGGATCGATGGTGGCCATGGCGACGCTGACCCGGTCGGCGTCGTCGCCGAGGTCCTCGAGCGCCCGGCGCAGGTCCGACAGCGTGGTCGGGCAGACGTCGGGGCAGAACGTGTACCCGAAGTACACGACGAGCAGCTCACCGTCGTCGGCGCGGAAGTCGAAGTCGTCGTCCGCCCCGACCTCGGGAAGCGCCAGCTCGGCGACCGAGGGCGCCGGCGACCGTTCGAACCCGGTGAGCTCGGTCGGACCACCGTCGTCGCCGCAGGCGGCGAGCGCGACGACGAGCACCACGGCGAGGGCGGCGACACGACGACGGATCACGACAGCTCCTGCAGATAGGCGACGACGGCCTCGATCTCCTCGGCCGTGAGGTTGTTCGCCGGCATCGCCACCGTATAGCCGGCGACCCGCTCCTCGTCGGGAGCGGCGATCGCCCGGGTGAGGTAGGCGGCGTCGGCCACCACGGTCGTGCCGTCGTCGAGCTCGACCTCCGACCCGGCGAGGCCACCCCAGCCCGGTCCGACCCCGCCGTCGCCATCCTGGCCGTGACAGCTCACGCATCCGGCCGACTCGACGATCGATCGGCCTTCGGCGGCCAGGGGCGACAGCGCCGGACCCGCCGACGAGTCGTCGCCCGAGCAGGCGCTGAGGGCGCTGAGGGCGAGGACGGCGACGACGGCAGCGGCGAGAGGACGCAGGGGAGGGGCGCTCACACCGATCTGGTCGCTGCCGGGACCGGCCCGGTTCCCGGCGGGGACCGGGCTCCGTGCGGCATCGGTCACACGATCCTCGAGGCCCGCGAGCAGGCCACCGACTGACCGAGGTCAGGCCGGCATCGCGCCGCGCCCGAGCAGCGGCGCCATCTGCATGTCGTCGACCTCGACCACGAAGGCCTGGCCGACCACGACATCGACGAGGCCGGCGCCGTGCAGCGCCGACTCGATCTCGGACGCGGTCAACCCGTGGTCGTCGCCGTCGCTCTCGTCCCGCTCCCAGTCCCACTGGGCGAAGACGCCGCCCGGACGCAGCGTGGAGGCGAGCCGCTCCACCGTGGCCGGGTGGTCGTCGACGAAGGACAGCACCGACGAGCACACGATCAGGTCGTACGGCCCGACGGCCTCACCCAACCCGGCGAAGATGCGCACCTCGGACCAGTTGCGCTGCGCCACCTTGGAGCGAACGACATCGAGCATCGCGGGCGACGTGTCGACGGCGTCCACCACGGCGCCCCGCTCGACGAGGAGCTCGGTGAGCAACCCCGTCCCGCAGCCGAAGTCGCACACCCGAGCGCCGCCCAGGTCCAACCCGTGGCCGGCCAGCACGTCGAGCAACGAGTCGAAGGCGGCCGCGGCGTAGGCGCGCGGTCCGGGATCGGCGTCCCAGTCGGCGGCGTGGTCGTCCCAGTCACTCATCCGGCCACAGCGTAGAGACCGGCGCGACGCTCAGACGGCGACGCGGTCCCAGAGCCGGTGGGCCATCACGCCGTTGCGGTGCTCGATGGCCTCCATCGCGTCGCAGATCAGGTCCTCGCGGTACCGCCGCCCGACGAGCTGCACCCCGGCCGGCCGCTCCTCGACGAGGTCCATGGCGATGACGCCGGCGGGCAACCCGAGGTAGTTGATCCCGAACGCGTACTTCGCACGGTCGATCACGTGGACGACCTCGTCGAGCCCGCGGGTGTCGAAGTCCCAGTCGAACATCGGTGAGACCATGAACGGCGTGAGCACGAGTGGGTACTCGTCGAGGAAGAGGTTCCAGTCGCGCATCAGGGCGGTGCGGCTGCCGAGGGTCTGCAGGTAGCCGTCGCGGTCGAGCACCTCGCCCGCAGCGACCGTCCAACCCAGGAAGCGCTGGATGTCCGCGCTGCCGAAGCGCTCGATGGCCGGGGTCATGCCGACCGACATCTCGGTCACGGCGGCCGAGAACCAGCCGCGCATGGCGTCGTCGATCGACGGTGCGACGGCGCGGACGATGCGATGGCCGGCGTCGGCGAGGTGCTCGGCGGCGCGTTCGATGAGCTCGACGATCCCCGGGTGCGGTTCGGGCTCCGGGTCGATCTCGGCGACGGCGACCGTGATCGGTCCCCGCAGCGGCTCGCCGAGCCACGGCACCGGCGGCGAGTTCGGATCGCGCGGATCGGGGCGGATCATCGCCGCGGTGGCCAACCGGACGTCGGCCGCCTCGCGGGCGATGATGCCCTGGACCGACATCGCCTGGGAGAGCACGCCGCGCTCCGAGGTCGACGTCGAGTTGAACGCCGGCACGCGGTTGCTGGTCGGCTTCACCGTCACGGCTCCGCACGCCGAGGCCGGGAAGCGCAGCGATCCGCCGATGTCGCTGCCCTGGTGCAGCGGCCCGAAGCCGGCGGCGGCCGCCACCCCGGCTCCACCGGACGACCCTCCCGGCGCGGCGTCGTCGTCCCAAGGGTTGGCGGTGCGGCCGTGCAGCGGGTTGAAGGTCGTCCCACGGATCCCGAACTCGGGCATGTTCGAGCGGCCGAGCACGATCGCGCCGGCATGGCGCAGGTTCCGGACCGCGGGAGCGTCCTGTGCGGCGATCTTGTCCGCGAAGGCCTCGACCCCCGAGGTGGTCGGTTGGCCGGCGACGTCGAGGTTGGCCTTGATGGTGACCGGTACGCCGTGCAGCGGGCCCAGCTCCGCACCGGCGACGAGCGCGGCGTCGGCCCGCTCGGCCGCGGCCACCGCGCCGTCGTGATCCACCGCCACGAGGGCGTTGAGGTCGGGGTTGAGGTCGTCGATGCGGCCGAGGATCGACGTCACCGCCTCGCGGGCCGTCGTCTCGCCAGAACGGATCGCTGCGGCCAGCTCCACCGCTCCACACCGCCACAGCTCGTCCACGCCAGTCCCTTCGTCCAGCGCCGGAACCTACCGAGCCGGTCGACGGCCCGACCGGCCCCGGTGACGGAACTCCGGGTGAACTTCCGGCGACCGAGCGGAGGGCGAGCGGCTCGGTAGCTTCATCGGCATGGCCGAGGAGTCCGGTGTCGCCTGACCGACGCGCCCACACCCTCGGGGCCGCGCTCCTCGCCGTGATCGCCCTCACGGCGGCATGCTCGTCCTCGTCGGGCTCCGACGAGGCCATCGCTGCCGACGTGACGGTCGTACCCACCACCGCCGTCGAGGCGACCACCTCGACGACGAGCACGACCACCACGACGACGACCACCACCACGACCGTGCCGACGACCACGACGACGACCTCGCCGTCGGCCTGCTTCGACGAGGCGCCGATGGAGGTGCGCGTCGCCCAGCTCGTCGTGGCCCTCGTCCCCCACGAGCGACTGCCCGAGGCCGCCGAGCTGGTCGCCGCCGGGCGGCTCGGCGGTGTGGTGGTGATGGGCGAGCCCACCGATGTCGAGCGGCTCCGGACCGACCTGACCGACCTGCGGGAGCGGTCGCCGTTCGCCTCACCGTTCGTCATGGTCGACGAGGAGGGCGGACGGGTGCAGCGGCTCCGCCAGGTGCTCGGCCCGATCCCCGCCGCCGCCGAGATGGCGGCGACCCTCACCACCGACGAGGTCGTCGAGCTCGCCATCGAGCACGGCACGGCGATGGCCGAGCTGGGCATCACCGTCGTGCTCGCCCCCGTCGTCGACGTCGGGGGCGGCCCGGCCATCGGCGACCGCAGCTTCTCCGACGACCCCGACGAGGTCATCCGGTTCGGGTCGGCCCTGCTCAGCGGCTACCGCAGCGTGGGCCTGGTCGCCACGGCCAAGCACTTCCCCGGCCACGGCCGGGCCAGCGGTGACACCCACCTCGTCGTGGCCCAGACCCCGCCGCTCGACGATCTCGTCGGTCGCGATCTGCTCCCGTTCGCCGCCCTGCCGGGCGGTCCTCTGGTGGCGGTGATGATGTCGCACCTCGTCGTGCCGGGCATGACCGCCGAGGGCACACCGGCCTCGCTCGACGCCGGCGCCTACGACTACCTCCGCACCACGATCGGCTTCGACGGGCTCGTCATGACCGACGCGCTCGACATGGCCGGCGCCGGCGTAGGCGGTCCCGAACCGATCCGGGCCACCGCAGCGGTGATCGCCGGCGCCGACACGGTGATGGTGGCGCTGCCGGCCGTCGAGGACACCGTCGCCGAGCTCGGCGCGGCACACGCCGCCGGCACGCTGACCGACGGGCGCCTCGATGCCTCGCTCGACCGGGTCGCCAGCGCCCGCGGGGCCTGCGGCTGACCCCGCGGGTACCGGCGTCAGGCGTTGACCGGGTAGTCCACGCCACCGGCCACCTTCACGACCGCCTCCCACGCGGCCGCCTGGTTGGTCCGGTCGTGGAGGTGCGGATGGCGCATGATCTCGACCGGGCCGATGACCTTCTTGGGCTTCGAGGCGTAGAACGCCCCCGACGACTCCGTGCCGTAGTCGGCCGCGTCGAGGTACCGCTTCGCCGCCACGTCGACCGACATCGACTTGCCCGGCAGCAGCTTGAACATCGGGAGCATCACGTACTTCATGACACCGGTGGCGTTGCGGGCGGCGTCGGTGTCCGGGGCGCTGCCCGGCGACACCGTGAACACGGCCATGCCGGACGGCAGCTTGCGCGCCAGCTCCTGTGACCACCAGGCCACGAACATCTTCGTGTCCGAGTAGGCGTGGGAGGCCTTGTACTTGACCGTGTCGTCGCTGCGGATGAGCGCCTCCGCGGCCCGGACCCGGTCGCCGCCGTGGTGCTTCGCCGCGAACTGCTCCAGGTCGGTCACGTTGAACGTCGGGAGGTCGCCGCGAGCGGCCTCCGACCCGGCGATGACGATCCGGGCGTCGTCGGCGAGCAGGCCCGCCTCGACGAGACGCATCGTCAGCTGGTGGTGGCCGATCAGCGACGACGCGAACGTGATCTCCACGCCCTCGTCGGTCATGCGCCGGGTGTTGCCCGACACCATGCCGGCGTTGAGCAACAGGAAGTCGATCGGGGTGCCGCGCCGGACGAGCTCGTCGGCCGCCGCGGCGACGCTGTCCGAGCGGTTGAGGTCGAGCTCGAGCGGAGCGACGACGCCGCGGCCGGTCTCGTCGGCCACCCGGGCAGCGGCCTCCTTCGCTCGTGCCGTGGTGCGGCCGGTCACGACGACCTGGCCCCACCCACGATCGACGAGCTGGCGGGCGGCCTCGTAGCCGAGACCGCTCGTGGCGCCGGTGACGACCGCGGTGCGCTGCTGGTGGTTCCTCATGGTGCTGGTTCCTCTGGGTTCGATGGGGTGATGGTGGTCTGGAGCGGACGTTCGGCGTGGCCGCGCAGGCCCTGGACGGCCTGCTCCCACGACGAGCTGAGCTGGCGGTGCACGACGAGTCGGTCGATCACCGGCCCGAGCGGTCCCAGGCGGACCTCGTAGAGGAACCCGGCCCGGAGGCGGGTGCCCCGCCCGTGGTCGCTCAGCTCGAAGCGGCCGACACCGTGCTTGATCGGTGACGCCTGGTCGACGGTCAGCTCGATGAGACGCTCCGGCTCCCACGCCGTCACGGTCTCGGTGAGCCAACCCCTGGGCCGCATGTGGCACCGACGCTGGGCGCCGAGGCCGCGGGGCCGATCCGACGTGCACTCCGCGGCCCGGACGGCGGGGCTCCACAGGGCGACCGATTCGAGGTCGGCGAGGAGGTCCCACACCCGGGTGCGGGGGGCGGCGATCACGATGTCTGCTCGCAGCGGGGTCACGTCCGCTCCTTTCCGCTCCCCAGTGTGCGAGGGCCCGCTGTGCGGCGGCTGGGCCGGCGCTGTGCACTCGCTGGGCGGCGGCGAGCGCGCCGGTAGCGTCGAGCCGATGCTGGTGCGGATCCTCGGCCCCCTCGAGATCGAGGTCGACGGCGCGCCGGTGGGGCTCGGCGGTCCCAAGCAGCGGATCCTCGCGTCGGCCTTGGCCGCGACGGCGGGCCAGGTCGTGTCGGCCGACGCGCTGATCGAAGCCGGTTGGGGTGACGATCTCCCGAGCGATCCGACCAACGCCCTCCAGTACCAGGTCGCGCAGCTCCGCAAGCTGGTCGAGGAGCGGCCGTCGTCGCCGCGCTTCCTGCTCACGCGAGCGCCCGGCTACGTCCTCGACGCCGACGTCGTCGCCACCGATGCCGGTCGTTTCGCCGAGCACCTCGCAGCGGGCCGGGCCGCGTTCGCCCGCGACGACCTCGCCACCGCGGCCCGGGAGATCGATGCCGGCCTCGCGCTCTGGAGGGGGCCGGCGCTCGTCGAGCACCGTGAGCTCGATCTCCTGCGAGCGACCGCCGAACGGCTCGACGCCCGGCGGGACGAGGCGAGGGAGCTGCAGGTCGACATCGCACTCGCCCTGGGTCGCCACGCCGAGCTGCTCGCCCCGCTGGAGCAGCTCACGGACGAACAGCCCCTGCACGAGGGGTGGTGGGTCCGCCGGATGCACGCCCTCTACCGCAGCGGCCGACAGAGCGACGCGCTGCGCGCCGCCCATGACGCCCGGGAGCAGCTCGCCGAGGTCGGCCTCGCGCCGGGTCCCGAGCTGCGCGACCTGGAGCAGCGGATCCTCGGGCACGACCCGACGCTCTCACCGACCGTCACCGCCACGGCGACGCCGGATCACCTCCCCGTGCCGCCCAACCGACTGATCGGTCGAGACGTCGAGCTCGACCGACTCGACCGGGCCCTCGACGCCGCCCGCCACGTCACGGTGGTGGGGCCGGGCGGTGCGGGCAAGACGCGCCTGGCGATCGAGATCGGCCGCCGCCGCCTCGACGAGCACCCGGGCGGTGTGTGGTTCGTCCCGCTCGACGGCGTCAGCGACCCGGCGGTGCTGGTCACCGACGTGGGTCGACGAACGGCCATGCGGGAGGACCCCGAGCACGACGTCATCGACACCCTCGCCGCGCACCTCGGCGGTCGGGCGACACTGCTGATCCTCGACAACTGCGAGCACCTCGTCGAGGCCGCGGCCCGCCTCGTCGATGCGCTCCTCGCCCGCTGCCCGGCGCTCACGATCCTCGCCACGAGCCAGATCACCCTGGCGTCGGCCGCCGAGACGGTGCTCGACCTCGCGCCGCTGGCCGTCCCCGGCTCCACGGGCTCGATCTACGACCCGATCGAGGAGATCGCCGCCGTCGCGCTGTTCGCGGAGCGCGCCGCGGCTGCCGGCGTCGACACGAGTCGCTGGGGTCCGGACGAGCTGGCGGCGGTCGCCAACATCGTCGTCGAGCTCGACGGGATGCCCCTCGCCGTCGAGCTCGCCGCCGCCCGCGCCCGCTCGATGTCGCTGGGAGAGATCGCTCTCGGGCTCCAGGAACGGTTCGACCTGCTCGGCGGCGGGCCCCGCACCGCCCCCGAACGGCAGCGCTCGTTGCAGGGAGCGCTCGGCTGGAGCCTGGGCCTGTTGGACGACCGTTCCCGGGACGCGGTCGCCCGGCTCGGCGTGTTCGTCGGAGGCTTCGACGCGACCGACGTCGCCGCCGTGCTCGGCCTGTCCCCCGCTACGGCCCGCGACCGCCTCGGCGACCTGATCGACCGGTCGCTCGTGCAGCGCGGACCCGACGTCGCCGGGTCGGCTCGTCATCACCTGCTCGAGTCCCTTCGCCAGCACGGGCTGACGACGCTCGGCGCCGAGCTCGGCGACGTCCGCGACGCCCACCTGCGGCACTTCGCCGACCTGGGCCACGTCGCCCCGGACGGGCTCCGCGGCGGCGATCAGGCCGACTGGCTCGTCCGGCTCGACGCCCAGTACGAGAACCTCCGCGCCGCGCTCGTGCACAGCCTCGATGGCGGGGATCCACGCCTCGGCGTCCGGCTCGCAGCCGGCGTCGCGGCCTACTGGGACTGGCGGGGTCTGCTCACGGATGCGGTCGAGTGGATCGGGCGCCTCCTCGATGCCACCGCGGACGATGTGGTCGGCCGCTCACGGCTGATGGGCTGGCGGGCCTACTTCGCCTGGGAGCTCGGCGACCTCGATGCCGCTCGCCGGCTCGGCGAGGAGGCCGTCGCCGCGGCGCGGGCGCTCGGCGACCCGGCCGAGCTGGCCCACATCCTCTCGGCCAGCGTGCTGGTCGCGCGCTCGTCGGGAGAGCTGGACCGTGCCCGAGCCGAGGCGGACGAGATGCGGCGGCTCGCGCTCGACGCCGACGAGCCGTGGTTCGTGGCCTGGGCGGAGAGCGCGCTCGCGACCGTTGCCCTCACCGCCGGCCGGCTCGACGAGGCAGAGGAGCTGGCCCGTCGCGCCATCGCCGGCTTCGAGTCGCTCGACGACGAGCACGGCGTGGCGTGGGGTCGATTGAGTCGAGCGCAGATCGAGCTCGAGCGGGCACGACTCGACGACGCGAACGCGCAGGCGCGCGCCGCGCTCGCCGCCTCGGCTCGGCTCGGCGACGACCGCAGCTCGTCGTGGGCGTTGGAGTTGCTCGCCGAGTCCGCCCATCGCCAGGGCGACGCCGTCCGGGCGGCACGGCTCCTCGATGCCGCTCACCCGCTCCGTACGACGCGGGGGCTGACCGCGTCGCCATCGAAGCGGGCGGCGGTCGATCGACTGGCCGACGAACTGGCGACGCGGTCCGACCCACCGGAGCACCACGGCCCCGTCGACCCGCAGCGCGTGATCGAGGACGAGCTCCGAGGCGTACGATCCGAGCCGTGAAGAAGCTCCCACGCGACGATCCCCGGGCTGCGCACATGTCGAGCGACGTCGTCGTCGACCTCGCAGGCCTGGCCGAGTTCCTCAGCGACAAGCACCGCTGGGTGCTGTCGACGACCCGCCGTGACGGCCGGCCCCAGATGAGCCTGGTCACCGGCGGCATGACGGCAGCGGGGCAGCTCGCGATCTCCTCCTACCCCGAGCGGGTGAAGGCGAAGAACGCCCGCCGCGATCCCAGGGTCTCGGTCGCCGTGATGGGCTCGGAGTTCAACGACGCCTGGCTGCAGATCGACGGCCGGGCGCAGGTCCTCGACATGCCGGAGGCCGGCGACGCCTTCGTCGAGTACTACCGGTGCATCTCCGGTGAGCACCCCGACTGGGACGAGTACCGGCAGGCCATGGCGGATCAGGGCAAGTGCATCATCCTCGTCGATCTCGAGCGCTGGAGCCCGGTCAGCAAGGGCGGCTTCCCCCCGTCGCTGTTCGAGGACTGAGGGCCCGAGCGGCCCGTCGAGCGAGCGGATGTGGCGCGCCACGGCGCTGGCGCAGAGCATTGAGGACGCCAGACCGGAGCGGGCTCACTCAGTCGGACCGGGTGGTCAGCGGGAGGCGGGCGACGGTCTCGCCCTCCTCGATCTCACCGGTCGGGACGTAGCCGCGCGCCTCGTAGAACGGCCGCGGCGAGCCGTGGCCCTCGGCCCAGCTGACCTCGATCGCCTCGCTGCCGGCGTCGCGCCAGAACGCCTCGACCAGGTCGAGCGCCCGTGCGCCGATCCGGCGCCGCTGGTGGCGCCGATCGATCAGCAATCGCCACAGGTACGGCTCGGGGTGGTGCTCGGTCTGGGCCGCCACCATGACGAAGCCGACCGGTTCACCGTCGGCCTCGATGGCCCGCAGCCACGGCACGACCGGGTGGCCGAGGTGCTCCTCGGGGACGAGCGCATCGGCGAACGACGCCAGCACCGGTGCGACGAAGGCCCGCTGGCTGTGGTGGGTCTCCAACGCCCGAACCGCACGAGCGTTCCCGCTCGTGATCTCCACGAGCTCCACCCGGCTCGGAGGAGCGGTCGGCCGCGAGCGCCAGTCGACCAGCTCCTCGGCCAGGAGGCCGTAGAGGGCGTCGTCGGAACGCTCGTCGCCGACCCAGAACGAGCCGCGCGTGCGCCCCTCGTACCTGAACCCGCATCGCTCGAGCACGCGGGCGGAGGCCACGTTGTCCGGGTGCAGCGATGCGGACACCCGGAGGACCCCGAGGTCGTCGACGAGGTGACCGACGAGCGCCTCCGTCGCCTCGGTGGCGTAGCCCCTGCCCCAGTGGGAGGGGTCGAGCGTGTAGCCGATCTCGGCCGAGCGCCCACCGAAGGTCAACCGTGTGGCGACATCACCGACGAACGCGCCGGAGGCGGCCTCGACGACCGCGGCAGCCCACCACTCCCCGTCGTGGGGTCCGCCGAGCTCGATGGAGCCGTGCACGATCCGCTCGGCCCGCTCGATCGGTGCTGGCAGCTCCCACGTCTCGTAGCGGGCGACCTCCGGGTCGTTGCAGCGGGCGTGCAGCGCAGCGACATCGTCCGGCTCCAACGGGCGGATGACGAGACGGTCGGTGCGCAGCGGGGCGAACACACCCCGAGTCAACCAAGCCCGGCGGCGGCCGTCAGGCGAGTTCGGCGACCACGTCGGTCAGGCGGTCACCCGCGACGAGCGCCAGGGCCCAACCGTCGTGCGACCACCATCCGCCGACCGTGCTCGCCGCCTCCAGCGATCGCGGGGCGGCGGCGGTCAGCGCGGGGTCGACCCGGAGCCGCGACACGATCACCCGCCGACCGCCGAGCCCGGCCGGCCCATCCCACCCGGGAGCTCCCGGACCCAGTCGCCATGCGTGCCGGCAGAGCGCACCGTCGGGACCGACGACATCGAGGCGGACCTCCGCCGCGCCCGCCTCCTCGCCGCTGCGACCGAGCACGAGCGCCTCGTCCCAGACGACCGTCGACCCGTGACCGAGCCGCAGCTCGGTACGGGCCAGCAGTCGGGCACCGGCGCTCACCACCGTCGGCTCCGGCGACCACCGCAGCACCGCCCCGTCCCCGACGACGACGTCGGTCCGGACGGTGGCCGGCGCTCCGGTGCCGGGCAGCACCACCGGCGACGAGACCGACCCGACGCGCAACGATGCCGTCGAGCCGACATCGACGGACAACCGGTGCCGGTCGCCACCGAGCGGACCGGCGGTCGAGGCGGCGAGCAGCACGCCGGCCAGGCTGCGGCGAGGCGAGAGGACACCGTCGCCGCGGACGTCGACCACGGTGCCGGAGCCCAGTCGGCGGGCGGTGATCGAGGCCTCGGCGTCGAGCTCTCCGCGGGTGGCGAGGGCCGTCACGTCGACGCCCACGCCCGCAGCTGCGCCACGATCGGATCGATCCCACCCGGTGCCCGCACGCTGGTCAGCACGAGCGGACGCTCACCGCGCCGGGCACGGGCCTCGCGCCGCATGCGATCGAGATCGGCACCGACGTGGGGCGCGAGATCGATCTTGTTCACCACCAGCAGGTCGCTCTGCACGGTTCCGGGCCCGCCCTTGCCCGGCACGTCGTCGCCACCCGCCGTGTCGAGCACGAAGACCTGACGATCGACGAGCGCGCGGCTCCACGTCAGCGTCAGGTTGTCGCCACCGCTCTCGATCAGCACGAGGTCGGGGTCGAAGCGGGCCTCGAGCTCCTCGACCGCATCGAGGTTGGCCGAGACGTCGTCGCGGACGGCGGTGTGCGGGCAGCAGCCGGTCTCGACCGCGACGATCCGGTCGACGTCGAGCACGCCGCGCTCGCGCAGCGCGTCGGCGTCGGCGGTCGTGAAGATGTCGTTGGTCACCACGCAGATCGACCACTCGTCGCGCAGCGCCGCGCACAGGGCCCCGACCAGGGCGGTCTTGCCGGTCCCGACCGGTCCGCCGATCCCGACCCGGAGCGCGGACCCGATCCGCTCCCGGGCGTCGAGCGCCGCGCCGGCGCCGTGATGCTCATGCACGGATGACTCCCCTCACGAGGCGAAGAGGCGCTCGGGGGCGGACGCCTGCTCGTCGAGCGCCACGAGCGCGAGCAGCGACTCCGCGGCCGGCAGATCGATGAGCCGGCCGATCGACGCATCGACCGCCTCCTCGACGACCCGGTCGAGCAGCTCGGCGAGACGGACGTGGATGCCGGCGACGTCGAACGGATCGAGCCCGAGCAGCCGGACCGACGCGGTCGCGGCCTCGGCGACGAGGTCGTGCACGACCACGGCCGCGACGTCGCTCGGGCCGAGCCCTGCGGTGGCGCAGACGGCGCCGACGGCCACCACCCGGTGGGGCTCGTCGGGAAGCCCGACGATCGGGTCGCGCAGCACCCGCCGCCCGGCTCTCGCCCACCGCCTCCCGATCTGCCGGCTCAGCGATCGCTGCGTCGGCGAGACGAACCGGGCCTCGACCTCGACGTCGACCTCGACGAGGTCGACCGCCGGCCACCGGCGAGCACACCAGGCCGCGAGCGCGGCATCGACGCGACCGGCACCGTCGAGTCGGCCCGCGCACCAGGCCTCGATCTCGTCGGCGGTCCGGACCGCTCCCGTGGCGACGGCCCGTTCGAGCCCCGACGAGTGGGCGTGGCCCCCGGACGGGAAGCGGCCGTCGCCGAACAGCAGCGCGAGCGGTCGGGCCATCAGAACAGGAAGTAGCGACGGGCCATCGGGAGCTCGACCGCCGGATCGACCTCGACGACCCGCCCGTCGATCCGCACCTGGAAGGTGTCGGCATCGACCTCGATGTCGGGTCGGGCGGTGTTGTTGGGCAGGTCGTCCTTCGTGAGCGACGACACGTCGGCGGTCGGGACCAACCGGCTGCGGACGTCGAGGCGCTCGGCCAGCCCGTCCTCGATCGCGAGCGGCGCGACGAAGGCGAGCGAGGTGCCGGCGGCGACGTTCGGCGCTGCGCCGAACATGGGCCGGGGCAGCTCGGGCTGCGGCGTCGGGATCGACGCGTTCGCGTCGCCCATCACCGCCCAGGCGACGAAGCCGCCCTTGACGACCGCATGGGGCCGGACCCCGAAGAAGGCCGGGTCCCACAGCACGAGGTCCGCCAGCTTGCCGACCTCGACCGAGCCGACCTCGGCGTCGAGGCCGTGGGTGACCGCCGGGCAGATCGTGTACTTGGCGACGTAGCGCTGCACCCGATGGTTGTCAGCTCGCCCGTCGCCCGGCGCCGCTCCGAGGCGGCGCTTCATGACGTGTGCGGTCTGCCACGTTCGGATCAGCACCTCGCCGACCCGTCCCATCGCCTGGGAGTCCGAGCCGATCATCGAGATGGCGCCGAGGTCGTGCAGCTCGTCCTCGGCGGCGATGGTGGTCGGCCGGATCCGGCTCTCGGCGAAGGCCAGGTCCTCCGGCACGGCCGGGTTGAGGTGGTGGCAGACCATGAGCATGTCGAGGTGCTCGTCGATCGTGTTGACCGTGTGCGGCCTCGTCGGATTGGTCGACGAGGGCAGGACGTTCGGGTGCGCGGCGACCGTGATGATGTCGGGGGCGTGGCCCCCGCCCGCCCCCTCGGTGTGGAACGTGTGGATCGGGCGGCCGCCGATGGCAGCGAGCGTCGACTCCACGAAGCCGGCCTCGTTGAGCGTGTCGGTGTGCAGCGCCGCCATCACGCCGTGGGCCTGGGCGACGGTCAGGCAGGCGTCGATCGCGGCCGGGGTCGAGCCCCAGTCCTCGTGGAGCTTGAACCCGCTGGCCCCCGCCCGGAGCTGCTCGACGAGGCCGTCGGCGCTGACCGTGTTGCCCTTGCCCAGGAGGGCGACGTTGATCGGCCACCGGTCGAGCGACTCGAGCATCCGAGCCAGGTTCCAAGCGCCCGGCGTGACCGTGGTGGCCTTCGAGCCCTCGGCCGGCCCCGTGCCGCCGCCGACGATGGTCGTCACGCCCGAGGCCAGCGCCTCCTCCAGCTGCTGCGGGCAGATGAGGTGGACGTGGCAGTCGACGGCACCGGCGGTCAGGATCCTGCCGTTGCCCGCCATGATCTCGGTCGACGGGCCGATGACGAGCGCCGGATCGACGCCGTCCATCGTGTCCGGGTTGCCGGCCCGCCCGATGCCGACGATGCGGCCGTCGCGCACGCCGACGTCGGCCTTGACGACCCCCCAGTGGTCGACGATCACCGCGCCGGTGATCACGAGGTCGGGTGCGCCCTCGGCGCGCGTCGTGCGGGCCTGCCCCATCGATTCGCGGATCACCTTGCCGCCCCCGAACACGGCCTCGTCGCCACCCGCGCACCGGTCCTCGGTGACCTCGACGAGCAGGTCGGTGTCGGCGAGGCGGACCCGGTCGCCGACGGTCGGTCCGTACAGCTGGTGGTAGAGCGATCGATCGATCGAGGTCACGACGACCCCCCTTCGTTCGGCGATCCGTCGCCAACGGGCCCGTCGAGCGGACCGATCCGTTCGCGGAAGCCGGCGGCGACCCGTGCCCCGCCGAAGGGCACGAGCTCGACGACCCGATCGACCCCGGGTTCGAAGCGGACCGCCGTGCCGGCGGCGATGGCGAGGCGCCGACCGCGGGCCGCCGACCGGTCGAAGGCGAGCGCCGGGTTGGCCTCGGCGAAGTGGTAGTGCGAGCCGACCTGCACCGGTCGGTCACCCTCGTTGACGACCCGGAGCTCGACGACGTCGAGCCCGGCGTTGATCTCCACCGGACCGTCGGCGGCGAGGATCTCCCCGGGCACGACCCCGGCGTCTCCGTCACCGACGGGGCGGACGGGCTGGTGGAGCGTCACCAGCTTCGTCCCGTCGGGGAACGTGGCCTCGACCTGCACCTCCGGCACCAGGGCGGCGACGCCCGGCAGGACGTCGTCGGTGGTGAGGACCTCACACCCGTCCGCCATCAGCTCGGACACTGACGCGCCGTCGCGGGCCCGTTCGAGGACGAAGGAGGTGAGCACCGCGACCACCTCGGGGTGGTTGAGCCGGAGGCCGCGCTCGCGACGGCGCCGGGCGACGTCGGCGGCGTAGGTGACCAGCAGCCGCTCCGACTCGTGAGGGGTGAGGCGCACGATCAGCCCCCGGTGAGGATCGAGCGGGCGATCCCCGCGTGGCAGCCCAGCGTGCCGTCGACCACCTGGGTGACGCCCAGGTCGATGGCCACCGAGGCGAGGGAGTAGGCGTCGGCGGCGGTGCAGTCGAAGCGTTCGACGAGGAGCTCGAGCATCTGCTCGGCCGCCATCCGCATCGCCGCGTCGAGATCGTCACCGAAGCCGTGGGTGAACCAGTGCGAGTCGGTCTCGAGCAACGGCGAGGTGATGGGCAGGTCGCGGAGCAGGTCGATGCGGATGCGGGCGTCGAGGCTCGCCTCGATGGCCGTTCCGCAGATCTCGCCGTCGCCCTGGGCGAAGTGCGGGTCCCCGACGTAGAGGCGGGCGCCCTCGGTGAACACCGGGTAGTACATCGTCGCCCCCGGCCCGAGCCGCCAGTTGTCGACGTTGCCGCCGAAGACGCCGGGCGGGATCGAGCTGATCCGCTCGGGCTCGGCCGGCGCCACACCGCAGACGCCGAAGTGCGGGCGCACCGGCACCGCGACCTCACGGCTGAAGGGCTGCCGGGCGTCGGGGTCGGGCGGGGTGATCACGCCGGGCACGTCGTAGAGCGGGAGCTCGGTGAAGTCGAAGCCGAACGAGGGGGTCGCCAGCTGGCCGAACGAGCCGCCGTCGAGCCCACCGCCGGTGGCCTCGACCAGCTCGTAGATCGTGATGCGCTCCTTGTCGAAGGTGTCGTAGAGGAGACCCCAGTTGGCCGCGCAGTTCGAGCCGTACGGCAGCCGCGGCGCCATGTCGAGGATCGTCACGGCGACGGTGTCGCCCGGCCGGGCGTCCTCGACGGCGATCGGTCCGGTCATGATGTGCACGCCCGGGCCCCGGTCCGCCGGATCGATGGCGTCCCAGACCGCCCGGATCCCGTCGTCCATGAGCAGGTCGGGCGCGTCGCCGGCGTGGTGGGTGAGCGCCTCGACCTCGACCACGTCGCCGGACGAGACCGTGAGGACCGGCTCGATCTCCGGGCTCAGGTGGCCCCAGAAACAGGTGTCGGGCGTGGCGGGGAGGCGGTGGGTGGTGGCCCCCACCGGCATCGCGGGGGAGATCAGCTCGGTCGAGGGCGACAGGTGGGCATCAGCAGGCACCCGGGGGAAGCTAGGACCCCGATGTTGCCGCTGGGTTTCCGTGCGGCCGCACCCGGGGAGGACCCGGCACCGCGATGGGTGCCGGGTCCCGTGCCCGGGACGACGGGTTACTCCTCGGCCGGCGCCTCGGTCTCGACCGGAGCGTCGGTCTCGGCCGGGGGCTCGGTCTCGATCGGGTTCTCCGGCTCGACGTCCGGGCTCTCGTCGTCGTCGTCGTCGCTGTCCGAGCAGGCGACGATGGTCAGGGCCAGCGCGGCGAGCGCGCCGGCGAGCAACTTTCGAGATCGCTGCATGTCCACCTCATGGGTTCGTGCCCACGCCCATCGCGACATCCTGACCCACTGGCCCGTCCACGTCACGGCACCCCCGACTCGACCCCGGTCACGACCGGGAGATCCCCCGATGGCGGACCGGAACCCGCTTCGTACGTTCGATGGCACGACGAGGAGGGACATCATGGACATCACGACGATCGACGAGACCGAGGCGGTCCTGGGCCGCCTCGACGAGATGTGGGCGGCGCTCGGCGACCAGCAGCTGGTCAGCCAGGCCCGCTACGTCGACGATCTGCTCGACTGCTTCCAGTCGACCATGCACGGCGAGGCCCGCGACCTCATCCTCGAGGCGCTGTCCTCGATCTCGGGCCAGAACGCGGTGCGCACCAGCGTCGTCCGCGACCACATCGCCATCATCGCCGCCGCGATCCTGCTCGACTGAGCTCTCGGCCCGGGCGGGGCCCCAACCCCGCCCTCCTCCCGAGGTCCTCGGCCCTGGTCGGCGGCTCCGCCGCATCGGGTGCCTGCGGCCGGGCCGTCGTTCTCGGCCCGGGCGGGGACCCGGGCGAGGCTCCCGACCACGTGACGGGCCAGACTGGCCCCGATCGATCACGGGGAGGGGCAACGATGGGACAGCGCGAGGTCGAGACGGGGACCGACGACCTGATCGGACATGTCGACGGAGCCGTCGGCGTCCTGGCCTTCAACCGGCCCGAGCGGCGCAACGCCCTCTCCGAGGAGATGTACGACGGCTTCCGGCACGGCCTGGCCGAGCTGAGCGCCGACCCGGACGTGCGGGTGGTGATGATCACCGGCCGGGGCGGGGCCTTCTGCGCCGGCGGCGACGTCAAGGGCATGAACGAGCGGAACCGGGAGGGCGCCGGGCCGACGACCGAGGGGGCCGTCGATCGGCTGCGCCGCAACCAGCGCTCGGTGTCGGCGACGATCCACGAGCTCCCCGAACCGGTCATCGCCGCCCTGCCCGGACCGGCGGCCGGCGCCGGGTTGTCCATCGCGCTGGCCGCCGACCTGCGCATCGCCAGCGAGCGGGCCATCCTCGTCACCGCCTTCGCGAACGTCGGTGCCAGCGGCGACTTCGGCGGGAGCTGGTTCCTCACCCAGCTCGTCGGGCCGGCCAAGGCCCGCGAGCTGTACTTCCTCTCCGAGCGGCTCAGCGCCGCCGAGGCGCTGGACCTCGGGATCGTCAACCGCGTGCTGCCCGACGACGGCTTCGACGAAGCGGCCCTCGAGCTCGCCCACGAGGTCGCCGGACGCCCACCGATCGCGCTCCGTCACATGAAGGAGAACCTCAACCGAGCGCTCGTCGCCGACCTGCGCACCTGCCTCGATGCCGAGGCGCAGGCGATGGTCCGCACGATGTCCACGGCCGACCACCGCGAGGCCGCCGCGGCCTTCGTGGAGAAGCGCTCCCCCCGCTTCGAGGGGCGCTGAGGACCGTCAGTCGAGCTGGACGGCCCGGTCGACCGCCGGCTGCTCGACGTCGACGGGCTCGTCGGCCGCCGCCGCGTCCAGCGACACCGAGCCGAGCTCCCGCAGCATGTCCATCGCCGCGGAACGTCCGGGGACGATGTGGCGGGCGGGGGTCGCGTCCGCGACCCGTGCCACCATCTCCCGCAGCTCGCTGGGGTCGATCCGGCCGGTGAGGAGGTGCTCCGCCCCGAGCTCGCGGGCCGCCTCGGCGGCGGCGTCATCGCCGGTCAACACCACCACGTGGTGCTCGGCGATCGCCGGCACGAGCAGGAGCCGCTCGACGAGCTCCAGGCCGTCGCCGGCGGGCAGGTGGACGTCGGCGACGACCACGTCGGGCCGATGCCGGACGGCCTGCCGCACCGCCGCACGCGCGGTGTACTCGACGACGACGTCGTGACCATCGCTGCGCAGGAGCGACGCCAGCGCGGCTGCGGCCAGCCGATCGGCCTCGACGACGAGCACCCTCGTCGTCGGCCGTTGGCCCTCGTCGTTCGCCGTCCCCAGGTCCCCGCCGCGCACACCGCACCATCGGCGGCAGCGCCGCGGATGTGAGCGATCGCTCGGCCGCGACCGGTCAGCTGACGACCGAGGGCGCCGCGGCGCCGCCCGGGCGCGGCGTCACACGCCACCACAGCCCCACCAGGTCGGCGAGCAGCTCGCGCAGGTCGTCGAGCTCGTCGGGCTTGTGGAGGTAGGCGGACGCACCCAGCTCGTAGGCCTGGGCCGCATCGTGCTCCAACGTCGAGCCCGAGAGCACCACGACCGGGATCGCGCGCAGCCGCTCGTCCTCGCCGAGGACGCGCTGCACCGCGTGGCCGTCCAGCCCCGGCATGCGGAGGTCGAGCACGACCAGGTGCGGGAAGTGCGCCCGCTTGGTCTTGTGCAGCTGCTCGATGGCCGCATCGGCCGTCTGGAAGATGCTCGCCTCGACGCCGTCGTGGGCCTTCAACAAACGGCGCATGATCTCGGCCTGGAGCGGGTCATCGTCGATGACCATCAGTCGGAGCACTCAGCCGACCTCCGCCACGACGCGATCTCGTCGATCGTGGCTCGGCAGCGGTTCGGACCAGGGACCGGCTCCCAGCACGTCGCCCGCTCGGGTGAAGGCGAGCCGGGCGCCTCGGAGCAGGCCGTCGAAGGCCGGCTCGGGCCACCCGTCGAGCCAGCGGCGAACGACGGTCATCGTCGGCGACCCGGCCGCGGGAGCGGCGTTGAGGAAGGTCACCCCCTCGGTCCACGGCCGCGGGAGCGCACGGCCGACGGACGCGACGCCGAGGAGCGAGCCGGCGAGCACGTAGGTCGCCCCGGCGCGCTCCTGGTCGCCCAGCAGGCGGAGGGGTTCGCCGGGTGCGGTGGCGGTCGGCAGGCCGAGGCGGGCGAGGTCGACCGACAGGACGGCCGAGGTGGCCGCGATCGGGGCCGCGCCGGACGGGCCGTGGACGTCGCCGACGGCGCGTTCGATCTCGTCGAACAGGACGTGCCAACGCCGCAGCAGCTCGTGGAGCTCGGCGGGGCGGCGCAACGAGTCGGGCAGACCCAGGCGCTGCTCGACCCCGTCGTGGAGGTCACGGGTCCCACCCCGCAGCCGGCGCGCCATCGTCTGCATGATCTTCGGGAGGATAGATCAGCGGCCCCCCTCGCCGCCCCTCGTAGGATCGAGCCGTGAGCGACCGATCCTGGGGCTTCCGAACCCGAGCGCTGCACGCCGGCGGTCAGCCCGACTCGGCGACCGGTGCTCGGGCGGTGCCGATCTATCAGTCCACGAGCTTCGTCTTCGAGGACACGACCGACGCAGCCGACCTGTTCGCCCTCCAGAAGTACGGGACCATCTACAGCCGCATCGCCAACCCGACCGTCTCGGCGTTCGAGGAGCGCATGGCGAGCCTCGAACACGGGATCGGGGCCGTGGCGACGTCCAGCGGTCAGGCCGCGGAGTTCTGCTCCCTCACCGCGCTCGCCGGGTCGGGACACCACCTCGTCGCGACCGCCGGGCTCTACGGCGGCACCCACACCCTGCTCGACCACACGATGAGTTGGCTCGGGATCGACACGACGTTCGTCGCCGACGTGACCGCCGACCAGATCGCCGCGGCCATCCGACCCGAGACCAGGGCGGTCTACACCGAGATCATCGCCAACCCGAGCGGCGCCGTCGCCGACCTCGCGATGCTCGCCGACGTCGCCCACGCCCACGATCTGCCGCTCGTCGTCGACAACACGTTCGCCACGCCGTGGCTGTGCCAGCCGATCGAGCACGGCGCCGACATCGTCGTGCACTCGGCCACCAAGTTCCTCGGTGGGCACGGCACGTCGATCGGCGGGGTGGTGGTCGAGTCCGGTCGCTTCGACTGGGGCAACGGGCGCTTCCCCCACCTCACCGAGCCGTCGCCGACCTACAACGGGCTGCGCTGGGTCGACAACTTCGGCGAGTACGCGTTCTGCACGAAGCTCCGCTCCGAGCAGCTCCGCGACGTCGGTGCGTGCCTCTCGCCGTTCAACGCCTTCCTGCTGCTGCAGGGCATCGAGACCCTGCCGTTCCGGATGGATGCCCACGTCGCCAACGCCGAGGCCGTCGCCGCGTGGCTCGCCGAGCACCCCGACGTCGGTTGGGTCGAGTACGCCGGCCTGCCGGACTCGCCGCATCGACCGTTGGCCGAGCGCTACCTCCCCCGCGGCGCCGGAGCGATCTTCACGTTCGGTCTCCGGGGCGGCCGCGAGGCCGGGGCCCGGTTCATCGAGGGCCTGCAGCTGGTCTCCCACCTCGCCAACGTGGGCGACGCCCGCACCCTCGTCATCCACCCGGCCTCCACGACCCACCAGCAGCTCTCCGACGAGGCGCTGGCGGCCAGCGGTGTCGGGGCCGACACGGTGCGCCTCTCGATCGGGCTCGAGGACGTCGACGACATCCTCTGGGATCTCGACCAGGCACTCGTCGGAGCGCGGGCATGAGCGACGACCGCCCCCGCCCCGACGGGTGGGAACCCCCCGGTGCCGGCGAGCGCTACCGGCTGTTGGAGTCGTCGAGGACCATCGCCATGGTCGGCGCGTCCTCGAACCCGGCCCGCGCGTCGAACTTCGTCGCCACGTACCTCCTGGGCAGCACCGACTTCGTGCTCCACCCCGTCAACCCGCGCGAGGACGAGATCCTCGGACGGCCCGCCGTCGCCTCGCTCGCCGATCTCGACGAGCCGCCCGACATCGTCGACGTGTTCCGCCGACCCGACGACTGTCCCGCGGTGGCCGAGGAGGCCGTCGCCGTGGGGGCCAAGGTCCTGTGGCTGCAGCTCGGCATCTGGAGCGCCGAGGCGGCGCAGATCGCCCTCGACGCCGGCCTCGATGTCGTCATGGACCGCTGCCTCAAGATCGAGCACGCCCGCTTCCACGGCGGGCTCCACCTCGCCGGCTTCGACACCGGGGTGATCAGCTCGCGGCGCGCCGGCCGCTGAGCACCCGCCGCGGGAAGGACCGGCCCGGCGCCGGGGTTGTCCCCCGCCATGCTCGGTGAGCTCCTGCGCCCGCGGACCGACGGCGGTGCCCTCGTCCAGCTCATCGTCGTCCTGGCACTCGTCCCACCCGGCCTGTGGTGGGCCCGCCACGACGCCGAACGACGGTGGCTCGTGATCGGGCTCGCCGTCTTCGTGCTCAGCTGGTTCGCGCTCCGCACCTTGCACTGAATCGGCGCACGGCGGGGCGCCGCTCAGGCGGAGGGCAGCTCGATGGTCCAGGTGGTGGCGACCCCGGCCTCGGCGTCGAGCGTCACCCGCCCGCCGTGCAGCTCGATCAGGCGGCGGGCGAGCGCCGGACCGACGGTCACCTGGCTGCGGGTGCCGTCGGTCCACCGGAACGCCGAGATCTCCCGGAGCACACCCGGCCCGGCGTCGACGACGACGATCCGGCAGCCGCCGGCGACCATCGCCTCGGTCCGGACGTGGATGGTGATCGGCGTGGCCTGCCGGCGAACGGCGACGGAGTTCTCGACGATGATGCTCAGCGCCTGCGCGAGTCCCGGGCCGGCGACGGGGCGGAGCAGGCGACCGTCCCGCTCGATCGTCACCGCGGCCAGCGAGGTGGTCCACGAGGCCTCGATCTGTGCCAACACCCGGTCGAGGTCGACCGGTTCGGGCTCGCCGACGAGCCCGGCGTCGATGAACTCGACGAGCCCGTCGAGCTGCTCGTTGGCCTGTCGAGCGGCCAGGTGCATCCGCCCGGTGAACGCGCGCAGGTCGTCATCGGCCGGGTCGTCGGGCACGGCGAGCAGTTCGGCGTAGTTGGCCACGGCGCGCAGCGGGCTCCGGAGGTCGTGACCGATCGCCTCGAGCACGTCGTGGGGATCATCGTCGACGCGCGCGTCGTGGGCGCCCCGAGCCGCGAGATCGGCGACCAGGGTCGCCAACGCCTGGCGGGTCGCCGCCCCCGGTGCCGGGATCGCCTCGGCCGCGGAGCCGGTGACCTCGCCGCGGTGGCCGCCGCGGTAGCGGATGGGAACCGAGACGAGGGCGCCGAGCCCGGGTCCGACCAGCGAGCTCGGCGGCCGTGCGATGGCCGAGCAGGCGGCCTCGGGGTCGTCCATCCCCGGCGCGGCCGAGAGGTCCGGCACGACGTGCAGCTCCTCGGACCATCGCCGGGCCGCCCGATCGACGTCGCTCCTCGGCGACGGCACGGTCAGGTCGTCGGACCGAACCCAACGTCGGTCGGGACCGTCGAAGGACCTCACCTCGACCGCGTCGAGTCCGAGGAAGCGGCCGACCGACGAGGCGACGACGTCGGCCGCGTCGGTCAACGTCTCCGCATCGCGGACCGCGCTGCGTTGCTCGTCCAACCAGCGCCGGACCGCCAACTCGTCGTCGATCACGGTGTCGACGTCGACGACGAGCGCCCCGTCGAACGCACGAACGACCGCCGTGACGTCACCCAGGCGCTGGACCGCATCGTGCCGGCCGAGATCGAGCGCCGGCCACCGGTCGATGACCTGGCTGCCGGACGGGAGCCACTCGGCCGAGCTGTCGCGGACGACCCCGTCGGCCTCGATCACGGCGACGAGACCGCCGGCGGGGATCGGGGCGGGGTCCACCGACAGATGCTCGCGCACTTCGGGCCTGATGCGCTGACGTCATCGACACCGTGGTGCGGGTACCGTCGGGGTGCGCTGGGCGTGGGCGGGACGGAAGCGTGATGAGCGACACTGGACGCATGTTCGAGCCGCGGCTGGTGCCCCTCACCGTGGGCGAGGTCGCAGACTGGATCTGCGTGCGCGACGGCGCGGTGCTGGTCCGAACCGACCGAGGTGGCGCGTTCCCCTCCGGTGCCCACCCGCCAGTGGAGGGCCAACGACACCATCTCGGACTGCTCGCCGGGCGCTCGGTGTGGGCCGTCGACGTGACGCCCCCGGCCGACGACGACGGGGACGACGGGCTCGACCCCGATCTCGAGTGGGTCGGGCTGCGGGCGCTGTTCGGGCGCATCGACGACGGTGCCTGGGTCCTCGCCGGCCGGGCGCACCAGGTCATCGCCTGGGACCGCGACCACCGGTTCTGCGGGCGGTGCGGCAGCGAGACCCTGACCAGCGAGGAGGACCGGGCTCGGGTCTGCCCGTCGTGCGGCCTGCGGGCCTACCCCCGTCTGACGCCGGCGGTGATCATGCTCATCCGGCGTGACGACGAGGTGCTGTTGGCCCACGGCCGCCAGTTCCCCGGGCGCTTCTACTCCGCGCTGGCCGGGTTCGTGGAGCCCGGCGAGGACCTCGAGGAGGCGGTCGCTCGTGAGGTCCGCGAGGAGGTCGGCATCGAGATCACCGACATCCGGTACTTCGGCAGCCAGCCGTGGCCGTTCCCGCACTCGCTGATGATCGGGTTCACCGCTCGGTGGGCGTCCGGCGAGCTCGACATCGATCCGACCGAGATCGTCGACGCCGGGTGGTTCCGAGCCGACGACCTGCCCCCGGCACCGATCGGCGGGATGAGCATCGCCGGCTGGATGATGCAGGCCTGGCTCGACGGGCGCCTGGACGAGTCGGCCGCGTGATCGCCCGGCTCCGCGCCGCCGCCCAGCCGACGGGCGAGCTCGACGACCTCCTGGTGGACGACGTCGATCGGCAGCTGATCATCGTCGCCCGGCGCCTCTACGTGCCCAGCATCGGTGGCGCCGTCATCATCGCTCCGCTGATCGCCGCCCTGGCCTGGGACGCCGACCGGGCGGTGGTCCTCGTCGCCTGGGCCGCCGTGACGATGCTGGCCGGAGCCATCCAGGCGTGGTTGATGCTCTCCGCCGAGACCTGGCAGGAGCAGCGCTCCGCCGAGGCCTGGATGAGCGCGAACACTGCGCTCCAACCGGTCATCGGTCTCCTGCTCGGCGTCAGCCCCGCGCTCTTCGAGGGGTCGACCACCGCCGATCCCGGCGCGGTCGTCGCGACCCTCATCGCCGTCAGCACCGGAGCGATCGTCACGTTCGCCCCCCTCCCCGGTGCCGCCCGTGCGCTCCTCGTCCCGATGTGGGTGCTGGCCACGGCCATCCTGGTGATCCAGGACGAGTGGCTGCTGGCCGTGGGTGGGGCCGTCTTCCTGGTCGTCGCGCTGTCGATCAACGAGGGCGCGCATCGCGTGATCCGCGACTCGATCGAGCATCGCATCGAGGCGAGCCGCCTCGCCGGTCGGGTCCGCTCGACCGAGGCAACAGCGTCGGCGGTGATCCAGACCGCAGGCGAGGCGATCTGGATGCTGGACACCCGGGGCACCGTGGTCACCGCCAACCCGGCCGCCCGGACGCTCGTCGGTGGCGACGTCGTCGGCCGCCCCCTCTCGACGATCCTGCCCGAGCTGCGCATCGGCGAGGCCACCGGTTCCCGCGAGGCGGTGCTGCACCGGGCCGACGGCCCCCAGCGCACGGTGATCCTCGCGATCGGCGAGATCCCCGGAGCCGGCTACACGGTCACCGCCACCGACATCTCCGACCTCAAGATGCTCGAGCGCCGCCTCGACCACGAGGCGACCCACGACGCCCTGACCGGCCTACCGAACCGCGCTGGCCTGCTTCGCCGGCTCAGCACGCTGCGCGGCGCGAGTCGAACCGGTGCGCTGCTGTTCATCGACCTCGACGGCTTCAAGGCGATCAACGACTCCCTCGGCCACGCCGCCGGCGACCAGCTCCTCCGCTCGGTCGGCGCACGGCTGCGCCAGGTGGCCCGCGAGGTCGACGTCGTCGCCCGCCTCGGCGGCGACGAGTTCGTGCTGCTCCTCGCCGACGCCGACGCCGACGAGGCGCGCACGGCCTCACGACGCCTCATCGACGCGATCGAACGACCGCACATGTTGGCCGGTCGCGACGTGCGGCTGTCGTGCAGCGTCGGCCTGGCCGTCGACGACGGCTCGCACAGCGGCGTGGCCCTGCTCGCGCAGGCCGACACGGCGATGTACGAGGCCAAGGAACGGGGGCGGGCGCAGGTCGTCGTCTTCGACATGACCATGCGCGCCGACCTCGAGGACCGCATGCAGCTGCGCAACGACCTCATGGGGGCGATCGCCAACGGCGAGATGGTCTTCGAGGGTGAGCCGCTCGTGGACCTCGCGACCGGCGAGGTCCTCGGCGTCGAGCTGCTGGCCCGGTGGCAGCATCCCGTCCGGGGCAGGCTCGCCCCCGGCGAGTTCATCGGCCTCGCCGCCGAGCTCGACCTGGTGATCGATCTCGGGCGCCTCGCGCTCGACGAGGCGGCGTCGTTCGCACGGTCGCTGCCGACGGAGCATCACCCCGACCTCCAGGTCGGCGTGAACATCAGCCTCGGTCACGTCCTGTCGGGCTCGCTCGCCGAGGACATCCTCCTGGCCGCCCGACGCCACGAGATCGATCCCGGCATCCTGGTCGTCGAGCTGACCGAGACCGAGCTCGCCGCCGAGCTGGCGGGCGCCGCGGCCGAGCTGCGCCGCGTCCGCGAGCTGGGTGTCGGCGTGGCGATCGACGACTTCGGCACCGGCTACTCGTCGCTGTCGTACCTGCACTCGCTGCCCGCGACCGCCATCAAGCTCGACCCGGACTTCATCCTCGGCGTGCTCGACGACGCCCGCCGCCTCGCCGTGATCCGCTCGGTGGTCGGACTCGCGTCCGAGCTCGGGCTGGCCGTCGTCGCCGAGGGGATCGAGCAGGAGGCGGTCGGCACCCTCCTCGAGGAGCTCGGGGTCAAGCTCGGCCAGGGCTACGTCTACACCCGATCGCTGCCGCTCGACGAGATGCTGCGTGCGGTGGTCGGCCGCACCTGGGTGACCTCGCCGGAGGGTCGTACCATGGGGGCCGGATCGTGACTGGCGCCAGGGGTGGAACCGACCACCGGGGAGCGATCCGCACCGACACGCCGCGCGCCTGGGCACCACCACCTCGAGGAGGCACCCATGAGCGACCCGTCCGTCACCCCTGAGAGCAACGCCTACCGGGCGGCGCTCGACGTCATCGGCGCCGTCGAGCCCGAGATCGCGAGCTTCGTCCGCGGCGAGCTCGGCAACCAGCGCACCCAGCTCAAGCTCATCGCCAGCGAGAACTACGCCTCACCGGCGACGCTGCTCACGATGGGCACGTGGATGTCGGACAAGTACGCGGAGGGCGTGCCCGGCCATCGCTTCTACGCCGGCTGCGAGTGGATCGATCGGGCGGAGACCCTCGCCAACCAGCACGCCATCGAGCTCTTCGGCGCCGACCACGCCTACGTGCAGCCGCACTCGGGCATCGACGCCAACCTGGTGGCCTTCTGGTCGATCCTCGCCGCGAAGGTCGAGTCGCCGGCGCTGGCCGAGCAGGGCGTCAAGCACGTGAACGACCTCGACGAGGCCGAGTGGGAGTCCCTCCGCCACCGCCTCAACGACCAGCGCATGATCGGCATGTCGCTCGACGCGGGCGGCCACCTGACCCACGGCTTCCGGCCGAACATCTCCGGCAAGCTCTTCCACCAGCGCTCCTACGGCGTCGACGCCGACACCGCGCTCGTCGACTACGACTCGATCGCCGCGCTGGCCCGCGAGTTCCGGCCGTTGGTCATCGTCGGCGGCTACTCGGCCTATCCCCGCCTGGTGAATTACGCCACGCTGCGCGAGATCGCCGACGAGGTCGGCGCCGTCCTCATGGTCGACATGGCCCACTTCGCCGGGCTCGTCGCCGGCAAGGTCCTGACCGGCGACTTCGACCCCGTGGCACACGCCGACGTGGTCACGTCGACCACGCACAAGTCCCTCCGCGGCCCGCGGGGCGGGATCGTGCTGTGCCGCGAGGAGTACGCCGAGTTCGTCGACAAGGGCTGCCCGATGGTGCTCGGCGGTCCGATGGGCCACGTCATGGCCGCCAAGGCGGTCGCGTTCGCCGAGGCGAAGCAGCCCGAGTTCCGCGACTACGCGGCGCGCATCGTCGACAACGCCCGAGCGCTCGCCGAGGGGCTGATGCGCCGCGGGGCGACCGTCGTCAGCGGCGGAACCGACAACCACCTCGTGCTGATCGACTGCGCCTCGTCCTTCGGCCTCACCGGACGTCAGGCCGAGCAGGCGCTGCTCGACTCGGGCATCGTCACCAACCGGAACTCGATCCCGGCCGACCCCAACGGGGCCTGGTACACGAGCGGCATCCGGGTCGGCACGCCCGCCGTCACCACCCTGGGCATGGGCGTCGACGAGATGGACGAGATCGCCGACCTCATGGTCGCCGCCCTCCAGGCCGCCGAGCCCACCACGACCAGCGCGGGGGCACCGTCGAAGGCCAAGTTCACGCTGGCCGACGACATCTCCGCCGGGTGCGCCAAGCGGGCGGCCGAGCTGCTGTCGCGCCACCCCCTGTACCCGGAAATCGATCTGGGCTGACAGACTTCGGGGGTGCGCCGCCTCTCGTTCGTCGCTGCCCTCGTCCTCGCCGTCTCGCTCGCCGTCGGCTCACTCGCGGGCGCCCACACCGAGCTGATCGCCTCCGAGCCGATCCCGGGTCAGACCGTCGGTGAGGTCGACGAGATCCGCCTGATCTTCGCCGGGGAGTTCATCATCGAGGAGGGTGTCGAGGTCACGCTCGAACGCCGGTCCGACGACTTCCCCATCGAGCTCGGCGAGCCGCGCACCCCCAGCGCCTCGTCGATCGAGGTCGACGTCATCGGCGAGCTCCCCACCGCCGGCGACTACGTCATCCGCTACGTCTCGACCGCCGCCGACGAGGGGGCCCGCCTGCCCGGCGGTTTCGCCTTCACGTACGACCCGTCGCTCGCGCCTGCCAATGGGGGGACCGACGGCGTGCGGGTCGGCGCGCTGATCGTCGCCGGCCTCGCGGCGCTGGCGCTGATCGGGATGGGAGTGGTGGTCGCGATGCGACGGTCCGACGACGGAGCCGAGGACGCCGAGGACGCCGAGGACGAGGCCACCGACGCCCATGGCGCCCAGGTCGGCGATGCGGGAGGTGGCGTCGAGCCGCTCGATCGACTGATGGCCGGCATGCCGTTGGTCGTCGGCGGCGACCGGCTCGTCCGGGTGCCGGCGGAGCTCGCGGAAGCGTTCGAGCCCGGCGACCGGCTGCTCGTGATCGACGACACCGGCGACCTGTTGCACCTGGCCGCCGGCGAGGTCGCGGTGGCCGGCGACGCCGTCCACGCGGCCGATGCCGCCTTCGCCGCCATGGGCACGGTCTCCGACGACGCCATCACCGCCTTTTACGACGCCTTCGCCCGCCGTCTCGCCGACGACGAGGTGTTCGCTCCCATCGCCGAGGCCAACGACGCGGACGTCGAACGAGCCAGGGAGCGGGGCCGGTCCACCACGAGACTCCAGCTCAGCGACCGCATGCGGGCCGACATGGTCGCGGGGCTGCACGGTTGGCGCGATGCGCCGTCCCAGCGGGACCGCCTGGTCGAGGAGATCCAGCACGACGGGTGGCGGATCGAGCAGCGCACGGCCGGGCTCGGCGCGGTCGGGTTCGTGTTCGAGGGCCGGCCCAACGTCTTCGCCGACGCCACCGGCGTGCTGCGGGGCGGCAACACCGTCGTGTTCCGGATCGGCAGCGACGCGCTCGGAACCGCCCGGGCCATCGTCGAGCACGCCCTCGACCCGGCGCTGGCCGAGGCCGGCCTCCCGCCCGGCGCCGTGACCCTCGTCGACTCGTCGGCGCACGCGGCGGGCTGGGCGCTGTTCTCCGATCCGCGGCTCGCTCTGGCCGTCGCCCGGGGCAGCGGGTTCGCCGTGCACCAGCTCGGCTCGATCGCCCGACAGGCCGGCATCCCCGTCAGCCTCCACGGCACCGGTGGCGCCTGGATGGTTGCCGGAGCAGGGGCCGATCCCGCCGCCCTCGCCGCAGCGGTGACCGCCTCGTTGGACCGGAAGGTCTGCAACACCCTCAACGTCTGCTGCCTCCCCGCCGGGCGCGCCGCCGAGCTCGTGCCGGTGGTGCTCGAGGCGCTCACGGCAGCGGCCGACGCCAGGGAGACCAGCCCGAAGCTGCACGTCGCCGTCGGGTCCGAGGACCACGTCCCCGACGAGTGGTTCGAGCGCACCGGTCCGATCGTGCGCGCCGACGGCACCCACGACGAGGTGCTGGCCGAGCAGATCGACGTGGCCGACCTCGGCACCGAGTGGGAGTGGGAGCACAGCCCCGAGATGAGTCTGGTCGTCACGGGCTCGGTCGACGAGGCGGTCGAGCTGTGCAACCAGCTGAGCCCCCGCCTCGTCGCCACGTTGATCTCGGAGGACGCCGCCGAGCAGGACCGCTTCTGGGACACCGTCGACACGCCGTTCGTCGGCAACGGCTTCACCCGCTGGGTCGACGGCCAGTACGCCCTCGGTCGCCCGGAGCTCGGCCTGTCCAACTGGGAGCACGGACGACTCTTCGCCCGCAGCGGCGTGCTGTCGGGCGACTCGGTCCACACCATCCGCACCCGCGCCGTGCAGGACGACCCCAAGCTGCGCCGCTGAGGGACGCGGCCGGGACCATCGAGCACACGTGGCCGCCCGCGGGTTCCTCAGCCACGTCGACCTCAACGTCGTCGACCCATCGGCCTCGATCCCGTTCTACGACACGCTCCTCGGCGCGCTCGGCTTCGAGCGCACCGGGCTCGACTCCCCGGGCCGGGCATCGTGGCGGCTGGTCGATGACGGCGGCGCCCACTTCGAGATCGAGGTCCGCCCCCGACCCGACGGCGCCGCGGCGGACCGACACCGGCGCAGCGACCCGGGTCTCGACCACCTGGCCTTCCACGCCGAGTCCCGCGGCGACGTCGACGCGGTGTTCGAACGGTTGATCGAGGCCGGCCACGAGGTGGACGAGCCGCCGCGGCTCTACGACTATTCGCCCGGGTACTACGCGATCGGCTTCGACGATCCCGACGGCATCCGGCTCGAGGTCGTCCATGACCCGGCGACCAACCCGTAGCCGCCACCCGTTCGCTCGCTCAGCCCCCGGGGTTCGAGCCCGACGGCGCCGCCGGCGACCGCTGCGGCGCGTCGCCGGCACCCTCGAGCGCCGACCGGTCGACGGTGAGCAGCAGGAGCGGCAGGGCGACGAACAGCGTCAACCCGCCGAGGCTCAGCGCGAGGTCGCTCGCGCTCAGCCCGTCGGTGTTGAGCACGTGGTAGGTCAGGTGGGGTACGCCCCAGACGATCGCGGCGAGAGCGGCGATGTCGACCAGCGGCCGGGTGAGGCGGACGGCGGCGGCGAGGAGGACGACGGCCAGGGCGAGGTTGAGCGCGCCGACATCGCGGACGAGGTGCTCGTTGTAGGGCCCGTCGACGGCGACCCACGCCCGCCCCAGCCCGGGGAAGCCGTCGTAGAAGGAGCGGGGGGCGAGCAGCGCCCAGAGCCCGATCTCGGCGCTGACGACGATCAGGTAGCCGAGGGCCACGCGGAACGAGCGTCGGATCGTCACGCCTGCGACCGTAGGGCGAGGTGATCTGGTCCGACAGACCAGTTCCGGTGAAGATGAGCAGACCAGTGAGGCACCATGCGTGAGCTCCAGCTCGACCTGGACCCGACGCTCGGCCGGCGTGCGGCGCTCGAAGCGGCGATCCGCGGGGCGATCCGTGACGGGCGCCTGACGCGGGGAACGGTGGTCCCGTCGACCCGGGCGCTCGCCGCCGACCTCGGGTGCTCGCGGGCCACCGTGGTCGCCGCCTACGACCAGCTCGTCGCCGAGGGGTTCCTCCTCGCCGAGCAGGGCCGCTCGACGCGGGTCGCCGCCGTGCACGCTCCGGAGACGCCAGCCCGGGACCACAACCCGCTCGGTCCGACCTTCGACCACGACTTCCGCCCCGGCGAGCCGGATCCGAGCTCCTTCCCGCGCCGGGAGTGGCTCCGCTCGCTCCGGCGGGTCATGAGCGACGCGCCCGACGACGTGTTCGGGTACGCCGACCCGCGGGGCCACCTCGCGCTCCGCTCCGCGCTCGCCGACCACCTCGGCCGGACGCGCTCGGTCGTGGCGCACCCGTCGGCGGTCCAGGTCGTCCCCGGGTTCGTCGCCGGCCTCGCGTTCCTCGGTGAGCTGTTCGTCCGCCACGGTCGCGGGCGGATCGCGGTCGAGGACCCGATGCTGTTCTTCCACCGGGACGTCCTCCGCGTCGTGGGGGTCGAGATCGTGCCGGTCGCCGTCGACGACGACGGGCTGCGCACCGACCTGCTGGAGGGCCTCGAGGTCGACGCCGTGCTCGTCTGCGCCGCTCACCAGTACCCGCTGGGCGGAGCGCTGGCCCCCGAGCGCAGGACGCGACTCGTCGAGTGGGCCGAGACGACCGACACCTGGATCATCGAGGACGACTACGACGGCGAGTTCCGCTACGACCGCCGCCCGGTCGGCGCCCTCCAGGCGCTGGCCCCGGATCGGGTCGTCCACTGCGGCACGGCGAGCAAGACGCTGGGCGCGGGGCTCCGGCTCGCCTGGCTGACGGTTCCGCCCCGCCTGCGCTCCCGCGTCGGACGAACCGTGCACCTGCGGGCGGGTGTCCCGTCGGTCGACCAGCTCGCGCTCGCCGACCTCATCGAGCGCGGCGCGCTCGATCGCCACGTCCGCAACGTCCGCGCCCGCTACGCGCGCCGGCGCACGCAGCTGCGGAGCGGGCTCGCCGACGTGCCGTGGCTCGACCTGTCGTCCCACGAGGCCGGGCTCCACCTCACCGCCCGACTCACCGAGCCGGCCCTCGACGAGACGTCGATCATCGCCGCTGCGGCGACGGCCTCGATCGGGCTCCTGGGGCTCGAGCCGCACTACGCCGAGGCGACGACGGTCCGCGAGCGGGGGCTCGTGCTCGGCGTCAGCCGGATCCCGGAGCACCGCTTCGCGACCGGCCTGGACCGTCTCCTTGCCGTCCTCCACTCCCTCGGCTGACCACCGCTGACGAATCGCGCCCGGATCCTGAAGATCCCGCCTCGACCTGCCGATGGGGCGCCATGGCACGTGCGCGCGCAGCCCTCCGGTACCTGACCGTCCTGCTCTCCGTGGTGCTCGTCGCCGCGGCCTGCGGTGGCGACGACGGCACGACGGTCGATGCCGTCGGGCCCGACGTCGCGATCGAGGCCTCGCCGGCGTTCCTCGCCTCGGTCGCCGAGCGCAGCGACGCGGCCAGCTACCGCTTCGAGCTGGACATGAACATGCGGATGGACCTCGGCTTCGAAGCGATCGACATCGACCCGGACGAGCCGTTCGTCTACGGCGCGCAGGCCAGCCCGGAGCTGCTCTCGATGACCCTCGACCTCGGGGTGTTCTTCGAGGCGATGATCGAAGGGATGGGCGACCTCGGGGCCGGGATGGAGGCGTTCCTGCCCGACGGCGACTCGATGCGCATCGACATGGTCGTGGACGGGGAGACGCTCTGGATGCGGGCTCCGGCATTCGCCGAGATCGCCGCGCTCGACCCCTCGATCGGCGCCGACCCGACCTTGGCGCCGTTCCTGAGCCTCGGCGAGCAGTGGGGCCGCGTCGACATCGGCGACCTGGAGGGGAAGGTCCCGGCGAGCGATCTCGCCGCGCTGGCCGGCACACAGGCCGTCGCCCCCGAGGACATGCTGTCGCTCCTCGGCGACGTCGAGGACGTGACCGAGCTCGGCACCGACGAGATCCGGGGTGTCGCGGTGACCGGTCTCCGTGGCGTCACCACGTTCGGGGCGCTGCTCGAGGCCCAGGGCCAGTCGATCGAGGACTTCCAGGAGCAGATGGGCATGGGTGCCGGGATGGACCCGATCACCGCCCGGGAGATGGAGCAGGCCATGTCGGCGTTCATCGACTCACCGGCCGACTTCGCCGTCTGGGTCGACCGGGCCGGCATGCTCCGCCGCTTCGAGTTCGACATGGACCTCGGCGCGATGATGGCGGAGCTCGCCGGCGATCTGGGCCCGATGATGGGCGGCATGGAGTTCTCGGTCGGCTACGTGATGGACATCTTCGACTACGGCCAGGACGTGGGCGTCGAGGTCCCGAACCCGGAGAACCCGGTCGACCTGACGTCGCTGTTCGCCTCGCTCCTCGCCGGCGGCGCGACCATCAGCTGATCAGACGTCCTCGGCCACCACGGCGACACCGCCCGCCTCGATCAGGAGCGCGGGGCCCGTGCGGCCACCGAGGAGGTCGCGGCCGGTGACGGCGATCTCGACCGCGGCGTCGCCGTGGTTGACGACGAACACGAAGGTCCCGCTCGGACCGCGCCGCCGCACCGCCTCGACGCCGTCCGGCAGCCCCGGCAGGACCGGGCGCACCCCCGCCTCCCCGACGACGATGTCGAGCAGGCCGGCGAGGCCGTCGGGCTCGAGCCGCGTCCCGAGGTACCACGCCACCCCGTCGCCGACGGTGTGCCTCGTGACCGCCGGGGACCCGACGTAGGGACCGGTCCGGTAGGTGACCACCGCCTCGGCGCCGCGGAGGTGGGTGTGCTCGACCCACGTCGTGGCCCTCGTCCCGTCGGTGAGCTCGACGATGTCGCCGTCGGCGAGCGGGTGGAGCTCCTCGGTGACGATGCCGAGCAGGTCCCGGAACGCACCCGGGTAGCCGCCGGGCCGGACGTGATCGTGCTGGTCGACGATGCCGCTGAAGTAGGTCACCAACGCCACACCGCCGGCGGCGACGAACCGCTCCAGCTCGGCGATGGCGCCGTTGTCGACCATGGTCAGCGTCGGCACCAGGACGAGCCGATAGCCGTCGAGGGATGCGCCGGCCCGGACCACGTCGACCGTGATGCCGGCCTGCCACAGCGCACGGTGCAGCGCCCGGGCCTGGTCGGGGTAGCGGACCGCCTGGCTGGGCCGCGAGTCGAGCTCGTTGGTCCACCAGCTGTCCCAGTCGTAGACCAGCGCCACCGACGCCTCGACCGTCGTGCCGACGACCTCGTCGAGCCGGCCGAGCGCGGCGCCGAGGGACACGACGTCTCGCCACACCTTGGTGTCGGTGCCGGCGTGGGGGACCATCGCCGAGTGGTACTTCTCGGCGCCCGCCACCGACTGGCGCCACTGGAAGAACATGGCGCCGTCCGCGCCCCGGGCCACGTGCTGGAGGCTGTGGCGCTGGAGCTCGCCCGCTCGCTTCGGGACGTTGCGCTCCTGCCAGTTCACGGCGCTCGTCGAGTGCTCCATCACCACCCACGGGTCGCCGCCGGCGAGGCCGCGCGAGACGTCGGCGCAGTACGCGAGCTCGATGTGCGCCTCGGGGTCGACCGAGTGGGTGTAGTGGTCGATCGCGACCACGTCGACGTGGGACGCGAACGCCCAGTAGTCGACCGGCTCGAAGCCGCTGCCGATCACGAAGTTCGTCGTGACGGGCACGGTGGGTGTGACGCGGCGGAGGATGTCGCGCTCGGCGCAGAAGAGGGCGATCAGCTCATCGGTCGAGAAGCGCCGGAAGTCGAGCTGCTGGGTGGGGTTGGGGAAGCTCGGCGCGGCGCGGGGCGGGAGCACCTCCTCCCACCGGTGATAGCGCTGGCTCCAGAAGTTCGTGCCCCACGCGCGGTTGAGGCCGTCGAGCGTGCCGTAGCGCTCCTCCAGCCAGCGGCGGAAGGCGGCGGCCGACACGTCGCAGTAGCACCGGCTCACGTGGCAGCCGTACTCGTTGCTCACGTGCCACACGCGCAGCGCCGGATGCTCGCCGTAGCGCTCGGCGATCCGCTCGGTGAGGATCGCGGCACGCTCGCGGAAGATCGGCGAGCTCGGGCAGTACGCCTGGCGGGCACCGGGCGACAGCCGGATCCCGGTGGCGGTGACCGGCAGGGTCTCGGGGTGGCGGGCGGCCAACCACGGCGGCGGCGACGCCGTGGCGTTGGCCAGGTTGACCCCGATCCCCCCGCCGTCGAGGAGATCGAGCACCCGATCGAGCCACCCGAACTCGAACCGGTCCGGCTCGGGTTCGAGCAGCGCCCACGAGAAGATCGCCACGCTGACGAGGTTGACGCCCGCCTCCTGCATCAGCCGGACGTCGTCGACCCAGACCTCCTCGTCCCACTGCTCCGGGTTGTAGTCACCGCCGTGGATCATCCGGTCCCACGGCCAGGCGAGGTCGTCAGCCACGCTCGACGTGGCTGCCCTCCGGCACGCGCTTCCACGTCGTCCCGGTCGCGAGCGCGACGCACTGGTAGGCGCCGTCGTAGATGCCGATGTGCTTGTTCTTGACGATGCAGTCGCAGAACATCTCGAGCAGGTCGGTCTCCTTCGTGAGGAGGTCGATGGCCTGCAGCGTCCGCGGGATGGTGCGGGTCTCGATGGTGCCGTCGCCGACCTCGGCGCCCCGGATGGCACCCCACGCCTCGTGGGCGCCGACGCGCTCGTTGAAGATCTTCGGCACGGGGTAGAAGGCGAGCTCCGACGGCTTCGTGATCAGCACGTCGCTGACGCGCATCAGGTAGTTGGTGGCGTAGACCCCGTGGAAGGTGTTGTCGAAGAGCAGCACGTGCAGGCCGGAGGCCTCGCTGTCGCGGATCTCGTCGGCGAAGGCCCGGGTCTCGTCCCAGGTGAAGTGGGTCTGCACGCTCGACGCCGCCGCGCCGAGCTCGGCCTGCAGCCAGTCCCAGTTGTCGGCGTGGTCGCCGAGGTTGACGAACAGCGTCAGCTCGCCGCGGTCGATCATCGGCCGGCAGTGGTCGATGATCGCCTTGAAGAGCTCGCGCTGGGCGCCGGCGCCGCCCATGGTCAGCAGGAAGCGCCGGGGCTCCCCGTTGGCCATGCGGGCCAGGCGCGCTGCGCAGTCGACCTCGATGTTCTCGACCAGCTCGTGGTCGATGTGGTGCCCGACGTACTCGATGGCGTCGGCCGGGGTCGGGTTGAGGATCCGGTCGTCCTCCGCGAACCCGTTCATGATGCGGAACCCGTAGTAGCCCGACGGCGACTGCACCGCGTGGGTCGCGCCCTCGGTCAGCTGGAAGGCCATCGGCCAGTTGTCGAACATCATGTCGACGACGTTGGTCATGCCGCCGGCCACCGCGCCCATGCAGTTCCACATGTGCGCCGTGAGGATCGGCATGTCCGACGGCAGCGCGTGGTGGAGGTTCGCGAACAGCTCGCTCTTGCGGTAGTCGCGGGCGTTGGCCTTGAGGAACCGCCACGGCCAGCCGATCGCCTGGTTGTTGAGGAGCCAGTTGAGGCCGGGCAGCGTCTTGTCGCCGGAGGTGACCGACTCCCACACGTACTTGTTGAAGGCGCCGCTGCGCTGCGAGACCCGGGAGTACTTGCTGTAGTTCGTGTTCCACCAGTTGATGGCGTCCTGGGTGATGCCCGGGATCCCCAGCAGGTCCAGCCACAGCGGGGTGTACCCCATGGCCTGCGCGGCCGAGGCACCCGCCATGGCGATGCGGTAGTGGCCGAAGCCCATGCGGATGGTCGAGATGACCACGCCGGTCTCGGGATCGATGGGATCGCCGTCGGTGCCGCGCACGACGTTGCGGATGCCGAGCACGTCGCCGAGCTCCGGGTTGTCCACCACGCTCAGCTCGTACCGCTCGTTCGCGTCGTAGTCGAACTGCTTGACGAACATCTGCTGCCACTCGAGGGCCTTGCGGTCCTGGGCGGGCGTGATCGTGTTGCCGTAGAGCGAGAAGCGCTGCTTGTCCATCGATGCTCCTTCGTCGGACCGGTTCCGACAGCGACCGGACGCTAGTGCCCTGACCACGAGAGCGAGCGAGCGCCGCTCGTCACGACCGCGGTCGGCGCCGGCGGAGCAGCACCTCCTGGGCGACGGAGGCGATGTGGACGCCGTCCGCTGCGAGGACGTTCCCGGTGGTGAGCCCGCGGCCGCCGGTGAGCCCGTGGGAGTCCATGTCGAAGTAGTGCCACCGGTCGACCCGGCTCGGGCGGTGGAACCACATGGCGTGATCGAGCGACGCCCCCATGAACAGCGATCGGTCGGTGCGGTCGCCGACGCTGTCGGGGTGGCTCGACCGGGCCGCCGAGGTCGGTGCGGCGTCGGACATGAACGAGAGCGCGCACGCCTGCAGGATCGGATCGTCTCCCAGCTCGGCCCGGAGCCGGATCCAGTGGGCGGCCCAGCCGGTGCGCGTCGGGAGCGCCCGCCGGTCGAGCAGGCCGCCCCAGCCGGTGTCGTCGAGCGACGGGTCGTCGGGGGCCGGCAGGTCGGCGGGCAGCTCGACGATCTGGACGTCGGCCTCCTCCTCGACGACCTGGAACGAGCAGGCGAGGTTGAGGATCGCGCCGCCCGACTGCCGGGCCACGACCATGCGGGTCGAGAACGAGCGACCGTCGCGCAGGCGGTCGACCTCGTAGCGCACGGGCTCGGTGTGCGTGCCGGGCCGGATGAAGTAGGCGTGGAGCGAGTGGACGGCGTGCTCCTCGCGGACCGTGTGCGCGGCCGCTCGCAGGCCCTGGGCCAGGACCTGCCCACCGAAGAGACGATCCCACGGATAGCGGGCCGCCAGCCCCACCCAGGTCTCGGGACCGTGGGGCTCCAGGGTCAACAGGTCCAGGAAGTCGACGTCGTCGATGCGCATGACCCGGCGATCATGTCACCCTCGGCGTCTCGCCGCAGCCGGTGCACCACCCCCTCGTCAAGATGGTGCGGTGAACCGCACCGACCGCCTCTACGCGATGGTCGAGGAGCTGCGCGCCGTCGCGCCGCGAGCCCGGACCGCCCCCTGGCTCGCCGAACGGTTCGAGGTGTCGATCCGCACCATCGAGCGCGACCTGCTCGCCCTGCAGGAGGCAGGGGTGCCGATCTGGTCGACGCGGGGTCGCAACGGCGGCTACGCGATCGATCCCGCCGCGACGCTGCCCCCCGTCAACCTCTCCCCCGCCGAGGCCACCGCCATCGCCGTCGCGCTCACCACCGCACCGGCGTCGCCGCTCGACGAGGCCGGTCGTACCGCCCTCACCAAGATCGTCAACGCCATGTCCGACACCGGACGTCAGGGCGCACGCGACCTGGCCGCCCGCATCCACCTCGTCGACGCCCCGGTCGGGGCGACCGACCTCCTCCGGGCGCTGGGCCGTGCGATCGCCGACAACCGGGTCGTCGAGATCGACTACGTCGATCGCCACGGCGTCGGCACCGACCGCCGCACCATCGAGCCCGAGAACTTCCTCCGCATGCAGGGCCGCTGGTACGTCAACGCCTGGTGCCGTCGCCGACATGCGTCGCGCACGTTCCTGGCCGACCGCATCCAGCGGGTCGAGGTCCTCGACGAGACCAGCCCCGAGCGGCCCGGCCCCGGGGCGCTGGGCGGCGCCGACCTGGTCGCCAACCAGCTCGTCATCGAGTGATCGGGCCGGGCCACCCCCGCCGGGGTGCCCAACCGAGCACGTCCTCGGCGCGGCCGGCGTCGAACGACCCCGGACCGCACAGCAACAGGCGATGGTGGCCGCTCAGGTCGACGTCGAGCGCCCGGACGGTGGCTCGCACCACGTCGTCGACGTGCACGAACGCACCGAGCTCGACCTCCGCCTCGGCGGTCGTGGCGAGGCCGTCGTCGTCGAGGATCAGCACCGGTCGCAGCACGACGGTCGGGATCCCGGTGCGAGCGGTCCACGCCTCGCACATCTCCTCGACCATCCGCTTCGACATGCCGTAGGGCCGGGCCGCCCGGAGCGGGTGGTCGTCGTCGATCGGGAGGTGCTCCGGCTCGCCCTCGCCCTCGGCGCAGCCGAACACCTGACCCGAGCTGAACACGACCACGCGTCGGGCACGGGCGTGCTCGGCAGCGCGCAGCACGTGCCAGGTGCCGCCGACGTTGGTCGCGACGATGTCCTCCGGCGTTCCGGCGGTGTCGTGCGCCAGCGCACCCGCGTGCACGATCGCCGAGCACCCGTCCGCCGCCTCCCGCACCGCCACGGGGTCGCGCAGGTCGTCGCCGACCGCGAGGTCGAAGCGGCGCACACGATCGCCCCGTGCCTCGAGCACCGCCGAGACCGCACGACCGACCTGTCCGGACGATCCGGTCACGAGGAGGGCCACGGGCCCATCCTCTCGGCGATCGTCGAGCGCCGCATCGAGATTCTTCCGGAATCCCGACAGGGGGCTGTCGCCCGGGTGCCGGAGGCTGGGCTCACCGACGAGACACGAGGAGAGATGAGATGGGTGCACCCGTGGTGTGGTTCGAGGTGGGCGGCCAGGACGCCGACCGCCTCCAGGACTTCTACAGCGGCCTGTTCGACTGGAAGCTGACCCCGATGGACGACCAGGACTACCGCATGGTCGAGACCGGGACCGAGGACGGGATCCCGGGCGGGATCTACGCCTCGCCCCCGGAGTTCGGCAGCTACGTGACCTTCTACGGCGCGGTCGCCGACATCGCCGGCTCGGTCACCGAGGCGGTCGAGCTGGGCGGTTCGCTCGTCCAGCCCCCGACGCCGTTGCCCAACGGCGCCATGGTCGCCCTGGTGGACGACCCCGAGGGCCATCGGATCGGGCTGATCCAGCAGGCCGCCTGACCACACGGCCGTGCGGCGGTGATGTGGGCGACTCCCCATCCGCCGCCGCGCGGTCGTCGGTCTGCGACCCTGGAGGCGTGTCGCCCGAGGCCAAGCGTCGAAGCCAGCTCGCCCTCCTCGCCGCCCCGATCGTCTGGATCGGCCTGATCGGCACCATCGCGCTCCTGGCGAGCCCGGACCCCCAGGAGCTGTCCGAGGAGGTCGCCGCGCTGGTCGGGCGGGAGATCGTCGTCGTCGGCGACTCCTTGGTCGTCGACGCCGAACCCCAGCTGCGCACCGTGCTCGCCGGGACCGAGCTCCGCATCGAGGCGGCACCCGGGCGCCCGTTGTCGCGGGGACTCGAGATCGACGGGACGATCGTGCTCGACGAGCTGGCCGCCGACCCGCCCGAGATCGTCGTGGTCGCGCTGGCCCGCAACGACATCGGCGACGACGACCACGCCGAGCAGGTGGCAGCGGCGATGGACGCGTTCGGCGACAGCTGCGTCGTCTGGGTGAACGGTGCACCCGCCGCCAACGAGGAGATGCGGGTCGTCAACGACGTGATCGCCGAGAGCGCAGCCCAACGCCCGGACGTGCACGTCGCGGACTGGGCCGCCGAGCTCGATCCGCGCACCGACAGCTGGCTGTCCGCGCAGAGTGGCGCGTTGACCGACGACGGTCGCTGGGGGTTCGCCCGGACGATCGCCGACGCCGTCTCCGACGACTGCCTGTGATCCCGCCCCCGCCCCCGGGGGCGCTTCGGGTCGTGACGTGGAACCTCTGGTGGCGATTCGGGCCCGACCCCGATGCCCGTCACCGGGCGATCGCCGAGGTGCTCCGACGGGTCCGGCCCGACGTCGTCTGCGTGCAGGAGGTGCACGGCGACGACGACGGCGCCGACCGGGCCCGCGAGCTCGGTGCGGCCCTCGGGCTCGAGGTCGCCCGGAGCGAACCGAAGGAGTTCCGGGGCGAGAGCTTCGGCAACGCCGTGCTCTCCCGCCACCCGATCGCCGAGCACGGCGAGATCGCCCTCCCGCTCGCCGACGGCTCACCCGGGTTCCGCAACGCCACCTGGGCCCGACTGGCCACGCCCGGCGCCACGCTGCCGGTGATCACCACCCACCTCGCCTTCCGCTTCGACGAGAGCGAGTTGCGTCAGCGCCAGGCGACCGCGCTGCTCGAGCTGGCCGCGGACCTCCGAGACGACGGCGACGACGCACCGCCGGTCGTGCTGACCGGCGACCTCAACGCCGTTCCCGACAGCGACGAGATCCGGCTGCTCACCGGGCGTCGCGCCGCGCCCGTGCCGGGCATCGTGTTCACCGACGCCTGGCCCCAGGTGCGGGACGACCCGGGCCACACCTGGGACCGTCGGGTCCCCTACCTGGCCGACGCCGTCTGGCCCCAACGTCGCCTCGACTACGTGATGGTGTCGTGGCCCCGACCGAAGCCGCTCGGGAACCCGGTCCAGGCGTTCCTCATCGGCGACGAGCCGGTCGACGGGGTCTGGCCCAGCGACCATCTCGGGGTGGTGGTCGACCTCATCGGCGGACGCAACAGCTGAGTCGGCGCGCTACCCCGCCAGGACGAGCATCCAGATCGCGAGGCCGCCGCGCACGGTCCAGCCGACGGTGCGGATCCAGTTGGTGCGGACGATCCGGTCGATCTCCCCGGCCTCCATCCCCTGCTCCAGCCGCTGGTGCGACGGCACCTGGAGGAAGGCGGTCGACGCCTGGACCACCGCGAGCACGCCGAGTCCGGCGAGCGCGAGCCAGACCGGGACGCCCGGCACGCCCGGGACGACGAGCAGCCCGGCCGTGACCGCTTCGATCGCCATGACCGGACCGACCACCGGGCCGATCGAGCGGGTGTGGTGGCGGTGCAGGGCGGTGCCGTCGTCGGCGGCGTGCGCGAACGCCGGATAGGTCACCCGCTGGACCATCCAGATCAGCCCGACGAGGAACCAGGTCGCGGCGAGGTGGCCGATCACCAGGGTGATCTCGAGGGCGCTCAAGCTCGAATCCATCGCTAGCCTTACATTTACCACCAAATATCCGGGAGAGGGTCGGCCCATGCCCGAGCTCACCATCATCGCCGTCCACGGCAACGGGGGCGGCTCGTTCCGCTTCGAGCGACTGCACCCGCACGTGCCCGAGGACGTGCGCTTCGTCGCCGTCGACCTGCCGGGCTTCGGCGGCCGTCCCCTCCCCGAGCGCCCGGCCACGATGGAACTGCTCGCCGGCGCCCTGCGCGAGGAGTTGACCGGGGACCGGGCACCGATCGTCGTGCTCGGCCACGGCATCGGCGGCTCGATCGCCCTCTCCGCGCTCCAGGACGTCGACGTCGCCGGCCTGATCCTGCACGCCCCGGTCGCGGCTCGCCTCGACACCCGCTGGTTCCCCCGGCTCATGCGGCCCGCCCCCGTGCGGGCGGCGGTGCAGTGGGCGATCTCGTCGCCGCCGGCCCGTCTGCTCGGCAAGGCGCTGCTGTTCCGCGACGGCGACGTGCCCCGTAGCTACGTCGACCGGTTCCTCGGCGAGTACCGCCACGCCGAGGCCTTCGCCGACATGTTCGACCTCCTCACCGTCGACTGGTTCGAGCAGCTCGAACCGCTGACGACGCCGACGAGCATCCTCTGGGGCGACGGCGACCGGGTGCTCGGCGCCGATCAGGCCACCGACCTGCTGCGCGTCGTGCCGGAGGCCACGACCGAGACCGTCGAGGGATGGGGCCACTTCCCCATGATCGAGCAGCCCGTCGACTACCTCGACCGCGTCGTCGGCATCGCCCGCGAGCTCGTCGGCCAGCGGCACCCGTCGTGAGCGGCGTGGTCGAGCTCGGCGAGGGCCGGCTCGCCGAGCTGGGGGTCGGGGCGAAGGCGGCCAACCTCGACCGAGCGAGGCGTGCCGGGCTGCCCGTACCCGACGGTCGGGTGCTCCTCGACGACGCCGAGCCGTCGCCGGCGGACGCCCACGGCCTCGGCTCGGTGCTGGCCGTGCGCTCCGCCTTCTCGGCGGAGGACTCCCCGACCGCATCGATGGCCGGCCGGTTCCGCACCGAACTCGGCGTCGATCCAGCCGACGTCGTCCCGGCGATCCGGGCCGTCCGGGCGTCGGCGGCGGCGTCCGAGGCAGCCGATCTGCGCCTCGACGTGGCGATCATGCGCCAGATCGACGCCCACCACGCCGGCGTCGCCTTCTCCGAGCCCGGGTGGGAGGACGACGTCGTGAACGTCGTCGCCGGGCTCGGCGACGACCTCGTCGGCGGCCGCACCGGTGGCGAACGGGTGCGCCTGCCCCGACTCCGTCGCTTCGAGCGTGCCCGCCGCAGCCTGCCCGCCTGGCAGCGGCGGCTCGCCGTCCTCCTGCGCGACGTGCGGCGCGAGTTCGGCGATGCGCCGTGGGACGTGGAGTGGGCCGACGACGGCGACGTCTGCTGGCTCCTCCAGGTCCGGCCGGTCACCGTCGCCCTCGTGCGCGACGAGGCCTTCACCATCGCCAACCACAAGGAGATCCTCCCGGAGCTGCCCTCGACCTTCATGGCGAGCCTCATCACGAGCTGCGCCGACGACCTCTTCGGCTTCTACCGCCGGATCGATCCGAGCCAGCCGGACCACCGCCCCTTCGTCGAGAGCTTCGCCGGCCGGCCGTACCTGAACCTGTCGTTGCTCGAGGACCTCCTCCGCTCGCTCGGCCTGCCGACCCGCCTCCTCGCCGACAGCCTCGGCGGCGAGGTGGAGACGGACGTGGCGCTGAACCCGGTACGCCTCGCCCTCCGGGCGCCGACCCTGGTCCGGTTCGGCCTCGCCCAGGCCGGGGCGATCCGGTCGTCGGGCCGGCGGGTCGAGCAGCTCCGCCGGCTGGCCGCCGACCGCCGCGGGACGTTCGCCGGGGCCCTCGACGACCTGCGCACCGTATACGTCGGTCTCGTCCAGGAGATGTCGAGCCTCGCCTCCGCGATGGCGCCGCAGGTCTCGCTCCTGCGCCGCGCCGGGGTGTTGCACGAACACGTCTCACGCCAACGGACCCCCGCCACAGCGATGCTCGACGATCTGCGACCGCTCGCCGAGCTGGTCGACCGGCCCGGCGTCCGTGCCGACCTCGACGCAGGCGCCCCGCCGTCCGACCCCGACGCCGCCGCGGCCTGGCAGGGCTGGCTCGCCCGGCACGGACATCGAGGCGTCTTCGAGAGCGACATCGCCCGTCCCCGCCACGCAGAGGCTCCCGGGCCGATCCTCCGCTCGGTCAGCTCGTTGCGCCCGCCTGCAGCGCCGGGCCCACGCTCGCCCCTCGCAATGCTGACGCTGCCGCTGTGGTGGTCGGCAGCGCGGGCGATGCGGGCGCGAGAGGAGCTCCGGAGCGAGGCGATGCGCACGTTCCTGGCGGTGCGCGCCGACCTGCTCCGCCTCGCCACTGCCGCCGACGTCGACGGCGACACGCTGTGGTCGCTCGACGTCGACGAGGTACGACGCCTCGACGAGGGCTGGCGTCCGGACGCTGCGCATCTCGAGGGTCGCCGCCGGCAGATCGACGATCACCGCGACCATGCCCTGCCCGATCTGCTGCACCGCTTCGACGACCTCACCCGTCACCGGCGGTCGAGCGCCCCCGCAGCGGAGCGCTCGACGGTGACCGGCATCGGGCTGACGCCCGGCGTCGTGACCGGGCGGGCGCTCGTCGCCGCCGAACCTCCCGCTCACCCGCCGACCGGAGACGAGGTGACCGTCCTCGTGGCCCGTAGCGTCGATGCGGGCTGGATCGCCGCCTTCGGCTCGGTCGACGGTGTCGTGGTCGACATGGGCGGCGACCTGAGCCACGGCTCGATCATCCTGCGCGAGCTGGGCCTCCCGGCGGTGACCAACGCCGCCGGTGCGAGCGCAGCGATCCGGAGCGGCGACCTCGTGGAGCTCGACGCCACCCGGGGCGTGGTTCGGGTGCTGCAGCGCCACGCCGCCTGAGGCGGGCGGGCTCAGCGACGACGGTCGCGATCGATCGGGCGGTCGCGGTCGTCGGCCCGGTCGTCGGCGCTGCGCTTGCGACGCACGAGCCGGTTCGTCGGCGACACCTGTGGCGGATGCGCGGCGGTCATGGCGTCGTCGGGGAGAGGGAGGCCAACACGTCCAGGTGCTCGAGCAGGCGGTCGACGAGCCGCTGCACATCGGGGAGCAGCTCGGGATCGCCGGCCACGCCGAAGTACATCCGATCGAGGTAGGACAGGCAGGTGACGTTCAGCGACATCGCGTCGTTGATCGGCGGGCACGGGTAGTACTCGAGGAGCCGGCTGCCCGCCGCGTACAGCGGCTCGCGCGGGCCCGGGACGTTGGAGATCGTCAGGTTGGCGGCGGGTGGGAGCACGTTGCGCAGCCCGGCGCGGTGAGCGAGCTGGGCGAGGGGTGCACCGATCGCGGGTGGAACGAGATCGGCGACGTCCGCGAGCGTGCCCGCCCGCAGGGTGCCGAGCTGCCCCTTGGAACGATCGGCCGAGTGGACCGTGGCCCGGTAGCGCATGTGCGGATCGTTCATCTCGACCGGCAGCTCGACCAGCATCCCGGAGATCTGGTTGTTGATCTCGTCGTGGTTCGTGCGGACCGACACCGGGACGAAGGCGCTCAGCCGGCGGGTGGTCGACTCGCCGCGCTCCCTGAGCTCGTCGCGGAGCGCACCGGCGCACATGGCCAGCACGACGTCGTTGATCGTGCCGCCCAGCTCCTTCTTGACGATCTTGAGCTCGTCGAGGTCGACGGCGCCGACGGCGTAGGTCCGCCGAGCACCGATAGTACCGTTGAGGCTCGTGCGACGGGCGGTGGCGACCCGCCCCGACCCCGAGCCCCGTAGCGCGGCGCGACCGAACCGGAGTCCGTCGCCGACCAGCCGGGCCACCGTCGCCGGTCGACCGACCGTGCGTCGTGCGCTCCGACGGACCAGGTGTGCGGCCGACGGCGCCGGCCGAGGCATCCACACCGGCGCGGCGACCGGCTCGGGGTGCCGCTCGGCGTCGAGGAGGAGCTTCGTGACGTCGTTGCCGCCCATCCCGTCGAGCACCGCGTGATGGGTCTTGGAGAACGTCGCGAAGCGCCCACCCTCGAGCCCGGTGATCAGGTGGACCTCCCACAGCGGGCGGCGGCGATTGAGCTGGCGGGCGTGGAGCCGCTCGCAGAGCGTGATCAGCTCGCCGTGACCGCCCGGCGCCGGCAGCTCGTGGGCCACGACGTGGTGGGCGAGGTCGAACCGGTCGTCGTCGACCCACACCGGATGATCGATGCCCAGCGGCATCGACTGCAGGCGCTGCCGGTAGCGGGGGACGAGGTGGAGGCGGGCCTCGAGGCTCGAGCGCAGCGTCGCGAGCAGGTCGATGGTCGGGTCGGCCGGTGGCTCGAACACGTAGAGACCGGCGACGTGCAGGTGCTCGCCGTCGGTCTCCAAGGTCAGGAACGACGTGTCGAGCCCGGTCAACTCATCCATGCGCACATCCCCCGATCGGCACCGTCGACTCCTCAACATACTGACTCAGATATGCATGCCCTGAAACCGGCGATTGGGTGCTATCGGTCACAGCGCGTCTGCATCACGCGACGAACGTCTTGGTCCGGGGCCGCCGGGGCTGCCACGCTCTCCCGACGTGGACCCGGACGCCGAGACCATCGAGATCGACGGCGTCGCGCCACCCGACCGCACCCGCTCGGTCGACGCCAACGGGTTGCGCATCGACGTGAAGGAGTGGGGCGACCCGTTCGACCCGCCGCTGCTGCTCGCGCACGGTGGCCTCGACTTCGCCCGCACCTACGACCGCTTCGCCCCGCTCCTCGCCGCGGGCGGCTGGCGCGTCGTGGCCTGGGACCAGCGCGGCCACGGCGACTCCGAGCACGCCGCGCTGTCGACCTGGGACGCCGACGTCCGCGACGCGGCCGCCGTCCTCGAGTCGACGACCGAGGCGGCGGTGCCGATCGTCGGCCACTCCAAGGGCGGAGGGTTGTCGATGCACCTCGCCGAGGTCATGCCCCACCGCATCACCCACGTCGTCAACCTCGACGGGTTGCCCTCGCGCCGGGCGGTGCCCGACGTCCCCGATCACGACCGGGTGCGCATGCTCGCCGACGAGGCCGACCGCTGGCTGAGCTTCCGGCGCCGGGCGGGCGCGTCGGCCCGCAGGCCGGGCACGCTCGACGAGCTCGCCGCCCGACGGGGCCGCATGAACCCCCGCCTCGACCCGGAGTGGCTGCGCTACCTCGTGACCGTCGGCGCCCGACGAGACGCCGACGGCTGGCGGTGGAAGCTGGACCCGGCCATTCGCCCCGGCGGGTTCGGCCCGTGGCGTCCGGAGTGGATGCTCTACCGGATGCGCGGCCTGGGCCAGCCCTTCCTCGGCGTGCTCGGCCTCGAGCTCGAGGAGATGGGCTGGGGAACCCGCCCAGAGGACGTCGAGCCGTACCTGCCCAGCGTGGCCGAGTTCGTCCCGCTCGAGGACACCGGCCACTTCGTCCACATCGAGCGACCCCACCTCGTCGCCGACCTCGTCCTCGACTTCGTGGGCCGGCCGGGATGAGCGTCCGCTTCCTCACGCACGTTCGCGTCCAGCTCGGACTGCACGAGCTGCAGGTGGGGTCCGGCCGCCCGCTCCTGCTCCTGCACGGCCTCGGTGAGCGCACGCCGTCCGAGGTGCCCCGGTGGCTGCCCCCGCTGTGGCCGGGGCCGGTGCTCGGCCTCGACTTCACCGGCCACGGGGTGTCGACGATCCCGGTCGGCGGCGGGTACTCGTGCGAGGCGCTCATGGCCGACGCCGACGCCGTGCTCGCCGACGTCGGACCGGTCACGGTGTTGGGTCGGGGACTCGGCGCGTACGTCGGGCTGCTCCTCGCCGGCGCTCGGCCCGAGCACGTCCGCGGCGCGGTCCTGACCGACGGGCCCGGCCTGACCGGCGGTGGTCCGGGGCCCACGGTCAACCCCGTGGCGCACGTGGCCCGCGGCCCACACCGCGCGCCCGACCCGTTCGCGCTGGTCGAGTTGTCGTGCGATCTCCGTCCGCCCGACTACGCCGCGCAGTTCGCACGCCAGGCGTGCCAGCTGTCGCCGACCGAGTTCCCGGTGACGATCGCCGCCGGGCTCCGCCCACCCTGGCTCCGCGCCGTCGTCGAGGAGCACGGCGTGCTCACGGCGTCGGTCCCGGACGCCCTGAGGAGGTACTCCGAGCTGCCATGACCGAGTCCACCGAGCGCGTCGTCTACCGCCAGTCCCGCTTCGCCCGGCCCCCGGGAGCCACGGAGCTCCTCGTGATCCGCCACGGCGAGTCCGCCCCGGCCGACCCCGACCACCCCTTCGCCCTCGTCGACGGCCAGGGCGATCCCGAGCTCGCGCCCCAGGGACGCGACCAGGCCGAGCTGCTCGGCGAGCGGCTGGCCGCCGAACCGATCGCCGCCATCTACGTGTCGAAGCTGCGACGGACCTCCGAGACCGCAGCCCCGCTCGCCGCCCGGCTCGGCCTGGAGCCGGTGTTGGACCCGGACATCCACGAGGTGCACCTCGGCGACTGGGAGGGCGGGCTGTTCCGCCGGTACGCCGCCGAGGGCCACCCGGCCTACGTGAGGATGCACGACGAGCAGCGGTGGGACGCGATCCCCGGTGCCGAGGACCGCGACGTGTTCCGGACCCGCGTCATGCGGGGCTTCACCCGGATCGCCGATGCGCACCCCGACGAGCAGGTCGCCGTCGTCGTCCACGGCGGCGTCATCGGCGCGCTCTTGTCGATGGTCACCGGCGCCGGCGACTTCGCCTTCAACGGCGCCGACAACGCGTCGATCCACCACGTCGTGCGAATGCCAGCTGCGCCGGGCGAGCCCGGTCGCCGGACAGAGCGCTGGACGGTGCGCCGCTTCAACGACACCAACCACCTGCGCAGCCACTTCACCACCGCGGCCGAGTACCTGACCTAGCGCGGTGCCGGAGCGGGAGGCTAGGACGGCGGCGACTCCCGCACGTTGATCATGTGGGTCGCCGCCATCTCGAAGTAGTCCACGAGCGCGCGGCGGATGTCGCCGGGCGGGGTGACCGCGTCGACGGCGGCGAGCATCGCCGTCAACCAGGCCGTCTTCTCCGCCTCACCGATCGCGAAGCCGCCGTGGCGCATCCGCAGCCGCGGGTGACCCTTCCGGTCGCTGTAGATCGGCGGACCACCCCAGTACTGCGAGAGGAACTCGGCCAGATCGAGACGCGACTCGGTGAGGTCGTCGGGGTACAGCGGTCGGAGCCGTTCGTCGGCCTCGACGCCGGCGTAGAAGCGGTCGACGAGGTCGTCGAAGAATGGGCGACCGCCGACCGCCTCGAACAGGGTGACCTGCTGCTCGTCGGTCATCCGGCCGGCTGGTAGCGGTAGACGTTCGTCTCGCGGGCGACGAAGCCGAGCCGCTGGTAGAGCCGGTTGGCCGCCTCCCGCGACGGCCGCGAGGTCAGATCGACCGTCCTCGCGCCGAGCTCGGCCGCGACCTCGATGGCCCGACGGTTGAGGGCGGCGCCGACCCCGTGACCGCGCGCCGCGTCGTCGACGACGACGTCCTCGATCCAGGCCCGGAGACCGGTGGGGATCGGGAAGACCACGAGGGTCAACGAACCGGCGATGTGGCCGTCGACCCGGGCGAGGAGCAGCGTCGTCGCCTCGCCGTCGACGATGGCGCGCAGGGCGTCGGCGTCGGGCGGCGGTGACGAACGGGACAGCTGAGGGATGAGGCGGGCCATGGCGTCGACGAGCTCGTCGTCGACCCGCCTGGCGATCTCGATGACCGGTACGTCCACGGCCTCCAGCCTGGCCCCTGGACCCCGCTCAGACCAGCTCGGCCGATGCGGGGGTGGTCGCCGACTCCGGCTGGCTCGTGCGGATGCGCTCGATCCAGTCGACGCAGCGACCGACGCCCAGGACCGTCGCCCCCAGCCCGACCGGGATGCCGATCGTGTCGAGGATCCCGGCGATGAGCCCGGGCACCGTGCTGTCGGGCGGATCGTGGGCGTCGCCCGGCGCCGCGCGGCGCAGATCGGTGAGGATCCCGTCGAGGAGCGGGAGACGACGATCGGTGACGGCGTCGAGATCGATCTCGGCGGCGCCGATCATGCGCCGGGAGCGCCGGGCGGTCACCTCGCCGCCGAGTTGCGAGGGCCCGCAGAACACCTGGAGGGCGATCGGCAGCGTGGTACCGGCCGGGAGGCCAGCCGCGATGCCCGCCGAGACGGCGACCGAGGCGCCGTCGACCGTGCCGGTCGCGATCACGCGCAGGGTCTTGTCGAGCGCCGCCACGCGGAAGGGCGCGACCGACCCGCCGAGATGGTGGAGGATCGACTCGGCCACGTTGCTCGCCGGTCGCTCCGTGGCAGGCGGCAGCCCGCTGCACTCCCGGTGCACGGCGCCGATGAGCTCCGGAAGGATCGCCAACATCCCGAGCTCGGAGGTCGCGACCGGCGACCCGTCACGACCAGCGCGGGTCCACAGCGCGGCGACGGTGGCGGAGCTCGGTCGATCGGCGACCGACGTGACGACCGAGGCGTCGAGCGACGCCGACCGCCGCAGCCGGTCCATGCGCCGGAGGAAGGTCTCCGACTCGTCGTCGGTGAGGCCGAGGATCGACTGCAACCGGCCCTCGATCGATTCGTGGATCGGCGGATCGTCGGCCTTGCGTCGTTGCGGACCCGCGGCATCGGACAGCGCAGCGATCAGATCGACGTCCTCGATCCGACGACTCGCGCCGAGCAGATCGCGCAGGCTCACCACGCCGACCAGCTCACCGTCGTCGACGACGCTGAAGTGACGACACCCGCGCTCGAACGCCAGCGCCACCGCCTCGTGCACCACCGTCGAGGACGGGATGGGCGACACGTCGCCGTTCATCACCTCGCCGATCGGGATCGAGTCGAGCGTGGCGCCGGAGGCCACGAGGGCGACGACGTCGCGCTCGCTGACCATGCCGACCAGCGTGCCGGCATCCATCACCGCCAGCGCCCCGACGCGCCACTGCTCCATCAGGCTCGCAGCGGCCTGCATGTGGTCGGTCGGCGCCGCCGTCACCACCGGCCGGCTCATGATCGATTGGATCGCTCTCGCCATCGCCGTCTCCCTGCCCGTCTTCGACCGGGCCCACCCACAGCAGGTCCACAACGCATGGTAGGCGTGATGCCACTCGGTGTGCTCGTGACACCGTCGGTGGTGCGGTGAACTCGGCCAGCACCGGTAGCGTTCGAACGGTGGAGCACGTGACCTGGCACGACCACCCCACGTTGCGGCGACCCGTGCTCGTGGCTGCCTTCGAGGGCTGGAACGACGCCGGCGATGCGGCGACCGGCGCGGTGCGGTTCCTCGCCGAGCTGTCCGGCGTCACCGAGGTCGCCGAGATCGACAGCGAGCCGTACGTCGACTTCGCGGTCAGCCGGCCGCTGGTCCGCCTCGACGAGTCGGGCGAGCGTCGCATCGAATGGCCGCGCACCGTGCTGTCGGCGGGCACGCTGCCCGGCACCGATCGCGACGTGATCACCGTCGATGCCAGCGAGCCGCGCCTGCGGTGGCGGAGCTACTGCGACACGATCCTGGCGATCGCCGACGAGCTCGACGTCGAGATGGTCCTCACGTTCGGCGCGCTGCTCGCCGACGTCGTGCACAGCGACCCGGTCGGCGTGATCGGCTCGGCTGCGGACCCGGCGCTCGTCAGCCGGCTCGGCCTGCGCCAGAGCAGCTACGAGGGGCCGACCGGCATCGTCGGCGTGCTCCAGCACCGCGCCCGCGAGGCCGGACTCGACTCGGTGTCGCTCTGGGCGCCGGTGCCGAGCTACGTCTCGGCAGCGCCGTCTCCGAAGGCCACGCTCGCCCTGGTCGAGCGCGCCGCGAACCTGCTCGATCTCGACCTCGAGGCCCGCCTGACCCTGCTGCGCGCCGAGGCGACCGGCTACGTGGGCCAGGTCGACGCGCTGGTCGAGGGCGACGAGGACCTCCAGGAGTACGTCGATCGGATCCGCGAGGCCGAGGCCGCCGAACCGCTCACCGACGACCCGGCCCGGTCGAGCAACGAGCTCATGGCCGAGCTCGAGGACTACCTCCGCGACCAGGGCGACACCTAGTCAGGGCCCGGGCCAGGGCGGCGGGGCCCCAGCCGGGCGAGATCAGAGCGTGGCGTGGGGGTGGTTCTCGCGCAGGCCGGTCGGCGTCACCCGGATGAACTGCGCGTTCTGGCGGAACTGCGCGAGGTTGCGGGCGTCGAGGTAGCTCATCGAGCTCTTGACCCCACCCATGAGCTCGCCGATGACCTTGCCGACCTCGCCCTTGTAGGGGACGGTGCCCTCGACGCCCTCGGCGGCACGCTGCTCGAAGTACTCGTCGTCGACGACCTCACCGGTGCGCTCGGCCCGGCGCTGGACGGCCTCGAACGACGCCATGCCCCGGTAGCGCTTGACGAGGCCCTGGGCCGTCGACTCGACGTCGCCGGGGCTCTCCTTGGTGCCGGCGAGCAGCGATCCGATCATCACCGAGTCGGCGCCGGCGGCGAGCGCCTTGGCCATGTCGCCGGAGGTGCGGATCCCGCCGTCGGCGATGATCGGCACGCTGATGCCCGACGACGCCACGTCGTCGATGGCGGTGAGCTGCGGCACGCCGACGCCGGCGACGAGCCGGGTCGTGCACACGCCGCCCGGCCCCACGCCGACCTTGACCGCGTCGGCGCCGGCCTGCTCGAGATCGTGCGCGCCGGCGGCCGTGGCGACGTTGCCGGCGAGGACGTCGGTCCCGGGGTAGTGCTGCTTGAGCGAGGACACCCCGGAGATGGCGTGCTCGGCGTGGCCGTGTGCGATGTCGAGCACCAGCACGTCGCAGCCGGCCTCGATGAGGGCCTCGGCTCGCTCGAGCAGGTCGGCCTCGGCGCCCACACCGACCGCGGCCCCGACCCGCTGTGCGCCGTCCTTCTTGCACCGACCCACCTGGTCGGCCTGCTCGTCGATGCCGAGGAACCGGTGGATGATGCCGATGCCACCGAGCTCGGACATCGCCGTGGCCATGTCGGACTCGGTGACGGTGTCCATGTTGGCCGACAGCACCGGGATGTCGAGCGTGACGTTCGTGCTCACCCGGGTGCGCAACGACACGTCCTGGCGGGACCGGACCGAGGAGCGCTTGGGCACGAGGAGGACGTCGTCGAACGTCAGGCCGATGCGGATCTCGGACAGCCCCACGTTGGTTCCTCCCTGACGTCATCGGACACCGACGGCAGTGACGGGACCGCCTTCAGCGGCTCCGCAGTCTACTGAGTGCCGTCCGGGGCAGCACCGTCGGCCAACTCGCTCGGTGACCACCGGGGAGCGTCCCAGGTGACCGGCGGCCGCTCGCCTCGGATGGCCGAGAACGCCTGCTCGCCCCACCGCTCGAAGCCGGCGATCGGCGTCGGCAGCGCCTCCCGACCGAACCAGCCGACGTCGGAGGTCTCGAGCGGGTGGGCGGCCAGCTCACCGCCGAGGGCACGGCAGTGGAACACCACCGAGTAGAGCGGGATCGTCGTGAACCCGAGTCGCATGCCGTCGACGACGGCGAGCACGCCGACCGGCTCGCACTCGATGCCGGTCTCCTCGCGGACCTCCTTCACCGCCACCTCGGCTGCGGAGTACCCGACGTCGGCCCATCCCGTCGGGAACAGCCACACGCCCGAGTCGGACCGCTGCACGAGGAGCAGCTCACCGTCGTCGTTGCCGACCACCGCACCCACGGTGACCTTGGGCGTCACGTACCCCTCGATCCCGGAGCCGACCGAGCGCAGCCACTCGACGACGAGCTCCTCCTCCTCGAAGCGGTGGTCGACCCGGGCCCGCATCTGCGCCGCGATCTGGAGCACCTCCTCGAAGCGCTCGCGCTCGTAGAGGTTGTCGGTGAAGCCGAGGCCGGTCCGGGCGATCGCGGCGAGGGACTCGGCCCAGGCCCGGAGGTCCTGCGCGGTCAGGGGTTCGTCGGCCACGGGCGCCCCTCAGCCGGCGCTGAGCACGTGACGGACCGACAGGACGACCTCGTCCGCGTAGGGCTCGTCGAGCTGCTCGCCGTTGGCGTCGGCGACGTAGAACGAGTCGACGACCTCGTGCCCGAGGGTCTGCACCTTGGCGTGCCGGATGTCGAGATCGAGCTCGGCCAGCGCCCGGGTGACGTGGTACAGCACGCCGAGGCGGTCGCCGGTCCGGACCTCGACGATCGTCGCGGTGTCGGACTCGTCGTTGGTCACCGAGATGGTGGTACGGGCCGGCGTCGGGGCGACGGGCTTGCGGGGTGCGTAGAGGCGCTCTCGTTCACGGACGCGCGCCTCGAGGGCGAGCCGGCCGCGCAGGGCCGCCTCGACGTCCTCGATCACGCCGTCCCACTGCGGTGGCTCGCCGGTCGAGCGCACGACCTTGAAGACCGAGACGGCGATGCCGTCCTCGGAGTGGGCGTTCGCCTCGAGCACGTCGAGGCCCCGCAGGGCGAGCGCGCCGGCGATGCGGCTGAAGCCGCCGGCGCGGTCGGTGTTGACCACGGTGAGCAGGTCGCCGCGCCCCTGCACGGTGAGGCCGTGCTCGGCGAGGATGCGGCGGTGCTCGTCGGTGAGGATCGAGCCGATGTCGAGGTCCTCGCCGCCGAGGCGCTGCATGACCCGCTCGACCAGGGTGTGGACCAGGCTCGCCTTCCAGCTGCCCCAGGCCGAGGGACCGGTGGCGATCGAATCGGCCTCGGTGAGCGCGCCCAGCAGCTCGAGCGTCTGGGCGTCGCCGACCTCGTCGGCCACGCGCCGGAGGGTGGCGTCGTCGGCGAGGTCGCGCCGGGTGGCCACGTCGGGCAGCAGGAGGTGGTGCTCGACGAGGCTGACCAGGGTCTGGACGTCGGCGGGAGGAAAGCCCATCCGCCTGCCGATCGTGGCGATCAGCTCCATGCCGACCTCGGTGTGATCGCCCGGGTAGCCCTTGCCCAGGTCGTGGAGCCAGGCACCGACGAGGAGCAGATCGGCACGCCGCACGCGATCGGTCAGCCGCGACGCCTCGGCCGCCGCCTCGTGGAGGTGACGATCGACGGTGAAGCGGTGGTAGGCGTTGCGCTGCGGCCGGCTCCGCACGGGCTCCCACTCGGGGAGGATCTTGCTGAGGAGGCCGACCTGATCGAGTGACTCGAGCACAGCGATCGCCGGCCGGCCCTGGCCGAGCAGGTCGATGAGGCGCTCGCGGGCGTCGCCGGGCCACGGGTCGCCGTACACCGGGAGGCGCTCGGCGAGCATCGCCAGGCTCGCCCGGTCGAGCGGGCTGTCCGATCGAGCGGCGGCCGCCGCGGCTCGCAGCGCGACCGCCGGATCGGCGACGGGGTCGGCGACGACGTGGACCGTGCCGTCGCGCCGGATCACGCCGGAGGCGAGCGGGCGATCGCGATCGACGGCCAGATCGGTCCCCCGGCCGTGGCGGCGAACGAGCCGCCAGGTCTCGTCGCCGATCCAGGTGACGGCCTTGGCCGCGGAGGCGACCCGACCCATCAGCTCGTCGGCGTCGACGCCCAGCGCCTCGCCGACGGCGTCCTGGCGCTCCAACAGCAGGCGGTCGTCGGCCCGGCTGGTCAATCGGTGCAGCTCGACGCGCACGTCGAGCAACGTGTCCTCGGCCTCGCGCAGCGAGGTGTGGTCGGTCTCGGGGAGCATCGGCCAGACGATGTCGACCCAGCGGATCGCATCGACGTCGCGCAGGCCGCCGCCCCCGGACTTGAGGTCGGGCTCGAGCAGGAAGGCCACCTCACCGAAGGTCTCGGACCGCCGATCGACGTCGTCGACGAGCTCACCCAACAGCCGCGTCGCCGACTCGGCCCACAGGACCTCGACGTCGGCGACCAGCTCGTCGACGAGCTCGGTGTCGCCGGCCACGCAGCGCCCGCCGAGCAGCGCGCTGGCGGTCTCGAGATCGTTCGCCCCGACCGCCAGGCACTCCGGCACCGTGCGCACGGCGTGGCCCAGACGGAGGCCGGCGTCCCAGATCGGGTACCAGAAGCCGTCGGCGAGCTCGGCGATGTCGTCGACGCCCTCGTGGAGGAGCAGCACGTCGAGGTCGGAGTGCGGCGCGAGGCGGCCGCGGCCGTAGCCACCGGTGGCCACGAGCGCGAGGCGGCCGTCGATGGCGGCGGCGGTCTCGTCGAAGATCGCGCCCAGCCACCGATCGGCGGCCTCGGACAGCTGGGTCGTCAACGCCCGCCCCTGCACCGATCGATCGGCGACGAGAGCGGACCGATCCTCCACGTACCCCATCCGAGGGACCCTACCGACTCGACGTTCCGGGCTCGTCAGCGAGGAGGGCGGCCAGTCGCCGGAACACCCGGCTCCGGGGCAGGACCTCGTCGCACCCGGCCGCGCTGGCCTCGCTCATGAGCGCGTCGTCGACGTGGGCGCAGAACCCGAGGGTCGGCGCCGTGATCCGGCCGACGACGTCGAGCACGCCAGGGCGGCCGACATCGAGGAGCACCAGCTCGGCCTCGGCCCCCACGAGCTCGGCCGGATCGTCGACCAGCTCGACCGCGCCGCCCAGTCGCGACCGGTCCATGAGGTCGGGCACGTAGCCGACGATCCTCACGGTGTCCGCCGCCGCGACAGGTGGGCCTTCGCCTTCGACGCCCCCCACGCGAGGCCGAGCTCGTGCAGCTCGGGCGCGATGTCGACGAACCCACCCGGGGTCAGGTCGTAGACGTCGTCGGGGAACAACCGCTCGGCGTCGGCGTCGCGCACGACCTCGCCGACACCGGCCTCGGCGAGGACGGCGGACGGGAAGGCGACGAGCCCGCGGACGTGATGGAGCGGGTTGGACCGCTGCTCGTCGAGGTCGAGGGCGAACAGCTCGTCGAGCTCGCCCCGCAGCTGCGTCGCCGCGGCTGCGCCCGCGGCGACGGCCGCCGCCCTGACCTCGGGCGGCGTCGACCCGGCCCAGGCGTCGTGCAGCTCGCACACCCGGCGCTCGACCCACGCCGGGATCGCGGCGACGAGCTCGTCGGTGAGACGGGCCGACAGCTCGGCGAACAGCGCGTCGTCGCCCATGAGGACCTACAGCCGGGACTCGGGCAGGTCGAACGTGCTCCCCGCCCCGGCGGTGGCCATCTCCGCCAGCGAGGCGCTCTCGGGCAGCAGCCGCTCGACGTAGAAGCGGGCGACGGTGATCTTGTCGGTGAGGAAGTCGTCGTCGTAGCCCGAGCCGCCCTCGGCCAGGGCCCGGTGCGCGACGAGCGCCGAGCGGGCGAGGTCGTGGCCGCCCTCGACCACCCCGAAGAGCCGCAGGTAGGCCGTCGAGCCGACGAGGGCATCGACGGTGTCGGCGCCGAGGCGGCCGAGCAGCCAGTCGCTCGCCTCCTCGACCCGGCCGATGGCCGCGGCCAGCCCGGGGGCGAGGTCGGCCAGCCCCTCGACGGCGCCGAGCTCGTCGACGGTCTCGCGCATGCGGGCGAGCTCGGCCTTGACGACCTGGCCGCCCTCCATCGGGAGCTTGCGCCCGACGAGGTCGGCGGCCTGGATGCCGTTGGTGCCCTCGTAGATCGGGGAGATACGGGCGTCGCGCCACTGCTGGGCGATGCCGGTCTCCTCGACGTAGCCCATGCCGCCGAAGACCTGCAGCGCCATCGAGGTCATCTCGACGCCCAGATCGGTCCCCCAGCCCTTCGAGATCGGCGTGAGCAGCGCCGCCTCGGCCTCGCCGTGCGTCCGCTCGGCGGGGTCGGTCGCGTGGTGGGCGCGGTCGATGGCGGCGGCGTTGCGGTACATCACGCACCGCATCGCCTCGTTGTTGGCGCGGATCGTCATCAGCATCCGACGGACGTCGGGGTGCTCGACGATCGGGGAGGCCTCGCCCCTGGGTCGCGCGGAGCCGACCGCCCGGCCCTGCACCCGCTCCCGGGCGTAGTCGACGGCGTGCTGGCGAGCCCGTTCGCTCAGCGACAGCCCCTGGAGGCCGACCGACAGGCGAGCGTTGTTCATCATCGTGAACATGAACCGCATGCCGGCGTGCTCGTCGCCGATGAGGAAGCCGGTGGCGTCCTCGAAGGCGAGCACGCAGGTCGGGCTGGCGTGGATGCCGACCTTGTGCTCGATCGACACGACCGAGACGGCGTTGCGCTCGCCGGGCGCCCCGTCGGCATCGGGCAGGAACTTCGGGACGATGAAGCACGAGATGCCCTTGGTCCCGGGGGGAGCGTCCGGCGTGCGCGCCAGCACGAGGTGGACGATGTTCTCGGCCAGCTCGTGCTCGCCGTAGGTGATGTAGATCTTCTGCCCGGTGATCCGGTACGTGCCGTCCTCGGCGGGGACCGCCCTCGTCGCCACCGCACCGACGTCGGAGCCGGCCTGGGGCTCGGTGAGGTTCATCGTGCCGCTCCACTCACCGGTAATGAGCTTGGGCAGGTAGGTGGCGCGCTGCTCGTCGGAGGCGTGGGCGCTGAGGAGATCGACCGCGCCCTGCGTGAGCAGCGGGCACAGCGAGAACCCCATGTTCGCCGAGGTGAGCATCTCCTGCACGGCCAGGGCCGTGAGCCACGGGAACCCGCCCCCGCCGTACTCCTGATCGAAGGGCACCGACCCCCACCCCGCGTCGACGTACTGCGCGTAGGCGTCGTCGAAGCCGGGGGCGGTCACGACCCGATCGCCGTCGAGGCGGGCGCCCTCGACGTCGCCGACCCGGTTGAGCGGCGCCATCACGTCCTCGAAGAACCGCGCCGACTCCTCGACGAGCGCGACGACCGTGTCGAGGTCGGCGTGCTCGAAGTCGGGCAGGGCGGCCAGCGACGGCAGATCGGCGATGTGCTCCAGCACGAATCGGATGTCGTCGACCGGGGCGCGGTAGTCGGTCAAGGTGCCTCCCTCCGGGTGCCGCTCATCGTATTGCGTGGGGGTGAATCCCCGACGTCCGCACGACGCTGTAGGACACTGGTCGACCCTCCCCCGCTCGCGGAGACCCGATGCGCCGCAACCCATCCCGCCCCCGACGACGGCCGCTCCTCGTCGGCCTCGTCGCCCTCGGGCTGTTGGCCGCTGCCTGCGAGGACGTCGACGACTCGCTGGTGACGCCGGCGACCACCACGATCCCCACCACCGACCCACCGCTCACGACCCAGCCGTCGGCGTCGACCACGGCACCGCCCACGACGGCGGCTGCGGCCGGCGGCGAGGACGGCGTGCTGCGCATCGCCTCCCTGCTCCCGGCGACGGGCAGCCTGGCGGCCTTCGGTCCCCCGCTCATCGAGGCGGTCGAGCTCGCCGTCATCGACATCAACGCCGCCGGGGGTGTGCTCGGACAGCCCGTCGAGCTGCTCGCCGCCGACAGCGGCTCCGATGCCGACGTGGCCGCCACCGAGGTCGGCGCGCTCCTCGACGGCGGAGCCGACGTCGTGATCGGGCCGGTCGTCGGCGGGGTGACGCGTCGGGTGTTCGACACGGTGATCTCCCGCCCGGCGCTGAGCTGCCTCCCGTCGACCACCGCGGCCGACATCGGCGTCCGCGACAGCCCGTTCGCCATCCGCACGGCGCCGTCCGACGACCTCCAGGCGCTCGCGCTGGCCGAGCTGGCCGCCGGCGACGAACCGGCCTCGGTGACGCTGCTCGCACCCGAGGACGAGCGGGGCCTGCGCTTCGCCTCCGGCATCGCCGCCGAGCTGACGACGCTCGAGATCGAGCTCGCCGGCGAGGTCGTCTACGACCCCGAGAGCGAGGACCTGTCCGACACGGTCCAGGCCGTCGTCGACGCCGGCGGTGATGTCGTCGCCGTGCTCGGCGCGATCGACGAGGCCCCGCTGGTGGCCGACCTCGTCGCGGCCGGCATCGACGGCGGGTCGATCCTCGTCACCGACGCGCTGGCCGGCCCCCAGCTCGGCGAGCGCGCCTCCGAGGAGGATCCCGGCGTCGTCGAGGGCGTGCGGGGAACGGTGCCGACCGACCTCGCACCCCAGGGCGCCGAGTTCTTCCTGCCGGCGTTCGTGGACTTCGCCGGCAACATCGACACGTTCTTCGCCGCGCAGGCCTACGACTGCGTCGCCGTCGTCGCCCTCGCCGCGGTCAGCGTCAGCTCGACCGACCCCGCGACCCTCACCGGCGCGCTGGTCGACGTGACCGTCGGCGGGACGCCCTGCGACACGATCGCCGAGTGCGTGACGCTGCTCGGCGCCGGGGAGGACATCGACTACGTCGGGGCGTCGGGCGTCGATCTCGACGACGCCGGCGAGGCGACGAGCGCCGTCTACGACGTGTTCACCTTCGACGCCGACGGCACCCAGCAGCCGCTCACCCAGCTCGGCGTCGGCCCAGCCGCCGCCGCGCTCGCCGCCGCGGAGGCCGAGGGCGACGCCGAGGAGGGCGACGGCGAGGAGGGCGACGGCGAGGACCCCGCCGACCCTGCCGACGGCGACGAGGACCCCGACGCGACCGACGAGGACGAGGGGACCTGAGCCCCGTCAGTCGGCGGTGGCGCCCACCAGCGAGGTGGTGCCGTCGACCGGGCAGCTGAGGCCCTCCTCGAGGTCGAGGCACGGCACCTCGTCGGTGGTCCCGAGCGTCAACCAGGCGATGAGGGCCGAGGCGGCCACGAGCGCTGCGCCGACGAGCACGGCGTCGCCGTAGCTCTCGCCGAGCAGCACCGGATCCGACAGACCATCTCCGGAGAGGCCCACGAGGGCCGGGACGCCGGCGACCGTCAACAACCCCCCGGTGCGCGAGACGGCGTTGTTCACGCCGGACGCGGCCCCCATCTGGTCGTCGGGCACCGAGGCGAGGACGGTGGCGGTCACCGGCGCGACCGACAGCGCCAGCCCGCCACCGAAGACGATCGCCCCCGGTGCGACGTCCGTCAGCCAGTTCGGCGACTCGCCGATGCGCGAGAGCAGCACCATGCCCCCGGCGATGAGCAGCGGCCCGACCGTCAGCGGGATGCGAGGTCCGATCCGCTTCGCCAGCGCGCCGGCCCGCGAGGAGAAGAGCAGCATCAGGACCGTGACCGGCAGCATCGCCGACCCGGCCTCCAGCGCGCTCCAGCCTCCGACGACCTGCAGGTTGACCGTCAGCAGGAAGAAGACGACCCCCATCCCGCCGTAGAGGATCAGCGTGATCAGGTTGGCACCGGCGAAGGTCCGGTCGGCGAAGAGCCCGATCGGCAGGAGCGGCGCGGGGTGCCGTCGCTCGACCACGACGAGGGCGACCAGCGCGAGCACGGTGACGACCGCGAGGACGAGCTCGAGCGGCCCCACACCGTCCCCGGCGGCGATGAACGCGTAGGACAGGGCGCCGAGCACCACCACCGACCAGACGGCACCCCACCAGTCGAGCGGGTGGTCGTGGTCGCTGGACGAGCTCTCCGGGATGGACCGGCTGAGGACGAGCACGGCGAGGACGAGCGGCAGGTTGAGCAGGAACACCCATCGCCAGTTGGCGACGTCGACCAGGAGCCCCCCGACGAGCGGGCCGATGGCGCCGGCGATGCCACCGAGACCCGACCAGGCGCCGACGCCCTCGCTGCGGTCGTCGGGGCGCAGGCTCGCCTGGATGATCGCCAGCGAGCCCGGCGTGAGCAGCGCACCGCCGATGCCCTGGAGCAGTCGTGCGACGATGAGGAACTCGACGGTCGGAGCGATCGCGCACAGCAGCGAGGCGACGCCGAACCAGGCCACGCCGATCTCGTAGATCCGGACCCGGCCGTAGCGGTCGCCCATCGCTCCCCCGACGAGGATGAGCGAGGCGATCGAGAGCATGTAGGCGTTGACCACCCACTGCTGGGCGGCCGTGGACGCCTCGAGGTCGACGGCGAGCGCCGGGAGCGCGACGTTGACGACGGTGGCCGTCAACATCGCGACCGCGGACCCGAGCACGGTGGTCCCGACCACGGTGCGGCCGAGGCGCGAGCGGAGCTCGATGTCGCCGGCGGCCTCGCTGTCGGTCATGGTCGGCCTCCGGTGGGGGTCACGGCCCGGTCAGGGCCGTCGGCAGAGGTAGGCGAGCAGGTAGCAGCGCTCGATGTCGGCGAAGACGCCGGTGTGGTGCATCTCCGAGGGGTCGAAGCGCCCGGAGTCGAAGGTGTGCGGCAGGTGGGTGAGCCCGAGCTCGCGCTCGACGTCGAAGCCGGCGGCGACGAGCTTCTTGCGGAGCGGCTCGTGGTCGTACTCGATGTCGTGGTCCGGGTTCGTGACGGCGAGCCCGGTGCCCTCGAGCTGCAGGCGGCAGGCGGCCCCGTTCGGTGTGTCGAGCGCCAGGTGGCCACCGGGCCGCAGCACCCGCATGACCTCGGCGAGCACCTGGTCGCCCACGTCCTCCGGCACGTGCTCGAACGTCTGGCCGGAGTAGACGAGGTCGAACGAGCCGTCGTCGAAGCGGGAGAGGTCGGCCATGGAGTGGAACGAGTACTCGACCGGTCCGAGGCGGCTCTGGACCGGCTCGTCTGACCGCATCTGCTGGTACAGCGGGTGCCGCTCGTCGGGGTCGAGATCGACGATCACCATGCGCTCGAAGGGGTACGGGTACCCGAGGTGGACCATCGCCCCCTCGGTCGACTGCTGGTGCGTGCCGCCGAGGTCGAGGATCCGGGCCGCCTGCGGCAGCTGCTGCACGAACAGGCACCGCGAGCGGTGGATGGCGATGCCGGCGTCGGCGTAGCGCAGGGCGTGCCCGAACCAGTACTCGTCGCTGCCCTTCATCTCGTCGACCACGGCCCGCCGATCGCGGCTCCCGGCCGCCAGGTGGTCGAGGTAGTTCTGCAGCCCGCCGTCGTCGGCGGGCCGACCGAGCACGTAGTCGTACGCCAGCCGGACATGGGTCTCGGCGTCGAGCTCGTCGATCGCGGTGGGCGAGGCGGGGACCAGGCCGGGGACACGACCGGCGACCCGGCGGATCAGACCTCGCATCGCCGCATCGTAACGACCGAATCGGCTCATTCCCCGAAGAGGCCCGGGTGCGGTGGGTTGCGGTCGCCGAGTACGGCATCGAAGCGGGCGACGAGGCTCGCCACCATCTCGGCATCGGTGAAGACCCACAGCCGCTTCGCCTCGATCGCGGCGAGGACGCGGTCGGCGACGTCGTCCGGTGCGGCCCCGTGGGCGATCTGGTCCCGGACGTAGGAGCGCATCTCCTCGGCCATCGGATCCGGCTCGGCCAGGGCGGTGGGCGCCGCCCACTCGGGCCGGTTGCGGTGGGACTCCATGATCTGGGTGCGCACCCAGCCGGGACACAGGCAGCTCGCACCGACGGCGGAGCCGGCCATTCCCAGCTCGTGGAAGAGCCCCTCGGTGATCCCGACGACGGCCCACTTCGAGGCCGAGTAGGCCGAGTGGCCCGGGAAGTGCCCGGCGATCGACGCCGTGTTGACGACGTGGCCCTCGTCCTGGTCGCGCAGCAGCGGCAGGAAGGCGGCGTGGCCGTGCACGACCCCCATCAGGTTGACCTCGATGACCCACCGCCAGCTCGGGATGTGCACCTGGCCCATCGCCGTGTCGGGTGAGCCGGCGACGCCCGCGTTGTTGCACACGACGTGCACGGCACCGAAGGCCTCGACCGCGGCGTCGGCGAGGCGTTGCACCGAGTCGGCGTCGGTGACGTCGGTGACGACGGGGAGCACCTCACCCGAGCCGAGTCGCCCCAGCTCGGCGGCCGCCTCGGCCATCGCCCCCTCCTCGACGTCGGCCATGACGACGTGCAGGTCGCGGGCCGCGAACCGCCGGGCCAGGGCGGCGCCGATGCCGCTGGCCCCTCCGGTCACGACGGCGGTCTGTCCGGGCCTGAGCTCCATGGGCGCACCGTAGCCCCGCGCAACGCTCGGACAAGTTCTCAAGCACCCTGGGGCAACGTGCCGATGGGGCCAGGAGTGGTTGATGTGGAGGGAAGCACATGCCGAGGACCTTCTGGGCCGCGCTCGCAGCGGTGGGCATCGGGACGAGCGCGCTGGCGGTGGCACCGGTCGGAGCGCAAGACGGCGTCGGGTTCGATGCCGCCGAGGACAGCGGCGCCGAGCTGACCGAGGTGTGGTCAGCCGAGCTGGCGGGGTGGAACCGCCACTCGAGCCCCGCGATCGGTGACCTGGACGGCGACGGCACGCCGGAGATCGTCATGGGCCACCAGGACGGCTACCTGCGCGCCTACGACCTCGACGGCTCCCTGCGCTGGGCGGCGGCGGCCGACGTGGTCGCCGGGACCGCCACGGCGATCGACAGCTCGCCGACGATCCACGACTTCGACGGCGACGGTCGCGCCGAGATCGTCGTCGGTGCCGGCTCGACGTGGGCCGAGAACCAGCACGGCGGCCTGATGATGTTCGGCTACGACGGCTCGGTGCGGTGGCGGTACCTCCCCGAGGACATCTTCCGGGTGTGGGGCATGATCCCCGAGCCCGACGGCTACAGCGAGGGCGTCTTCTCCACCCCGGCGATCGGCGATGTCGACGGCGACGGCTCCGACGACATCGTCTTCGGTGGCTGGGACCTGCACATCCACGCGCTGGACGTGAACGGCAACCCGCTCGCCGGCTTCCCGCTCTGGCAGGACGACACCGTCTGGTCGTCGCCGGCGCTGGTGGACGCGAACGGCGACGGCGACGTCGAGATCCTCATCGGTGGCGACTCGGCCATCGGCGGCGTCGAGGACTGGACGGGCGGCGTGCTGCGCATGCTCGACCACCAGAACGGCCAGCTGACCGAGCTCTGGAAGCAGCGACCCAACGAGGTCGTGCACGGATCACCGGCGGTGGGCGACATCAACGGCGACAGCCGCCTCGAGGTCGTGGTCACCACCGGCGACTTCTACTCGGGCTGCTCCGGGCGCACGTCGGTCGCGGAGAAGCCGCAGTGCGGCCCCGACCTCATCAGCCACGACACCCAGGGCGACCACCTGAAGGTCTACGCCTTCCACCTCGACGACGGCTCGGCCGTGCCGGGATGGCCGGTCACCCTCGGCGGCACCGTCGTGGCCTCGCCGGTGCTCGGCGACATGACCGGCGACGGCGTCGCCGAGGTCGTGACCACCGCCCGCGACGGCAAGGTCTACGTGATCAAGGGCAGCGGCACCGTGTACTGGTCGTACGAGCTGCCACGCCGCAACCACGACCAGACCGTGGACGTCGTGGCGCCGGAGTCCACCAACACCACGCCGGTCCTGGCCGACGTCACCGGCGACAACCGCAACGACGTGATCGTGCCGAACGCCTTCGGCCTCCACGTGATCGACGGGGTCAGCCGCGTGCACTCGATGACCTCGATCTTCATCTCGTCGGAGTCGTCCGCAGCCGTGTTCGACCACGACGGCAAGCGCTACGTGGTGGCGGCGCAGTTCAACCAGCCGCTCAACTTCACCGAGCTCAACCTCTTCACGACGGCCGGCGCCGGGAAGGTCGCCGACTGGCCGGTGTGGCGACGCAGCCAGGACCGGACCGGCACCGATCTCGCCGGCATCACCTTCGACCCCCCGGAGACGGGCGACGACCCGGTCACCAACCAGTGGCCGAGCGACGTGATCGCCGGGGCGGCGACGCCCAGCGGTGAGGGCTACTGGGTGGTCAAGGGCAACGGCGTGGTCGAGGCCTACGGCGACGCCAAGTGGTTCGGGGACGCCCGCCAGATCCCGCTCAACGGTCCGATCCAGGGCATGGCACCGACCGGCACCGGCAACGGCTACTGGCTCGTCGCCTACGACGGTGGCGTCTTCAGCTACGGCGACGCCGAGTTCCAGGGCTCGATGGGCGGGATCCCGCTCAACGCCCCGGTGTTCTCGATGACGAGCACCCCGACCGGACGCGGCTACTGGCTGGTGGCCTTCGACGGCGGGATCTTCGCCTTCGGCGACGCCGGCAGTCGGTTCTACGGCTCGATGGGCGGCAAGCCCCTCAACGCCCCGATCGCCGGCATCACCGGGGTCTCGGCCGGCAACGGCTACCGGATGATCGCCCAGGACGGCGGCGTGTTCTCCTTCGGGGCCACGCCGACGGCGGTGCCCTTCTACGGCTCGCTGGGCGGCCAGGGCATCTCCAACGTCGTCGGCATGACGCCGACCCACACGAACCAGGGCTACTGGGTCCTCGGCTCGGACGGGAAGGTGTACGCCTTCGGCGATGCGACCGAGCTCGGTTCGGCGGCGATCACCTCGGGCAACCCGGCCGTGGCGATCATCGCCAACCCGGGGGCGATGGGCTACCGGGTGCTGCGCAGCTCCGGCGCCTCGACACCCTTCGGCGACGCCCCGGGGTCGTGAGCGAACCGTACGTCTACTGCGTACGTGCCCAACAACGAACGGCGGCCGTGCGTCGTGGTGTCGTCCGTCGACGTGCTCGACGTCGACGTCTGGCAGACCCACGTCGTGCCGCTGACGTCGAACGTGGATCGCGCCGGCATCGCCGGCAACGTCCTGCTCGACGCCGCGGTGACGGGGCTCCCCAAGGACTCGGTGGCGATACCGCTCGGGCTCGAGCTGGTCGACCGAGCCTGGCTCGTCGATCGGAGCGGAGCGATCCCACCGGCGCTCCTCGATGCGATCGACGATGGGCTCAGGGCCGTGCTCGGCCTCTGATCGACGCCTCGGGGGCGTGAGCTAGACGCGGGTGGGGACGTCCGCTCGGGCGAGGAGGGCGTCGTCGCCGGCCGAGTTGCCGTAGGCGTAGAGGAGGGTGGCCTCCCGGTCCGCCAGCCACTCCTCGAGCCGGGCGACCTTCTCCTCGCCGAGGCAGTTGCGACCGTCGTAGCGGCCGGTCAGCCGGCCGGCGTCGTCGACCTCGAGGCGGGTGCCGAGGACGTCGTCGATGCCGAGCAGCCGGCCGGCGGCCCGGACGTACAGCTCGGGCGAGGCGCTGACGATCACGGGTCGATGACCGTTGGCGCGGTGGCCGGCGAGCAGGGCCAGCGTGTCGCGGCGCATGCCGGTGGCGACGAGCCGGGCGGCGTAGGCGGCTCCGGCCCGGGCGATCTCGTCCACGGGCCGGCCGCGGAGCGTGCGGTCGAGCAGCGCCTGCTTGCGGGCACTGCGGTCGCCGAAGGTCTTGGCCGCGGCGACCAGCCCCCGGACGGTCACGGCCCGGCCGACGTGGCCGGCGAGGAACGGGACCAGGCTGTCGCGCCGCGTCAGCGTGCCGTCGAAGTCGAACGCCGCGACGATCACGCGAGGTCAGCCATCGTGGAAGCGGATCCGGAGCTGACGACGATCACGAGAGGTCAGCCATCGTGGAAGCGGATCCGGAGCTGACGACGATCACGAGACCTCAGCCATCGTGGAGGCGGATCCGGACGCGCTTGTTGCCCTTGCCCTTGTTCTCGGTCTTCACGACCTCGAAGCGGCCGATCTCCGAGGTCGATCGCACGTGGGTGCCACCGTCGGCCTGGCGATCGAGCCCGACGATGTCGACGACGCGGATCTCGGTGACCGACTCGGGGATCAGGTTGACCTTCGTGCGGATCAGGTCCTCGTCCTGCACGGCGGTCTCGCGGGGCAGGAACTCCACCGTGATCGGCCGGTCGGCGGCGATCTCCGCGTTCACGAGCTCCTCGATCCGGGCGGCGAAGCCGTCGGGCAGCGGGTCGAACTCGAAGTCCATGCGGGCGGTGAGTGGCTCCATGTTGCCGCCGGTGACCGGGACACCCCACTCGTTCCAGATCACGCCGCACAGCACGTGCAGCGCCGAGTGCGTCCGCATGAGCTGATGGCGCCGCTCCCAGTCGACGGTCACCGTGACGGTCGTACCGACCGCCGGGGCCTCGCCGTCGAGGTGATGCCAGACCTGTCGGTCCTCGCGGTCCGTCTTCACCTGGGTCACCGCGAGCTCGGCGCCATCGGCGACGAGCGTGCCGGTGTCGTGGGGCTGGCCGCCTCCGGTCGGGTAGAGCACGGTCCGGTCCAGGACGACGGCGTCGTCGCGACGGTCGACGACGGTCGCGTCGACCGAGCGCAGCTCGGCATCGCGCAGGTAGAGCAGTTCGGTCACGGCGTCCGAGTCTGCCCGATGAGTCGAGCCCGCCGTGACCGCTACGGAGCGGAGGCCGGGACCGGGGCCGTCGTCGGTCCGACGCCATCGCGCACCGGCCCGCCGATCAGGGCGACGAGCAACGTCGCGGTGAAGACCACGCCGATGACGGCGGCGCGCACTGCTCGGGTCCACATGGGTCCATCATCGCCCATCCGGCGCCGACGGACCGCTCTGTGGTGGCGCAAGATGGAAACAACACCACACCGCGTGGTCAGCCGGGCAGACCGAGCTCCTTCACGAGCTGGGCGGGCTCGGCCAGCAGCCCGGTCACGAAGGGCCCGAACTCGGCGTACAGCGCCGAGGCCTCGTCGAAGCGCATCCTGTAGACGACGTCCTTGAGGTCGTCGAGGTGGCGGGCGAAGAGGGTCACGCCCCACTCGTAGTCGTCGACGCCGGTCGACCCGGTGACGAGCTGCACGACGCGGCCCTTGAACTTCCGACCCGACGCGCCGTGGTCGTACATCAGCTCGCGCCGCTCCTCGAAGGGCAGCGTGAACCAGTTGTCCTTGTCGCCCCGCTGCTTCGACATGGGGTAGAAGCAGAACGCCGGGTACCCCTCCGGCGGCAGCTGGGGGTGCAGCCGCGCCTGCTTCATCTCCTCGGGCACTCCGTCGGCGTACTCGGACAGCTCGGTCATCGAGACGTACGAGTCCTTGAGCTCGAAGCCGGCCGCGGCGAGGTCGGTCTGGAGCCGGCGCAGCCGCCACAGATCGGTGCCGACGGCCATGACGGCGAGATCGGCCTTGTGGCCGAGGACCGCGGCGGTGACGACCTGGTGGTCGTCGTCGACCGTGCGCTCGACGGCCTCGATCAGCGCAGAGCCCGACGCATCGGGGCGTGACGCTCAGGAAGAGGTGCAGGCAGGCCCGCCCGACGGACAGGGTCACGGTGTCGTCGCTCACGTGGATCAGTCTACGGAGCCCACCGGGCACGCCTCCGCGGTCGGCTCACGCCATCGCCGACCAGGAGCAGGAGCTCCGGACGGAGACGTAGCGGGTGTCGCGCAGCATCGGCACCGACCCGCGGTCGACCAGCTCGACCGAGGACAACAGCGCGTCATCGCCCCAGAGCTCGACGAGCACGGTGCCCTCGACGCAGTCGCCCACGATCGCGATCTCGACGCCCGGCGCGTCGCCGAGGAGAAGCGCAGCGTTCCCCGAGCTCTCGATCGTGGCGCCCGTCCGGAGCAGCGGCAGGTTCTCGGCGCTGAGCGCCGTCAGCTCCCACGCCCCCTCGGCCTCGACCGAGGCGAGCGTGGCCGACGCCAGTCGCGGCACGATGACCGCACCGGACGCCGACGCCGTGCCGTCGACGACGATCGAGGCGCCGTCGAGCACGGTGCCCGATCCATCGGTGACGACCACCGTGCCCGACCCGGCGATCGCGTAGCGCAGCACGACGTGGCCCTCGACGAAGCTGCCGGTCAGGTCGAAGCTGTCGGGCCCCTCGCCCCGGACGGTCACGGCCTCGGCGGCGAGGGGCGGTGGCGGGCCCGGCCCTGCGCCGGCCCCCTCGGTGACGGGTGCGGCCGCCGACCCGGTCGACGCCGGTGGGACGTCCGAGGGCTCGGTCGCTCCGGCCTCGGCGCCCGGATCGTCGCCCGACCGCAGCACCACGGCACCCAACAGGCCGATCACCGCGACGGCCAGCACGGCGCCGCCCCACCGCAGCCAGCGGTAACGATGGCGCAGCAGCTCCTGGGCCTCCTCCGGGGTGGCGGGGAGGACCATCAGCGCGCTCGTGCCGGCGCGGTCACCCCACGGTCCCGGCGTAGACGTTGAGGCGGTCGCCGCGGGCGAAGCCGACCAGGGTCAGCCCGGCCCGTCGAGCGGCCTCGACCGCCAGCGCCGACGGACCGCTCACGGCCACGAGGGTGCCGAACCCGGCAGCCCAGGCCTTCTGCACCATCTCGAACGAGGCCCGGCCGGTGACGATCAGCCCCTCATCGCTGTCGGGAAGGGCATCGTCGAGGAGGCGGCGGCCGACGACCTTGTCGACGGCGTTGTGCCGGCCGATGTCCTCGCGGACGACATCGATCGACCCCGCGGCGTCGAAGGCGGCGGCGCCGTGCACCGACCCGGTCGCACCGAAGAGCGTCTGCTGTGAGGTCACCTCGTCGACGAGCCGGGCGAGGAGGTCGGCGTCGTGGTCCGGCACCTCGCCGACCGGACCGAGGCGGTCGACCAGCTCGCCGAGCGCGACCGAACCGCAGAGCCCGCACGACGACGACACGTTGCCGAGCCGGGGCGCCGGCTCCGGTGCTCGGCCGCCGGTGTCGACGTCGATCACGTTGTAGGTGCCGGTGGATCCGTCGCCGCAGTGCCGCGCCGCCAGGACCCGGGCGCCATCGAGCAGCCCGTCGCCGTGGCACCAACCGACGGCGAGCTCGACGTCGTGACCGGGTGTGCGCATGGTCGTGGCGACGAGGTGACCGTCGAGGCGGATCTCCAGCGGCTCCTCCACGACCAGCTCGTCGGGGCCGCGCCGACGACCGTCGGCGCCGACCGACTCGACGAGGACCGTGCGGGTCCGCCCGCCGCTCACGACACCCTGCGCAGCTCGGCGGCGAGGTGATGGGTCAGCGGCTCGCCGACGGCGGCCATGGCCATCGAGTACCGCAGCACGTCGCCGTCGAGCTCGAAGCGGCGACGGGTGCAGGTGACCGACTTGGCCGTCGGGGTCACGGCGACCGCATCGTCGGACAGGTCCGCCACCGAGCCGTCCCACGAGCCGCAGAGTCGCTCGACCGCACCGGTCGGGTGGGCGAGGACCAGCTCGATGCCGTCGCTGCCGACCGGCCGCCAGTATCCCGTCTCGGCGTGCAGCGGCCGCTCGTCGTCGGCGTGGCGGGTGCGCTGGGAGTACGCCAGGAACGGTGTGCCCGGACCGGGCGCGAGGGTGATCTCCTCGAGGTAGTCGAAGGGCTCGATCGTCGGGTACTCACCGCTGCCACGGCCGCGCCAGGTCCCGACGAGGCCGAGCAGCGGGGCGAGCGCCGGGTGGGTCGACACGGGTTCCACGGTACCGGCGGCCGGCTCGACGGCCGTGGGCGGTCGCTCCTACCGTCCGGGGACGACGACCGGCAGGGGGACGGCGATGACCGACGTGAAGGTGACGATCGATCCGACCGAGCGGGGCTTCGATCCCGTCCGGCTGGGCCGGATCAGCGCCCACTTCCGGCACTACGTCGACGATCGCCTGTTGCCCGGGTGGCTGATCGCCGTGACCCGGAGCGGCGACACCGTCTTCAGCGACACGTACGGCCACCGCGACGTCGAGGCCGGGCTCCCGGTCGAGCACGACACGATCTTCCGGGCCTACTCGATGACCAAGCCGATCACCACGGTCGCCGCGATGATGTTGTGGGAGGAGGGAGCGTTCGAGCTGACGGACCCCGTCGATCGCTTCATCCCGTCCTTCCGGGACACCGAGGTCTACCGGAGCGGATCGGCGCTGGCCCCGACCACCGAACCCATGACCGAGCGGATGAGGGTCTGGCACCTCATGACCCACACCTCGGGGCTCACCTACGACTTCCTCAACGCCCACCCCGTCGACCAGCGCTACCGGGAGGCCGGCTTCAACTGGGGCGCGCCCCAGGGCATGACGCTCGCCGACGGTGTCGATGCGCTCGCCGCGCAGCCGCTGGTCTTCCAGCCGGGCACCGAGTGGAACTACTCGATGTCGACCGACGTGCTCGGACGGCTCGTCGAGGTCGTCGCCGGCCAGCCGCTCGACGACGTCCTCCGGACCCGGATCCTCGAACCGCTCGGGATGAGCGACACCGGCTTCCACTGCCCGCCCGAGGAGCTCCACCGCCTGGCGGCGCTCTACTCCCCGACGCCGGGCTCCCGGGAGCGCTTCCGCAACGACCCGATGGGCGAGGCGGCGAAGTCCCCGCCGACCTTCCTCGCCGGCGGGGGCGGCCTCGTCACGACGGCGGGCGACTACCTCCGCTTCACCGAGATGCTGCGCCGTGGCGGTGAGCTCGACGGGGTCCGCCTGCTCGGCACCCGCACGCTTCGATACATGACGCAGAACCACCTCCCCGGCAACGCCGACCTCACGGCGTACGGTCGCCCGCTGTTCGCCGAGACGGCGTTCGACGGCGTGGGCTTCGGCCTCGGCTTCTCGGTCGTGATCGACCCGGCGGCGACCAAGACGCTCCGCTCGGCGGGGGAGTTCGCGTGGGGCGGTGCGGCGTCGACCGCGTTCTGGGTCGATCCGGTCGAGGACGTGACGGTCGTGCTCTTCACCCAGCTGCTGCCATCGAGCACCCATCCGCTGCGGACCGAGCTGGCGCAACTCGTCTACCAGGCGCTCGTGGACTGACGGAGCGCAGAGACCGACGTCACGTTGACGCAACTGGCACTCCGTGCCACATTCGGGCCCATGACGCTGCGCACCGAGCTCGAGCTCCACGAGGCCCTCCCCCGGTCCCGGTTCGCCGAGGTCCACCGCCGCACCGTCGACCTCCCACTCGATCGGGTCTGGCCCGCCGCGCTCTCGGTCACCGCACACGAGATCCGAACGCTCGGCCCGCTCCTGGCGCTGCGGGGGTTGCCCAGGACGCTGCTCGGCAAGCGGGCGGTCTCGGCCACCGACCCGCTGCCCCTGCTCGACGTGTTCCAGCGCGAGGGCTTCGTGCTGTTGCGCCGCGACCCGCAGCCCATCGAGGGGCGGGCACTGGTCCTGTTCGGCGCCGCCGGTCGGTTCTGGTCGCCGATCGGCAACGCGCCGCTCCCCTTCGACGGTCCGGACGCGTTCCTCGACTTCGACCGACCGGACCACGCGGTCACCGTCTGCCGGCTCGAGGCCGTCGCCGACGGGCCCCGGACGCGCATCGAGACCGAGACGCTCGTCGCCGGGACCGACCGGGCCGCCGAGGCCAAGTTCGCGCCCTACTGGGCGCTGATCCGCCTGCCGAGCGGGCTCATCCGGCGGAGCTGGCTCGCGGCGATCGACCGTCGCGCCCACCGCCACGCGGCAGCGACCGCCGGTGGCGACCGGCCCGTCCTGGCGACCGACGAAGGACCTACGCTGCGCGCATGACGGGTGATCCCGACCTGATCGCGCACTACGGGCGCGACGGCGGCGCCTACGAAGCCATCGTCGACGCCCTCGCCGACACCGGCGTCGATCTGGATGGCACGGTGCCGGCCGCTGCGCTGTCGGGTGCCGACGAGTTCCACCTCGGCGGGGCGGTCGCCACGGCGGCGATCATCGACGCCCTCGGGCTCGGAGCCGGTGACCACGTCCTCGATCTCGGCTGCGGCGTCGGCGGGCCCGCACGATCGATGGTCGCCGCCACCGGGTGCCGGGTGACCGGGGTCGATCTCACGCCGACCTTCGTCGAGGCCGCCGAGCGGCTGTCGCACCTGACCGGCCTCGGCGAGGCGACCCGGTTCCGGGTCGGCGACGTCGGTCGGCTCGACGACGCCGACGCCACCTACGACGCCGCCACGATGTTCCACGTCGGCATGAACCTGCCCGACAAGCCGTCGGTCTTCACCGAGGTCGAGCGGGTGCTCGGTCCGGGCGGACGATTCGTCGTCTACGACGTGATGCGGGTGGCCGCGGGCGAGCTCGACTACCCGGTGCCGTGGTCGTCGACACCGGCGACCAGTCACCTGGCCACGCCGGAGGAGTACGCCGACGCGCTCCGGTCGGCCGGCTTCGCCGTCGCCGAGCCCATCGACCGTCGCGAGCTCGTCGCCGAGGTCCTCGCCCGAGCCGCGGCGAACCCGCCGCCGGTGAACCTCGTGCACCTGATGGGGCCGGAATTCCCCTCGATGATCGCCAACCTCGTGACCGCCTTCCGGGCCGGCGTCGTGAGCCCGGTGCAGATCGTGGCGACCGCCTGACGCGCCCTCAGGCGGGCCGCATCGGCCAGACGACGTCGGCCATCACCCCGAAGTGATCGCTGGCGACGATGCCCGTCCGCGGCTCGTCGCAGACGACCTCGGCGTGCACCACCCGGCCGGCACTGCCGGTCCGTTGGTACGGATCGCCGACCAGGACGTAGTCGATGCGCTTGCGGTGCACGTTCATCGCCGCCGCGATCGGGTTGGTCCGCCAATCCTGGGTCAGGCCGGGGCCGCCATCACCCGCCACCCGCCAGGCGTCCTGCCAGAAGGTGGTCCGACCGTCGAGCACGGCCAGCGAGGTCAGGAAGCGGATCTCGTCGCTGTCCGGTTCGGCGTTGAAGTCGCCGCAGAGGATGGCGGGCATGGCCTCGCGGGTGGTGCCCGGCGGGGGGATGGCGTCGAGCTCGCCCCTGGCTCGACGGAGGTGCTCGTCGATGGCCACCACCTGCGCACCGCGGTGGTGGCCGTGCGACGGGGCCGCAGCGAGGTGGACCGACGAGACGTCGAGCCCGGCCGTCTGCACCCGGAACAGCTCCCACGGCACGCGCGACGGGAACGGGTCGGCATCGTCGAGCACGGGCAGCCGCACGTACTCGTCACCGTCGATCGGCCAGCGGGACAGGATCATCGACCCGAACCGCAACGACGGATCGGGCCACAGCTCGGGGGCGAACGCCGCACCACCGAACGCCGTGTGCCACTCCGTCCCGCTGTGCTCGGCGAGCCAAGCGCCGGTGTTCGGCGAGGTCGCGTCCTCCCAGACCTCCTGCAGGCACACGACGTCGGGCTCGACGTGGTCGAGCCACGACACGATCTCGTGCCGGCGGCGGTCCCAGCCCGGTTCGAGCAGCGAGCCGACGTTGAGGGTGAGCACCCGCAGCAGGCCGGGACCGGCCGCCACCGGGTCAGCCCTGCTGCGGGGCGAAGCGGACGTCCGGGGCGCCGAGGCGCGCCGCGTCGGCGGTGCGGTCGTCGGGCATGCGCTGCGACTCGAGCTCGGCCTCGACGCGGGCCCGGTAGTGGGCGAGCTCGCGCTCGACGGTGCCGCTGTCCCAGCCGAGCACACCGGCCATCAGCTCGGCGACCTCCTCGGCCACGTCGAGGCCCCGCTGCGCGGACTCGATCGAGATGCGGGTGCGCCGGGTCAACACGTCGTCGAGGTGCAAGGCACCCTCGTGGGCGCAGGCGTAGACGACCTCGGCGCGGAGGTGGCCGGTCCCGGTCCCCAGAGGTCGACCGAGGTCGCCCTGCTCGTCGATCAGCTCGAGCACCTCGTCGATCATCGAGCCGTACCGCCCGAGCAGGTGCTCGATCGTCTCCACCGATTGCCCGGCGCGGCGGGCGATCCGCTGACGGGCGTTCCAGAGGGCCTGGTAGCCGTCGGCGCCGACCAGCGGGGTGTTCGCCGTCGGCGACGGTGGCACGGTGCGGCCGAGGTTGGCGACCGCGGCGTCGACGGCGTCCTCGGCCATCACGCGGTAGGTCGTGTACTTGCCGCCGGCGATCGTGATCAGGCCCGGCAGCGCCTGCGACACGGCGTGCTCGCGACTCAGCTTCGACGTGTCGTCGGACTCGCCGCTGAGCAGCGGTCGGAGACCGGCGAAGACGCCCACGATGTCGTCGTGGGTGAGCGGGTCCTTCAGGACGCCGTTGACCCGCTCGAGCAGGTAGTCGATGTCGGAGCGGCTGGCCGCCGGGTGGGCCAGATCGAGCTCCCACTCGGTGTCGGTCGTGCCGATCAGCCAGTGGTCACCCCACGGGATGATGAAGAGCACCGACTTCTCCGTGCGCAGGATCACGCCGGTGTCGGCCTGGATGCGGTCGCGGGGCACGACGAGGTGGATGCCCTTGGAGGCGTTCACCCGGATGTTGCCCGTGCCGGCGAAGTCCTGGATCGAGTCGGTCCACACGCCGGTGGCGTTGATCACCTGGTCGGCCTGGATGGTGAGGCGGCGCCCACCCTCGAGATCGTCGACCTCGGCACCGACGACGCGGTCACCGTCCTTGACCAACCCCACCACGCGGGTGCTGGGAGCCAGCCAGGCACCGAAGCGGGCGGCGGTCCGGGCGATCGACATGGTGTGGCGGGCGTCGTCGACCTGGGCGTCCCAGTAGATGACCCCGCCCTCGATGACGTCGGGACGGACCGACGGGAATCGCTGGGCGACCCCCTTGCGGCCGAGGTGACGGTGGCGGGGCAGCGGGTTGCCCTTGATGCCGGCGAGCAGGTCGTAGAGCGCGATGCCGGTGCCGATGTAGGGCCGCTCCCAGTACTTGTGCTTGAGCGGGTACAGGAACGAGACCGGTCGCACGAGGTGGGGGCAGAGCTCCTCGAGCAGGAGGCCCCGTTCGCCGAGCGCCTCGAAGACGAGCGCGAAGTTGAACTGCTCGAGGTAGCGCAGGCCGCCGTGGATGAGCTTCGAGGACCGGCTGGAGGTGCCCGACGCGTAGTCGCGCTGCTCCACCAGGCCGACGCTGAGGCCACGGGCCGCCGCATCGAGGGCGCACCCGGCTCCGGTGACGCCGCCACCGATGATCAGCACGTCGAGGCGCTGGGTGGCCATCCGGTCGAGCGCCTCGGAGCGCTGGGCCGGGGAGAGCGAGGAGGAGTGCATCGAGGGTCTCCCGGGGGTCGAGTCGATACCTCCAGGGTACCGACCGCTCGCGCGCCGCGAGCAGGGCATTTGGACCCTGCCCATGACGCGAACGAGCCGGACCCGCAGGTCCGGCTCGTCGTCAGCTCAGTTCACCGGTCGGGCCGCTCGGGCCCCGGACCGCTTCGCTTCGCTCAGAAGTCCTCCGTGCTTCCCGCTCAGGCAGGGCTTCCTCGATGCTCCGCACCCCTGCGGGGCACTCCGCATCCGCTCGCCCTGCGGGCCGCTCGGGCCCCGGACCGCTTCGCTTCGCTCAGAAGTCCTCCATGCCGCCCATGCCCGGCATGCCGGCCCCGGCCTCCTCGGGCTCGTCGACGACGACGGCCTCGGTGGTCAGGAACAGCGCCGCGATCGACGCCGCGTTCTGCAGCGCCGAGCGGGTCACCTTGGCGGCGTCGATGACACCGGCGGCGACCAGGTCCTCGTACTCGCCGGTCGCGGCGTTGAGGCCGGTGTTGCCGGTGAGCTCGGAGACCTTGGACACGATCACGCCACCCTCGAGGCCGGCGTTCTCCGAGATCTGCTTGATCGGGGCGATCAGCGAGGCGGCGACGATCCTGGCGCCGGTCGCGTCGTCGCCGCTCAGGGTGTCGATGAGGGCGTCGACCTTGGCCTTGGCCCGCAGCAGCGCCACGCCACCGCCGGGCACGACGCCCTCCTCGATGGCCGCACGCGTCGTCGACACGGCGTCCTCGATGCGGTGCTTCTTCTCCTTGAGCTCGACCTCGGTGGCGGCGCCGACTCGCAGCACCGCGACACCGCCCGAGAGCTTGGCGAGGCGCTCCTGGAGCTTCTCGCGGTCGTAGTCGGAGTCGGTGTTCTCGATCTCGCGCTTGATCTGCTCGATGCGGCCCTTGACGTCGTCGTCGCTGCCGCCGCCCTCGATGATCGTGGTCTCGTCCTTGGTGACGAGCACGCGGCGGGCGGTGCCGAGCAGGTCGAGGGTGACGTTCTCGAGCTTGAGCCCGACCTCCTCGGTGATGACCTGGCCGCCGGTGAGGACGGCCATGTCCTGCAGCATCGCCTTGCGGCGGTCGCCGAAGCCGGGCGCCTTGACGGCGGTCGAGTTGAAGGTGCCGCGGATCTTGTTGACGACGAGGGTCGCGAGGGCCTCGCCCTCGACGTCCTCGGCGATGATCAGCAGCGGCTTGCCAGCCTGCATGACCTTCTCGAGCAGTGGCACGAGCTCGCGGACGTTGGTGATCTTCGAACCGACGAAGAGCAGGTAGGGGTCGTCGAGGACGGCCTCCTGCCGGTCGGGATCGGTGACGAAGTACGGCGAGATGAAGCCCTTGTCGAAGCGCATGCCCTCGACGAGGTCCATCTCGAGGCCGAAGGTCTGGCTCTCCTCGACGGTGATGACACCGTCCTTGCCCACCTTCTCGATGGCCTCGGAGATCATGGCGCCGATCTCGGCGTCGGCGGCGGAGATGCCCGCCACCGAGGCGATCTGGCCCTTGTCGGAGGAGACGTCGGTCGACAGCTCCTTGAGCCCCGACACCGCCGCCTCGACGGCCGCCTCGATGCCCTTCTTGATCGACATCGGGTTGGCGCCGGCGGCCACGTTGCGCAGGCCCTCGCGGACCATCGCCCACGCCAGCACGGTGGCGGTGGTGGTGCCGTCACCGGCGACGTCGTCGGTCTTCTTGGCGACCTCCTTGACGAGCTCGGCGCCGATCGACTCGTAGGGATCCTCGAGCTCGACCTCCTTGGCGATCGAGACACCGTCGTTGGTGATCGTGGGCGCGCCCCACTTCTTGTCGAGGACGACGTTGCGTCCCTTCGGGCCGAGGGTGACGCGCACGGCGTCGGCCAACTGGTTCATGCCCCGCTCGAGGGAGCGGCGGGCTTGCTCGTCGAACGCGATCATCTTCGCCATGTTTGGGTCTGACCTCCGTCGATGGCGGCGTCGGAGCGGACCGCTCCGAGCGTGGTTCCGGGTGCTGACCGGCGCATCGCCGGCGTCCGACACGATAGCAAGCCGTTAGCACTCGCCACCAACGAGTGCTAACGGGGCCCGAGCGGCCCGCAGGGCGAGCGGATGCGCAACGCCCCGAACGGGGCGTGGAGCATCGAGGAAGCCCTGCCAGAGCGGGCGGCAACGAGTGCTAACGGGGCCCGGCCGCCTACCCGGCGAGGTGGTCGGCGACGGCTCGTCGCACGCAGCCCGCAGCGTCGCTCGACGCCGCCTCGAGCCCGAACCGCTCGGCGAGGGAGATCATCGTCAGCCGGTCGACGACGTCGTCGTCGATGATCCCCGCGACGGCGAGGACCGGCACGCCGGCCTCCGCGGCCAGCCCCGCCACCCCGCCGACGGTCTTGCCCTCGAAGGAGCCCTGGTCGAGGTGGCCCTCACCGGTGATGACGAGGTCGGCGCCGTCGATGCGGTCGTGGAGGTCGGTCTCGTCGGCGACCACCTCGAACCCGGGCACGAGCTCGGCGCCGATGGCGAGCAGACCGCCACCCAGGCCACCCGCCGCGCCGGAGCCCGGCACCTCGCGGACGTCGATCTCGAAGTCCTGCTCGTAGACCTGGGCGAGGCGCTCGAGGCGGCGGCGCAGCAGCTCGATCTGGGCCGGCGTGGCGCCCTTCTGCAGGCCGAACACGGAGGCGGCGTCGACGAAGCGAGTGTCGACGTCGTGCGCCACGACGATCTGGACGCCGCGCAGCCGGGCGAGCGGCTCCAGGGCCCGGATCGCTCCGAGCCCGCCGTCGGTCGTGGCGGAGCCGCCGACGCCGACGAGCACCCGCTTGAGCCCCGCACCCACCGCCTCGGCGATCAGCTCGCCGGTTCCTGCGGTCGTGGCGGCGATCGGATCGTTGCCCTCGGCACCGCCGGCGACCAGCAGCCCGGACGCCCGGGCCATCTCGATCACGCCGGTGCGCTGCCCCATCCGCCACACGGCCTCGACCGGCTCGCCGAGGGGCCCGGTGACCAGAGCCGACCGGTTGGCCCCGCCGAGCACGTCGAGGAACCCCTCACCGCCGTCGGCGAACGGGACCTCGTCGACCGTGGCGTCGGGTACTGCGTCCCGGACGCCCGCTGCGGCCGCGGCCACCGCTTCGGCCGCCTCGAGGGTCCCGCGGAACTTGTCCATGGCGCAGACGACGCGCATCAGGCGTCCGCCAGACCGGCGAGCAGCGCCGCCATGGCCGTGGGCCCGGCGACGACGTCGTCGGCCTCGACGAGGAGCGCCTCGGGTACCTCGTCGCTCGACACGACGACGCGAGCGACGGTCCGACCCTCGTCGCGCAGGGCCCGGAGCATCGCGAAGGCCGACAGATCGCCGAGATCGTCGCCCAGGAACGCGACCGGGTCGTACCCCTCGGCCAGCTCGCGCACCGCCGTGCCCTTGTCGAGGGCGACCGGCGGGTGGAGCTCGACCGAGCGCTTGGCCGGACGGACCTCGAAGTCGCCCGCCGCCTCCTCGGCCCACCGATGCACGTCGTCGGCCGCCTCGGGAGCCGAGCGGTAGTGCAGCGTGAGCGACAGCCCCTTCGACTCGATGCCGACACCGTCCGGCAGCGCCGCACCGGCCGCTGCGACGAAGGCGGACACGCGCTCGCGCCAGGCCGGCGCGCCAGGGTGCTCCCAGCGCTCGCCGTCGACGCGACGCTCGAGCCCGTAGAGCCCGACCAGCTGCACCGCAGGATCGGGGAGGATCCGCTCGAGGAACCCGACCGGTCGCCCGGACACCACGCCGACGAACCCCAGCCGGTCGGTGAGACGGCTCAGCGTCTCGACGACGCCGGGGACGGGCCGAGCGGTCGCCGGGTCGGCGACGATCTCCGACAGCGTGCCGTCGAAGTCGGTCAGCAGCGCGGCGCGCTCGGGACGCTCGCGCAGCGCCCGCAGCGGCATGGCTACGCCGGGGTGGCGTTGTCGGTGCCGAGCAGCACGAGCAGGTTCGCACCGTCGAGGGCGTCGACGGGCGGCGGCTCGGGCATCGGCTGCACGCTCTCGATCGGCCAGCCCAGCTCGCCGGCGAGCTTGTTGGCCTCGGCGGCCCATCCGGCCTCGTAGTAGATCTGGCTGACCGCCACCTGGCCGACGGCGTCGGTGGCGTTGGTCGGGTCGGCCTGGAGGTAGCCGAAGGGTTGGATCTGGTCGCTGAGCCGCCCGGCCGCGCCCTGGATGCCGGTGCCGCCGTTGACGACCAGGACCGTGACCTCGGACGGGTCGCGGACGGCCAGCGGGGGTTCGGTGACGACGGGCGCCTCGGTGTCGGGGACCTGATCGGCGGGGATCGTGTCGCCGGTCTCGGGGTCGATCGACGGCACGTCATCGGTCGTCTCGGTGCCCTCGCCGCCCTCGCCGCCGTCGGTGCCGCCCTCGGTCGTCTCGGTCGAGGTGGACCCGTCGTCGGCGGCGACCGCGTCGACATCGCCGTCACCGTCGACCTGGCTCAGCAGGAGCACGCCGATGACGAGCGCGACGAGCACGAGCAGGAGCCCGCGACCGGCAGCGGCGTTGCCGGCTCGTCCGTTGCCCATTCGTGCTGCCATCTGCGCTCCTCGACGCTGGATCGACTACCGCGGACTCTACGCCGCGCACACCCCGCTCCGGGGGCACCCCCGGATCCCAGCCCCGGTCCAACAGGGCTCCAACGCCGGCTCCGTACCGTCGCCCGCCCACCCCGCAGACGACGGGAGCAGCACCATGATCAGGACCGGCATCGTCGTGGCGATGGTCGCGCTCGCGCTCGCCACCGCGCCCGCTCGCGCCGAGGACGGAGAGGACCCGACGCCCACGTCGCCGCCGCCGGGGACGGTGTCCACCGGCCCGTGGGCCGATCACCTGCTCCACATCGAGGTCGAGGTGCACCTCTACGACGAGGACGCGGAGTTCCCGGTCGCCTTCGATCCCGGGCCCGACGAGTCGTGCGTGATCCACGGCGATCTGTGGATCGAGATGAGCTCGATCGACGGCCGGCGCGGCCTCTCCTCCATCGAGCCGCCTCGACCCGGCAGGTTCCACAGCGTGGTGCCGGGACCGTTCGTCGACGGGCGGGGCCGCCTCGTCGAGTTCTCCTGTGCCGAGGATGTCAGCGTGTGCTGGTCGGGGTCGGCGATCGACGTGCTCCCCGACGGCACGGCCGAGCTCGACCTCGAAGTGCAGTTCTACGAGGGCGGCAGCACGCTCTTCTCCTCCTACATCCCGTGTCGGCCCGGCGACGAGGAGGACCGCACCACGATCAGCCTCGTCGCTCCGGCCGACCGGATTCCCCGCTGCAACCGGGGCCCGATCGAGAGCTACTGGCAGCCGACGCTCGGACGAGGGAACGACGACGGAGCGACGATCCGGGCCTGCCTGTCCAACCACCCGCTCGACGAGATCTCCTCGATGTGGGGCCGCCTGCAGAGCGGCACGAGCAGCGCGATCGGTTCGCTGGAGGTCTACGTCGACGGCGAGGCCACGGCCTACGGCGGCATCGACTCCTACCGCTGGCACTGGGGCGACGGCACGTCGACCCGCATCGATCGACCGGGGCTGGTCCGCCACGAGTACACGACCCCGGGCGAGCACCGGCTCGAGCTCACGGCGATCCCGAACCGGCCGGGCATGGCCGCGAAGACGATCGAGGTGGCCCGGATCTTCATCGATCGACCGGCCGGACCGCCGACGGCGATCATCGACGCGCCGGTCAGCGCCGAGGTCGGCGAACCGATCCTCTTCGATGCCGCCGCCTCGCTGCCCGGCGACGATCGCAACGGCGCGATCGCCGAGTACCGCTGGAACTTCGGTGACGGCACCTACGTCAACCTCAACGCGTTCATCGACTCGGACTGGTCGCACACCTACACCCGGCGCGGCGTCTACACGGTCACCCTCACCGCCATGGCGATGAACCTCCTCGAACACCGCACGACCCACCTGGTGGTCGTCGAGTGAGCCCGCCTGGCGAGCCGAGCGCTTGCGCGAGGTCGGCCACGACTTGAGACCATGTCCGGGATGTCCGACGCCCCGGCCCGCGCCGACCACGATCGCGACCTCGTGCAGCGCCGGACGGTGCGCGTGCTCATGGTGTCGGTCGTCCCGGCCGGGATGGCGATGGCCGGCGGGTTCGCCGGTGCCGCAGTGCTCGCCGAGGAGATCACCGGCAGCGACACCCTCGCCGGGCTGGCCGCAGCCACGCACTCGGTCGGCGGGGCGTTGGCGACGGTGCCCCTGGCCCGCCTCGCGGCGCGCCGCGGTCGCCGGCCGGGTCTGCGCACCGGCTGGGGTCTGGCCGCGGTCGGTGCCTCGCTGGCCTTCGCCGCCGCCGTGGCCGAGCTCTACCCGCTGCTCCTGCTCGGGGTGCTCGGCGTGGGCGCCGGCAACGCGACCAACCTGGCGGCGCGCTACGCCGCCGCCGACCTCGCCCCCGAGGGTCGCCAGGCCCGGGCGATCGGCCTGCTGGTCTGGGCGGTCACCGTGGGCTCGGTGCTCGGGCCGACGCTCGCGCTCGGACCGGCCGGCGGCTTCGCCGAGCTGATCGGCCTGCCCGAGTTGGCCGGGCCCTACCTCCTGTCCGCCCTCGGCTTCGCTGCGGCGGCGAGCGTCGTGGAGCGCTTCCTCCGCCCCGATCCGCTCGAGGTCGCCGGCTCGATCGACGTCCCCGGCACCCGCCGGCCGCCGGTGCGGGACTCGTTCCGGGCGCTGTGGCGCAGCCCGACCGCTCGCCTCGCCGTGTTCACCATGGGGCTCGGGCAGGCCGTGATGGTCGGGATCATGACGATGACGCCGCTGCACATGAAGGACGGCAACCACGAGCTGCGGGTGATCGGCTTCGTCATCTCCGTGCACATCCTCGGGATGTACGCCTGCTCGCCGATCGTCGGGTGGCTCGTCGACCGCCTCGGCCCCCACCCCGTGATCGCGCTGGGCGGCGTGACGCTCTTCATCGGCGCCGAGTTGGCCAGCCACACCGACCCCGAGGACCGCCTCGGCATCTTCGTCGGGCTGTTCCTCATCGGGCTCGGCTGGTCGTTCGGGCTCATCTCGGCGAGCGCGCTGCTCGCCGGGGCCGCCGACGTGACCGACCGCGTGGCGGTCCAGGGCGCGGCCGACCTCGTGATGGTCGGGTCGGGAGCGGCCGCCGGCCTGCTCGCCGGCGCGGTGGTCGAGTGGACGAGCTTCCACTCGCTGTCGCACTGGGCCGGCGTCGCCGCCCTCGCCCTGGTCGCGGTGGCCGGCCGCACCTACTTCACCCGGAGTCGGGTGCCCACGCCGTCCTAGCGCCGACCCCACCGCTCCCCGACGGCGGCGAGCCAGTCGTCGCGCTCCAGTTCCTGCAGGAGCGCAGCGACCTCGGCGGCGGCCGCGGGCTCCTCGGAGTGGATCCGCACCGCCCAGCCCGGGGCCGTGTCGACGACGACGTCGTCGGGATCCTGGAGCGTCGCCGAGACCTCACCGGCGGTGTCGGTGTAGGACTCCACCACGACCTCGACGCCGTCGCGCTCGTAGGTGAGCACCCACCGCAGCGGATCGAGCGGCGCCGGCGGGTCCGCCAGGTCGGGCGGGAACGCGACCCCGACGAGATCCCAGCGCCGGTCGTCGACGGCGAGCAGGGGCATGCCCTGCCACACCCGGCTGTCCCACACCACCTCGCCGCTCACGTCGTCGACGACGAGGCGGCCGGCGACCGGTTCGGTGAGCTCGACCGCCTCGAAGCCCCCACACAGGGCCATCGAGGGCAGGCCCTCCATCCGGATGCGCAGGGTCTGCGGGCTCGACTCGACGACCTCCCAGCCGAAGCGGTCGATGCCGCAGTACGAGCCCAGCCAGAGCTCGGTGTCGCTGAACAGGACCGCAGCGGTGATCGGGAGCGGGCCGAACTCGGGCCGGTACTCCTGCGGTTCCGATCCCGACCTCGGAGCATCGTCGGCCGGCCCGCGCAGCTGCAGGAGCGCTGCGACGCCGACGACGACGGCCACCACCACCAACCACCTCGCCCTCGTGCCCACCTGCACACCATCGGCGCCGAGCCGGGGCGGGGCAAGGTCACGAGCACGGCGCTCGGTGGTGAGCCCGGGACGGGACTCGAACCCGTAACCCCTCGCTTACAAGGCGAGCGCTCTACCAGTTGAGCTACCCGGGCCGAGCGGCGGCGGCCGCCACCGGAGAGTACCCAGCGCCCGGGTACCCTGGGCGATCGGTTCCCGGTCCCCCGCCGGCGACGACCACCCCGTTCGGAAGCAGACGCCCATGCCCACGCGCGCCGAGTTGCGCAACCTGGCGATCATCGCCCACGTCGACCACGGCAAGACCACCCTCGTCGACGGCCTCCTGCGCGCCTCCGGCGCCTTCGGCGACCACGCCGAGGTCGTCGACCGCGTCCTCGACTCCAACGACCTCGAGCGCGAGAAGGGCATCACGATCCTCGCGAAGAACGCCTCGTTCACCTGGCAGGGCACGACCATCAACATCGTCGACACCCCCGGCCACGCCGACTTCGGTGGCGAGGTCGAGCGGGGGCTCACGATGGTCGACGGGGTCATGCTGCTCGTCGACGCCGCCGAGGGCCCCCTCCCCCAGACCCGCTTCGTGCTCCGCAAGGCCCTGGAACGCCACCTGCCGGTCATCCTCGTCGTCAACAAGGTCGACCGCCCCGACGCCCGCATCGCCGAGGTGGTCGATGAGGTCTACGAGCTGTTCTTCGACCTCGACGCCGACGAGGAGCAGATCGACTTCCCGATCGTCTACTGCTCCGCGAAGGAGCGCTGGGCCAGCCTCGACGCCGACCTCCGCGGCGACGACCTCTCCCCGCTGCTCGAGGTGATGATCAAGCACGTCCCCGCCCCCGAGTACGAGGAGGGCCATCCCCTCCAGGCGTGGGTGACCAACCTCGACGCCTCGTCCTACGTCGGGCGCCTCGCCATCTGCCGGATCATGCAGGGCACGGTGCGCAAGGGCCAGGGCGTGACGCGCTGTCACGTCGACGGCTCGGCCAGCCCGGCCAAGGTCGCCGAGCTGTACCTCACCGAGCACCTCGAACGGGTTCCCGCCGCCGAGGCCGGGCCCGGCGACCTCGTCGCCATCGCCGGCCTCCCCGACGTCATGATCGGCGAGACGATCGCCGACCCGAACGACGCCAGGCCGCTGCCGATCATCAGCGTCGAGGAGCCGGCGCTGTCGATGACGATCGGCATCAACACCTCGCCGCTGTCGGGTCGCGACGGCGAGCACCTCACGGCCCGCGTCGTGAAGGCCCGGCTCGACGCCGAGCTGGTCGGCAACGTCAGCCTGCGGGTGCTGCCCACCGAGCGGCCCGACGCCTGGGAGGTGCAGGCCCGCGGCGAGCTGCAGCTCGCCGTGCTGGTCGAGACGATGCGGCGCGAGGGGTTCGAGCTGACGATCGGCAAGCCCCGGGTCGTGACCAAGGAGATCGACGGCACGCTGCACGAGCCGGTCGAGCGGGCCGTCGTCGACGTCCCCGAGGAGCACCTCGGCGCGGTGACGCGCCTGTTCTCCGAGCGCAAGGGCCGCCTCGCCGACATGGTCAACCACGGGACCGGTTGGGTCCGGCTCGACCACGTCGTGCCCGCCCGCGGCCTCATCGGCTTCCGGACCGAGCTGCTCACCGAGACCCGCGGTACGGCCGTGTTCACCCAGGTCTTCGAGGGCTACGAGCCCTGGTTCGGCGAGCTGCGCAGCCGGCGTACCGGCTCGCTCGTCGCCGACCGGCAGGGACCGGTGACGACCCACGCGCTCATCAGCCTCCAGGAGCGGGCGGCGATGCTCGTCGGCCCCGGCACCGAGGTCTACACCGGGATGATCGTGGGCGAGAACAGCCGCCCGGAGGACATGGACGTCAACGTCTGCCGCGAGAAGAAGCTCACCAACCACCGGGCCGCGGCCGCCGACGAGACCGTCAAGCTCACGCCGCCGCGGAAGCTCTCGCTCGAGCAGGCGCTGGAGTTCATCGCCGACGACGAGTGCGTCGAGGTGACACCGGCGGCGGTCCGGCTCCGCAAGGTCGAGCTGGACCCGACCCTGCGGGCGCGGGCGACGAAGCGACTCAAGCAGGCGCGCACCGCCTGATGCGGGTTCGCGGGGCGGCGATCCTGCTGATGGCGGCACTGGTCGCGGTCGGCTGCACCTCGTCCGACGACGGCGGGGACGACGCCGGCGACGAGCCGGGCACGACGACCACGACGGCGACGTCCACGGCCGACGGCGAGCTCGACGCCGCCGGACCGCCCACGTTCCCCGACGACGCCGAACCGCTGCCGGTCGACGACGCCGTCGTGATCGGCGAGCTCGACAACGGGCTGCGCTACTACGTGCGGGCCAACCAGCGACCCGGCTCGCGGATGAGCGCCCGCCTCGTCGTCGATGCCGGCTCGGCGCTCGAGGCCGACGACCAGCTCGGTGCGGCGCACTACCTCGAGCACATGATGTTCAACGGCACCGAGTCGTTCCCCGAGAACGAACTGGTGCGGGTGCTGGAGCGCTTCGGGGCCGAGTTCGGCCCGGACGTCAACGCGTTCACATCGTTCGACGAGACCGTGTACTCGCTCACGGTCCCGACCGACGACGGCGAGTCGGTGGAGACCGCGCTGGACGTGCTCGTCGAGTGGGCGTCGGCGGCGACGATCGACGGGCGGGAGGTCGACGCCGAGCGGGGCGTGATCGTCGAGGAGTGGCGCCTGCGCGACCAGGGCTACACGGCTCGCTACTTCGACGGTGTCATCGATCGGCTCCTCGGTGGCACGCCGTACGCCGACCGCCTCCCGATCGGCACGATCGACTCCATCGAGACCATGACCGGCGACCAGCTCCGCCGGTTCTACGAGGACTGGTATCGGCCCGACCTGATGGGCGTCGTGGTCGTCGGTGACATCGACCCCGACGAGATCGTCGAGGAGATCGACGAGCGCTTCGGTGCGCTGGAGAACCCCACCGACGCACCCGAGCGACCGACGATCGAGGCACCCGGCCCGACGATGCCGACCTTCTTCAGCCTGCCGGACCCGGAGGCGCCGATCACCGTCATCGAGCTCAACTACCCGGGCGAGCCGCTGGCCACCGAGACGGTCGGCGACCTGCGCCGGCAGCTGGCCGAGCAGGCCGCGCAGCTCGTGCTCGTCGAGCGGCTGGAGGAACGGGCCCGGTCGGTCGACGGCGGCTTCTTCGACGCCGGCCCGGCCGCGAACGAGCTCGTGCGGGCGCAGCGGGCACCGGGCGTTGCGGTGCTCGCCGAGGCCGGCCAACTGGGCACCGCCGCCGAGGCGCTGCTCACCGAGGTCGAGCGGCTCGTCCGGTTCGGTGTGCGCCCCGACGAGCTCGACCGAGCGGTCCTGGAGCTGCGCGCGGGCGTCGACCAGGACCTCCAGCAGAGCGGCACCCGCCAGGATGATGCGCTGGCCGACCTCTACGTCGCCCACGTCCTCGAGAGCGCGCTGATCGCCTCGGCCGAGGACGCCCACGCGCTCCGCATCGAGATCCTCGACCAGCTCGACACCGCAACGGTCGACGCGTTCGCTGCGCAGCTCCTCGCCGGATCCGAGCCGCTCGTCATCGCGTCGGGGCCTCCCGCCGCCGAGGTGCCCGACGAGGCCGAGCTGGCCGCCATCCTCGATCGGGTCAGGACTGCCGACATCGCACCGCCCGAGCGGGAGGGCTCCACCGCCACCGAGCTCGTCGCCCCACCCGAGCCGGGCGAGATCGTCGACCGCTTCACCGACGATCTCGGCGCCGAGCACGTCCTGTTCGCCAACGGCCTGGAGCTGATCGTGTCGGCGAACGACATCGTCGACGACACCGCGTTCCTGTCCGCGCTCAGCCCCGGCGGCTTCTCCGTCGTCGACGAGGCCGACCACCCCGACCTCCTGCTCTCCGACGACCTGATCGGTCTGAGCGGGCTGGCGGGGCTCGACCGGTCGGCGCTGGACCGCTACCTGTCCGGTCGCCTCGCGTCGGTGACCCCGTTCATCGCCGAGTTCGACGAGGGGCTCGTCGGCGAGGCCGCGGCATCCGATCTCGACGTGCTCTTCGAGCTGACGCATGCCCTGCTCGCCGAGCCGCGGGTCGACGCGACGGCCGTGGCGCAACTGCAGGGCCAGCTCGCACCGCTCGCCGCCGAGCGCGCCGCCCTGCCCGATCTGGCGATCTTCGATGCGCTGGTCGATGCCCGCTACGGCGGCGACCCCGCCTACCTGCAACTGCCGCCGAGCGAGTGGATCGACGGGCTCGACGCCGATCGAGCGCTCGCGTTGTTCCGGGATCGCTTCGACGACCCGGAGGACTGGGTGGTCGCGCTGGCCGGCGACGTCGACGTCGAGGCCGCCGTCGAGCTCGGCGCCCGATGGTTGGGGTCCCTCCCCGCGGGCCAGGGCACCGAGGAGGCCGTCGATCGCCAGCCCGACGCTCCCGACGCTGCCGTCGTCGAGACCGTGCGCTCGGGTGAGGACCCGCAGGGCTCGCTCCTCGTGCTCTTCGACGAGGCCGCAGCGCAGACCCTGCGGACCGAGCTCGTCGACGACGTGCTCGCACAAGTCGTCCAGCTCCGCTTGATCGAGGTCCTCCGCGAGGAGCTCGCCGCGACCTACTCGCCGGTGCTCTTCGTCGACACCCGCCAGGACCCGGAGCCGGGGACGGCGGTCGTGTTGAGCGCCAGCGGCGACCCGGACGGGCTCGACGAGCTCTCGGGCGCGCTGCAGGACGTCCTCGCCGACCTCCGAGAACAGGGGCCGACCGAGGACGAGCTGGCCGTCGCCGTCGAGCAGGTCCGGCGGGAGCTGGAGGTCACCTCCAACGGAGAGGTCCTCGAGGCCCTGCTGTTCTACGCCCGCTCGGCCGACCGTTCGTCGAGCGAGCTGGCGACGGCCTTCGACGTGTTGGCCGAGATCGATGGCGATGACGTCCGGGACCGGCTCGTCGTCGTCGTGCCGGCGGACCGCTACGTCGAGATCCGCCAGCTGCCCGCAGCGTGAGCACAGCCGGGACGACCGGCTCCGAGGTGCTTGACCCCGTCCCTGGGTCAGTCGACCAGAAGGAGGAGGGCGACGACCGAGAGGAGCAGGTGATGTCCATCGATGCGGTGCCGTCGCTGCCGACGGCCGTCCTGGACGCGATCCCCGACGCGGTGCTGGTCAAGGACGCCGAGGCCCGCTACGTCTGGGTGAACGAGGCCTTCGAGCGGCTCTTCCACCTCACCGGCGACGATGTCATCGGGCGGCGCGACGGCGACGTGTTCCCACACCGCCAGTCGGTGCGGTGCGATGCGGGCGACCTCCGCGTCCTGGCGACGGGCGAGGTCGACGAGGTCGCCGAGACCGTGCACGACCCGACGTTCGGCGCTCGCGACCTGGTCGTCAGGAAGACCCGCCTCACCGTCGACGGGCAGCACTTCCTCGTCGGCATCGTCCACGACGTCACGGACGCGGTCACCGTCCACCGCGAGCTCGAGCGAGCCGACCGCCAACTGGAGCTCCAGGCCGAGCAGCTCCGCCGGAGCGCGACGGTGGACCCGCTGACCGGCTGCCTCAACCGGCGTGCCCTCTACGACCTCGGCGCCGAGCTGCTCGACGAGGACCGCCCGGTCGGCGCCGTGATCATGGACCTCGACCACTTCAAGGCGATCAACGACACGTTCGGCCTCGGCGGGGGCGACGCCGTCCTCGTGCGCTTCGCCGACCTGTTGCGGGCCTGCGTGCGACCCGATGACCTCGTCGCCCGCCTCGGCGGTGAGGAGTTCCTGGTGCTGCTGCCGGGCGCCAGCCTCGAGGAGACCGACGCGATCGCCCACCGGATCAGGACGATGCTCGCCGACACGACCGTCGACGTGGACGGCCGCACGATCCACTGCACCGTCAGCATCGGCGCGGCGCACCGCGCCAGCGACCTCGGGCTCGAGAAGATCATCGACGAGGCCGATCGGCTGCTGTACCGAGCGAAGGACCACGGCCGCAACCGCGTCGTCGTCGGCTGAGCTTCCGGTCAGACGGTGCCGCGGTGGCGGACGACCTCGTAGCAGGCCAGCGCCCCGGCCGCCGCGACGTTGAGCGACTCGAGGTTGCCGACGATCGGGATCGAGACGAGCTGATCGCAGCGTTCCCGCACCAGGCGCGAGAGCCCCCGGCCCTCGGCGCCGAGCACGAGGGCGACCGGCTCGTCGGCCACCTTCAGATCGAACAACTGGTCGCGCGCCGACCCGTCCAGCCCGATGCGCCAGACCTCGCGCTCGCCGAGGGTCTGGAGGGCGGCGGGGAGGCCGCCGACCTGGGCGAAGCGGAGGTGCTCGATCGCTCCGGCTGCCGCCTTGGCGACCGTCGGGGTGATGCGGGCGGCCCGATGCCGCGGGAGGACGACGCCGCTCACGCCGGCGCCCTCGGCCGTGCGCAACAGGGCGCCGAGGTTGCCGGGATCGGTGATGCCGTCGAGGACGAGGAGGAACGGCACGCCGTCGCCGTCGATGAGGTCCTCGAGCTCGACCGGCCGCAGCGGTGCGGCGCGGGCGATGACGCCCTGGGGTGCCTCGGAGGTCGCCTCGGCGTCGAGGCGTCGGCGCGACACCTCGTTGAGCGTGATGCGCCGGGCGCGGGCGAGGTCGACGATCTCCGCCACCACCGGTGAGTCGTCGAGGTCGGTCGCCACCCAGATCTCGTCGACGTTGCGGCGCCCGGCGTGCAGCAGCTCGAGCACGGCGTTGCGACCCTCGACGTGATCGCCGCCGAGCCCACCGGACGACGAGCGGGTCTTCTGGCGGGTTTGGCGCTGGTCGCGACCGCCCCGACGCTGGTCGGGGCGGCGCTGCGCGCCCTTGGATCGCCCACGGGGCGGACGGCGGCTCACGCCGCCATCGTCGCACCTCTCAGCCGTCGCGCACGACCGCGTCCGGGGCCGGGGCGGGTGACGGGGGCTCGTCGAGCAGCGTGGCGAAGTAGAGCCGGCCGACCGAGGTCTGCATCGACGTCGAGACCTCGATCTCGACCGATTCGCCGAGGTGGTGCGCTCCGTCGGTCACCACGACCATCGAGCCGTCCTCGAGGAAGCCGACGCCCTGGCCCTCCTCCTTGCCCTCCCGGACGAGCTGGACGACGTGGGTCGAGCCGTGCTGGACGTCGGGACGCAGGCTGTCGGCCAGGGCCTCCACCTCGACGACCGCGACCCCGTCGAGACGGGCGAGGGCGGCCAGCGGGCGGTCGAGCGTGAGGAGCGTGATGCGATGGCGCTTGCCGAGGGCGATCAGCTTCGAGTCGACGTGATCGACCCCCGGGATGTCGTCGTCGAGGATGTGGAGGCGGATGCGCCGGTCGTCGGCCAGGGCCTCCAGGATCTCCAGCCCTCGCCGCCCGCGACGCCGCCGGCTGGGGTCCTGCGCATCGGCGAGACCCTGCAACTCGTCGAGGACGAAGCGGGGGACGAGCAGGTCGCCGCGCAGGAACCCGGTCTTCGCGACCCCGAGCAGGCGGCCGTCGATCAGGGCGCTGGTGTCGAGGAGGAGCGAGTCCTCGGTCGACGGTGCGTCGCCGAAGCGGTTGGTGCCGCCCACCGGCCGCGGCGCGAGCCCGGCGAGACCCAGCAGCTCACGGGATCGGCGGGAGGCGACCCGGAAGCCGGCGTACGCCCCGATCCAGTTCGTCAGCCCGAAGACCGGCCAGCCCCACGCGGGTGGGAGCAGGATCAGCGGGGCGAGCCCGACCAGCGCTCCGAAGCCGCCGAGCAGCGCCGCACCGAGCGCGCCGACGAGCAGCTCGCCGGCGCTGTGTCGGGTGGTCGTTCGCTCCAGGTAGCCGAGCAGCCGGGCCAGGCCGCGCCCGAGGAGACCGCCGGCGACGTAGCCGAGCGCGGCGCCGAGGCTCGCGCCGGCGAGTGGTTCAGCGCCCGCGAGGGCGTGGCCCGTGGCGGTCGCCATGACGACGACGAACAGGCGCACGATCTCGACGAACACTCCACCTCCCGGGGCTCCGGTCTCCATCGGCACCACGACGGACCGCGTTGAGGACGGGTTCGCGAGCGGATCGACGACTTCCGAGATCCGCCGCTACAGTCGGCGAGGTCATGACCGAAGTCACATCGTTCGCCCAGATCCCGCTGCTCGAGGGTCTCGCTCCCGACGAGCTCGACACCGTGGTCGGGGCGGCCCGGTCGCGGGTGCTCGAACGGGGCGAGACGCTCTTCCAGCAGGACGACAGCTCCGACGAGCTGTTCGTGGTCATCAGCGGGCGCATCGCCATCACCCGTGGCTTCGTCGACGGACGCGAGTCGGTGCTCGCGCTCATGGAGGCCGGCGACCTGTTCGGCGAGATGGGCATGTTCGGTGTCGACGAGGGTCGTTCCGCCGACGCACGCGCCTTGGAGCGCTCCGAGATCTCCGCCATCCCCTACGAGGTCCTCCGCCAGGTCTGGGACGACCGACCGGAGCTGCTCTGGACGGTGGTGACACTGCTCGCCGCCCGCCTCCGCACCACCGACGAGGCGCTCGCCGACTCGATGTTCCTCGACGTCGCCGGCCGGACCGCGAAGCGGCTGCTGGAGCTGTCGGGTGGCCAGGAGACCTTCACCCTGCCCGTGACCCAGGAGGAGCTGGCCGGCATGGTCGGCGCCTCGCGCGAGCGAGTGAACAAGGCTCTCGCCAGCTTCGGCCGCCTCGGCTGGGTCGAACAGGCCGACCGCCGCTACCGCATCCTCGACCGAGAAGCGTTGGAACGCCGAGCCGGATAGCTGGCCCCGGCGGGGGGTGCGGGGGGCAGAGGCTCCGCCGG
>JBCBSZ010000011.1:0-91272 GCA_039818945.1 Actinomycetota bacterium
CCGACTGCACCGCTGCGACCCTGACCGTCCGTTCGAGCATGACTGCGCCTCCCCTGGCTGTTCCCGAGCAGAGCACAGCACAGGGCGCTGCGGCCCGCCTAGGACGGAGGCGACGAGATCCTTGACGCCGTGCGCAGCTCGCTCGGCGAGCACCCGTACCGGGAGCGGAACAGCCGGGAGAAGTGGGCGGGATCGGGCAAGCCGACCGACGCGGCGACCGCGGCGACGGGGCGATGGGCGGCGAGCGGATCGACCAGGACCGCCCGGGCCCGAGCGAGTCGCGCTCGCCGGATCCGCTCGCTCAGGTGGAGCTCGTCACCCTCGAAGAGCTTCTGGAGCGAGCGGGTGGAGCGTCCTAAGGCGGCGGCCAGGGTGGTGACCGTGAGGGACGGGTCGGCCAGGTGGGCGTCGATGTGGTCGAGGACGCGTTGCCGCTCCGCCGAGGCCGTGGCAGCGCCCAGCGACGGTGCGCCCGCCAGCTCACCGAGCGCGGCGGCGAGGCAGTCGAGCGCCTGCGAGCCGAGCCGGCCGACCGCCTGGTCGGGCACGTCGTCACCGTGCTCGGCGAGCGAGCGCACGAAGCCGGTGGCCACGGCCCCGAGGCCCCCGTCGCCGCCCGCGAGCGCCGTCGAGTCACCGAGGACGACGTTCCGGGCGAGGAGCTCCTCCCTCGGGAACTGCACGACGAGCTGCTCGAAGTCGTCGTCGAAGACCAGCTCGTAGGGGCGGGTGGCGTCGTACAGCGCGAATCGGCCGGGCCGGAGCTCCGCCACCCGGCCGTCCTGGGAGATCCTGCCCCGCCCTCGGAGCTGGATGCTGATGAGGCAGTCCTCGAGCGGATCGGCGGCCGAGTGCGTCACGACCTGCGCGGTCGAGGTGACGTGCGAGAGGGCCAGGTCGTGCCAGCGTCGCACCTCGACCGAGCCACTCAGCTCGGTGTCGTCGAGCCGCTCGACACCGAGCGGGACGAACACGGCGCAGACGACCTCCCGCCAGTAGGCGAAGCGCTCGTCCGGCGCGACGTCGTCGGTGCTCAGCAGCTCCGACGACCGCACGACCATGTCCCATCGTAGGTCGGGGGGCCTGGAGGCGTGGTCAGGCGTGCACCACGGTGCGGGGCCCGCGTCCCTTGGCGCTGGCGAGCGCGTCGTCGGCCCGCCCGATCAGCTCGCTGACCGAGCCGCCGTGGGGGTCGAAGGTCGCGCCGATCGACGCCGGCAGGATGATGCGTCGCTCGCCGACGGTGATGGGCTCCGAGATCCGGGCGAGCGCTCGCTTGGCGACGGCGTCGACGACGGCGTTGGACTCGGCGCCGACGAGGATGAGCCCGAACTCGTTGTCGCCGAGCCGGACGACGACGTCCCGGTGGCGCACCGAGGTGGACAGCCGTTGGGCGACGGTCTCCACGACCTCGTCGCCGATCTTGCGGCCGTGCTCCGCGATGAGGCGCTGGATGCCGGCGACCGCGATCGAGCAGACGCCGAGCGCCTCGTGCTCGATGTCGAGATCGGCGACGGCCCTGCGGTTGGCGAGCCCGGTCTGCGGGTCGAGGAGGCGGTGCACGCCGAGCTGCTCGATGCGGCGTTCCTCGCTCTGGATGATCAGACCGCAGCGCAGCATCAGGACGCCGAGCGCGGTGAGCGCCCACCAGGACGGGAGCTCCGCTCCGGTGAGCGAGGCCGGCGCGGCGAGGAGGAGCGGCAACCCGGTGAGGAGCCAGAAGGTGCGGGCGACCGTGCCCTCGTCGGCGGCGGCGTCGCGGGAGAGGTCGGGGCGCTCGGTCGCGATCGTGATGACGACCGCGGCGGCAGCGAACGCAGCCGTGGAGCTGGTCGGGGCCACGACCAGCAACCGGGCTGCGAAGACGGACAACACCGCGCCGGCGCCGAGGGCGAGGAAGGAGCACGCGGCCTCGGAGTGCAGCCGCCAACCGCTCGCGGCCAGGTCGGCGATGACGACGATCGACAGGATCGAGGCGGCCGCCAGCATCGTCGTCGGGCCGTGGCCGAGCAGCTCGCGGTCCTCGAGCACCGGCTGCACGATCCAGGTCCACCAGGCGGGGGCGGTGGCCGCGAGGACCCAGACGCCGTCGAGCAACGCCCGCAGCAGCGTCGGCCCGCTCCACGACGAGCCGCGCATCGCGATCGTCGCCGCCCACGCCCCGGCAGCGATGAGGCACACCAGGCCGATGCCGACGGTGCTGAGCGCCTCGACCCGCAGCGCCACGCTCGCGGCGGCGGCCACGCCGGCGGCGCCGAGCGCCAGGGACCAGGTCAGTCGGTCGCGGCCGGTGGCGCGCCGCGCGGCGCGTGCGAGCGCCCCCAGCGCGACGGCGCCGACGACCACGAGGCTGCCGGCGACGGTGCCCTCACCGGACACCGACGGGGCGATCGCGGCGGCGACCAGGAGGAGGCCACCGATCGCGACGAGCAGTTGATCACTCGATCGGAAGGAGGGCATGCCGGGGGGATCGGCGCGCCGGGCAACCGATCTGGAGACAATTCTCGGACAGTTCCGCGGTGGGTCGTCAGGTGCGGAGGAAGTCGACGACCGCGCTGCCGAACGCGTCGTTGCGGTCCCCGGCGACCATGTGGTGGGCGTCGGCGACGTCGACGTACTCGGCGTGCGGGACCAGCCCGAGGAAGACGCGGGCGCCCTCCTCCGAGACGACGTCGCTCATGCGGCCCCGCACGAGCAGGGTGGGGATCGTCAACTCCCGGGCGGCGTCGTCCAGCCGCTGTGGGTCTCGCGACCGGCGCGGCGTCTTGCCCTCCGGGTCGATGAAGGCCGGGTCCCAGTGCCAGTACCAGCGTCCGTCCTCCCGCTGACGGAGGTTCTTGCGCAGGCCGTCGGTGCTCTTCGGCCGGGGGCGGTGGGGCTGGTACGCCGCCACGGCATCGGCCGCCTCGTCCAGTGAGGCGAAGCCGTCGGCGCCGCTGCGCATGAACGACAGGATCTTGCCGACGCCCTCGTCCTCCATCCGGGTGGCGATGTCGACGAGCACGAGCGCCCGTGCGTCGAGATGGCGCTCACCGATGGCGAGCAGGGAGATGATCCCGCCCATCGACGCGCCCACGAGCGCCGGCGGCGTGCCGCCGGCCTCGGCGGCGAGCTCGTCGCACACCGAGCGCACGTCCTCGATCATCGGGTCGTGGGAGTAGTCGGCGTCGGGCGCCCAGTCGCTGTCGCCGTGGCCTCGCTGATCGAGCGACACGACGTAGGACCCGGCGTCGGCGAGCGTCGCCGCCGTGCCACCCCAGGCGTGGCGGGTCTGACCGCCGCCGTGGAGCAGGAGCACCGGAGGCCGGCCACGTTCGCCGTACTCGTCGGCGACGAGCGTGATCCCGCCGCTCGTCGTGAACTCGCGCCGGCTGCCGGCCATGCACCCTCCCCCTGGACGATGGCTCACCCTACGGATCGGGCGTCGCCCGAGCCGCATCCGCGTCACCGGACCTGGACGACCACCGTGCCGAGCGACCGTCCCGTGCCGACCTGTTCGATCGCGGCGGCGGTGTCCTCGAGGTCCACCACGCGGTCGATCAGGACCTCGATCTCGCCGGCGGCGACCAGCTCGGCGAGGGGAGCGAAGTGCTCTGGCCCGGGACGCACCGCGAGGAGACCGAGCCGGCGCCCGGTCAGCCGGCCGATCGCCGCGCCGACGGTCATCGACCGGACGATCGCACGGGTCGTGCCGCCGACGCAGAGGTAGCGACCGCCCGGCGCGAGAGCTCGGTGGTAGGCGAACATCGACCGGTGGGCGACGAGGTCGAGCACGAGATCGAACCCGTCGGGATCACGGGTGAAGTCGTCGGTGCGGTAGTCGATGATCTCGTCGGCGCCGACACCGCGCATGAGATCCAGCTTCGCGGCGGTGTCGACGGCGGTGACGTGGGCGCCCGCCCGCTTGGCGAGCTGGATGGCGAGGTGGCCGGTCGCTCCGCCCCCGCCGTTGATCAGCACCCTGGCGCCTGCCTCGGCACGGGCCGTCCCCTGGAGGGCGATCGGCCCGGACTGCGGGAGCGCCGATGCCACGACGAAGCTCAGCTCGGGCGGCTTGAGCGCCAGTGCGCTCGGCGGCGCGACCGCGTACTCGGCGAAGCCGCCGAGGAGCCCGAGGTTGTCGCCGTACACCTCGTCGCCGGGGCCGAAGTCGGTGACCCCGGTGCCGACCTCGACGACCGTGCCGGCGATGTCGGAGCCCGGGATCACGTGCCGTGGGCGACGGAGCCCGGCGATGCGGGAGTAGAAGGGCGATCCGGTCAGGGACTCCCAGTCGGACAGGTTCACCGAGGTGGCGGCGACCTCGATCAGGACCTGGTCCGGTGCGGGCTCGGGCCGTGGCCGGTCCTCGATGCGCAGCTCCTCGGGCCCCCCGTACCGCTCGCGAACCGCCGCGCTCATCGTCTGTTCGCCCTCGGTCATCGTCCGTGATCATCGCAGCGATCTGCGAACATCGGCCGATGCCACTGCACGACGACGTCGCCGAGGTGCTGCGAGCGCTCGACGCGATCGGCGCTCCCGCCCTCGGCGACGGCACGCCGGAGGAGGCGCGGGCGAACTACGACGCCGCACCGAAGCCCGACGCCGACCCGCTGGTCCGGGTGGAGGATCACGTCCTGCCCGGCCCCGCCGGCGATCTCCCCGTGCGGGTCTACGCCGACTCGATCGGCACCCCGCTGCCCGTCGTCGCCTTCTTCCACGGCGGGGGTTGGGTGCTGTCCAGCGTCGACGGCCACGACTCGCTGGCTCGGCGGATCGCCAAGCGGAGCGGTGCGCTGGTCGTCTCGGTCGAGTACCGCCTCGCCCCCGAGCACCCGTTCCCCGCACCGCACGAGGACTGCTGGGCGGCGACGCGATGGCTCGCCGAGCACGCCGCCGGGCTCGGAGGCGACCCGGCCCGGCTGGCGGTCGCCGGCGACAGCGCGGGCGGCAACCTGGCCGCCGGGGTCGCGCTGCGGGCCCGCGACGAGAGCGTGCCGCTGGCGCTGCAGGTCCTGATCTATCCCTGCATCGACACCGAGCAGACCCGGCCGTCGATGGCGGAGAACGGCACCGGCTACTTCCTCACCGCTGGCGACATGGACTGGTTCTGGGGGCACTTCGTGCCGCCCCAGCACCGCGACGACCCGTACGCCGTGCCGATGCGGGCGGGAGATGTCAGCGGGCTCGCACCGGCGCTGGTGCAGACCGCCGAGTACGACCCGCTCCGGGACGAGGGGGAGGAGTGGGCGGCCCGCCTCGCTGCGGCCGGGGTCCCGGTCACGACGACCCGCTACGACGGCGTGGTGCACGGCTTCGTGAGCCGTTGGCACCAGATGGCCGCGGCGGAGCTGGCCCACGACGAGGCGGCCGCCGCCCTCCGCCGGGCGTTCGGCACCGACGGCTGACGGGGCGGCCGCCGGGTGGGTGGTCCTCGGTCCCACGTTGGAGCGACACGCGGGGATCGGGGACGGCGGTTGTCGCTCCGAGGTGGGACGAACGAGACCACCCGATGCCCGCATCGGCGGCCGAAGCCAGGTGGCCGGCTGTCAGCCCGGGCGCTCGACCTTGATCTGGTCGCCGGCGCGGATCGTGCCCGGCACGGCCACCTTCGCGTTGATGCCGCGGAGGTGCAGCTCCTTGCCGAGCTCGGAGTTCACGAAGCGGTGGGCCGGGAGGCCGAAGCGGCGGGTGAACTTCGCGCAGCCGAGATGGGGTTGGTCGGTCACCTCGATGACGGCCTCGTCGCCGAGGTGCAGGCGCGTGCCGGGCGGGAGGTTGGCGCCGCTGAGGTCGAGGTCGACGTAGAGCTGGTCGCCGGCGAGGGCCCATCGGTCGCGGCTGCCGGCGATGAGGTCGACCATCCGGGCCGACATGACGTTGAGCTGCATGTCCGGGTGCGAGCTGCCGTCGTCGGTTCGGCTGCTCCCGCGGTCCTGCCAGGTGTCGCCGACGAGACCGACGGTGAGGTCGAGCTCGCCCTCCTCGAGCACCTCTCGCTCGTCGACGGCGGGCCGTCGCACGATCATCTCGAGCCGACCCACGTCGGCGGGGGCGGCTCGCAGTTCGGGCAGTGCGGCGGTCAGCTCGTCCTCGGTGCGGTGCTCCATGTCACCAGCGTGCCCGAGCCACCGTCGAGGAGCGAGGGGTTTCGGGTCGCTCGCCGCCCTCAGGCGCGGAGGTCGTGGCGCACCCAGACGTTGGGTTCGACGTAGACGGCGACGTCGTGCTCGACGTCGCACCACACCGGTGCGAGCGCACCGCTCACTCGGACCGGTCCGGTGTGGGCGAAGTCGAGGCCGGTCCATGACCTCCACTCGTCGAGCGACCCGCTGACGGTCTGCGAGGCCGGAGCGATCCGCTCGATGACACCGCCGAGGCGTGCGTGGACGCGCAGCCAGGGATCCTCCGGGAGACCGTCGCTCCGGGTCCGACTCGCGTACACGGGCATCGGCGTCTCCGGTTCGTGATGCTTCGCGTTGGGTCGTACCGGCGCCAACAGGGTCTCGAACCCGCTGGTCCGGGCGGCGTCGCGCAGGGCGGCGAAGATCTGCCGTGACACGCCGTGCCCGAGTCGGTCGGGGTGGACCGAGACCTCCAGCGCGCAGGCGGTGTCGGGCTCGTCGCCCCGGACCTGGTCCTGGTGGGCCCAGACCAACGCCTGGTCCCAACCTCGGTCGGGGAGGTGGCGGCGGCCCTCGGCATCGAGGCGGAAGGCCATCGCCGTCCCGTGGGCGACGATGCGATCGTCGGGGTCGGTCGCCACGACGGCGAGGTGCCGGAACGAACGAACCACCGATCCGAACAGCGACTCGCCGATCGGATCGTGCTCCATGAACTCGTCCCACCGGTCGGGCATGTCCCAGACGCGGTCGATCAGGTCGGGGCGCTCCGCCAGCGTCGAGGTCCGGACGTCCACGGCGCGCAACCTACCGGGGAGCGAGCTCCGGCCGAAGGCGATTCCCGGCGCTCGGTCGGGCGACCGAGTGGGTCTCAGTCGACCCGCCCCAGCCAGTCGAGGATCGCGTCGGTCGTCTCGCCGGGGCGCTCCTGCTGGATCCAGTGGCCGCAGTCGAGGCTGATCTCCTCGACGTTCGGGACGAGCGCGCTCAGGTCGGCCGGCCTCGGGATCACGTCGCGGTCGCCGTAGATCATCAGCGCCGGCTGCCGGACGATCGGGTCCACGTCGGCCAGCAGGTGCCAGTTGCGATCGATGTTGCGGTACCAGTTGATGCTGCTGGTGAAGCCGGAGCCCTGGAACGCATCGACGTACACGGCGAGCTCGTCGTCGCTCATGATCGGCTCGCCGAGCGGCACCTCGGCCCGGGCGAGGTTGATCATGGCGTTGCCCGGCTCCGGGGCCGGCGGCGGGAGGTCCTTCCGGTACAGGTTCCGGAGGAACCGGGCCGTGTTGGCGTCGAGCACCGCGTCGGCGACGCCGGGCTGCCGGTTGAAGTGGACGAAGTAGTTGTCGCTGCCGAGGAGGGCCTCCATGAGCTCGAGCCACGGCCGATCTCCGCGCTCCTGGTAGGGGAGGCTGAGGGCGATCAGCCGCTCGACGCGGGCGGGGTGGAGCAGGGCGAGCTGCCACACGACGTTGGCGCCCCAGTCGTGGCCGACGAAGGTCGCCTCGTCGTAGCCGTGGTGGTCGAGCAGGGCGACGAGATCGCCGGTGAGGTGCTCGATGTCGTAGTCGGTCACCTCGGGCGGCCGCGAGGAGTTGCCGTAGCCGCGCTGGTTCGGGACCAGGACGTGGTAGCCGGCCTCGACCAGCGCCGGCACCTGATGGCGCCACGAGGACGCGTGCTCTGGCCAGCCGTGGCAGAGCACGATGGGCCGTCCGGCGTGCTGGCGGCCGGCCTCGAAGACCTCCAGCTCGACGCCGTTGATCGGGACCATCGTGGGTGCCGGGAAGTCGCAGTGGTCGGACATGGGAGTGATCGCTCCTCTCGGTGCCCCCGTGGTCGGGGCTCGTGCGGCTACCTTGCACAGGCAAACAGGCCACCCTCCTGGCCGCTTTGTGTGAGATGGTCGGTGGATGCGAACCGACCGGCTCGTGGCGATCCTCCTCCTCCTGCTGCAGCGACGCGAGCAGGTCACGGCGGCCGAGGTCGCCCGGGAGCTCGAGATCTCCGAGCGGACCGCCCGCCGCGATCTCGAGGCGCTCCTCCTGGCCGGCGTGCCGATCTACTCCGTGCGGGGTCGGGGCGGCGGCTGGCGCCTGGTCGGCGGCGCCCGCACGGACCTCTCCGGGCTCACCGCGGACGAGGCCCGCGACCTCTTCCTGGTTGCGGGCTCGTCCCCGGCGACGCCTCCGTCCGTGAAGGGTGCGCTCCGCAAGCTGGCCCACGCGCTGCCCGAGCCCTTCCGGCACGAGGCAGAGGCGGCGGCGGCATCACTGGTCATCGACTCGCACCGGTGGGGGTCACCGCGAGCGGGGCTCCGGCCGCCGCCCTTCCTCGACGACCTCCGGGATGCGGTCATCCGCGGCGTGCAGGTACGGCTCGGCTACGTCGATGCGAGCGGCGCGGAGTCCGAGCGCGTCGTGCACCCGTTGGGCATCGTCGCCAAGGTGCCGTCGTGGTACCTGGTCGGCGACACCGACGCCGGACGTCGCACCTTCCGGATCGATCGGGTGTCGTCGGTCGAGACGACTGACGAGCCGGCGCGTCGACCCGACGACTTCGACCTGGCGGCCGCCTGGAGCGAGATCGCCGACGAGATCGACCGGCGGCGAAACCCCCTCGAGGTTCGTGCGAGCTGCGCACCCGACGGTGTCGACATGCTCCGGATCATGCTGGGGGATCGCCTGGAGGTCGGCGGTGCCACGGCCGACGGCCGCGTCGGGGTGGTGATCCGGGGGCACAGCGAGTTCGTGTTGGCCGGCGAGCTGGCCTGGCTCGCCGAGTGGCTCGAAGTGACCAGCCCCCGGGGCGTGCGAGACCACCTCGCCGCGATCGGCCGTTCGCTGGTCGAGCGCTACGGATGAGGCGGTCCGTCGAACGGAGGTCAGCGAGTGCGCCTCTTCTTGGGTCTCGAACGCGCCGAGTCGAGCTGCGGTTCGGGACCGTGCGACACCCACGGGGTACCTTCGTCCCATGACGCGAAGGGCGTGGACCGCCGAGGAGTTCGCTGCGCTGTCGCCTGCGGAGCAGGACGCCGTGTTCGACGCCAGCGTCGCCACCGACCTCGACGATGTCCCGGCGGAGTTCATCGATCGGGTCCGCACCCGGTTCGAGGCCCGCCTTGCCGAACGAGACGGCCGCCGGTCGCGATGAGCCCGCAGCGCCGCCCGGTTCGGGCGACGCGAGAGCTCTTCGATGATCTGGACCGCCAGCTGCCCCGCGAACGGGGTCCGAACGGAGAGCCTTCGACCGTCGACTTTCAGGCGTCAGAGCTGCTCCGCATCGTCGAGCGATTCGCCACTGGGTATGACGAGCTTCCCGAGCTCATCGACGGTCGACCGGAGTATCGGATCCTGGTGGCGACAGGTGTGCTCGTGCCCCGCCTGAGCGTCATCGGCCAGCTCGCTTCCGATGGGGCTGTCGAGCTCATCCAGCTCGACATCGATCTCGAGGCCGGTTGGTAGGCAGCCCGTCGTGATGTGTCCGTTCGCACCCTTGTTGGCGAGCGCTCGGGGACAGCGCCGTGGCCGTGCGCGTGTGCGGCTCCGCAGGACCGTTTGGGGCAGGGAGGTGTCGGCATGAGCGCAGCTCAGGTCTACGCCGAGCACGGTCCTTGGCGGTGTTGGCTGCGCTGGGACGACCGGCGCGCGCCGTTGCTCGAGCTCGTGTGGATGCTGTCGGGGATGGTCCCTCGGGTGCTGGTCCAGGTTGGCCCGGCTGACGAGGCAGATGCTCCAGGCGGCAAGCTGGTTGGATCAGATTCGGAGCCGTTCGGGTCGGACGCACTGCTCGCGTTGCTGCAGCAGCGATCCGCGGAGTGGGCGTCGTGAAGACGCACGGCGGACTGGTGAGGCCGGTGGAGAGGCCGCTGTCGATGCGGACGGTGCGCCGCGTCACCCGGAGCGCGGGCGTGACTCGGTCGCAGCGATGTGATCGTCGACCTTGCGTCGGGCCCGCTCGATGAGGCCCGGCGGAACATGCTCAGGGACGGCGAGGCGGCCGTTGCGGGCGACCGCCGTCAGCGGGGCTTGGCGCCGCCGCCGACGCGGAGGGTCTCGCCGCTGACCCAGCTGGCGGCGTCGGAGGCGAGGTAGACGCACGCCGCCCCGATGTCCTCCGGCGTGCCGAGGCGGCCGAGCGGGATGTTCCACTCCTCGAGCAGCTCGTCGAGCTCGTCCTCGCCCTTGCCGACCGCGGTGAGCATGACCTCGGTCGGGATGGCACCGGGGGCCACGCCGTTGACCCGCACCGACGGTGCCAGCTCGGCCGACAGGGTCATGGTCAGCGAGTTCACCCCCGCCTTCGCCGCCCCGTAGTGAGCGCTGCCCGGCGCGGGCCCGGTGCCGGCGCCCGAGCTGATGTTGATGATCGAGCCGCCGTCCATGTGGGCGAAGGCGATCCGGCTGGCCACGTAGACGGCCGTGAGGTTGAGGTCGATCGTGCGGTGCCACTCCTCGATGGGGAGCTGCTCGGCCGGCATGCGCATCGGGGAGCCGCCGGCGTTGTTCACCCACGTCGTCAGCGACCCGAACTCGTCGACGGCCCGTCGCGCCAACGCCTCGATCGCCGCGTGATCGGTCACGTCGGTGGGCTGGGCGACGGCCCGACCGCCCGCCTCGCGGATGGACGCGGCGACCCGCTCGATCTCGTCGCGCCTGCGGGCGGCGACGACCACCGCAGCTCCGGCCTCGGCGAACGCGCGGGCGATGCCCTCGCCGATGCCCCGGCCTCCGCCGGTGACGACGGCCACCTGGCCGTCCATGCGAAACAGATCGAGCACTGCCATCTGACGCCCCTCGTGGTCGGGCCGCCAACGTAGGCGGTCTACGGTGCTGGAGACCCGAGGAGGCTGCATGACCACGTTCCACGAGCTCACGATGACGTCGATCACCGGCGAGGACGTCGACTTCGACCGGTATGCCGGGCAGGTCTGTCTGGTCGTCAACGTCGCGAGCAAGTGAGGCCTCACCCCCCAGTACGCAGGTCTGCGTACGCTTCATCACGACCTCGCCGATCGCGGCTTCACGGTCCTCGCGTTCCCGTGCAACCAGTTCGGTGACCAGGAGCCCGGCACCGACGCCGAGATCCTCGAGTTCGCCCGGTCGAACTACGACGCCGACTTCCCGATGTTCTCCAAGATCGAGGTGAACGGCGACGGCGCCTGCGAGCTGTACCGGTTCCTCCGGGCCGAGCAGCCCGGCGAGGGAGAGACCGACGACATCACGTGGAACTTCGAGAAGTTCATCGTCGATCGGGAGGGCCGGCCGGTGGCGCGCTTCGGGCCGATGACGACGCCGGAGGAGCTCGCCGAGGAGCTCCCGACGTACCTCTGAACGGCAGCGTCGCCGATCAGTCGATCAGGGCCGCCACCCGCGCTCGGGTGGCGGCCTTGTCGCGGAACCAGTCGGCGTTGATCGCCGTCCAGGGTGCCGACGCCGCAGGTACGTCGGCCTCGGCGTAGATGGCGCCGACCGGGCAGGCCACGAGGCAGGCGTCGCAGTCGATGCACGCGTCGGGGTCGATGTAGCAGATCTCGTCGGCGTGCTCGGTGTGGATGCAGTCGACCGGGCAGACCTCGACGCACGACTGATCCTTCACCCCGACGCAGGCTTCGGCGATCACGTAGGTCATGACGGGGGATATGGTCGCGCACGGGGACGACACGGGGAGCACGATGACGACCACGGACGATCTCGGGCTGGCCCTCGATCGGGTGTTCGGACTCGATCAGGAGGTGGCCGAGCCGGGGGCACGACTCCGGGTCCCGTCGATGCCGCTCGGCACGGCCTACGACATGGGCACGGCCGAGGACGGGACCCCGTTGTTCGACCCGAGGATCTTCGACACCCCCGAGTTCGCCCGGAACCCGTACCCGTACTACCGGATCCTGCGCGACCACTACCCGGTGTTCCACGACCAGCTGCACAACGCGTACTACGTCACCCGCTACGACGACATCACCGAGTGCTACCTCGACGACGTCGGCTACAACACGATCCCCAAGGGCTCGTCGAGCGGGGTGCTCGGCAACACCCAGCTCGAGCTGAGCGGCATCGAGCACCGCCGCCGTCGCAACCTCTACGGCCGCCACCTCGTCGGGCGAGCGCTCGACCGGCGCGTGCCGGTCATCCAGCGCCTCGCCGAGGAGATGATCGACGAGTTCGCCGACCCGGATCGCCTCGGGTCCGCGGTCATCGACGAGCGGAGCGGCCGTCGGGTCGTCGAGCTGGGCGCCGCGTTCGCCAACGACTTCCCGATCCGGGTCGTGTGCCAGGTGCTCGGCATCCCCGACGAGGCCCGGGACCGGTTCTTCTACTGGTACGACTCGATGATGTCCGGGCTCGGTGGCTCGGCGACGCACCGGCAGGGGCTGGAGGCGCGCCAGGACCTGGAGGACTACGTCGAGGAGCTCGTCGTCGCCCGACGAGACGAGCCGACGTTCGTGCTCGGCGACGACGGCCGCCCGATCGGCCTCGACATCATCTCGGAGCTGTGCACGACCGAGGTCGACGGCGACCTGCTGTCCACCGAGGAGATCACCTCCAACATCGCGCTCGTCGTCGGGGGCGGGGGTGAGACGACCCGGGGCGCGATCCTCAACCTCTGGTACCTGCTGCTCCAGCACCCCGAGCAGTACGCCGCGGTGCGCGGCGACGAGACGCTCTGGGACGCGGCGTTCCACGAGACCCTCCGCCACTCCACCTCGATCGGCGGCCAGCCGCGGCACAACACCTACGACGTCGAACTGCACGGCGTGAAGATCCCGGCCGGGTCGCTCATCAACATGGTCGACGTCTCGGCCAACCACGACGAGCGGGTGTTCAGCGAGCCGGAGCGCTTCGACATCCACCGAGAGGACCTCTACGCCGGCAAGCTGCTGCGCAGCGGCTACCGCAAGGAGGGCACGTGCTCGCACATGGCCTTCGGCGTCGGTCCCCACATGTGCCCCGGGGCGTGGATCTCGCAACAGGAGACCGTCGAGGGGTCCAAGTTGCTCGCCGAGCGGTTGGGTGACCCGCGCATCTCGGTCGACCGCATGCCCAAGGACATCGACGGCGAGTCGCTCGCCCCGATCGGCCTCGGTTCGATCCGAGAGCTGTGGATCGAGTTCGACCCGAGATGACCGACCCGGGCTACCGCACCTACGAGGTCTACCAGCGCGAGCGCGTCGGACAGTCGACGCCCGACATCTCCCCGCGCGACCTGATCTCCGAGCGGTTCCTCGGCGACCCGTACCCGACGCTCACCGTGCTGCGCGAGCAGTACCCCTGCTACCGGGACTGGGGCGGCAACTCCTTCTGGGTCACCCGCTACGACGACGTGACCTCGCTGCTCGCCGACGAGGCCAACTTCGAGACCCGACCACGGGCCTGGCACCTGGGCCTCGAGGAGGGCCGCGACCTGTGCCACCTCCCGGAGGTCGCTGCGGCCTGGGCGGCCGGCATCGAGTCCAACGCGGAGTCCGTCGCCGGCATCATCGTGGACCGGCTCGTCCCCGGTGGCCGCTTCGATCTCGCCCGCGACCTCGCGGCGCGGTTCCCGATCGAGCTGCTGGTCCGCGTGCTCGACGTCCCGACCATCGATCGCGGCGCGCTCGCCGACCGCTACTGGCGACTCCACCTCGGTGCCGGCTGGGAGCCCCGGGCACGGGCCGCAGGGCTGCAGGCGGCAGCCGAGCTGGCCGCGGAGTTCGACCGCCTCCTCGACGAGCGGCGGGCCGATCCCGGACCGGACCTGCTCTCGGCGGTCGCCCTCGCCGATGTCGACGGCGACAAGACCACCGGCTCCGACGTCGTGGCGACGCTGCTCGAGATCGACCACCAGACGGTCCACGGATCGCTCGCGAACCTCTGGTTCCTGCTCCTCACCCACCCGGACGAGCTGATGGCGGTCGAGGACGATCCGCGCCTGATGAAGAGCGCGTACCTGGAGGCGTTGCGCCATTCGCCGCCGGTCCAGACGGCCCGGCGGTTCACCCGCCGCGAGGTCGAGCGCTTCGGCCGCCTCCTCCCGGAGGGTGCGCTGGTCCACTGCTCGGCTGCCGCCGCCAACCGCGACCCCAGGGTGTTCGACGATCCCGACCGGTTCGACATCGAGCGCAAGGACCTCACCCAGCGCGAGCCGCGGGGCCAGTATCGGGCCGACGGGCTGCCGTCGGGCATCTCGGTGGGCACCGGGCCACCGTCGAAGCACCCGGCCGTGCCCGAGGACCGGCCCCGCTCGCTGTACGCGATCACCCGCGACATCGTCGTGACCGTCAGCCGGACCCTGCTGGCCGCGGCGCCGGGTCTGCGCATCGTCGACGGCGCCGATCCGAGCCTGCGGTCGCTGCGGCTGGGGGAGATGCGCACCTGCTGGTCCCTGCCGGTGGAGTCCGGCTCGAGGTGACGACCCGGCACGTCGACGACGATCATCGCCGCCGACTGCTGGTCGAACGGCAGCTCCTCGGGGGCGGGCGCAGCGGTCGCTCGATCGACGAGGTGGCCGGCGCACTGGCGTTGCTCCACTCGACGGACCCGTCGACGCCCTACCTGTCGATCGCAGCGCGCTCGGATGCCTCGGCGGCCGATGTCGAGGCCTGGTGCTACGAGGACCGGTCGATGCTGCGCCACACGACGATCCGCCGCACGGTCTTCGTGATGCCGCTCGACGTCGTGGCGTTGGCGCACGGTGCCGTCAACGAACCGATCGTCGCGAAGCTCCGAGCGCAGCTCGTCGAGTGGATCGACGCGTCGCCCGACACCGACGAGCCGGCCGACGGCTTCCTCGACGCCGTCGAGCGCGAGGTGGTCGACGTGCTCCGCGAGCGCGGGGCGATGAGCGGCACCGCGCTGGCCGAGGAGGTGGCGGGGCTGCGGCTCGTGTTCGAGCCGGCGCCGGGGAAGTCCTACTCCAAGCCGATGCGGATCACCTCCAAGGTCCTGGAGATCCTCGCCGCCGAGGGTCGCATCTGCCGCGGCCGGCCGACCGGGCGCGACCTGACATCGGGCGCCTGGACCTGGGAGGCCATCGACGCGCGACTTCCGGGTGGCATCGAGCCGATGCCTCCCGACGAGGCGCTGGCGGGGCTGTTCCGCCGGTACCTGTCGGTCTTCGGACCGGCGACCGTGACCGACCTCGCCTGGTGGGCGGGCGTGACGAAGCGACGCGTCAAGGCGGCGCTGGCGGTGATCGGGGCCGAGGAGGTGTCACTCGACGGGCCCGAGGCCGGCTCCGTCCTCGCCGGTGACGAGCTCGCGGCACCGACGACGGAGGGGGCCGTCTCGCTCCTGCCGGGCCTCGACTCGACCACGATGGGCTGGAAGCAGCGGGCCTGGTACGTCGACGACGATCCCGGCGCCGGGATCTTCGACCGCAACGGCAACGCCGGACCCACCGTCTGGCTCGACGGACGGGTGGTGGGGGTGTGGACCCAGCGGCCCGACGGCGAGATCGTCACCGAGCTGCACGACGACCTCGGGACGGACGGGCGGGCAGCGCTCGACGCCGAGGCCGAGCGCGTCGCGACGTGGCTCGGGGACATCCGGATCAAGTGGCGCTACCCGACCCCGATCACGAAGCGCCTCGTCGAGCCTTGAGGTCGTCGTCGCCGGGGAAGAACGTCGCCGGCGGCGCGGTTGGGCACGGCATGCGCATTGATGTCTGGTCCGACGTCGTCTGCCCCTGGTGCTACCTCGGCAAGAAGCGGCTCGACGCCGCGCTCGACGGGATCGAGGGCGCCGAGGACATCGAGGTCCGGTGGCGGGCGTTCCAGCTCGACCCGACCGCCTCGACCGAGCCCGGCCCGCTCCAGCCGGTGATCGACGCCAAGTACGGGCCCGGAGCGTTCGACTCGATGTCGACTCGGCTGTCGGCGTTGGGTGCCGAGGACGGGATCGACTACCGCTGGGACGACGTCCAGCGGGTGTCGAGCAGGGCGGCGCTCGACCTCGTCGCCTGGGTGGAGGCCACCGAGGGGCCCGCCGTCGCCGACGCCCTCCACGAGCGGCTGTTCCGCGCCTACTTCACCGAGGGGGCCAACATCGCCGACCCGGACTCGCTGGTCGGCTGGGCCGTCGACGTCGGCGTCGACCGGGCGCTCGCGGCCGAGGCCGTCGCCTCGGGTGCCGGCGCCGCCACCGTCGACGAGGAGCTGGCGCAGGCGGGGCAGCGGGGCATCAACGGCGTGCCGGCGTTCGTGTTCGAGGACACCTGGCTGGTCTCGGGCGCGCAGGATGTCGAGACGCTGCGCTCGGTGATCGCGAAGGTGCGCGAGCGAGCCGCCGCCGGCTGAGCCCTCGGCAGCCTCGCGGCAGCGCTCGGCTCGCGGTGCGAGGCGGGGCCCCACTCCCGCCTCGCCGAGACGTGCGGCCGTTGCCGCACGTCTCGCGCCCGCCTCAGCATCCGACGGCGGTCCGCAGCGCACGACAGGCCTCGTCCAGACGAACCGGTCCGAGCGAGCAGGCGAGGTCGACCAGGTACGCCTTGGGCACGACCCGGAGGTTGTCGAAGCTGGCAGCGCACTCGACGGGCATGCCGTCGTCGGGGCCCAGCGCCAACTCGGTGGGGATGCCACGGATCGTCCGTGTCACCGGCGCAGCGAGGACCGACGTCAAGACCGGTATCGCAGCGGACCTGGTCATCACGAGGAACGGGCGCCGCCCCACGTCCTCGAGCTCGCCCCACCACACCTCGCCCCGTCGCGGCTCGTTCACCACGGCTCGTCGAGGATGGCGTCGCGGAGCGACGCGATCGACGCAGCCTCCTCACCGGCGTCGGGTGGCCGGCGTCGGTAGCCGTCGACGACAGCACGGTCGAGGTCTCGCTCGTGCTCCAGCCGAACCACGGTCTCGGCCCCGGCCCTGACGGCAGCGGCGCGGCTCTCGAAGCGGCCGGCGGCGATGAGGTCGTCGAGCGCCGCGAGGAGCTCGGCGGGCATGCGCACGGCGATCTGCTCGGTCGACATGCGATCAGCATACCGCAACGGTATGCACGTCTCGGTTCAGAAGCCGCTGGGGAAGTCGGGCGTGCGCTTCTCCCGGATCGCGGCGGCGCCCTCGGCGGCGTCGTGGCCCATGAAGTTGAGCATCTCGAAGGCGAGGCTGGCGTCGAAGGCCGGCGCCGCCTGCTGCACCCAGAGGTTGAGGGCCCGCTTCGTCCAGCGGGCGGCGTCCTGCGGGCCGGTGGCGATCTTGGTCGCGACCCGCATCGCCTCGTCCATGAGGTCGTCGCCGGGCACCGACTTCGACACGAGGCCGATCTGGTCGGCGGTGCGACCGTCGATGAAGTCCGACGTGATCAGGTAGTACTTCGCCTTCGCCAGGCCGCACAACAACGGCCAGATGATGTTGGCGTGATCGCCGGCGGCGACGCCGAGGCGGAGGTGGCCGTCGGTGAAGCGGGCCTCCTCGTCGATGATGCTGATGTCGGCCATGAGCGCGACCGCGAGACCGGCGCCGACGGCGACGCCGTTGATGGCCGAGATGATCACCTTCTCGCACGCCATCATCCGGTAGACGATGTCGCCCGCCTCGCGGAAGGCGACCTTCATCCCGTCGTAGTCGTTGATCATCGTGTCGATCCACGCCAGGTCACCGCCGGCAGAGAAGGCGTCGCCGGCACCGGTCACCACGACGACGCTGGTGTCGGGGTCGTCGTGGATGTCCATCCACACCCGGCTGAGGGCGTGGTGCATGGGTGCGTCGGTGGCGTTCATCACGCCGGCCCGGTCGAGGGTCATCAGCAGGATCCCGTGCTCCCTGCGCTCGAAGCGCAGGCCGGGGTAGCGGTCGAACCAGTCGTCTGCCATCGCGGCGGCTCCTACTTCTTGAAGCTCGACAGGCGGTCGCCGGTGTCGGCGATGCGGTAGTCGGTCGACGCCTCGTAGGCCAGCCCCTCGGCGAGAGAGGTGGCCGTCGACGCCCGGTAGAGGTCCTTGTAGGCGGCGATCGAGCCGGCGCTGTTCTCGGCGATCTCCGCGGCGAGGGCGTCGACGGAGCGATCGAGCAGCTGGAGGGGGACGGCACGGAGCGCCAGCCCCATCTCGAACGCTTCGAACCCGGTGAAGGTCCGCGCCGTGAAGCTCAGCGCCTTCGCCGCCTGCAGGCCGACGAGGCGGGGGAGGCGCTGGCTCATGCCCCACGTCGGCCGCAGCCCCCACTTGGCGTGGGTGTCGCCGAGCTTGGCCTCCTCGGCGACGATCACGAGGTCGCAGGCGATGGCCAGCTCCAGCGCGCCGGTGAAGCAGAAGCCGTTGACCTTGGCGATCGTCGCCTGGGGCATGGTCTCGAGCAGCTCGGCGACCCGTCGCGCCGGGGTGTTGAGGTCACCGCCGACCTCTCCGTCGCTGGGCCTGGCGCTGCCGAGCGCCTTGAGGTCCACGCCGGCGCTGAACGCCCGGCCGGTCCCGGTGAGCACGACGACGGAGACGGTCTCGTCGTCGGCGATCTGCTCGAGGGTGGCGACGAGCTGGCCGAGCATCGTCGGCGTGATCGCGTTGAGCGCTTCGGGCCGGTGCAGGGTGACGGTGGCGACCGCCCCCTCGCGCTCGGTCAGGACCTGTGGTTCGTCGGCCATCGGCTGGGCTCCCCTCGACGTCGACCCGTGCTTGTCGGTGACGTCGTCGGAGACTAGGACGAGGCCGTGGCCGGCACCGACTCGACCCCGTCCGACGAGGCGCTCTGCGACCTGACCGCCGTCGAGCTGCGACGTCTGCTCGGCGAGCGCTCCGTGTCGGCCCGGGAGGTGCTGGCCGCCCACCTCCGACGCATCGAGCGGGTCGATCCGTTGGTCAACGCCATCGTGACCCGCAGCTTCGAGCGCGCAGAGGGGGCGGCCGCGGTGGCGGACGAGCTGGCGGCGTCCGGCGCCGACCTGCCAACGCTCCACGGTCTCCCGACCGCCCACAAGGACCTGCTCGACACGGCCGGGGTTCGCACGACGTACGGGTCGACGGTGTTCGCCGACCACGTGCCGAAGGCCGACGATCCGCTGGTCGTCCGCCTCCGCGAAGCCGGAGCCATCTCGCTGGGCAAGACCAACACCCCCGAGTTCGGCGCCGGGAGCCACACCTTCAACGAGGTCTTCGGGCTGACCCGGAACCCGTGGGACCTCGGCCGATCCTGTGGCGGGTCGAGCGGCGGCGCTGCGGTGGCGGTGGCGTGCGGGATGGTGCCGATCGCCGACGGGTCCGACGTCGGTGGCTCGCTGCGCAACCCTCCGTCGTTCAACGGCGTCGTCGGGCTCCGGCCGTCGTACGGGGTGGTGCCCTTCACCGGCTCGCTGGCCTCGCGGCGCCGTTCGGCGACCAACGGACCGATCGCCCGGACCGTGGCCGACGTCAGGCTGTTCCTCTCGGCGATGGCCGGCCCCTACGAGAACACGCCGTGGGCGGCGTCGATCGACGCCGCGGCCTTCGCCCAGGTCGAGGTCGACCGCGACCGTCCCCGGCGGATCACGCTGAGCCCCGACCTCGGCGGGCTGCCGGTCGACCCCGAGGTCCGGGCCGTGGTCCACGCCGTGGCCGACGCGGCCGCCGACCTGGGCTGGACCGTGGTGGAGTCGGATCCGCCGCTGAGCGGGGCCGACGAGAGCTTCGAGGTCCTCCGGGCGTGGGAGTACTGGGCGCATCTGGGGCCGGTGCTGGGCGACCGCCTCGGCGAGGTGAAGGCCACCGTCCGCCAGGAGGTGGAGCGGGGGGCGTCGATCACCGGCCAGGAGCTGGCCCGGGCGATCGCCCTCGAGACGAAGCTGCTGCGGCGCACGAGCGAGTGGTTCGCCGACTTCGACGTGGTGCTCGCACCGACCAGCCAGGTGGCAGCGTTCCCGGCCGACCAGGAGTGGGTGGCGGAGATCGACGGCGTCCGGTTCGAGACCTACACGGCGTGGATGCGATCGTGCTCGCGGATCACGGTGACCGGACTGCCGGCGCTGTCGCTCCCGGGTGGGATGACCGCCGACGGCCGCCCGGTCGGCGTCCAACTCGTCGGTCCGCCCCGCGGTGATCTGTCGTTGCTCCGTTCCGCCGCCGCGTTGGAGGCGGTGATCGAGGTGCCACGACGCCCGCCGATCGTCGGCCCGTGACGGCGATCACGACCGTCCTGCTCGACCTCGACGGGGTGGTGCGCCACTTCGACGAGGAGCACCTCGCCGCGGTGGAGCGCGCTCACGGGCTCGACCCCGGGGCCATCTGGCGCACCGCTTTCGAGTCGGAGCTCATCGGCCTCGTCGTCACGGGTCGCCTGACGCGCACCGAGTGGCGCGACCTCGTGGGGGAGCGGCTCGGCAGTGCGGACGCCGCCGTCGCCTGGCAGGCGGATCCCGGGCGCCTCGACGACGAGCTGCTCGCCGAGGTCGACGCGCTCCGAGCGGACGGCGTGGCCGTCGCGATCCTGACGAACGGCACGGACACGATCCCCGAGGAGCTGGCGGCACTCGGCGTCGACCGACGCATGGACGCCGTGTTCAACAGCGCCGAGATCGGGTACGCCAAGCCCGACCGGCGGGCGTTCGCGCACGTGTGCCGAGCGTTGGCGGTGGCCCCCGGTGAGGTGTTCTTCACCGACGACTCCGAGTCGAAGCTCACCGGCGCCCGCGAGATCGGGATGACGGCTCGGCGCTACGAGGGCGTCGCCGCCTTCCGGGAGCACCTCGTCGAGGTCGGGCTGCGCTCGTAGACGCATATCTTGAGCCGATGACCGCGACCCAGTGGGACGTCAGCTCGTACTTCGCCTCGGTGGAGAGCCGGGAGTTCGCCGACGCCGAGGAGCGATTCGGCGCCGAGGTCCAGCGCCTCGGTGTGCTCTACGACCGGCACGACGTCCGGGGCGGCTCCGTCCCGGACCGACCCGCGGCGGTGCTCGACGAGGTGGTCGGGGCGACCAACCGGGTGCTGGGGGAGCTGCAGCTGCTGCGCTCGTTCCTCAACGCCTTCGTGAGCACGGACGCCACGGACGCCGCGGCGCAGGCGGCCATGTCGCGGCTGCAGCGGGCGAGCGTCGAGCTCACGACGCTGACGAACCGTCTCGATGCGTGGACCGCGGGCCTCGATCTCGATGCGCTCGTCGACGACAGCGAGGTGGCCGCCGACCACGAGTGGCCCCTGCGCAAGGGGCTCGGTCGGGCCGAGCACCTGATGAGCGAACCCGAGGAGGAGCTCGCTGCGTTGCTCTCGGTCACCGGCTCGACCGCCTGGAACCGGCTCTACGGCGACGTGAGCTCGGCGATCCGGGCCGAGGTCGCGCTCCCGGACGGTCCCGAGCAGCTGCCGATCTTCGCCGTGCGGGGGCTCGCGACACATGCCGATCCCGCGGTCCGGCGAGCGGCCTACGCGGCGGAGCTGGGGGCGTGGGAGGAGCACTCGGTGCCGATCGCCGCGGCGCTGAACGCGATCAAGGGGGAGCAGCAGGAGCTCGCGCTCCGCCGCGGCTGGCCATCGGTGCTCGCAGCCCAGCGCTTCGGGCAGGCGGTCGACGAGGCCACGCTCGACGCGCTCCAGGCCGCGATGGTGGCCTCGTTCCCCGACTTCCGTCGGTTCCTCCGGGCCAAGGCGGGGCTGCTCGGCCACGGCGACGGGCTCCCGTGGCACGACCTCTTCGCCCCGGTCGGCGCGGCGGCCGCGGTCGACTGGCGCGGCGCCGTCGAGGCGGTCCGGACCGCCTTCGGCTCGTACTCACCCGACCTGCAGGGCCTCGCCGACCGAGCGGTGGACGAGCGCTGGATCGACGTCGAGCCCCGCCCGGGCAAGCGGGGCGGTGCGTTCTGCATGTCGATGGGCGATGGCGACAGCCGCGTGCTGCTCAACTTCGACGGCAGCTTCGACGGGGTGATGACGCTCGCCCACGAGCTGGGTCACGCCTACCACAACACGACGCTCGGCCACCGGACACCGATCCAGCGGGGCACGCCGTCGTCGCTCGCCGAGACCGCGTCGATCTTCTGCGAGACGATCATGGTCGAGCACGGCCTCGCCTCGGTCGAGGGCGCTGAGCGGCTGGCGCTCCTCGACACCGACCTGTCGGGCAGCACGCAGGTCATCGTCGACATCCATTCACGGTTCCTGTTCGAGTCGGCCGTGTTCGAGCGGCGCCGCCGGTCGACCGTGTCGGCGCCCGAGCTGTGCGAGCTGATGGCCGAGGCCCAGGAGGCGACCTACGGCGACGGGCTGGACCCCGAGCTGCGCCACGAGTGGATGTGGGCCGCCAAGCCGCACTACTACGGCTCGGTCTTCTACAACTGGCCCTACGCGTTCGGCCTGCTGTTCGGCATCGGGCTCTACGCCCGATACGTCGAGGACCCCGATCGCTTCCGTGCCGAGTACGACGACCTGCTGTCCTCGACGGGCATGGCTCCCGCCGCCGAGCTCGGCGCCCGCTTCGGCCTCGACGTCCGCGACGAGGCGTTCTGGGCGGCCGGGCTCGACGTCGTCCGCCGCCGCATCGACGAGTACGTGGCCCTGGCCGGGGCCTGATCCGAGGGCCGATGGCCGCGCCGCCCGCCGGGTGGCTACGGTCGACCTCGATGCCCTCGTCCGCTTCGGTCCCCGTCGCCGAGCGACCCCTCCTGCGGGGCTGGTCCCACGTCGGCGCGTTCCTCGTCGCCATCCCGGCCGGGGTCGTGCTCGTCGTCCAGGCCGACCACGCGATGGCCAGGGTGGCCGCGGGCATCTACGCGCTCACGGTGCTCGTCGGCTTCGGCACGTCTGCCGCCTATCACCGCCTCGCCCGGTCGCCGAGGGCCGGCGCGATCATGCAGCGCCTCGACCACTCCGCGATCTATCTGCTCATCGCCGGGACGTACGTCCCCGCCTGCCTGGTCGCGCTCCCGCCTCGCTGGGGTGTCCCGCTCCTGTGCTTCGTCGGCGCCGGAGCGGTCACCGGGGTGGTGCTGAAGCTGGCGGCGTTCCATCGGGTGCGATGGCTCAGCGACGGGTTGTACCCGGTGCTGGGTTGGGCGGCGGTGGCGGTGTTCCCGGTGCTCGTCGACTCGGTGTCGACGACGGTGCTGGTCCTGCTCTTCGCCGGGGGCGTGGCCTACACGGTGGGCTTCCCCGTGCTGCTGGCCAAGCGCCCCGATCCGTGGCCGCGGGTGTTCGGCTACCACGAGGTCTGGCACGCCTTCACCGTCGTCGCCGCGGTGCTGCACTTCGCCGCCGTGGCGAGCGTGGTGACCTGAGCTGGGTCAAGTCGGGTCGGCGCGGAGCGGAGCGAGGCCGGCGACCGGGGCCACGTGTGGGCGATGGAGCTCGATGAGCTCGCGTCGCCGTGGCACGTGGCCGGTCGGGAGATCGAGGGCATCGACGTCGCCACGCGGCGCCTCGGCCCGGTGATCGCGGCGGAGCCGGCGAAGCTCCTCCGAGATCGTCGGGGAGACCCCGCACACGGCGTCGGTGTCCTCGATGACGGGCAGGGGTTGCCCCGGCCGCCAAGCCTCGCCGGTGCGGGCGATGCCCGCCCGGCGGCTCCGGTGCCCGAGGTTGTCGACCTCGGGATGATCGGCGGGGAGCACGAGGTCAGGAGCTCGGGTTCCCGTGTCGGTCACCCGAGCACTCTCGCTCCTGTCGACGAGCTGTACAAGCGAGCGGCATGATGTCCGGACGAACCGTCGTCGAGCACCGGGATGGATGACGAGATGTCCGAGCGAGCCCGCACCGGACGGTCCGCCGCTGGACGGGTTGTCGACCTCGACGACGTGGATCGCCGCCTCCTCGTCGAGCTGCGGCGCGACGGCCGGGTGTCGGTCAACGAGCTGGCCCGCCTGGCCAACGTCTCCCGGTCGACGGCGTACCAACGGCTCGAGCGGTTGCGGGACCAGGGCGTCGTCGGCGGTTCGTCCATCGAGGTCGACCCGGCCGCCGTGGGTCTGGACGTGACGGCGATGATCCTCATCGACCTGGAGCAGGGATCGTGGCGGGACCTGCTCGACGATCTGCGTTCGCTGCCCGGACTCGAGCACCTCGCCTTCACCACGGGCGCGTTCGACGCCATGGCGTTGGTGCGGGTGTCGGGCGTGCACGCGCTGCGCGACCTGGTGCTGGATCACGTGCTCACGCTGGAGTCGGTTCGATCGACCCAGACCGTCTTCGTGCTCGACGAGTGGCGGGCCGACCCGGTGGCCGCCGCGCTCACCGGTTCCTGACGGCGGCTGGTCAGGCGCCGAGGCGCTCGTGCAACTCGACGAGGTTGTGATCCGGATCGTGCACGAACGCCTGGCGGGCGATGCCCTCGATGCCGGGCAGGACCCGCACCGCGACGCCGGCCGCGTTCAGCTCGTCGGCGACCTCGTCGAGGTCGGCGACCTGCAGAGCGAGGTGGGCGCTCGGGGACGGCGAGACGTCCTCGACGCCCAGCAGGTGGACCTGCTGGCCGCCCGCTCCGAGCCAGGCGCCGGGGATGCCGATGTCGGGCCGGTCCAGCTCGACCAGGCCGAGGCGGTCGACGTAGAACCGGACGGCGGTCTCGACGTCGGTGACGTCGATCGAGACGTGATGGAGGCCCAACGGGGTCATGGGGACAGCCTGCCAGGAGCGGTGGCTAGCGTGCCGACCCGTGGGTGACTGGGCCGAGGCATACCGCACCGCCGCCGTCGACGCGCTGGCGCCGCTGGAGGACCCCGAACGGGCCGACCAGATGGCGGCGTACATGAAGGATCACTTCCCGTTCCTCGGCGTCACCGCCCAGCCCCGGCGGGCCGCCGTCCGCGCTGCGACCGGGGAGCTGGGCCGACCGCCGTCGGAGGACGAGTTGCTCGCCGCAGCAGATGCCTGCTGGGACGTCGACGAGCGCGAGCTGCAGTACGTCGCCACGGACCTCCTCGCCCGGCACCGGCGGATGCTCACCGCGTCCGCCCTGCCGAGCCTCCGGCGCCTGATCGAGACCAAGAGCTGGTGGGACACCGTCGATGCGCTGGCGTCGCCGACGGTCGGGTCGATCGTGCTCGGCGACCCCGAGCTGGGTGCCGAGATGGACCGCTGGGTCGACGACGAGGACCTGTGGGTCGCTCGGACGGCGATCATCCACCAGCTGCGCTTCAAGGAGGCGACCGACGCCGACCGGCTCTTCGACCACTGCCTCCGCCGAGCGGCCGACACCGACTTCTTCCTGCGCAAGGCGATCGGCTGGGCGCTGCGTCAATACGCGAGGACCGCGCCCGCCGAGGTGCGCGCCTTCGTCGCCGCCCACCGCGACGAGCTGTCCCCGCTGTCGGTCCGGGAGGCGACCAAGCACCTCTGAGGCCGGGTGTGCGACGCTCTGGGCCCGGAGCAGGAGGTGCCGACATGGGGATGCTGGCCACGTTGCGGTCGGTCGTGCAGCTGCGCCGTTTCGAGACCGACGGGGTCGCCCGCCGCCTCGCCAGAGCGGCGAACACCGACGACCTGCGCCGGATGGCCAAGCGGCGGCTCCCCGGCGGGGTGTTCGACTACATCGACGGGGCCGCCGAGGACGAGCGCACCCTGGCGCGGAACTCGTCGGCGTTCGCCGACCTCGAGTTCCGGCCCCGGGTGCTCCGCGACGTCGGCACCTGCGATCCGTCGACGACGCTCCTCGGCCGGCCCGTCCCGCTGCCGCTGTTCCTCGCCCCGACCGGCTTCACCCGCATCGCCGACCCGCAGGGTGAGCTCGCCGTCGCCCGGGCCGCCGCTCGGGCCGGGCTGCCGTACGCGCTGTCCACCCTGGGCACCCGGTCGATCGAGGAGGTCGCCGAGGTCAGCGACGGGCGCAAGTGGTTCCAGGTCTACGTGTGGAAGGACCGCGACCTGGTCGCCGAGATGATCGACCGGGCGAAGCGCAACGACTACGAGGCGATCGTGATCACGGTCGACACCGCCGTGCTCGGCCGGCGCGAGCGCGACGTGCGGCGCGGCTTCACGCTCCCACCGAAGATCGGCCTCGAGACCTTCGTCGACGGCGCCCTGCACCCGGCCTGGACGCTCGACCTGCTCCGCTCCGAGCCGATCACCTTCGCCAACGTGACGGGACGGTCGGTCGGCGACGGGTCGACCGCGGTCTCCCTGGCCGAGTACGCCAACAGCCAGTTCACGCAGGCGCTCTCGTGGGACGACATCGGCTGGTTCCGCGACCGCTGGTCGGGTCCGATCGTGCTCAAGGGCATCCAGAGCGTCGAGGACGCACGACGAGCGGTGGATGCCGGCGTCGAGGCCATCGCGCTGTCGAACCACGGTGGCCGCCAGCTCGACGACGCACCCGCCCCGATCGACCTGGTCGGCCCGGTGACCGATGCGATCGGCGACGGCGCCGAGGTGATCTGCGACGGTGGCGTGCGGCGGGGGAGCGACGTGGTGAAGGCCGTGGCGCTCGGTGCCCGGGCCTGCAGCATCGGCCGGGCCTACCTGTACGCGCTGGGTGCGGGCGGTGAGCGGGGCGTCGATCACGTCCTGGAGCTGTTCGACTCCGGGATCCGGCGAACGATGGCGCTCTGCGGCGCCAACACGCTCGCCGACCTGGGCTCAGACCTGGTCGTCCGCCGAGGCGCGTGACTCCGTCGCGGCCGAGCGGTAGATCGCCTTGGCCATGAGCGAGGTCTCGGTGCTGCGGCGGGCCTCGTAGATCTCGGCTCGTGCGGCGTGCGCCTCGCCGTCGTCGGGATCGGCCTGCACGGCGAGCTCGACGAGGTGGCAGGCGAGCCGGTGGTCGCCGCCGTCGCTCAGGGCCCGGGCTCGCTGGACCAGGGGACCGGTGCCGCCGGTCAGGGCGGCGAGCTCGGTGGCGAGCGCGCCCTTCGGTGCCGGCTTGAGCTGCGCCGGATCGCCGTCCCACCAGCCGCCGTAGAGCCGCCAGACGTTGCGCACGATGAACTCGGGCTCGTCGTAGGTCGGGCGCAGAAACGGCAGCGCGAGGACGTCGGGGTCGACCCGCACGGAGTGGACGATCTCGTCGAGCACCGCGCCCGCGTTCATGCCGTCGAGGACGTCGGCCACGAGCCGCTCCAGCGCGCCGGAGATCGTGTCGAGCACGGAGGCGATGCGGTCCCGCCCGCCGATCGGCAGGCCGTGGGCGGGCAGGAGCAGCTCGGGCTCCAGTGCGGCCATGGCGCGCAGCGCTGCCGCCCACTCCGACGGGTACCGCTGGACCTTCTGCGGGTTGCCCGCGTTGGGGAAGGCCCAGACGAGGAAGTCGCCGACGACCACGGCGCGGTGCTCGGGGAGCCAGGCCCAGGCGTGATCGTCGGTCTCGCCCCGGGCGTGGCGGAGCTCGACGCGGAGATCGCCGACGCGCAGGCCGGTGCGGTCGGAGAAGGTCGTCGTGCACTCGGCGACATCGTCGGGGAGGAAGCGGTCGCCGTCGAGCATGGCGCCGCCGGCTCGCCGGGTGGCACCGAACTGACGGGCGTTGATCGATCGGTTCCAGCCGTCGGTCGTGCGGTAGCGCTCGAAGCGGGCCTGGACCTGCTCGTGGCCGACCACCGCCGGGTCTCGATGGCCGCGCGCCCGGCCGTCGGCGACGAACGCCCCGCTCCCGCCCACGTGATCGATGTGACCGTGGGTGTAGACGAGCGTGTGCACGGGCTCGTCGGACCAGGCCCGCAGCGAGTCGATCACGCCCGGCGCCGTCGCCTTGCCACTCGCGTCGAAGAGCGTGAGTCCGGCTGTGGTGCGGAGGGCCACGACGTTGCTGAAGCTCTCGACCATCGCGATGGCGTCGTCGAGCTCGGACAGCTCGTTGGTGATCCGCACCGCCCGCTCGTCCGTGATGCGCTCGTCGATGATCCGCGACGACAGCTCCAGCAGATCGGCCACGTTCATCCCCCCTCGACCGTCGGTCGGGGTCAGGCTGTCACGACCCGGTTGCGTCCCGCACGCTTGGCGTCGTAGAGCGCGACGTCGGCGGCGCGGAGCACCTCGCGCACCGAGGCGACCGGTCCCTCCGCGACGCCGACGCTCGTCGTCAACGACAGGCCCGCGTCGATGTCGCTCCAGGCGAACCGCTCGATGTCGACGCGGATCCGCTCGGCGAGCTGCTGGGCGCCGTCGATCCGCTCGCCGGTGAGCACGATGGCGAACTCCTCACCGCCGAGGCGGCCGACCAGGTCGCCGGATCGCACGGCGCCGGACAGGATCTCGCCGACGGCGGTGAGCGTGAGATCGCCGACGTGGTGGCCGAGCTGATCGTTGACGAGCTTGAAGTGGTCGAGGTCGATGAGGATCACGGCACACCAGCCGCTCCGGTCGTCGAGCCGATCCATCTGCAGGTCGAACCACCGCCGCGACCCGACACCGGTCAGCGAGTCGGTGGAGACCTCGTGGGCGAGGTCGTCTGCTCGACGGCGGAGCGCGGCGCGGGCGACCTCGAGGTCGGCTCGTCGCTGGATCTGCGTGGCGAGCCGACCGACCTGCTCCAGCTGGTTCCGACGCACGAGCGTCGCGGATGCGCTGACGTCCTCGTAGGCGCGGTCGAAGTCGCCGAGCATCGCCTTGGCCTCGCCCCGCACCCGGTAGGCGCGGACGATCCGGTGATCGTCGCCCAGGCGGGTGAGCGCGGGGATCGCCTCGTCGAGCAGCTCGATGGCGTGCTCGGCGCGGCCCGCCGCACGGCTCGCCGACGCCTCGACCAGCTGGTGCCACGCCGAGAAGCGGAGCGAGAGCTGGGCCGCCGCGTCGCGGCTCTCGGCGGTCAGCGTGAGCGGGTCGCTGTCGTGGAGGCCGAGCAGGGCGAGCTCGGCCAGCATCGTCGGACCGATCGCCCGGCGGGCCGAGTCGCTCGTCGCCTCGTACGCCATCCACTCCGCGGCCTCGATCGCCGCCGTCGCATCGATGGCGACGCCGCCGTGGTGCGCCTCGATCACCACGTAGCAGAGCGTGTCGGCGCAGATTGCCCGCGTGGCGTCGTCGAAGCCCTCGGCGCCGCGGAAGGCGCGGGCGCCGGCCTCTTCCGCGAGCTCGAAGGCGCACAGCTGGCCGAAGAGGATGGCGATGCCGTTCGAGGCGCGCACCGACTCGCGGTCGACGTTGGCCTCGGCGAGCAGCACCATCGCCCGGAAGGCGAGGTCGACGGCCTCGGCGATCTGCCCGGTCCGCTGGGTGAAGACGGCAGCGCCTGCGGCGGCGTAGGCCGCCTCGCTGTGGCGACCGGCGCCGCGGAGCAGGTCCATGGCCGCGAGGCTGTCGCGCACCGCCTTGTTCGGGTCGTCGTCGGTCTGCGTGGCGACCGCTCGAGCGAAGAGCAGCGCGCCGCGATCGCCGGAGTCGAGATCGGTCTCGAGCGCTGCGCCGAGATCGGCCAGGACGGCCGAGGTGTCACCGGCGAAGGCCGCCTGCCTGGCCGCTGTGGTCAGCGCATCGACATCGATCTCGCCCACGTGTCCCCATCTGTCACCGGGCGACCCCGGCGCCGAGACCGCCGGGTCTCAGGTCTGGGTGCCCACCTTCAGCGAGCTGAAGGGTACGTCCTTGTCGACGCTCGGCTCGCGAGGCAGGCCCAACACGCGGTCGCCGATGATGTTCTTCTGGATCTCGTCGGTCCCGCCGGCGATGTTGGCGGAGAAGCTCCGGAGCACCAGGGTGGACCACTTGGAGCCGGACTCGTCGTCGCCGCCCCAGGCGAGGCCGGCGGGCCCGTCGAGCTCGAGCGCCAGCGATCGGGTCATGCGCGCGATCACGGCACCGTGCAGCTTGCCGAGCGAGCCCCCGGGGCCAGGCGCCCGACCGGCCTTGAGCTCGGCCCTGGTCCGCATCGACACCAGGCTCTTCGCCGTCTCCTCGGAGTAGACCTTCATCAGCTCCTGGCGGACGACGGGATCGTCGGTGCGGCCCCGCCGCTTGGCGAGCGAGGCGAGCATGTCGTAGGTCGGCGTCGTCACACCGCTCTTGGCGCCCGTCCCGATGGCGACGCGCTCGTACATGAGCATCGCCGTGGCCAGGCGCCAGCCCTCGTTGAGCGGGCCGACCTGCCAGTTCGCCGGGATGCGGACGTCGGTGAAGAAGATCTCGTTGAAGTGCATGCCGCCGTCGATCTGGTGGATCGGGCGGATCTCCACGCCGGGAGCCCGCATGTCGACGATGAACATCGAGATGCCGCGGTGCTTGGGCTGATCGGCGTCGGTCCGGGCGATGAGGATGCCGTAGTCGCACACGTGGGCGAGCGTCGTCCAGACCTTCTGGCCGTTGATGATCCACTCGTCGCCGTCGCGGACCGCACGGGTCTGGAGGCTGGCGACGTCGGAGCCGGCGCCCGGCTCGGAGAACATCTGGCACCAGATCTCCTCGCCCGAGATGTTCTTGGCCAGGAAGCGGGCCTTCTGCTCGTCGGAGCCGAAGTCGTTGAGGACCGGGAGGCACATGCCGTGGGTGATCGTGAGCTGCGAGGTCATGTCGGGGTAGTCGCCGTAGACCTCACGCCAGATGCGCTCGTGGGCCTTGGTCAGGCCCTGGCCGCCGTACTCCTTCGGGTACACGAGCCCGGCGAGCCCGGCGTCGGCCAGCGCCGCCTGGAACTTCTGCTGCACCGCGATCGCCTGGTCGCTGCGGGGATCGGGGCCCAGGTAGGGCATGCCGGTGGCGTGCTCGTCGAGGAACTCGCGGCACCGGGCCCGGAAGGCCTCGGCCTCGTCGGCGGACAGCTCGGCATCGAGGGTGGCGCTCATGGCCGGTATTGTATGGCGCCAGACGGTCCGGTGTCGTATCTCTTGGAGGAGGGCGGTGATGGCGAACGAGCGCAGCAGTCACGAGCTGGACGCCCCGCCGTGGCTTCGGGTCGAGACCACGCTGATGGCCACGGCACGGGCGCTCCGTCAGGCCTACGACCGCCGGCTCGAACCGCTCGGGTTGCACCTGTCGCAGGCGAGCCTGCTCGCCTACGTCGCCGAGGTGGGCTCCCAGCCCCAGACCCGGATCGCCGAACGACTCGGTCTGGGCCGAGCCGCGACCGGTTCGATGATCGATGCGCTCGAGGCCCGCGACCTGGTCCGGCGGGGACCCGATCCGGACGATCGGCGGGTGTGGCTGGTCGAGATCACCGCCGCGGGCAAGGAGCTCGCCGACCGCGTCGCGGACGTCGACCAGACCCTGCGCAGGGAGCTGCGGGCCGGCACGACGAAACAGGACCGCCAGCAGCTCGCGGCGATCCTCCTCCGCCTCCAGGCGAACCTCGCCGAGGTGCTCGACTGATCCGACCCACCGCCGGCCCGCTCAGACCGGCTGCGGGACGTACCGCAGGTAGGGCAGCGGTGCCTCGAAACCGCCGGGGTACCTCGCCCTCGCCTCGTCGTCGCTGACCGAGGGGAGGACGATCACGTCGTCGCCGTCGGTCCAGTTCGCCGGCGTGGCCACCTGCTCGGACGCCGTCAGCTGGACGGAGTCGATGATCCGGAGGATCTCGACGAAGTTCCGGCCCGTGGTCATCGGATAGGTCAACATGACCCGGATCGTCTTGTCGGGGGCGATGACGAAGACCGTCCGCGCGGTCGCGTTGTCGGCGGCCGTCCGGCCGTCGGAGGAGGTTCCGGCGTCGGCCGGCAACATGTCGTAGAGCTTGACGATCTCGAGGTCGGGGTCGCCGATGAGCGGGTAGTTGGGTGCCCGTCCCTGGGACCGTTCGATGTCGGCCGCCCAGCGCTCGTGGTCGCCCACGCCGTCGACGCTGATGCCGAGGATCTTGCAGTTCCTGGCGTCGAACTCGGGCTTGAGCGCGGCGAGGGTGCCGAGCTCGGTGGTGCAGACCGGTGTGAAGTCCTTCGGGTGGGAGAAGAGGAGCGCCCAGCTGTCGCCGATCCACTCGTGGAACCGGATCGGGCCGGCGGTCGTGTCCGTGGAGAAGTCGGGCGCGATGGTGTTGAGACGCAGGGTCATGAGCGTGCTTCCTGTGATCGTCGGACCCCGGGGACCGTACGAACACGACGTTGGAGCCCTGTTGGGTGCCCGGGAGCGGCCCGACCGCCTCAGCCCGCGTGGGCGTCGGCGCGACGTCGGAGCCGACGCACCCAGGCGGCGACGCCGGCGAGGTCGGTGGCGGAGGCCTCGCCCTCCAGGGCATCGAGGTCGGCGGCTCGATCCCCGCCCTGGCGCACGTCGAGCTCGGCGAGGGCGACCCGAGCGCGCAGCTCCAGGAGCGTCGATCCCACCTCGTACGCCCGCGCCCGCGCGAACGCGAGGTGCTCGGTCGCCTCATCGGAACGTTCGAGCAGGCCGAGCAGTCGGCCGACGGGGAGCGCCACCCAACCGTGCAGCAGGATCCCGTCGGACAGCGACACGAGCCGCTCGCTGCGGTGCTCGAGCAGGCCGAGCAACCAGCCGGCGCGCTCGCGATCGTCGAGCTCGGCGACCGCGCCGGCCAGGAGCACCGCCGAGAGGAACTGCAGCGGTGGTTCGGCGAGGGAGTCGAAGTCGGAGCGGGGCATCGAGGCGAGGAGCGCCTCGGCCTCGTCGCGGCGGTCGTGCTCGGCGAGGAGCAGGGCCAGCGGGGCGCGCCAGGAGACCGTGTCCTGGTCGGCGAGCCGGCGCCGGAACTCCGGCTCGATCGTGTCGAGCCGGTGCCGTTCGTAGGACAGCCCGGCGATCTGCAGGTTCACGACGTCGAGACGTCCGCTGTCGAAGTGCCCGAACCGCTCGAGGGCGTCGGTGATGTGGCGCTCGGCGGCGTCGAGCCGGCCCATCATCAGGTCGATGCCGATCTCCAGGTTCGCGGCGTCGTACGCCACGAGCTCGGACCGCTCCCGCTCGGCCAGCGATCTCAGGCGGTCGAGCTCCTGCTCGGCGGCCGCCCGCCTGCCGTCCTCGAGCGCCAGCACGACCAGCGCCCGCCTCGCCATCGCCTCGCCATCGCCGAAACCGGCCGCCAGCGCACGGTCCAGCGCCTGGCGGGCCGTGCCACGCCGTTGCGACGTCGAGCCGGCGATGTCGGCGATCCGCCACCGCTCCAGGAGCACGTTGGTCATGAGCTCGTCCGAGCCGATCTCGACGGCGACGTGGAGCGCTCGGCGCAGCGCCAGCCAGGCGCGGGGCAGGTCGCCGACCTCCCCGGCGTTCGATGCGAGGGCGCACTCGAGCAGGATGTGCTGCCGCGGCGTGAGGGCGTCGGGGTCGGCCGCCAGCGTGCGGGCCGCCATGTCGGTCGCCTCCGCCGCCGGCGACCAGTACGCCTGCCACCTGCTGGTGGCGGGGCCGCCGGCGAGGCAGAGCGTGGCGGAGATCATCACCTCTCGATGGCCGACCGATTCGGCGGTGGCGTACGCCCGCCGGGCTGCCTCGTGGGAGCCCAGCACGTCACCCGTGCGTTTCCTCGCGATCGCCAGGTCGCACCACAGCTCGGCCTCGAGGCGGTGCCGTGGCGCGGCCGGACCGACGTCGTGTTCGAGGGCGGCCAGCGCCTCCTCGGCCTGGCACTGGGCGACACCGGACTCGTGGCGGGCGAACGACGCCCCGATCGCCCGCCGGGCCGCCCTCGCTGCGTCGAGCGCGGTGCCCGCCGGCGCGCCGAGGGCGAGGTGGTGGGCGGTCTGCGCCACCCTCGCCGGGTCGCTGCTGGGGGCCGACCACAGCCAGCGGCCGATCAGGGAGTGCCACTGGGCACGACGGACCCGGCTGAGCCCGGCCACGATGGCCTCCCGCACGAGATCGTGGCGGAACGCCAACCGTCCCACGCGCTCGCCGGTCTCGACGAGGAGGCCCGTGTCGATCGCCTCGTCGACGACCTCGGCGGCGTCGTCGAGACCGATCTCGGCCACGCGGGCGATCGCCGGGAGGTCGAACTCGCCGCCCCAGAGCGCCGCCACCGTCAGCAGCTCGCTCGCCGGGGACGGCAGATCGGCGACCCGACCGGCGATGACCTGGCGCAGGGAGCTGGGCAGGTCGAGTCGCTCGAACGACGTCACCGGGTCGCCGGGGTCGATCGCCCGGAGCAGCTCGACGGCGAAGTAGGCGTTGCCGCCCGAACGGCGGTGGACCTCGTCGGCGACGGCGCGTCCCCCGTCCCCGAGCAGCGCGGCGGCCAGCGACGTGACGGCCTCGCCGTCGAGCTCGGCGATGTCGACGGGCGCCGAGCCGATGGAGCCCCGCAACCAGGCGAGCTCCGAGCGCAGCGCGCCGGGGATCTCGCCCTCCCGCACCGTCACCAGCACGGCGACGGAGGTCCCCGCGAGGCGGCGGATGGCGAACACGAGGAACTCCCAGAGGCGGGGGCCCGCCCAGTGCGCGTCCTCGACGACGAGGACGAGCGGCCGACGAACGGCGAGGCGGCCGAGCAGGCGCACCAGGGCGTCGAAGCGCTGGAAGCGGGCCGTGTCGTCCTGATCGTGGATCGAGGAGGGCCCGGTCGTCCACGGGTCGACGTCGGCGAGCAGCCCGCGGTCGTCGCCCAGCAGGGCTCCGACGCCGTCGCGCCCCGCGATCTCGACGGCCTCCCGCAGCGGTGACAGCAGGGGGAGCAGGCCGGCCCCCCGGGCCTGCCGGTCGCACTGGACCTGCACGACCTCGAGCTGGGGCCCGGCGGCGGCGAGCGCGGCGTCGACGAGCCTGGTCTTGCCGACACCGGCGTCGCCGCTGATCACGGCCACCTTGTGCTCGCCGTGGCCCGCAGCCGTCAGGACGTCGCGCACCGCGGCCAGCTCGGCGTCGCGTCCGACGAAGGGCTCGTCGCCTCGACCGGGACCGGACGGGGCCGACGGCCGCCGGACGCCGAGGAGCTCCCGGTCGTGGGCGAGGATCCGCCGTTCGAGCTCGCACAGCTCCGCGCCCGGCTCGAGGCCGAGCTCGTCGAGGAGCGTCCGGCGCGCCCGCCCGTACGCCCGCAGCGCCTCACCCTGGTGACCGGCCCGGTACCAGGCGGTCATCAGGAGGGCCCAGCCGCGCTCGGCGAGCGGATCGTCGTCGACCAGCTCTTCGGCCATGGAGACGGCTGCCCTCGCCCGACCGCTGTCGAGGAGCGCGTCGACCCGGAGCTCCTGCGCGTCACGGTGCAGACCACGGAGTCGGCTGACGGCGACCTGTGCGAAGGGCAGCTCGGCGGCCTCGGCGAACGGCTCACCGCGCCAGCGGGACAGCGCCGCCTCGATGCGGGCGACTCGCAGCGCCGGTCGACCGGCCTCGCGGGCGGCGGTGATCTCGTCCTCGAAGCGCTCGGCGTCGAGGGCACCGGCGGGGAGCTCGAGCGTGTACGTGTGGGCGTCGCGACGCAGGACGGAGGCCGCACGGGACGGTCGGGAGGGCTCCAGGATGCGACGCAGGTTGGAGGCGTAGGCGCGCACGCTCGCGTCGGGGGCGCCGGGCGGTCGGTCGGGCCAGAGCGCCTCGACGACGAGGTCGAGCGGCACGGCCTGGCGGTGCGAGGCGACCAGGCGGAGCAGGAGCAGCCGCTGCTTGAGGGGCCCGGGGTCGGCCGGGCGCCCGCCGACCGTCAGCGCGAGCGAGCCCAGCACACCCACCTCGAGCTCGTCGAGCCGTCCCCCCGGCGACCCGTCGCGCGCCACCGGCGTCACCCCGCGCTCCCCATCCGCTCATGCTCCCCGATCGCTGCGGCTCATCGAGCCCCCGGCCCCCACGTCCGGTGGCGACCGCTTCGACGAACGGTGAGACGATCGCGGAGCCGGATTCGTTCCCGATCGGTGCGAACTCCTCCAATCCGGCTCCAACAGGGTCGGAGCAGGATCGAGGGGACCGGCAGGGGGAGCACCATCATGCACGGCGACCGCGACGACGAGGGGGGTGGGGCGACCGACCAGCAGCTCCGGTGGCTGCCGTCGGCGTGGCGCGATGCGATCGACCGATCGGAGCTGGTCCAGGTCACCCCGGTCCAGGCCTGGCGCCTCGCCTCGCTCGGTCGACGGATCGACGCCCGGATCGTCGCCTACCGCAGCGGTGCGGCGGGCCGGCACGGCGGGCCGTGCTCGTACCTCGACGCCGCACGACTCGAGGCTGCGGCCCTGGCCGAGCTGCGCGACCACGAGGTGGAGCTCGGCCTGACCCTGGTCGCCTACGAGCGCTGAGGCTCGCCGTCGACCCGCGGTCCGGGGGTCAGATGGCGAAGCCGCCCAGCTTGGTCTCGAGGTACTCGCTGATGCCCTCGCGGTGGCCCTCGCGCCCCAGACCGGAGTCCTTCATCCCACCGAAGGGGGCCGACGCCGCGGTCGGGTTGACGTCGTTGACGCCGATGATGCCGAAGCGGAGCCGCTCGAAGGCGCGGATCGCCGTCGACAGGTCGCGCGTGTAGACGTACGCGGCGAGGCCGTAGTTGGTGTCGTTGGCGAGGTCGATGACCTCGTCGACGTCGTCGTAGACGATGACCGGTGCGACCGGACCGAACGTCTCCTCGCGGTAGATCGCCATGCCATCGGCCACGTCGGTGAGCAACGTCGGCGCGAAGAAGTGCCCGTCGGCGAACTCGCCGTCGGCGAGCCGGGTCCCGCCGACCGCGGCGTTCGCCCCCTTCGCCACCGCATCGTCGACCTGCGCGGCCACCTTCGCCACCGCCGCCTCGTTCACGAGCGGGCCGACGCCGACGCCGTCGCTGAACCCGTTGCCGGCGCGCACCCGCCCCACGCGCTCGACCATCGTCGAGGTGAAGGCGTCGGCCTGGTCACGGTGCACGTAGAGCCGGTTGGGGGAGATGCAGGCCTGGCCGGAGTTGAGGAACTTCAGCGCCGCCGCCCCCTTCGCGGCGCGGACCGGATCGGCGTCGGGGTAGACGATGAAGGGGGCGTGGCCGCCGAGCTCGACCGACACCCGCTTGAGGTTGCCTGCGGCCGCGCCGGCGAGGTGTCGACCGACAGCGGTCGACCCGGTGAAGGTGAGCTTGGCGACCCGTGGGTCGGCCGTGAACACCTCACCGATCGGTCGGGGGTCGAGGGCGGTGACGAGGTTGACGACGCCGGGCGGGAAGCCGGCGTCGTGGAAGACCTCGTAGACCGCCTTGGCGCACAGCGGGGTCGCCTCGGCCGGCTTGAGCACGAGCGTGCAACCGGCGGCCAGCGCGGGGCCCATCTTCCTCGTCAACATCGAGATCGGGTAGTTCCACGGGGTCACGGCGGCCACCACCCCGACCGGCTGGTGGACGACGAGGAAGCGCTGGTCGGCCCGCTTGGACGGCAACCACTCGCCGATGACCCGGGTCGCCTCCTCGGCGAAGAAGCGGAGGAAGTCGGCCGCGTAGGTGACCTCGGCCCGGCTCGCCCGCAGCGGCTTGCCCTGCTCGCGGGTCATCAGCTCGGCGAGCTGGTCCGAGCGCTCCGTCATGAGTCGCCAGGCCTCGAGCAGGAGGTCGGCCCGTTCGTGGGCGGTGGTCCGGGACCAGCCGTCGAAGGCGGCGTCGGCGGCACCGATCGCCCGCTCGGCGTCGGCGCGGCCGCCGTCGGCCACGTCGGCCAGGTGCTCGCCGGTGGCCGGATCGGTGACGGGGAACGTGGCCCCGCCGGTCGCGTCGCCCCACTGGCCCTCGATGTACATGGAGCGGGACGCTACCCCCTGCTCCGCTCCCGCCAGTCGGTGGGCGTCATCCACCGCACCTCGGCGATCCCGAGGTCGAGGCGCAGGACCTCGTCGAGCAGATCGGCGACGCGCTGGCGGTCGGCCTCGTCGCGCCGACCGATGAGGCGACCCGACGCAAAGGTGATCTGCCCGACCGAGAGGAACCGCTCGAGGGGACCGCCGGGCGGCGCGCCGATGAGCACGGAGACGAGCTGACCACCGAGCTCGACGCTGAGCTCGGTGGCCCGCTCGATCGTGGTCGGCGCGGTGGTGGCGATGTCGCGGGCGTCGAGCGCCGACGCGAGCGCCGTGCACAGCTCGTCGGGACCGGACATCGCCTCGAACGCAGCGACCGTGCGGGGCTCGACGGCGGCCATGGCGTCGTCAGTCGGCGCCGATGAGCACGTCGCGCAGCTCTCGCTTGAGGAACTTGCCGTTGGCGTTTCGGGGCAGGTTCTGGTCGAGGAACCAGACGCGGCCCGGGATCTTGTGCTTCGCGATCTGCGGCTCGAGGTGGGCATGCAGGGCGGCCTCGTCGAGCGAGGTGCCCGGTCGCAACACGATGGCGACGGCGACGTCCTCGCCGAGCCGCTCGTCCGGTACGCCGAAGACGGCCGCCTCGGCGACGGCGTCGTGGGTGTAGATCGCCGACTCGACCTCGGCGCAGTAGACGTTCTCACCGCCGCGGAGCACCATGTCCTTGGCCCGGTCGACGATGTAGACGAAGCCGTCCTCGTCGATGCGGGCGATGTCGCCGGTGTTGAACCACCCGTCGCGGATGGCCTCCGCCGTGGCCTCGGGCCGGTTGAGGTAGCCCTTGATCACCACGGGCCCCCTCACGCAGAGCTCGCCGGTCGAGCCCGGGGGCAGCTCCTCGCCGCTCTCGTCCACCAGCTTGGCGTCGAGGGTCGGCACGAGCGGCCCGGCCGACTCCGGCTTGGCGGTGAAGAAGATCGAGGCGTTGGCCGTGGCGATGCCGTGGGTCTCGGTCAGCCCGTAGCCGGTGCTCGGCGCCCCCTGGGGGAGCGCCTCGTCGATCTTGCCGACCAGGTCGGGCTGCAGCGGTGCGCCACCGCCGCCCATGCCCTGCAGGCTCGAGGTGTCGCGACGCTCCCAGTCGGGGTGCTGCAGCAGCTCGCGGCTCATGGTGGGCACGCCGCTGAAGTTGTTCACTTGCTCCCGCTCGATCAGCTCCAGCGCGCGGGCGGCGTCCCACCTGTAGGTGAGGACGAGCTTGCCGCCCGTGGCCGTGGCCGGGTGCAGCAGGCAGTTGTTGGCCGTGACGTGGAACAGCGGCGTCGGCGCCATGATCGTGGTCTGGGCCGCTGGGTCCGGCGGGGCCGGGGGCTCGACGCCGGCCGCCGCCGCGGCCTTGGCGCCGGCGGAGGCGACGGCCATCTGGAAGAACGCCAGGTGCATGAGGTTGTGCACCGAGCCTCGATGGGTGAGCTGCGCACCCTTCGGGAAGCCGGTGGTGCCCGACGTGTAGAAGATGCACACGTCGTCGTCGGGATGGATCGTCGCCTCTGGGAGCTCGGCGGGGGCGTTCGCGGCGTCGACGACGTCCGCCCAGCGGCTGGCGTCGTCGGGCAGGTCGCGATCCGAGCGCACCGACAGCAGGTGGATCGGTCCGTCCGCTCGCACCGCGTCGAGGTGGGGCAGGACCCGCTCGACGCGCTCGTCGTCGGCGATGAGCACCTTCGGCCGGCTGTCGGTCAGCCCGTACTCCATCTCGGGGCCCGTCCACCAGGCGTTCATGCCCACGGTCGCCGCGCCGAGCGCCGTGGTCGCCCAGTAGCCGACGACCCACTCGGGATAGTTCCGCATGGCGATCGCGACCCGATTGCCGGGACCGACGCCGTGGTCGTTCCGGAGGACGTGAGCGAGCGAGCGGACCTGGGCGTGGACCTCGGCGTACGTGAAGCGCTCGTCCTCGAAGACGAGGTACGTGCGATCGGCGTGGACCGCCGTCAACTCCCAGATCATCCGCATGTCGGGCGGGGCGGCGGCGAAGACCCGCATCGGGATGCCGCGGACCTCCGTCTCGGTCGTCGCGAAGGGCGATCCCTCGGCGAGGAGCTCCTGCGTGGCTGCGTGGAGATGGTCGATCACCGGGCGAGTTTCGCCGAATCAGCGTGACCGACGCCACGTGAGACGGCAGTCTGCTGAGATGGTCGATCGCGAGCGGCGCTACACCCACGGTCACCAGGAGAGCGTGCTCCGCTCCCACCGGTGGCGGACGGCGGAGAACTCCGCCGGGTACCTCCTCGGTGAGCTCGTGCCCGGTCGCTCGCTGCTCGACGTGGGGTGCGGCCCGGGCACGCTCACCGCCGACCTCGCCGACCGCGTGGCGCCCGGTCGGGTGGTCGCGCTGGACGCCGCCGAGGACGTGCTCGCGGAGGCTCGCGCGACGCTCGACGCGCGAGGGCGCTCCGACGTCGAGGTCGTCGTCGGCGACGTGTACGCGCTCGACCTGCCCGACGACACCTTCGACGTGGTGCACGCCCACCAGGTCCTCCAGCACCTGGGCGACCCCGTCGCCGCCCTCCGGGAGCTGCGCCGGGTCGCCCGGCCGGGCGGGCGGGTGGCGGTCCGCGACGCCGACTACGAGGCGATGACCTGGTGGCCGGACGTGCCGGAGCTGGACCGCTGGCTCGACGTCTACCGGGCGACGGCGAGGGCGAACGGCGCCGAGCCCGACGCCGGGCGCCGCCTCCTCGACTGGGCGCGGCAGGCCGGCTTCGCCGACATCGAGGCGTCGGCCTCGGTCTGGTGCTTCTCGTCGGAGGCGGACCGACGGTGGTGGGGCTCGCTCTGGGCCGACCGATGCCTGGGGTCGAGCTTCGCCGACCAGGCGCCGGCCCACGGGCTCGTCGACGCCGAGGAGCTGGATCGCATCGCTGCCGGATGGCGTCGTTGGGCCGACGCGCCGGACGGCTGGTTCGTCGTCGTGCACGGCGAGGTCATCGCGCGCCCCTGAACGGACGGTGGACAGAGCACTAGCCTCGGCGCCCGGCCGAGTGGGGGAGGCTCCGGTGACGCGTTGGATCGAGGACTGGCACTACGACCCGCGGTTCCCGTTCTGGACGAGGGCGAACGTCGGTGAGGTCCTGCCCGAGCCGCCGAGCCCGCTGGGGTGGAGCCTGGTCTTCGAGCCGGGTTGCCTCATGGGATGGCGCGACTGCATGGTCGATCGCCTCGGCATCGGGAGCGACGAGGTCCACCCGACCCAACCACCGGTGATGGGCACGTTCGGCGGCTACGCCTACCTGGGCGCCTCGATCACCCGGATCTGGGCGGAGCGCACGCCGGGGATGTCGGCCGAGGCGATCGACGCCGCCTACTACGGCGATCACCCGGACGTGCCGCCCTACGTCGCCGAGCCGTGGCACGAGAACCCCGCGACCACCGAGGTCATGGAGCGATGGCTCGGGTGGGTGATGGCCGACCTCGACCAGTCCGAGCTCGAGGCCGATCGGGTCGAGTCCCGGCGCATCCGCGACGAACGGCCCGTCTTCGACGAGCTCACCGACGACGAGCTGCTCGAGCGGGCCCGCTCGCTCGTACCGATGTGCCGCCGGATGTTCGATCAGCACATCAACCAGTCGGCCGCGGCGAGCATCGGCCCCGGCGTGATCGGCGCGGTGTGCGAGGCGATCGGTCAGCCCAAGGCGGCGCTGCGCCTCATCGCCGGGCTCGGTGGCGTCGACTCCGCCGCGCCGTCGTACGCGATGTGGGAGCTGTCGCGGCTCGTCCGATCGTCCGACGGGCTGACGGCGGCCTTCGACGACGGCCTCGACGGGCTGGAGGAGCGCCTCGCGGCGCTCGACGAGCCCCGGTTCGCCCGTGCGCTCGAGGAGTTCTTCGTCGAGTTCGGGTCCCGCGGTCCGAACGAGTGGGACGTGCACTCGCCGACCTGGGAGACCGACCGACGCATCGCGCTGGCGAGCATCGACCGGATGCGGGTGGCCGACGACGACGCCGATCCGACCGGCGAGCACGAGACCAGGCGGGCCGAGCGAGAGGCCCTGGCCGAGACGATCACCGAGGCCCTCGCCGCCGATCCCGAGGCGCAGGGCCAGTTCGTCGCCGCACTGGCCTCGGCGGCCGTCTTCGTGCCGGGCCGCGAGCGCTCGAAGACGAGCATCATCCGGGTCATCGGTGAGATGCGCGCTGCGGTGCTCGAGCTCGGCCGGCGGGCAGTCGACGCCGGCGACCTCGACGACGCCGCCGACATCTGCCTGCTCTTCGACGACGAGCTCGACGGGTTCGTCGCCGGCGAGCGGGCCGGCCTGCGCGAGCTCGTCGCCGAGCGGCAGGCCCACTTCGACTGGCTCCACGGCCTGGAGCCACCCTTCCTCTTCTCCGGCGACCCGGTGCCCAACACCGAGTGGCCCCGCCGAGGTGCGGACGAGGTCGCGGTGGCGGGCGCCGGCGACATCGTCGCCGGGGTCCCTGGCTGCCCCGGCGTGGCCCGGGGTCGGGCTCGGGTGGTGCTCGACGCCTCCGACCCGACCGCCCTCGAGCCGGGCGACATCCTCGTCGCCCCGGTGACCGATCCCGCCTGGACGCCGCTGTTCGTTCCGGCGGCTGGCGTCGTCGTAGACGTCGGCGCCCCGCTGAGCCACGCCATCATCGTCAGTCGCGAGCTCGGCATCCCGTGCGTGGTCTCGGCCACGGGCGCGACGCGGCGGATCCCCGACGGCGCGACCGTCGAGGTCGACGGCGCGACCGGCAAGGTCACGGTCGTGAGCGTCCCCTGATCTCGGCCACTTCGGGCTGACGGGGGCGGCACGGCTAACGTCGATCTCCTTCGAGACCCCGTGGGGAGGGCGTAGCGATGACCGACGTCGGCGAGATCGACCTCGAGACGTACAACCCGATGGACCGAGAGGTCCAGCAGTGCCCGTTCCCGCACTACGCGGCCCTTCGCGAGCAGGCGCCCGTCTACCTGCATCCCGGGACGGGGATGTACTTCATCTCCAAGCTCGAGACGGTCAAGCAGGTCCTGCTCGACACGGCGACGTTCTCGTCTCGCATGTCGAACGTCGGGACGGCCGGTTCGCCCGAGGTCATGAAGCGGGCGGCCGAGATCGCCGCCGAGGGCTGGCCCCGCGTCGACACCATGCTCACGATCGATCCGCCCCACCAGCCCCGCTACCGCAAGCTGGTCTCCAAGGCGTTCACCGCCCGCCGCATCGCCGCGCTCGAGGACGAGATCCGGGCCATCACCGTCGACCTCATCGACCGGTTCCCGGAGTCCGGGACGATCGACTTCCACGCCGACTTCGCCGTGGCCCTGCCGGTCAAGGTCATCCACCACGCCCTGAACATGGACGACTCGGTCGTGGACCGGATCAAGCCATGGAGCGACGACGCCGTCGCCACCCTCGGCGCCCACGTCACCGACGAGCGGCGACTCGAGGCCGTCCGCGGCATCGTCGACTCGCAGAAGTACTGGTTCTCGGAGTACGAGCGCCGCCTCGCCGAGCCCCAGGACGACATCCTCTCGGACGTCGCCCACGGCGACTTCCACGACCCCGACACCGACGAGGTCCGCAAGCTCACCTTCCCGGAGGTCTTCGGGATCATCCAGCAGCTGATGGTGGCCGGCAACGAGACCACGACGAAGCTGCTCAACGAGACGATCAAGATGCTGATCGAGAACCCGCAGTGGTGGGAGCGCATCGTCGCCGACCCCGACCAGATCCCTGCGGTGGTCGAGGAAGGGCTCCGGCTGTCGTCGCCGAACCAGGGGCTCTTCCGGACGGTCACCACCGACACCGAGCTGGAGGGCGTGGCGATCCCGGCCGGATCGCGACTGTGGGTGATGTTCGGCTCGGCCAACCGTGACGAGGACGTCTTCCCGGACTCCGAGAGCTTCGACGCCGACCGCGAGAACGTCCGCGATCACGTCGCCTTCGGCAAGGGCCAGCACTTCTGCCCCGGTGCTCCGCTGTCGCGGCTCGAGGCGAAGGTGGCGCTCGAGGAGCTGGCCAAGCGCATCGAGCTGCCGGCGTTCTCGGCCGGCAACACCTTCGAGTACGAGCCGAGCTTCATCCTCCGCGGCCTCGCCGAGCTGCGACTCGACGTCACCAGGCGCTGAGCGAGCCCGCCGGGGTGCCTTGAGCCGGCCGTCGGGGTCGAGGAAGCTGGTCGCCGCCCACTCCGACCCGAGGTCCCACCGTCATGGAGCGCCGCCTCCTCGATCAGCGCTACGAGCTCGACGAGCTCATCGGCGCGGGCGGGATGGGGCGGGTCCACGCTGCGACCGATCGGCGCCTCGGGCGACGCGTGGCGGTCAAGGTGCTGCACCCCGAGCGCGGCGACACCGCCAACGCCCGCCGGCTCGAGCTCGAGGCGGTCCTCGCCGCCCGCATCCACCACCCCAACGTCGTCGGCGTCTTCGACGCCGGTCGCGACGCGGACGGCGCTCCCTACGTGGTGATGGAGCTCGTGCGGGGTGTCAGCCTGCGCGAGCACCTGGCCAGCCGGGGCCCGCTGCCGGTCGAGCGGGTGGTCGACATCGGGGTCCAGGTCCTGGCCGGCCTCGGTGCGCTCCACGGGGCGGGGTTGCTCCACCGCGACGTGACGCCGGCCAACGTGCTGCTCACCGCCGACGGGACGGTCAAGCTCGCCGATCTCGGGATCGCCCGCCCGGTCGATCGCGTGCCAGACGATCTGACCCGGCCGGGTGACCTGCTCGGCACGGCCGCCTACCTGGCCCCCGAGCGGGCGATGGGCGAGCCGGCCACCCCGGCGTCGGACCTCTACGCCCTCGCAGTCGTCCTCTACGAGGCCGCGACCGGCTCGTCGCCGTACCCGGCCGCAGGGGGGAGCGCCGCGGCGTTGGCCCATCTCACCCACGAGGCGACCCCCGTGCGCGACCTCCGGCCGGAGGTCCCCGTCGCGCTCGCCGAGGAGATCCACCGCGGCCTCGCCAAGGAGCCCGGCGCGCGGCGGCCCGATGCGGTGTCGATGCGCACCGCGATGCTCGTGGCGCTCGACGACCTGCCGGCGCATCGCGACACCACGGCGCTGCCCGCCGTCGAGCCGAGCCGTGTCGACGAGCCGACGGCACCGATGGTCGGTGGGAGCGTCGTCGACGAACCGACGCTGGTCCAGGGCGCTGCGGTGCCGACGACGCGGCGCCGGCGGTGGCGCGGCCCGATGGTCGGTGCGCTGGCGGTGGCCATCGCTGCCGCGGCCGGCTTCGGGCTCGCTGCGGCGATGCTCGACGACGGCGACGGTGACGTCGCGCTGGCGGCCGCTGCGACCCTCCCGCCGACGACGAGCATCGCTCCGACGACCTCGACGACCGCCGCCACGACCACCACGACGTCGACGACCACGACCACGACCAGCACGACTACCACGGTGCCGACGACGACCGAGCCGCCGGCGCCGCCGACCGAGCTCGACGAGCTCATCGAGCTGGTCGAGGACGACCCGGCGGCCGTCGGCCAGCGGGGTCGCGTCCTGCTCGACAAGCTCGACGGCTGGGAGGACTTCGACAGCCGCAAGCTGTACGGCGTCGTCGCCGACATCGAGCGGTGGCTGGACCGCGATCGCATCGATCCCGAGGTCGGCATCGCGTTCGTCGATGCGCTGAAGGAGCTCGCCGACGAGCGCGAGGACGACGAGGACGACGACGAGGACGACGACGAGGACGACGACTGATGGCGCACCGGCAGCTCTACCTGCTCCGCCACGGCAAGTCGTCGTGGGACGAGGACCTGCCCGACCGCGAGCGTCCACTGGCGCGTCGGGGTGAGCGCGCCGCCGAGCTGATGGGGCGGTTCCTGACCGACGTCGGGGAGGCGCCCGACCGGGTGCTGACCTCGAACGCCGTCCGGGCTGCGACGACCGCCGCCCTGGCCGCGTCGGCGGGCCGGTGGCGCGGGGAGATCGTCGAGGTGCCGGAACTGTACGGGGCGACCGCCACCGAGCTGCTCGATGTCGTCGCCGGCCGGGCCGGAGCGGCCGAACGTGTGGTGGTCGTGGGTCACGAACCGACGATGAGCCAGGCGATCGGCACGCTGTGTGGGCGGCAGCGGGTCCGGTTCCCGACCGCCGCCCTGGCGCGCCTCGACCTCGACGTCGGTCGCTGGGAGGGCATCGCCCGAGGGTCGGGGGAGCTTCGCTGGCTGGTCACGCCGCGTCTGCTGCAGTCGGCCGGGCGCCGCTGAGGGCGGCTGTCGACCCCATCACGGCCGGTTCAGGACGGAGCACCCCACCACGCAGAGTGTTGTGCTCACTTTGATGGTCAACGGCCACGGTGGGTGGGAGGCTGACCACTTCAGATCCGGCGTCGCGCCGGAGCGAGCCCGAGGGAGTGGCGGTGGTGGTGCGCGGACGTCGTTGGATGGCCAAGGGGATCGGGTTCCTCGCCGTCTTCGGGCTGCTCGGCTCGTCGGTCGCGCTCGTCCAGCACGTGAGCAGCCCATCCGCCGATGCCGCCGTGCACGACGCCGGCTCGGCGACGCGCTACCGGGAGATCTGGATCGACCACGACGAGTTCGGCGGGATCGGCGGCGTCGAGTGCGGCTTCGAGAGCCGGCGCTGGTTCGCCGAGCCGCTCCGGGGCTGCGGCGACTACCCGCTGGGCTTCGACATCGACTCGCTGGCCGGCGTGACCGGCGCGGAGATCTTCTTCGACATCTGGCGGGGGCGGAGCCCGTCCAACGTGAAGTTCCGGGTCAACGACTCCGGCACCCGCAACGCCGGTGCCGGCCAGAACTGGAGCCGGACGCCGGCGCTGCGGTCCATCGACGTCGGTGACCTCCAGACCGGCGCGAACGAGCTGATCCTCGAGGAGACCTCGGCGTACCACCTCCACGACGCCGCGATCCGCCTCTACGAGGCCAACGGCGCGTACCCGAGCGGGTCGGGCATCACCTCGGTGTCGCCGGCGCCCCGCAACGGCGTGCTCACCGTCGGCGCCGACGAGACGATCACGCTCACCGCCAACGTGTCCGGCGCCGACGCGGTCGAGTTCATCGCCTTCTACGACGGCTACGACCGGGACAACGACGGTCAGCGGGTCGATTGGCAGTCGTTCACCCGCAACAACTGGCACCCGGGTGGGACCCGCAAGGACGCCAGGGCGCCGGTGGCCGGCTACGGCACCATCGGCCACGTGGGCACCGTCCACTCCGACGGCACCGTCGTGATCGGCGGCACCGACATCGCCAACAGCCGCGGTGGTGTGAGCGGCAACACCTACACGATCGAGTTCGACACCTCGCTGATCCCGAACGGCTCACCGATCCGTTTCAAGGTCCGGGCGCTCAACGAGGCGAGCAACGACGGGTTCTGGGTCGTCGACGCGCTCGGCGGCCCGACGGGCACGACCACCCTGGCGCGGGCGAGCGGCGAGTTCGTCGAGTACTCGCTCGACCCGGACTTCCGCGACGCCGTCCTCCACCACGCCTCGGGCGGCGACGAGCGGACCCGGCCCGACGCGATCACCCGCACCCTGTCGCTCGACACCAGCGACCTGATCTCGGCCACGATGATCGGCAACTACTGGGAGCGCCCCCGGATCTCGATCAACCCGTCCAACCCGAGCGACGACGACTGCGGCACCGGCGGCGAGGCCGGTCGCGTCGACGAGGACTGGGAGACCGACGACCGGGACGTGACCGGCCTCGTGCGCCAGGGCAACAACGTCGTCTGCTATGAGTGGACCGGCGGCTTCGGCCAGTTCATCGAGAACCCGGGCCCGATGTTCGTCATGCGCCGCACGACCGGCACGGTCGGCAACACCCCGCCCGCCGTCTCGGCCGGTGGCCCCTACAGCGGTCTGGTCGGCGTCGACATCGCCGTCGTCGGTGAGGCCGTCGACACCGAGCCCGTCACGGTGCGCTGGCGCAAGGCCGACGGCCCGGGCACGGTCAGCTTCGACGACGATCGGGATGCCACGACGACGGCCACCTTCGGTCAGCCCGGCGAGTACGTCATCGAGCTCACCGCCGACGACGGCACGAACGACCCGGTGACCGATCGGGCGACCGTCACCGTCGACGGTCCGCCCGACGTCGACGCCGGTGGCCCCTACGCGATCGCCGAGGCCGGCACGCTCACCCTCGACGGCTCGGTCGACGACCCGGGCGGCGCCACCAGCGAGTGGTCGACGGTGTCGGGGCCCGGCGTGGCCGCCTTCACCGACGCCTCCGACCCGACGACCGACGTGACCTTCCCGGCGCCGGGGGAGTACGTGCTCGCCCTGACCGCCGACGACGGCACATTCGTCGCGGTCGTCGACGAGGCGACCGTCACCGTCGACGCCGCACCGACGGTCGACGCCGGGGCGGACACCTTCGTCGTGCTGCCCGACGGCCTGGCGGTCGACGGATCCGTGACCGACGACGGTCCGGTGAGCGTCCGGTGGACGGCCGACGACGCATCGGTCGGCTTCGTCGACGACGAGGTGTCGGCCACCACGGCGACCTTCACCACGGCCGGCACCTACGAGCTCACCGTGACCGCCGACGACGGCGTGAACCCGCCCGCGGCCGACACGGTCACCGTGGAGGTCTTCGACGCTCCGCCCCCCGACCTGCCGCCCACCGTCGACGCCGGTGAGGACCTCACCGTCGAGCGCCCGGCCGCTGCGTCGCTCGCCGGCACCGTCGTCGACGACGGTGCCGCCACGACGACCTGGACCCAGGTGAGCGGTCCGGGGGCGACGACCTTCGCCGATGCCTCCTCGGCCTCGACGACGGCGACCTTCTCGCTCACGGGCACCTACGTGCTGCGCCTCACCGCCGACGACGGCGTCAACGATCCGGTGACCGACGACCTCACGGTGACGGTGACCGGGACCGACGAGCCGACGAGTCCGCCGCCGCCCGTCGGCACCGAGGACGTGGGCTACTGGCTCGGCGACGGTGACGGCACCATCTACGACTTCGGCGATGCCCGGGCGTCCGACGCGGTGGACCACTCGATCGTCACCCTCGCCACGACGCCGGACGGCCGCGGCCCGTGGGTGCTGACCGACGACGGTGTCGTCCACATCCGCGGCGACGCTCAGCACCACGGCGACGTCGATCTCGGGACGCTGAACCCGGGCGAGCTCGTGGCCGCGTTGTCGGTCCTGCCGGACGGATCCGGCTACTGGGTGTTCACCGACCGGGGGCGGGCCATCCCCTTCGGCGCAGCCGCCGATCTGGAGGATCTGGTCGACCTCGGGGTGAGCGGCTCGCTGCTCGGTCCGATCGTCGACTCGGCGGCGACGCCCGACGGCCTCGGCGCCTATCTCGTCGCCGCGGACGGAGGCGTGTTCGCCATCGGCTCCGCCACCTTCGAGGGCTCGATGGGCGGAGTGGCGCTCAACGCCGCGGTGACGGGCATCGCCGTCGACCCGGACGGCGAGGGCTACTGGCTCGTGGCCGGTGACGGCGGGATCTTCGCCTTCGCGGCGGCCTTCCTGGGTTCGATGGGTGGTCAGCCGCTCAACGCGCCGGTCGTCGGCGCGGTGGCCTTCGGCGACGGGTACCTGCTCGTCGCCGCCGACGGCGGCCTGTTCAACTTCTCCGACCAGGACTTCCTCGGCAGCCTCGGCGGCAACCCGCCGTCGACGGCGGTCACCGCCGTGGCCGGGTTCCCGGCGTAGGCCGAGGCGACCGCGAGGAGCGTTCGGGCACCGCATGAAGTGGCAAGATCCTGGCACGACCCCCACCGGACCTGGAGAAACTCCGGGGCGGGACCCGGCGCTCGCCGGGGACGACACGAGGAGCAGATCTTGAGCTTGCGCGTCCGCCGCGCCGCCCCCCGCGGAGCGGTCGCCTTCGTCGTGGTGGCGCTGATCGCCACGGCACTGACCCTGATCGCCCCCGGCGGGACCGGCACCGCCGACGCAGCCGTCCACCCAGAGGACACCGAGACCCGGTACCGCGAGGTGTGGATCGACCACAACCAGTTCCGCGGCATCCACAAGCTCGAGGAGGTGGAGCAGCCGCCGCCGCCCGAAGGTGAGCCGCCGCCCGAGCCCGTGTTCGAGTGCACGTACACCGGCCAGCGGTGGTTCGCCGAGCCGACCAAGCAGTGCGTCGACTACGACCCGATGGACTTCGACCTGCCGTCCCTCAACGGCGTCACCCGCGCCGAGGTGTTCCTCGACCTGTGGCGGGCCCGTGAGGCCGGCAACGCCGACTTCCGGATCAACGGCACCCGCTACGTCGCGGACGACGGCGACGACTGGAGCCGGACGCCGGTCCTCGTCGACATCGAGCTCGACGACCTCCAGCAGGGAGGCAACGAGCTCACGCTCCTGTCCGCGTCGGCGTACCACCTGCACGACGCGGCCGTGCGCGTCTACGACGCCAACGGTCCGTACCCGAGCGGCTCGGGCATCACCTCGGTGTCCCCGGCTCCGGTCGACGGCGTCCTGACGATGGGCGCTGACGAGACGATCACGCTCTCCGCGAACGTCTCCGGCGCCGATGCGGTGGAGTTCATCGCGTACTACGACGGGTTCGACCGCGACAACGACGGCAACCGGCTCGACTGGCAGTCCTTCACCCGCAACAACTGGCACCCGGGCGGGCGTCCGAAGGCCAGCGAGGGACTGGAGCCGATCGACGACTACGGCACGATCGGCCACATCGGCACGGTCCACTCGAACGGCGCCGTGGTCATCGGTGGCCACATCCGCGACGACAGCCGTGGTGACAAGAGCGGCAGCACGTACACCATCGAGTTCGACACCTCGTTCGTGCCGGATGGCTCGCCGCTGCGCTTCAAGGTCCGGGCGCTCAACGAGGCGAGCGATGGCTTCTGGGTCGTCGATGCGCTCGGTGGCGCGACCGCCGAGGTCACCGTCGCCCGTGACGACTTCTCGGTGGAGTACTTCATCGACGACAACTTTGGCGACGCGGTCCTGCACCACGCGTCGGGAGACGATCCGCGGACGCGCCCTGACGCGCGGACGCGCGACATCACCGGCGTCGACCTCACCGACATGGTGTCGGCTCACCTCCTCCACAACTTCTGGGACCGGCCGGAGGTGCACATCAACCCGAGCACCCCGAGCAACGACGACCGCTGCGGCAACGGACCGAGCGAGCGGGTGCCGTCGAACCACTGGTTGACGTTCGTCATGGACATCACCGACCGGGTCGAGGAGGGCACCAACGTCATCTGCTACGAGCACGTGAGCGGGTTCGGCGTCTTCCTCGAGCACCCCGGCCCGATGTTCGTGATCCGGCGCGACCCCGACCTGGCGCCCACCGTCGACGCCGGCGAGCCGTACCAGGCCGGCGTCGGCGTGCCGATCTTCCTCGTGCCCGTCATCGACGACGACGGCGACAGCGACGTCGAGGTGTCGTGGTCCGGTGCCGGCGCGACCTTCGCCGATCCGACCGTCGAGCGGGCGTCGGTGACCTTCGACGCTCCGGGCACCTACGAGGTGGCGATCGAGGTGAGCGACGCCGAGAACGGACCGGTCTCGGACACCGCGACGGTCACCGTGACCGAGGCGCCGCCGCCCCCGACCACCCTCCCGCCGGACCCGGACGACCCGGAGCCGCCGGTGCCGCCGGTCGGTGAGGCCGAGGTCGGCTACTGGATGGGTGACGCCGGTGGCGAGATCTACGGCTTCGGCGACGCGGATGACCCCGGCGTCGTCACCGGGCAGGTCGTCGCCGTCGCCTCGACGCCGACCGGCGCCGGGCTGTGGGTGCTCACCGCCGACGGTGTGGTGCACGCCCTCAACGATGCGACGCATCACGGAGACGTCGATCTCGGCACGCTCGATCCGGGCGAGCAGGTGGCGTCGTTGTCGGTGCTGCCCGACGGTTCCGGCTACTGGGTGTTCACCGATCGGGGTCGGGCGATCCAATTCGGGGTGGCCGCAGATCTCGAGGATCTCGTCGACCTGGGCGTCAGCGGCTCGCTGCAGGGGCTGATCGTCGACTCGGCGGCGACGCCATCCGGCCAGGGCGCCTACATGGTCGCCGCGGACGGCGGGGTGTTCGCCATCGGTGACGCGACCTTCGAGGGGTCGATGGGCGGGATCCCGCTCAACGGACCGGTCGTCGGTGTGGCCACCGACCCCGACGGCGAGGGCTACTGGCTCGTCGCCGACGACGGTGGCATCTTCGCCTTCGCCGCCCCCTTCGAGGGGTCGATGGGCGGCCAGCCGCTCAACGCGCCGATGGTCGGCGCGGTGGCCTTCGGCGACGGCTACCTGATGGTCGCGGCCGACGGGGGCATCTTCAACTTCTCGAACCTCGAGTTCCTCGGCAGCCTCGGTGGCAACCCGCCGGCGAACCCGGTGAGCGCCGTCGCGGGCTTCCCGACCTGAGCGGAGCGCGCGCGAGGCCGGGACCAGCGGCCGCTTCGGCCGCTGGTCGTCAGCTGACGTCCGGGAGCTCGTCCATGTCGGTGAGCGCCGCGACGGCGGCGCGGAGCACCGGCACGGCGAGGGCGGCACCCGTGCCCTCGCCGAGCCGGAGCCCGAGATCGATGACCGGTTCGAGGCCGAGGTGGGCGAGCGCGATCGACGCCGCCGGCTCGGCCGAGCGATGTCCGGCGATGCACCCGGCGGCGGTGCCGGGCACCAGCGCGTCGGCGGCCACGAGCGCCGCGGCGCCGATCACGCCGTCCACCACCACGGGGCAGCGACGGGCGGCGGCCGCGACGTAGCTGCCGGCCAGCGCGGCGATCTCGAGGCCGCCGACGGCGGCGAACCGCTCGATCGGGTCGGGGATCGCGCGCGCCCGCTCGGCCGCCGCTCGCACCACACGCTCCTTGTGGGGGAGGTCCGCCGCGGCGAGCCCGGCGCCGCGCCCTGCGATCGGTCGTTCGCCGATGGGGACGAGCGCTGCGATCGTCGTGGCGGCGGCGGTCGTGTTGCCGATGCCGAGCTCGCCGCCGATGAGGCAGTCGACGCCCTCGTCGATCGCTGCGCTCGCCTCGGCCGCCCCGGCGTCGAGCGCCGACCGGAGCTGCGGGACCGTCATCGCCGGCTCCGCCGCGAGGTTGGCGGTGCCCTCGGCGACCCGTCGATCGAGCAGCCCGGGGATGGCAGCCGGCTCGCCGGGCAACATCCCGACGTCGACGAGTCGCACCTCGGCGCCGACGGTCCGGGCGAACGCGTTGATGGCGGCGCCACCGCTCGACACGGTGGCCGCCATGAGGCGGGTGATGGCGGACGGCCACGCGGTGACGCCCTCGGCGACGACCCCGTGATCGGCGGCGAACACGAGCACCACCGGTGCCTCGATCGCCGGCGGCGGGCAGGTGCCACTGATCGATGCCAGGCGGACGGCGAGGTCCTCCACGCCTCCGAGCGACCCGGGCGGTTTCACTCGGGTGTCCCAGCGGGCTCGCGCCGCCGCAGCGGCGTCGTGGTCGGGGCCGGGCACCGCCGCGGCCGCGGCATCGAAGGTGGTCACGGTCGGGTCTGCTCCAGTGCGTCGCTGAGTCGGGCGAGGCCGTCGTCGTCGGGGACGGCGATGCGGACGGCGTCGGGGGCGCCGAAGCCGACGCCGGATCGGACGAGGATCGCGTGGGGGAGGAGGCGCTCCCGGAGTCCGGCGGCCTCGGGAACCCAGAGGTAGTTCGCGGCGCTCGGCTCGGCGCGGAGGCCGTGCTGAGCAAGCAGGTCGACGAGCTGTCGACGGCCTGCGGCGATCGCCGCGCTCCAGGCGCTGAGATCGGCGGTCGCGAGCAGGTCGGGGAGCGCTGCGGCGGCCAGGCCGTTGACCGACCACCGGGGCCGAACGCCCCGGAGCCGGTGTGCGAGCCGGTCGTCCGGGGCCAGCGCGTAGCCGAGGCGGAGGCCCGGGCAGGCGAACACCTTGGTCAGCGAGCCCACGACGATCGCGTCGCGGTCGCCCCGGGTCCACCACCCGGTCGCCAGCGGGTAGAAGGCCTCGTCGCGCACCTCGGCGACCTCATCGGCCGCCGCCAGTCGCCCGGTCGGGTTGTGGGGATCGGAGCGCCACGTCGGTGCGCCGCGCCGCAGGGTGCGGAGGTGCCGGGCGTAGAGCGAGAAGTCCGGCTCGTCGACCCAGCCCTCGGGCATCAGCTGGGCGACGAGCGCGATCGCCTCGGCCCCGCCGTTGGTGAGGACGAGCCGGCTCGGCGCGACCCCCAGCGCCTCGGCGAGCGCCTCGGTGGCGCGGTCGTCGGAGGGGTAGCGACCCAGCGCGTCGAGGTGACGCCCCACCACGGGGCCCACCGCGGGTGCGACGGGGTTGAGGCTCGCCGAGAGGTCCAGCACGCGATCGACCCCGACGCCGAGGGCCTCGGCCAACCGCCAGGCGTCGCCACCGTGCGGGCCCGGCGGGGCGAGGCTCATCGCCGCCTCTGGGACAGGGCGCCGACGGCCGCGACGGCGACGAGGGCGGCGAGGAGGAGCTGCTCGACGCGATCGACGAGCTCGATCGCCTCGGCGACGTCGTCAGCGGAGGGACGTGGACCGGTGCCCAGAGCGGGGCGCACCTCCTCGCGATCGCCGTAGCGCAATGGACCGCCGAGGCGGACGCCGAGCGCTCCCGCCATCGCCGCCTCGGCGACCCCGGCATTGGGTGACGGGTGACGGCCGGCGTCGGAGCGCACCGCATCGGCGATCGCACGGGCTCGTTCGGGACGGGCTGCGACGAGGGCGACGGCGAAGAGCCGTGCCGGTACCCAGTTGGCCGCGTCGTCGAGCCGAGCGGCCGCGGTGCCGAAGCGTCGGTACCGCTCGGAGCGGTGGCCGACCATCGCGTCCATGGTGTTGATCGCACGGTGGGCGGCGGCTCCGGGTGCCCCGGCGACCACGCCCCACACGATCGTGCCGACGACGGCATCGACGCTGTTCTCTGCCACGGACTCGATCACGGCAGCGGCGATGCCCGACTCGTCGAGCCCGGAGGGATCCCGGCCGACGAGGGCGGGGAGGCGACGCCGCGCCTCGTCGAGATCGCCGGCGTCGAGCCGGGCACCGACGTCGGTGGCGACGCGCCGCAGCTCCCGGCCGGCGGCTGCCACCTCGACGACCGTGGCCGTCGACCCGATCAGTCGACCGGCGACCATCCCGACGGTCACGCCGACCGCTGCGTAGGCGGCACCGGCCCGGCGGTCGTCGCGCCAGAGCCGGCCTTCGAGCGCCGTCATCAACGAGCCGTACCGGGCCACCGGATGCCAGCCCGACGGCGGTTCGCCGAGGAAGCGCGCGGCGGCGAGGCCGAGCGCCGTCCCCGCCGCGCGCGAGGTCAGCCCGCTCACGAGAGCTCCAGGGCGAAGACCAGCAGGCCGACGGTCTCGACGAGCACGATCACCGCGCCCAGCACGTCGCCGGTGAACCCGCCGAGCCGGCGTCGGGCGAGCGCGACGACGGCGAGCGCCGTCGCCACGGCACCGATGGCAGCGAGCGAGCCGATCAACGGATCGACGACCACCAGCACGGCCGTGGCGGGGACGAGGCCGAGCGCCACCCGAGGGTGGGCACCGGCGAGGAACGGCGCGGCGAGGCCGTCGGCGCGTGCGTAGGGCACCGCGGCGGGGACGACCGCGGCGATCGTTCGGCTCATCGACCACACGCCGACGAGCACGAGCGGCTCGACCGGTTGCGAGGCGAGGGCCGTCCATCGCAGCAACAACACGGCGGGGACGACCGCCAGGGCGAAGGCACCGACGTCGGGAGCGCGCATGACCTCGAGACGTCGCTCGCGGTCGAGGTGGGGGAGGAGGCCGTCGGCGCTGTCGGCGAGGCCGTCGACGTGGAGCAGGCCGGTCAGCGCCAGATCGACGGCGATCACGACCGCAGCGGCGACGCCAGGGGAGGTGATCTCGGAGAGACCCCACCAGACGGCACCCAGGAGCCCGCCGATGAGCGCCCCGACGACCGGGAACCACCGGAACGTGCGCTCGTCGGGTGTCCGGGCCGCCCCGAGGACGGTGAGGAAGCTGAGGGCGCCGATCACAGCTCGCCGACGGGGGGCAGCTGCACCGCTCGGCCGGCGACGACCAGGACCGCCCGGTCGGCCGCCTCCGAGAGGGCGAGGTTGACGGCGCCGAGCACCTCCTGGAACCGACGGCCGAGCTCGGTCGGTGGGTGCACGGACATGCCCACCTCCTCGCTGACGAGGACGGTGGGGTCGGTGCGCGATCGCAGCGCTGCCAGCAGCACCTCGATGTCGGGGTCGAGGTCCGGGTGCGCCGTGATCCAGGTCCCGAGCGAGTCGACCAGGACCGGTCCGCTCGTCGCGCCGAGCTCGGCCGGGAGCTCGGCGCCCACCTCGCGTTCCGTCCAGCTGGCCGGGCGCCGGGCGCGGTGCCGTTCGATGCGGGCGGCGTGATCGGCGTCGGAGGGGTCGAGCAACGCCGTGGCCAGGTAGGTCACGTGGTCGCCGGCCTCGGCGGCGAGCCGTTCGGCGACCGCCGACTTGCCGGAGCTCGCTCCGCCCAGCACGAGGGTGATCACGGCGCCCCCAGCCCGGCGAGCACGCAGTGGTGCGCCGCCCTGGCCAGGCGGGCGCCCCAGGGTGAGCGGGGCCCGGCGAAGGGCTCCTCGGCACCGTCCGCGGGACACACCACGCACACCGCATCGCTGGCCGTCCCGGTGCCTGGCACCCCGCGCTCGGCGAGCGCCTGCGCCTTCGCCTCGGTGATGGTCATCACGGCGTTCACCATGGCAGCTTCGGAGAGCCGGACGGGCAACTGGACGACGAGGTTGATGGTGTCGGGTCGCCACGAGCCGTGGACGCCGTCGTCGTCGGCGGCCCAGGTCGGTCGGGTGACCCCGACGGTCCCGTGCACGACGGCGCCGCCATCGGTGCCGGCGGTCCACCGGGCCACCGGAGCTGCCGTCATCAGGCCGACGCCGAGCCCGCCGAGCCCGCCGAGCCCGAGCGCTCCAGCGACCTCGGCGAGGTGGGCGCCGGGGTCGAGGCGGTCGTAGGTGTGGTCGACCTCGAGGTCGATGACCCAGCGGATGCGTCTCCGCCCCCCGCCCAGCGTCGCCGACGAGATCGCTTCGACGGGCTCGTCCCAGCGCCACACGAGGCAGGGCCGAGCCGAGTCGGCCGGGCGATCGATCAGGACCGGGTCGACGGTCGCACGGGTGCCCACGGACGTCAGTAGTCGATCCCTCGCTTGGCCCTGATGCCCGTCTCGTAGGCGTGCTTGATGACGCGCATCTCGGTGGCGGTGTCGGCGACGTCGAGCAGCGGTTGTGGTGCGTCCCGTCCGGTCAGCACGACGTTCACCGAGCGGTCGCGCTCGCGCACCGCTGCGACGACGTCGTCGCCGTCGATCCATCCCCAGTTGATCGGGTAGGTGATCTCGTCGAGCACGACGAGCCGGTGCTCACCCGTCGACAAGAGCTGCCGGGCATGCCGCCACGCCTCCTGCGCGACGGCCTCGTCCTCGGAGAGGTCGTCGCTGTCCCAGGAGAACCCCTCGCCGATCGCCCACCAGTCGACGCCGAGGTTGCGTGCGACCTTCTCCTCGCCGGTGTTCCAGTTGCCCGACTTCAGGAACTGGACCACGCCGACCGGCCAGTCGCGGGCGACGGCCCGCATGATCACGCCGAACGCGGCGGTGCTCTTGCCCTTGCCGTGGCCGGTGTTGACCAGCACGAGGGAGTCGGCCCGTCGCAGGTCCTTCGGTCGGGGGTCCTCGGTCCGGGGTTCGCTCATGGGGTGCCCTCTCGTCGTCGGCGGACCGAGACGGTGACGGCGCCGTCGGTCTCGTGGTGGATGCGGACCTCGGCGCCGTAGTGGCGGCCGATGAGGTCGGAGGTGAGGACCTCGGCCGGCTCGCCGTCGGCGACGATCGCCCCGTCGACGAGCAGCGCGATCCGCTCGGAGAACTGACCGGCGAGGCTGAGGTCGTGCAGCGTGCTCAGCACGGTGAGGCCCCGCTCGTGGCGGAGCTCGTCGAGGAGCTCCAGCACCTCGATCTGATGTCCGATGTCGAGCGCGCTCGACGGTTCGTCGAGCAACAGGAGGGGTGCCTCCTGAGCGAGCGCCCGTGCGATGGCGGTGCGCTGGCGCTCGCCGCCGGACAGCGTGTCGACGGCCCGGTCGCCGAGCGCGTCGAGGTCGAGCCGCTGGAGGAGCGCGTGCACGGTCGCGACGTCGTGCTCGGAGGCCGACACGCGGAACGTCTGGTGGGCGGCGCGTCCGAGGAGCACGTAGTCGATGACGGCCATCCCCGGCGGCCAGACCGGGTGCTGGGGCACGGTGGCCAGGTGTCGTGCTCTGCGGCGTGGGCTCCACGCACCGAGGGGGGCGCCATCGATGCAGATCTCGCCCTCGGCGTCGACGAGCCCGCTCAGCGCTCGCAGCAGGGTCGACTTCCCGGCGCCGTTGGGCCCGATGATGGTGGTCCAGCTGCCGGCCGCGACGGAGAGGTCGAGCCCGGAGATGATGGCGGCATCGCCGAGGCGGACGCCGAGCCCGGTGCAGGAGACGGCGGCCCGGGTCGCGGTCGACGGCGTGGCCCTGGCGACGGCGTCGGTCATGCCATCACCGCCGTGCGGTGCCGGAGGATCACGAGGAAGAACGGCGCGCCGAAGAAGGCGGTCACCACGCCGATCGGCAGCTCGGCCGGCGACTCGACGGTGCGCGCCAGGAGGTCGGCGAGCACGAGGAAGGCGGCGCCGAACAGGATGGACAGGGGCAGCACGATCCGGTTGCCGACCCCGACGACCATCCGGACGGCGTGGGGCACGATCAGGCCGACGAAGCCGATCAACCCGCTGACCGACACGGCAGCCGCGGCGGCGAGGCTGGCCGCGACCAGCACGACGAGCCGGATGCGATCGGGTCGCACCCCCAGCGACGCCGCCTCGTCGTCGCCCACCGAGAGCACGTCGAGGAGGCCGACGGCGAGCAGCAGCACCGTCAGCGTGACGACGGCGTACGGCAGCACCAGCAGGACCTCGTCCCAGCCCTGCGTCGCCAACCGACCGAGGATCCAGGAGTAGACCTGGCGGAGCGAGTCCGCATCTCGCTGCTGGACGTAGGTCTGCAGGGCGGCGAAGAAGGCGGCGACGGCGACGCCGGCGAGGATCAGCGTCGCGGGCGAGCCGCCGTCGGAGCGGCGTGTCCCGAGGAAGGCCGCGATCGACACCGCCGTCAGCGCCCCGATGAAGGCGAACAGCGGCAGCGGGTCGACGACGGCGAGCCCGGCGCCGACGCCGGTGACGATGGCGATCGTGGCCCCGAGCCCGGCCCCGGCGGAGATGCCGAGCAGGAACGGATCGGCGAGCGGGTTCCGGAAGACGCCCTGATACGCCGCACCGGATGCCGCGAGCAGCGCCCCGACGAGCAGGCCGAGCACGACCCGCGGCGTGCGGACCTCCCACACGATCGCCGCCTGCACCTCGCTCAGCCCGGAGTCGACCGAGACCCCGGGGAGCCGGTCGAGGAGCTCGCGAGCCACGTCGACCGGCGCGATGTCGACCGCACCGACCGAGAGCGAGAGCAGGGAGGCACCCACGACCGCGGCGACACCGCCGGCGATCCAGCCGGCGCCGACCCTCGTCGGCCCTGGTGGTGCCTCGGTGATCACCCGGCGGTCGCCGTGACCGAGGCGGTGGCGTCGATGACGATCCGCAGGAAGTCGACCACCCGCGGGCCCCACCGGGAGGCGATGTCGTCGTCGAGCTCGATGATGGCGCCGTTCTGGACGGCGGTGAGCACGTCCCAGCCCGGCCGGCCCGAGACGGTCTCGGCGTTCTGGCCACAGCACTTGGTGTCGGCCAGGAAGATCAGATCGGGGTCGGCGTCGATCAGGAACTCGGCGTCGAGCTGCGGGAAGCCCCCGGCGGCTCCGTCGGGGTCGGCGGCGTCGGCGACGTTGGAGAGGCCGGCCAGCGAGTAGACCTCGCCGATGAAGGTCGAGGAGGTCACCGAGAACAGCGTGTCGTCGAGCTCGTGGAAGTAGGTGAGCCCGGCGTCGGCCGGCGCCTGCGAGGCGAGCTCGTCGATGTCGGTCTGCATCTGCGCCACCAGGGTGACGGCGAGATCGAGCTGCCCGGTCGCCGCCCCGAGCTGCTCGATCTGGCGGTACGTGTCGTCGAGCGTCGCCGCGGCGCCGTGGATGATCACCGGGATGCCGACGGCGTCGAGGCCGGCGAGGGTGTCCGGGTCGGCGCCCGACATCACGACGAGGTCCGGCTCGAACGCCACGATCGCCTCGACGTTGGGCTGGAAGCCGCTGAGATCGGTGATCGGCGCCTCGGCGGGGAAGTTGGAGAAGCTGTCGACCGCGACCACCTGGGGCCCCGCCCCGATGGCGAAGAGCATCTCGGTGGAGGTGGGCGACAGGCTCACGATCGCCTCGGGTCGGGCATCGATGGCGACCTCGCCGTCATCGTCGGTGATCGTCACCGGGAAGCCGTCGTCGGCCTCGGGCGCCTCGGTGGCATCGGTCTCGGCCGGTGCCTCGGTGGTCTCCGCCGGCGTCGAGGTGGTCGCGTCGGCCTCGGACTCGCCGTCGTCGTCGCTGTCGCCGCATGCGGCTGCGACGACGGCGAGCGAGAGCAGCAGGGCGAGCAGTCGCAGCATCGAACGGGATGTCATGGGGATCCTCCTGTCGTCGAGGGACGCTCGCTCGATCGACAGGTGCCAGGCCCGGTCGGCCGAACCAACCCCTTCCTCGAGGGTGTTCACGGTTCGCTCGGAGGTGGAACGCGACCGGGCTCGTCCTCTGTGAGAGGCATCACCGTTGCGGGACAGCGCCGGGATCTCACCGGCTTCGGTGCCACACCGAGGACCGAACTGTAGCCCGTCGCCGCCCACCGTCCAGCGAACGCGCCGCGCGGCCGGCACCGTCGGACTCCGGTTCTCCGCTGTCGCCGTCGGGCTGCGAGCATGTCCGAGCATGAGCGATCGCTACGACGTCGTCGTCTTCGGCCCGACCGGGGTGACCGGCCGCGAGGTGGCCCGCTACGTGTCGGGCCGCGCCGGTGAGCTGGGCCTGAGCTGGGCCGTGGCCGGCCGCGATCGCCGGCGGATCGACGAGGCCCTGGCGAGGGTGCACGCCCGACCCGACGGCGTGCTGCTCGCCGACATCGAGGATCCCTCGAGCATCGAGGCGATGGTGGCCGCGACGGGCGTCGTCGTGAACCTCGTCGGCCCCTACGCCCGCTACGGCGAGCCCGTCTACGCGGCGTGCTCGGCTGCCGGAACCCACCAGCTCGATCTGACCGGTGAGACCGACTGGCTGCGCTCCATGATCGATCGCTACGACGAACCTGCGGCGGTCAGCGGTGCGAAGATCGTGCCGACCTGCGGCTTCGAGGCGTTGCCCTTCGACCTCGCGTGCCGGTACGCCTCGGCGATCGCGTACGAGCGCAGCGGCCGGGCGGTCACCGCGGTCGACATCGCCGTCTCGATCTCCAACGAGACGTCGCTGCGCAGCGCCTCCGACGCCGTGTCGGGCGGGACGTTCACCAGCGGACTCGACGCCTTCGAGCGCGGCGCCCTGGCGAGAGCGGACCCCTACGAGCTCGATCCCCCGGGGAGCAGGGCGTCGGGCCGCTACTCGTTCGTGCCCCGCCGACACGCCGGCACCCGGGACTGGCTCGCCCCGGTGTTCCCGTCGCCGGTGCTCAACCCGCCGATCGTCCATCGCAGCGCGGCGCTCGCCCGCCGAGAGGGAGATCCGACGTACGCCCCCGACTTCCGGTACACCGAGGGGACCGTCGCCTCCTCGCTGGTCCCGGTACCCGGCGCCTCGCTGCTCGGTCCGTCGGTGGCCGCGTCGATGGCCGTGATGCAGGCCGGCATGACCGTGGCCGGGATGGCGCCGTCGCCGGTGCGTCGCGCCATGGCCGACCTCGGACGCCGACTCGGACCGTCCGCGGGTGAGGGGCCCCGGCCCGAGAGCCTCGATCGTTGGTCGTACCGGCTCGACGCTCGCGCCACGACCGCCGACGGGGTCACCGTCGACGTCCAGGTCGACGGCGACGGCCATCCGGGTTACAAGTCGACCGCGACGATCGTCGGCGAGGCGGCGCTCGCGCTGGCCGACCCCTCGGCTCCGGTGCCCGACGTGGCGGGTGTCGTCACGCCGGCGGCGGCGTTGGGTCTCGACGCGCTCGACCGGTTCCGGGCCGCGGGCCTGCGCTTCTCGGTCGTGCGCTGAGGCCGGTCAGCGGCCGGTCGCCACCAGGGCGGCGTTCACGATCTGGTCGGGCAGCAGGCCGAAGAGGCCGTAGAGGTCCTCCACCGTGCCCGACTGCCCGAACTCGTCGACACCGATCGGCACGACGGGCTGGCCGCGGACCGATCCCAGCCAGCTCAGGGCGTGGGATGCGGCGTCGTGGACGGTCACGATCGGAGCCCGTTCGACGCCGACGCCGAGGAGCGTCTCGACGTGGGGCGTGGTCGGCCGGTGGTGACGGTCTGCGCCCCGACGGCGCAGCTCCCCGACCCAGCCCGCGTGGAGGCGGTCGGCGCTCGACAGCACCACCACGGCCGCGGGGAGCTCCTCCTCACCGAGCCGCTCGGCGGCGGCGAGCAGCTCGGGGACCACCGCACCGCTCCCAGCGAGCAGCACCTCCGCCGGGCGGCCCTGGGGCGGCTCACGGAGCACGTAGCCACCGGCGAGCGCGTCGGATCGCACGGCGTCCTCGCCGCGCGCCTCGACGAGCTCGGCGAGCGGCGTCTGGTCGACGGGACGGGTGGTGAGGCGGAGGTAGGTGGAGGTCCCGTCCGGCCGGCAGAGCTCGGCGAGCGCATCGCACAGGTACCAGTCGAGGGTGCGAGCGAAGGCCGGCTCGGCGAACGTGATGCCGGGCAGCTCCATGCCGACCGAGGCGGTGACCGTCGACTGATGGGCGCCGCCCTCCGGTGCGAGCGTGACCCCCGACGGCGTCCCCACCACGATGAACCGCGACGCGTTGTAGATGCCGTAGATGAGCGCATCGAGGCCGCGCAGGACGAACGGGTCGTACACGGTGCCGATCGGGAGCAGCAGCTCGTCGTGGTGGTCGAACGAGAGGCCGAGCTGCCCGAGGAGCAGGAACAGGTTCATCTCGGAGATGCCGAGCTCGATGTGCTGGCCGGTCGGGCCCGGCCGCCAGCGGAGCATGGCGCTGTCGTCGCCGTAGTCGGGGGTCTCCACGGGAGAGAAGACCCCGCGCTTGTTGATCCAGCCGCCGAGGTTCGTCGAGACCGAGACGTCCGGTGACGTGGTCACGAGCCGGTCCGCGATCTCGGGGTGATCGCCGGCCCGGACGAGCAGGCGGCCGAAGGCCTCCTGGGTGGACTGCGTGCGCTTCGCGCCGGCGCCCCCCAGCTCGGTCGGCACCGAGAGCAGGGGTCGCGGCTCGGGGGCCGGGTTGTTGATCTCCCCTCCGACCGATCGGCACATCTCGGCGGCGGCCGAGTCGTCGGCGAAGCGCTCCCACTCGTCCTCGGCGCGCAGCCCCACGGTCGTGCGCAGCTCGTCGATCTGGTCGCCGCTGAGGAGGGCGGCGTGGTTGAGGGGGTCGCCCTGGTTGGGGAGCTGCCAGCCCTTGATCGTGTAGGCGAACACGACAGACGGTCGTTCGCGCTCGGCGTCGCACGCCCGGTAGGTGTCGAGGAGGACGCCGAGGTCGTGGCCGCCCAGATCGTGGACGAGCGGCGCCAACGCGTCGTCGGGCACCTCGTCGAGGAGGTCGACGACGGCGGCGTCCGCACCCTCGCAGAAGGCGGTGCGGAGCTCGACGCCGGCGAGCCGGAAGGTCGACTGGTACCGCTCGTTGGGCATGTCGTCGATGTGGGCGCGCAGCGCCTCGCCACCGGGCCGGGCGAAGGCGCCGGTGAGGCGGCGGCCGTACTTCGCCTGCGCCACGTGCCAGCCCGCGTTGTGGAAGAACTCCTCGAGCTGGCGGACCCGGATGCCGGGCACGATCCGGTCGAGGCTCTGGCGGTTGAGATCGACCACGAGCATCACGTTGCCCAGCCCGGCGAGCGCCGGATCGGCGATGGCCTCCCAGACGTTGCCCTCGTCGAGCTCGGCGTCGCCCAGGAGCGCGATGAAGCGAGGGTCGGTGTCGAGCTCGGTGTGGGCACGGAGGTAGCGGTGGACGGCGGCGTCGAACAGCGGCGCCACGGCGCCGAGCCCGACCGACCCCGTGGAGTAGTCGGCGACGTCGGGGTCCTTCGTCCGCGACGGGTAGGCCTGGAGTCCACCGAGCTCGCGCAGCCGCGTCAGCCAGCTCGCGTCGAGCTCGCCGGTGAGGTACTTGATGGCGTGGAACACCGGCGACGCATGTGGCTTGACCGCCACCTTGTCGTCGGTCGCGAGGTGGCCGAACCACAGGGCGGTCATGATCGACACCATCGAGGCCGAGGAGGCCTGATGGCCGCCGACCTTCACCCCGCCCTGCGTCGGGCGCTCGCGGTTCGCGTGGTCGACGATGCGCACGGCGAGCCACAGGATGCGCTGCTCGATCTCGCGCAGCACATCGAGCGAGGGAGCCGGATCCTGGTGTGCCATCGTCGTCCGAGGGTCGGGGGAGCGTCGCTGCGACGGTAGTGGCCGGGCAGCGGCCGGCGTCACAGTCGCCGGATCGGGAGGTCCTGGGCGGCGTCGCCGGGCCGCAGCGTGAACGATGCCTGCTGGACGAGGCAGCCGGACGGTGTGACGTGGACGGGTCCGATCGTGCCGTGCTCGATGGCGGTCATCTCGGCAGCGAGCGTCCCGACCCGGAGGACGAGGTCGACGAGCGGCCCGTGGTCGGCGGCGTCGACCGGTTGGTCGAGGTCGTCGAGGCCGGGGAGGTGGCGCAGCAGCGACGTGGCGTCCTCGTCGGACAGCGGAGCGAGTCGGTAGCCGGGGCGGCCGGCGACGCCGGTGTCCGGTTCCTCGAGCCGGGCGGAGACGATCGGGCCGAACGACGGGTGCAGTCGGATGGCGAGGCGCAACGCGAAGCGGGCGCCCGGGGTGCGCTCGGCCAGCGTGATGCCCGCGGCGTCGAGGATCCGATCGGCTTCGGCCCGCGTCGCCGGCCGCGGTGCGTCGGTCGCCCAGTCGACGGCCTCGTCGGCCAGCTCGACGAGCGCCTCGGCGGGCTCGGGCACCACCCCGAACCGGTGCATGCGCCACTGGGCGTACCGGTGTGCCCGGGCGAGCGCCTTCGCCGGGGCCTCGGGGAACGGGAACACGGGGATCTGGACCTGTCCGTCCTCGGTGCGCAAGGTGCGGCGATCGACCGCTCCCTCGAGGATCGAGGCGAGGATCGGCTTGCCGTCGGCGAGCGATGCGGCCTCGACCAGCGCGTCGGCGACCTCGGTGGCGTCCGTGGCGAGCACCGCGTGGTGGGTCGCGATGACGGCGTCGACGTCATCGTCGTCGAGCACGCTGCTCAGCACCGACGACCACGCGGCGCCGTCGGAGGCGACCGGCAGCTCGATCGGCTGACCGGGCGGGCCCAGCACCGCTCCGGCCGCGGCGACCGCGGTCATCGTCTCGTCGGAGGGCTGGGCCAGCTCGAGGCCTCCGGCACGACACGCGTCGGCGCACAGGAGCGCCGCACCACCGACGTTGCCCACGACCTGCACCCGTGGCCCGAGCGGGAGCGGGCAGTCGGCGAGCACCTTGGCCGTGTCGAGGAGCTCCTCGATCGTGTCGACCCGCACGACGCCGGTCTGGCGGAACAGCGCGTCGATGGCCTCCTCCGTCAGCGGGTCGGGCCGGAGGCTCCGGCCGCTCTTGACGGTGATGATGGGCTTGGACCGCCCGACCCGGCGGGCGAGGCGCGAGAACTTCACCGGGTTGCCGAACGACTCGAGGTACAACCCGATGACCCGGGTCCGCGGGTCCTGTTCCCAGTACTGGAGGAGGTCGTTGCCCGACACGTCGGCCTTGTCACCGACGGACACGAAGGACGAGATGCCGAGCCCGATCTCCGCCGCCCGCTCGAGCGCGGCCACCGCGAGCATCCCGGACTGCGACAGCAACCCGAACGGCCCCGGACTCGGGACGACGTCGGCGAAGGTGGCCAGCAGCGCCACCGTCACGTCGGTGTTGAGGACGCCCAGGGAGTTCGGCCCGACGAGACGCATGCCGTGGCGGTGCGCGAGGGAGGCGAGCTGACGGATCTGCTCCTCGCCTGCGACACCGTCCTCCGCGAAACCGGAGGTGATGACGCACAGGCTGCCGACGCCCGCCGCGCCGCACTCGGTGACGATGTCGGGGACCTGCTCCGCTCCGACCGCGACGATCGCCAGGTCGACGTCGAAGGGCACCTCCGCGATCGAGGCGACGGCGGGGAGCCCGGCGATCTCGTCGGCCTCCGGGTGGACGATCGCGACCGAGCCGGAGAACGGGCCGGCCCGCAGCTGGTGCAGGATCCGGTTCCCGTGCCCGTGCCCCGACCGTGACGCGCCGATGACGGCGACGCCGTGGGGCCGGAGGATGCGGGTGATCGAGGCGACGTCGGCCTGCTGCTCGCGTCGGAAGAGCGGTTCGGGATCGATGTGGTCGATCGGGAACTCGACCCGGTACATCCCGTCCTCGAAGGTCCGGGTGGTGCGGAACCCGGCGGCCCGGAAGACACCGAGCATCTTGCGGTTCTCGGCCAGGGTGATGGCGTTGAAGCGGTCGATGCCGTTGCGCCGGCCGAGGACGGCGAGATGCTCGAGCAGCAGCGTGCCGAGGCCGCGGTGCTGGTGGGCGTCCTCGACGAGGAACGCCACCTCGGCCTCGTCGTCGCCGGTCCGGTCGTAGCGGCCGACGGCGATGATCTCGTCGGCGAGCATCGCCACCAGCGCCAGCCGGTCGACGTAGTCGACGGTGACGAGGCGCTCGAGCTCCTTGTCGCTGATGTTGCGGCGGTAGGAGAAGAACCGCAGGTAGGCGGTGCGATCGGAGATCCGCTCGTTCAGCGCCAGCAGCCGTGGGCCGTCGTCGGGTCGGATCGGGCGGAGGTGGACGGCGCCGCCGTCGCTCGTGACGACGTCGACGTTCCAGTCGGGTGGATCGATGAGCTGCGGGGAGCTCGTCATCGCAGGTGCACCTCGATCATCAGGGGCCGAACCAGATGGTCGCACGCCGACGCGCCCGTGCGCGCCCGCCGGTCCTACGATCGATCCCATGCCCACCACCGAGCCGCTGTCGTTCACCGGAGTCCTCGGCAACCAGCTCAGCGGGGTGCTGCACCGGCCCGACGAGCGGGCGAGGGGCAGCGTGCTGCTCGCCCACTGCTTCACCTGCTCCAAGGACCTCCACACGATGACCCGGCTGGCCAGAGGGCTGGCCGAGGCCGGCTACGCCGCGTTCCGCTACGACTTCACCGGGCTGGGCGAGAGCGGTGGGTCGTTCGAGGCGAGCACGGTGGGGACCGACGTGCGAGATCTCGTCCGGGCCGCGACCACGTTGATCGAGCGAGGGTTCGGACCGTGCGGGATGCTCGGCCACAGCCTCGGCGGCGCGGCGACGCTGCTCGCAGCGCGGAAGGTCAAGACCGCTCGGTCCATCGTGACCCTCGCCGCACCGTCGGATCCCGCACACGTGAAGCACCTGCTGACGGCGGCGCAGGCCAGCGACGAGGCCTGTGTCGAGGTGGCCATCGGCGGGCGGCCGTTCCCGATCACCAAGTCGTTCCTCGCCGATCTGGAGGAGCACGACGCCGGTGCGGCGGCGGCCGACCTCGGGCGACCCCTCCTCGTGATCCACCCGGTCGACGACGAGGTCGTCCCCGTGACCGAGGGCGAGGCCATCTGGCGGCGGGCCGAGCAGCCCAAGGGCTTCATGCCGCTGGTGGGCTCGGATCACCTGATCTCGGGTCGCGAGCACGCCGACCGGGTGCTGCAGGTGGTCGTCGACTGGTTCGACGCCACGCTGTGACGCCTCAGGTGGGCTCGCCCAGGTCGGCGATCGTGCCGCCGACGGCGTCGAAGAGCGCCCGGGGGGCCACGGCGAAGACGTGACGAGGGGTGCCGGCCGCCGCCCAGACCACCTCGTGGTCGAGGAGTGACCGGTCGAGCGCCACGGGCAGTTCCGTGGCGTGGGCGATCGGCGGGACACCCCCGATCGGGAAGCCGGTGGCGGCCCGGACGGCGTCGGCGTCCGCCCGGCCCACGCTCGCCCCTCCTAGCGCCGTCGCGAGCCGCGCGGTGTCGAGACGGCGGTCGCCGGCGACGAGGGCCAGGCAGGGTGCGTCGTCGAGCACGAACACCAGCGACTTCACGATCTGGGCCACGTCGCAGCCCACCGCCGCGGCGGCCTCCTCGGCGGTCCGGGTGCCATCGGGGTACTCGACGACCTCGATCCCCAACCCGAGCCGCCGTGCGGCCTCGGCGACGCGCTCGACGTTCGGATGTCCCTCGCCCATGTCACGGCCCCCGTGCGCCACTTCGATCGGAGCGCTCACGATAGGAGGCGGCCGGCGACGTCAGCGCTCGGGGACCTGGCCGTAGGCGGCCTCGTAGCCGAGCACGGTGTCCCGGTAGGACTCCGAGCGGTTGTACGAGAGGATCGCCGCCGACTTCTGGATCGGGTCGCTGAGGTCGCCGGCGCGGCAGAGGTAGGACGCGGCGGCGCGGCTCGCGTCGAACAGGTGGTGGGGGTCGGCGATCCCGTCGCCGTTGCCGTCGCGGGCCCACGCCGCCCACGTGGTCGGGATGAACTGCATCGGACCGACCGCACGATCGAACTCGGTGTCGCCATCGAGCGAACCGCCGTCGCTGTCCTCGATCAACCTGGTGTTGTTCTCGCCGTTGAGCGGGATGCCGATGATCTCGCCGGTGATCGAGCCATCGGGGAGGACCTGGTTGCCGCCGAAGGTGCCGTGGCGCGACTCGACCCGTCCGATCCCGGCGAGGAGCGGCCACGTGATGTTGCAGCCGGGATGGTCCGCCGCGGCGTTGCGGGCGCCGCGCAGGTAGGCCTCGAAGACCACGAGCGGCAGGTCGGTGCCCACCACCGGAGCGATCCGGCGGGCCTGGGCGAGCTGGTCGCGCAGCACGGGGATGGCGGCCTCGCCCTGGGCGACGGTGGTGGTCGCCAGCTGCAGCAGCGCCTCGGTGTCGACGATCCGCTGACCGAGCTCGTCGAGGTCGTCGAGCGCGGTGGTGAGGGCGAACTCGGCATCGCGCCGGGTCGACGACTGGCGGGCGAGCTGTGCCTCCCGGCCCCCCGTGACCACGTCGAACAGGGTGTCGGCCCGCTCGCGGTCGATGATCCGCTCGGTCTGGGTCAGCACGGCGGCGAGGCGCTCGTCGGGCGGCGCGGCGACATAGGCGAGCACGGCCAACTCGGCCAGCTCGTCGCGCACGGCCGCCTCCTGGGTGCGGGCGCGGTCGACGGCTCGGGCGGCGCCGGGCACCGACGCACGGATCTGGTCCTCGGCGAAGTCGAGCTCGACGAGGTCGAGCTCGGCCTCCGCCGCGATGACCGTGGCCTCGGCGACCCGGCTCTGGGTGGCGTCGAGCTCGGAGGTGATGAGTCGCAGCTCGGGGGAGTCGACCTCGACCGTGGCGAGCACGTCCTCGATCGTCTGGGCGCCGACCGGTGCGGCGGCCAGGCACAGCGCGATCGCCGCCACGACGCCGAACCGTCGAAGGGCCGTGGCCGTCACGACGCCGGGGTCCCCAACCACTCGAAGTGCATGCCGTCGGGCCGGGTCCACGTCCCGCCCCACGCGAAGCCGTGGCTCGTGACGATCTCGACGATGCGGGGGTCCATCGTGGGGGTGGCGCCGAAGCGGTTCGTCGACGGGTTGACGTCGATCGCGATGCCGTACGAGTGGCGGGAGAGGAAGCCGCCGCTGGGCCCGCGGATCAGGCGGGGCACGTAGCAGCCACCGTTGAGGCGCGAGTCGGTCGGGTTGATCAGGCCGGCGAGACCGGCCTCCTCGATCTCGGTCATGGCGGCGCGGAACGCGGCGAGCGCGTCGCGGTGGCAGGTGAGTCGGCCGATGATCGGCACGGTCTCGCTGACGATCGAGCTCGCCACCCAGTCCGGGTCGAGCGCGACGCTGGTGCCGCTCGCCGGTCGGTACTCGACCTCCCCGAGCAGCTCCTTCAGTCCCACCGAGCTCAACACCCCGTTGGGGAGCGGTGGGTCGCCGGCCCGGACCACCCGCAGGAACCCGCTCGGCAGGCGTTCGTCGAGCTCCTCGACCAGCGCGCCGGCCTGCTCGCCGACGATCACGGCGGTCTGGGGCCGGTTCACGCCGAGCGAGAGGGCGACGGAGCGGGCCATGACGACCTCGGCGCCGCGGAGTCGGCGATCGGGTGCGATCCCGCCGATCGTCAAGCGGGCGGTGCGCCCCGAGGGAGTCCTCACGAGCAGCTCGTCGCCCACCTCGGCGTTGCGCAGTGCCGCCGACCGGGCGGACATCACGACGTCGCCGGCGCCGATGATCGCGGCGACGTCGGCGCCGAGCACCGTCGCCGCCCCGAGGGGGTCGATGCCCATGGCCGAGAGCTGGACCTGCCAGCCCGGCGTGACCCGCTGGAGCCACTCGCCGTCGCGCTGCACCCCGATCGACGCGACCGAGGCCCGGTCCATGACGATCGCCCGCATCTCGACCGCGGCCGCCGAGTCGCCGACCGCCCTGAGCGCGGCCGAGGAGAACCCGCCCGACTCCCAGACGACGACGTGGTCGCGGGGTCCGGCGACGCCCGCCCAGAGGCCGCCGTCGACCGCGGTCGCATCGATGACCAGGTCGGGGGCGGGCACGGCGCCGAGCTCGGTCGCCTCGGCCGTGCCGTGTTCGAAGACCTGTCCGCCCTCGGTGAGGATCCAGTAGCCGCTGCCGTCGTCGTTCGTGACGATCGAGGTGACGGGGTCGGCGGAACGATCGGCGCTCGAGGAGCCGTGCACGACCGCCGCCCCGAAGGCGAAGACCGTGCCGCGCTCGTCGACGAGCCAGTAGCCGTCGCCGTCGGGGGTCGGCTCCATCGCCACGATGGGAGCCCGCAGCTCGCTCGATCCGAGGCTGCCGAAGAAGGGCGCGTCACCGAAGGCGAAGATGCCGCCGTCGGACGCGACCATCCAGTAGCCCTCGCCGGACCCCGTCGGCGCCATCCCGACGATGGGCTGGTTCAAGGGCGTGCTGCCCATCGAGCCGAAGAAGCGGGCGTCACCGAAGGCGAAGATGCCGCCGTCGCTCGCGCCGAGCCAATACCCCTCGCCCGAGCTGGTCGGCGCCATCGCCACGACCGGCTGGTTCAGCGGGGTGCCGCCCATCGAGCCGAAGAAGCGGGCGTCGCCGACCGCGAACACGCCGCCGTCGCCAGCGGCGAGCCAGTACCCGCCACCGTCGTCGGTGGCGGCGATGGCCACCGGTGGTTCGTTCGGTGCGGCGAGGTCGAGCGCGGGCGGTGCTGGCGCATCACCGCTCGCGATGACGATGTCGGTGCCGCGCTCCGCGGCGGCCACCACACCGGCCTCGCCCTCCGTGAGCAGCTCGGGCGCGGCGAGCAGGGCGGGGTCGCCCTCGGTGGCACCCACCGGTGGGGCGAGCCCGAAGAGGGCCCCCAGGACCGCGAGGGACGCGAGCGATGACGTAGCTCTCCGCACCTCCGCCACGGTACGGAACGGCCGGCCCCAGGTGGCGTCACCGCGATCTCTCCGTGGTGGAGCTGGCGCGCTGGGCGACGGTCTGGCACCGTGCCGGCGTGCCCCGCCCGCTCGGACCCGATGAGCAGATCCGCTTCGGCCACGTCGAGCGCGAGATCCTGGGCCGGGTGCGCATCGTCACCGTGCCGGTGCTGCCGCCCGGGGTCGGCGGCATGTCGCTGGGCCGGTGGGTGCTCATCCGGCGAGGCCGGGAGCACGACGCCCTCCTCGCCCACGAGCTCGTCCACGCCGAGCAGTGGCACGAGCACCGGGTCCCCGGCTTCCTCGCCCGTTACCTGTGGGGCTACGCGAGCGGTCTCGTCCGCTACCGGCGCCATCGGCTCGCGTACCTGGCGATCCCGTTCGAGCGCGAGGCCCGTCGGCGGACGGCGCGCTGGGTGCGGACCCGCCGGCTGCAGAGCTGAGCGCCCCGGAGATCCCGGACGGATCAGCAGCTCGGCGGCAGCGTGACGGTGAAGGACACCCGCGGACCGGTGTTGCCGGCCTCGTCGAAGGCCTCGACGGCGTAGTCGACGAAGGTCTCGCCGCATCCGTCGACGTCGCCGTAGCGCCCGGAGCGCCAGTCGGGGTCGGCGAGCACCCGCTGGTCGGCGGAGGTGGTGGCGGCGACGGCGCCGCTGCGCAGGATTCGGTACCCGACCACCCCGGTGTTGTCGGTCGCCTCGCCCCAGCTCACGACGACCGCCGGCGGCTCGGACGTGGGCTCCTGGCCGAGGCCGATCGACCCCGGTGCGCTGGGTGGCGTGGTGTCGGCCGCCTCGATCGTCACCGTGGCCGGACCACCGCTCGCCGAGGGGTTGCCGTCGACGTCGAGCGCGATGACCTCGTAGGTGTGCGTGGCGCCCGGAACCGGCGCGGCGTCGACGGCGCTCGTGGCCTCCGGACCGGCGGTGGTGAGGTCGGCGCCGTCGCGGCGGACGACGTAGGAGCCGATCCCGCTGCGGTCCTGTGACGGCGCCCACGTCACGATGACGCCGCCGGGGTCGACCGTCGCCGTCACCGAGCCCGGCGTGGTCGGACCGCGGCCGTCGCTCTCGTCGTCGTCGTCGCCGGCCGGCGTCCCCGGGATCTCGGCGGCGATCGGGGGTGACGGCAACGAGCGGTTGGCGTCGGCGTCGAGGGCGACGACGGAGTAGCCGTGGGTGGCGCCGGCGGTGGCGTCGTCGTCGACCCAGTCGTCGGCGGGACCGGAGATCGAGGCGACGGTCTCGCCGTCGCGGACGATCTCGTAGCCGGCGACGTCGTCGCCGCCCGGTGTCCAGCTGACCCGCACGCCCTCGTCGGTCACGGCCACGTCGACGCCGGCCGGCGGTGGCGGGGGAGCGAGCGGGTCGATGGTGGTCGGCGCGGAGGTCGCCGCGGCGGTGGTCGGAGGTGCGGGGGTCGTGGCCGGCGCGGCGTCGGTCGTCGCGGCGACGTTGGCCGCCGGCTGGGCCTCCTCGGGATCGGCGTCGCCACCACCGCCGAGGGCCATCGTCAGGGCGAGCAGGGCGGCCACGAGGAACGAGACCCCGGCACCAGCGGCGAGGAGGCGGCGAGACCGGTCCTGGGTGACGACCTCGAGGTTGGCGCGGGTGACGGCCGCACCGACGTCGTCGCCGAGGGAGGTGCGCAGGCGAAGCGCGTGTCGGAGCAGGTCGCGCCCGGCGTCGACGTGGCCGACGGCGAGCGCCCGCGTTCCCGCCTGGTGGTAGGCCCAGGCCTCCTCGTGCGGGTCGACGGTGGTGCCGGACGCGGCGTGGACGGCGTGGTCGAGCAGCTCACCCCACAGCTGCCACCGCCGGGTCGTGGCGACCGAGCGTTCGAACGCACGGGCCAGCGCGATGGCGTCGTCCGGTCGGCCGGCCCCGATCGCCCAGGCGGCGGCGTGGGCCGCGGCCGGAGCCACGTCGGCGATGGCCTCGTCGGACGACTCGGTCTCGGCCCAGGACACGAGCCGCGGTCCGGCCGCTGCGAGGATGGCGGTCAGGTCGAAACGGGCACCGATCCGCTCGATCAGCGCGGGGTCGATCGTGTGACCCACCGGCTCGTCGCCGGTCGCCAGGCCCAGGTCGACCAGTTCGGTGAGCGAGTCGTCGAGATCTCCGGGGCCGGAGAGCACGGCGGAGAGCGCGGCGGCGTTGAGGCGGGTGGGCCAGAAGGCGGCCATCGCCGCGGCGGCCACCTGCGTCGTCGCGCGGCCGCGGTCGTGATCGAGGAGGTCGCGCACGACGATCTCGGGCGACGGCGCGGGGTCCTGGACGGTCCCGCGCTCCATGCGGACGCGCGCCGCCGCCTGGACGAGCGAGAGCGGCCGACCGCCGAGCGCGGCGTTGAGCGGTGCCACGTCGGAGCGCTCGACGACGTTGAGCGGGCGGGCGAACTCGCGTCCGATGAGCTCGACGGCGGCGGCAGGGCCGAGCCCGTCGAGGCCGATGGTGGTGGCGACGGGCCCGGTCAACGCCACGGAGGTGCCGAGGACCACCGCGCCGGCGGGTAGGAGGCCGGCGAGGCGTTCGAGGTGGTGCTGGGCGACGTCGGCGTGGTCGATGATGACGAGCGCCTGGCGGTCGGCGAGGCACCGGTCGATCTCATCGTCGCTCATGCGGAGGCCGAATCCGGGGCGGTCGCAGACGTGGAAGGCCTCGACCACCCGCTGCACGAGGTCGTCGCCCCGGCCGCCGGCGCCGTCGAGGAACACCACGCCCTCCGGGAACCGTTCGACGATCGGGTCGTGGGCGAGGAAGCGCAGCACGCTGGTCGTCCCGCCGCCCGGGCGGCCCTGGAGGACGACGGACCCGCCGAGCTCCAGCGTCGAGCGGAGGGTGTCGAGCACGTCCTCGCGGCCGAAGATGCGCGGCTGGGGTGGGAGGGAGGTCTCCGGGCGTGGGCGGGCGGAGAAGAGCTGGGCGTCCGGCTGGACGCGACGCAGCGAGCCCCCGGTGCGATGGGGCTCGTAGATGAGCTCGCCCACGGCGATCCTCACCGCGAGCTGCTGTTCGACGCTCCTCGTGATGGTTGCGCCCACCGACGCGACGCCTCCCATGCCGGTGTCCGATCTCTCACGGAGCGTAGGCGCCGGCGACCGGATCTCCCCAGCGCGCCCGCGCTGCGCGTGGTCACCCCCGACGGCGGGGCGTGGTCTCTGTTCCGAACGTACTGGTGCGTATCTGCGACCCGGCGACTCAGTCGCGGTCGGTCGCGCTCAGGGCGCGCGACGAGCTGGCCGGCTCGGTGTCGGTGCGATGCTCGGCAGCCGCGGTCGCGAGGCGCTGGTTGGCGCGATCGGATCCTCGGCGGGCTCGGATGACCCTCATGCTCGTCCTCCTGCATGGTCGGCGCCCACGAGGCGGACGCGGCGATCGGTGCGCCGGAGCAACTCGCGCTCGAGGAGCTGCTCGAACCGACCCCGGCGCCGCGGCCGTGCCCGCCGGGGCCGATCGGTCTCGGCGGCGGGTGCGGTGGTCGCGAAGCGTTGGGCGGTGGCGAATCTGTCGGTGGCCCGGGCGGCCGCCCCGGCCATCGGGCGCGGGGTGGGCGCTGCCGCGACCACGACGGGTTCCCGGCGCTCCAGTCGAGCCGTCTCCTCGCCGGGTGCGACCTCGTCGCCGGGCGCGCCGGCGGGCTCGATCGTCACGGCGGGCTCGGTGGCCGGAGCGGGTGGGGTGGCGATCGGCGTCGAGGGCTCCGCCGCCGAGCGGAGGAGGTCGTGGGCAGCACGGACCTGCTCGAGCGCCTCGCGCGTCCCGCCCTGGTCGGGGTGGGCCTCGAGGAGGGCGCGGCGGTAGGCCCGGCGGAGGTCTCGGGGGGTGACGTCGGGCCCGACGCCGAGGACGGCGTAGGCGTCGAGCGTCGAGAGGGCAGGGGCGTCGTCGTCCATGAGGCCGCGACGGGAGCGATCCGTGCTCACCGTGGAACTTCCTTGTCCGTGGGTTGCCGTGAGCGGATCCGTCCGCTCATCTGTTCCTGTCGGCATGGGTGGGGGGAGGTGAAGGGCCGGCTCGTGGCGATCGCGGTGGTCGTGGGAGGATGGCGGCGTCGAGGGGAGCAGCTGATGTCGGATCGTGTCGTGGTGACCATCGAGGACGGGGTCGCCGACGTGCGCCTCAACCGGGCCGAGAAGATGAACGCGCTCGACCCGGCGATGTTCTCGGCGCTGATCGAGACCGCCCACGGGCTCCGCGACGAGCCGGCCGTGAGGGTGGTCGTGCTCTCGGGCGAGGGCCGGGCCTTCTGCGCCGGGTTGGACTTCGACAGCTTCAAGGGGATGGCGTCGGACGAGACCGAGCGCTCGGGCTCGGCGATCGAGATCCCCGAGGACCGGATCACCAGCAACGGCCAGGAGGCGGTCTACGCGTGGACGGCGCTGCCGGTCCCGGTCATCGCGGCCGTGCACGGCGTCGCGCTCGGCGGTGGCCTGCAGCTGGCGCTCGGCGCCGACATCCGCATCGTCGCACCCGATTCCCGGATGTCCGTCCTCGAGATCCGCTGGGGCCTCGTGCCCGACATGACCGGCACCCCGATCCTGCCGGCCCTCGTGGGCATCGACGTCGCCAAGGAGCTGGCGTTCACCGGCCGGATGGTCGAGGGCACCGAGGCCGCGCAGATCGGACTGGCGACGAAGGTGTCCGACGATCCCCGCGCCGACGCGCTCGCCCTGGCCGCCGAGATCGCGGGGAAGAGCCCCGATGCGATCCGTGGCACTAAGGCATTGCTCGACATGGCCGGGCGGGTGAGCCTGGCCGAGTCGTTCGCCGAGGAGGCTCGCATCCAGTCGGAGCTGATCGGCAGCGCCAACCAGGTCGAGTCGGTCACGGCCTACTTCGAGCAGCGGGCGCCGCGCTTCACCGATCCGGGGGCGTGACGGGCGGCGTCAGCCGCCGATGCACTCCCTGACCGTCGCGCCGACCACCAGCGCGAACCGGTCGCGGGCCTGGGCGGTCAACCCACCGTCGGCGTCTCGCGTCGTGATCGCCACCGCGGCGTCGGCCCAGTCGGCGAGCAGCGCGTTCTCGTGGCGCTCCGCCTGCCGGGCGATCGCCGAGTTCACGGCCGAGACGCCCTCGGTCGTCTCCTCGGACGTCACCCAGACGACGCAGCGGACGTGGTCGAGGGAGTCGAACGTGCCGGCCACGAGATCCTCGTAGCCGTCGGGGAACTCCTCGTCGTGCGCGCCGATGGCGATGACGACGACGTCGACGAGCCCGTTGCGGTGTTGGGCCGCGATCCGGGGCGAAGCGGCGAGCAGGCTGAGGCCACCGGTGGCGTCGATCTCGACCGCGGCCGGTGCGAGGGCGAGCCGGAGCTCGCGCTCGGCGTCGCGCAGCAGCTCGTCGCCGTGGAGGGTGATGATCGTGCGCTCGAGCGGCTCGTCCGGCGCCAGCGTGGGCGGTGGGGCCTCGGTGGTCGTCGTGGTCTCCGGCCCGGTTGGGGGAGGCGGCGACGTCGTGGTGGTCGCGGGCGGAGGTTCGGTCGTCGTCGGTGCGGTCGTCGAGGGCGCTGCCGGTTCCGTCGCCGTCGGCTCCATCGCTTCGGGGCGGAGGCGGTCGGGCGATGCCTCCGTCGAGGGCTCGGCCGCGGCCACCATGACCGTGGTCGCAGCGGTGCCGGAGCGCTGGGCGATGATCATCACGACGAGCGCGATGACGGCCAGGAAGCACGCCGCGGTGTACTGCAGGACGGCGCTGCGGTGTGGTCGGCGATGACCGATCCGTGCCGGTCGGCGATGGGTGGGATGGGCCGCCCGCCTCGGTGCGCCGCGGCGGCGGTCGCCCCCGACCATCAGGTCACCGGGACGGTCGCGCTCTCGGGCTCCGCGTCGGCGAGATCGAGGTCGGCCCCGGCGTGGTGCAGCCACATCCAGGTCTCGTAGCGCATCGTGAACTCGCGCATCTCGATGTCGAAGCGGAAGCGCTCGAAGGAGTGGACCGCCGCCATCAGGTCGGAGAACGAGGCCGGGCGGGGCACGCGAACGGTGGTCGATCCCGACCGGACGTCGAGGTCGACCGTGCCGTCGTCGAGCACGAGGATCGGCAGATCGGTCAGGTCGGTCGCCCGGCGGACGCCGTCGAGCAGCTGCTCGGCATCGGTCAGGTCGAGGTCGGCGACGACGAGTCCCGGCAGACGGTCGTCGTCTCGCGCCTCGAGCAGATGGCGCAGGCCCGCGTCCGCGCCGGTGACGATCGTGACGTCGTTCGCCAGGCGGGCGAGGCGGAGGCGCTCATCGGTTCGGAGGTGGTCGTCATCGAAGCCGTTGATGACGAGGATCTCGACGGGTCGACTCGCGTCGCGCATGGGTGTTCCTCCTGGCGGTCCGTCGACCTCGTCGGCTGCACCGGCGGTCGGTCAAGCGGTCGTTGCGACCCGCCCGGTCGGCCGGGTTCGGCCGGTGTCATACTCCGAGGGAGATGGAGGACGGTACGGAGGGCGAGGAGGAAGCGCCCGAGCCACCCGAGGCACCGGAGGCGGAGCGTCCGGCCGCGGCCGATCAGATGCCGCGCTGGGTGCCGCGCGCCGTCGCCGTCCTCATGCTCGGGGTCGCCGGGCTCTTCGTCGTCTACTGGGCGTTCCTGCAGCTGCGCGGGCTGCTCACCCTGCTGCTGATCTCGCTGTTCCTGTCGTTCGCCATCGAGCCGGCGGTCAACTGGCTGGAGCGCCAGGGCATACGCCGGGGTGCGGGCACCGGCCTCGTGTTCCTCGGCGTCTTCTTGTCGATCGTCGGGTTCCTGGTGGCGATGGGTTCGCTGCTCGTCGACCAGGCGAACAACCTCGTCGACGAGGCCCCCGGGTACATCGAGGACATCGAGGAGTGGGTCGAGAGCAACTTCGACGTCGAGGTCGACGCGGAGGAGCTCGTCCAGGAGTTCCAGGAGGGTGGCGCCGCGCGGGACCTCGCGACCGGGCTGGCCGACGACCTCGTCGAGGTGGGCCGCCAGGTCGTCACGGTCATCTTCCAGGCGCTGACCGTGATCCTGTTCACCTTCTACCTGGTGGCCGACGGGCCCCGGCTGCGCCGCACGGTGTGCTCGGTCCTGCCGGAGCGCCGCCAGCGGGAGGTCCTGCGGGCCTGGAACCTCGCGATCGACAAGACCGGCGGCTACATCTACTCCCGGGCGTTGCTGGCGTTCGTCGCCTTCCTGAGCCACTGGTTGGCGTTCATCATCATCGACGTCCCGTTCCCGCTCCCGCTGGCGCTGTGGGTCGGCGTCATCAGCCAGTTCATCCCGACGGTGGGCACGTACATCGCCGGCATCGTCCCGGTCGTGATCGCCGTCCTCGACCGGCCGGTGTCGGCGCTGTGGGTGCTCGGGTTCATCGTCGTGTACCAGCAGTTCGAGAACTACCTGCTGCTGCCCCGCATCACGGCGCAGCACCTCGACATGCACCCCGCCGTGGCGTTCGGCGCGGTCATCGCCGGCGCGGGCCTGCTCGGTGCGTCCGGGGCGATCCTGGCGCTGCCGGCCGGTGCGACCCTGCAGGCCTTCGTGTCGACGTACCTCAACCGCCACGAGGTGGTGGAGTCCCGCCTGACCCACCCGCGGCCGGTCCGGCCCTCGCTGCGGAGCCGGCTGATGGGGCGTCGGAGGCGCGCCGCCGGGTAGCGTCCGGGCGATGGTCGGGAGGGGACGATCGGTCGAGGGTCGCGGGGTGCTGGTCACCGGCGCCGGGAGCGGCATCGGTCGGGCGACCGCCGAGCTGTTCGCCACCGAGGGCGCCCTCGTCGCCGCCGTCGACCTGACCGACCACGCCGTCGACGGGACCGTCGACGCCATCTCCGCCGCCGGAGGTGCGGCGCGCGGCCGGGTGCTCGACGTGAGCGATGCGGCCGCGGTGGCCGAGGTCGTCGACGAGGTCGCCGGCGCGCTCGGTCGACTCGACGTCGTCGTCAACAACGCCGGCATCAGCGCCCCGGCCGCCATCGACGACCAGGAGGCCTTCGACGCCGTCTGGGAGCGCACGATCGCCGTCAACCTCACCGCGCACACGACGGTGGTGCGGGCCGCGCTGACCCACCTCGAGGCGTCGGACGCCGGTCGGATCGTCAACATCGCGTCGGTCGAGGGCCTCGGTGCCCAGCCCGGCCTCACCGCCTACGTCGCGGCGAAGCACGGCGTCGTGGGACTGACCCGCTCCATGGCGGTCGACCTCGGCCGCCGCGGGATCACCGTCAACGCCATCTGCCCCGGGCCGATCCGGACCGGCATGACCGCGGCGATCCCCGCCGACGCCAAGGACCGCTTCGCCAGGCGCAAGGTGCCGCTGGGGCGCTACGGCGACCCGATCGAGATCGCCCAGATGATCCTCAACCTGGCCCTGCCGGCCAGCTCGTACGTCACCGGGGCGATCATCCCGGTCGACGGCGGGATGACCGCCCAGAACTGATCGACCCATCTCCTCGAGGAGGACCCGTGAGCAGCGACGACGTGACCTACGAGGTGATCGACCACGTGGCGGTCATCACGCTCGACGCCCCGGAGCGGCGCAACACCATCACGCCGCAGATGCTGGATGCGATCGCCCAGCAGCTCCTCCGGGCCGAGCAGGACCAGGACGTGCGCTGCGTCGTGCTGACCGGCGCCGGGACGGTCTTCTGCGCCGGCCTCGACCTGGCCTCCACGGCGAAGGGCGAGGGCATGCTCGACGGCGGCGGGAGCGAGTCGTCGCCTCCGCCCGGCGAGCTGCCGCTGCGCGACATCCCGCCGATCGTGCTGCACAAGATGGACACGCCGACGATCTGCGCGCTCAACGGCGGCGCCGCCGGCTACGGGCTCGACGTGGCGCTCGGGTGCGACATCCGCATCGCCCATCCCAGCGTGAAGCTGGCGGCGGTGTTCACCAAGCGGGCGATCCTGCCCGAGAGCGGCGGTACCTGGCTCCTGCCCCGCCTCGTCGGTTGGGCCCGCGCCTCGGAGATCCTCTTCGCTGGCAAGACGCTCACCGCCGAGGAGGCGGTCGAGATCGGGTTGGTCAACCGCATCGTGGACGCCGACAAGGTGCTCGACGAGGCGATGGACCTCGCCACCGAGATCGCGGCGAACGCGCCGCTGGCGGTCCGGGCCACCAAGCGGATGATGCGCCACGCCGCCACCGAGAACTTCGAGGACCACGTCCAGCGCCAGTTCCTCGGCCTGCTGCCGCTGATGCGGACCAAGGACTTCCGCGAGGGGGCCATGGCCTACATGGAGAAGCGCCCGCCGGACTTCCAGGGTCGCTAGTGCGCTGACAGCCCGGCGACGAACGCGGCGAGGCGATCGAGGGCCTCGGTGAGGTCGGCGTCGGACGCGGCCAGCGAGAGTCGGAGGTGCCCGGCGCCGTGCGGGCCGAAGCCGGAGCCGGCGAGCGTCGCCACGCCGGCGTCGGCGAGCAGGCGGTCGGCGAAGGTGACGTCGTCGAGGCCGGTTCCGGTGATGTCGGGGAAGGCGTAGAACGCCCCGCCCGGCGGATGGCAGGTGATGCCGTCGATCCCGGACAGGCCGTCGACGACGAGGTCGCGCCGCCGCCGGTAGGTGGCGAGCATGCGCTCGGTCGGCGACTGGTCGCCGGTCAGCGCCTCGACGCCGGCCAGCTGTGTGAACGGTGGCGTGCACGAGACGGTGTTGACCAGCAGGCGCTCGAGGTGAGGGACGAGCACGGCCGGGGCGACGGCGTGGCCGAGGCGCCAGCCGGTCATGGCGTAGGTCTTCGAGTGCCCGTCGAGCAGGACGGTCCGCTCCGCCATCGCCTCCTCGGCGACGATCGAGCGGAAGGGCGCGTCGAACTGCAGCCGGCTGTAGATCTCGTCCGACAGCACCCAGAGGTCGTGGTCGCGGGCGAGGGCCGCGAGCGCGGCGAGATCGTCGTCGGTGGAGACGCCGCCGGTCGGGTTGTTCGGCGAGTTGAGGACCAGCAGCTTCGTCCGCTCGGTGACGAGCGAGGCGACCTCGTCGGGGTCGGCGCGGAAGCCGTTCGCCGCCCGGAGCGGGACGCCGACCGCCGTCGCGCCGCAGAACTCGACCATCGACCGGTAGATCGGGAAGCCGGGGTCGGGGAGGAGGACCTCGTCGCCCGGTTCGACCAGGGCGAGGAACACGAACGACATCACCGGCTTGCCGCCGGGGCAGATGACGACGTCGGCGGGGTCCACCTCGATGCCTCGCCTGGCGGATGCGTCGGCCGCCACGGCGGCCCTGAGCTCTGGCAGCCCGAGGGTCGGCACGTACCCGTGGGCGCCGCCCCGGAGCGCCTCGACGGCGACCTCGACCACCGGTCCCGGCGTCGGCGCGTCGGGCTGACCGATCTCGAGGTGGATCACGTCGCGACCCTCGGCTTCGAGCGCCCTGGCCCGGCGCAGCACCTCGAAGGCGCTCTCGGTGCCGAGCCGACCGACTCGCTCGGCCAGGGGACGGGTCACTGGATCAGGACGAACCAGGTCGAGATGGCGACGGCCCCGACGGCGCTGAAGGCGATCGTCACCTTGGCCGAGCGGGGGATCGAGCCGTCGGCGTCCTGGGGCAGGCGATGCCGCACGCGCTGCAGGAGCCGGTCGGCCCAGGCCACGTCGCGGGACAGGATGAGCAGCCCGGCGCCGATCGTCACGAGGCCGGGCCCGGGCAGCGCCAGCATGGCGATCCCGACGAGGAGCACGGCGAAGCCGAGCGTCATGCGGGCGAGCCGGACGAGGATGTGGGCCTTCGCCTCCTCGACGGTCTCCTCGCGCACCCCCGTCTCGAACTCGGCCTCGATCGCCGCGTCGACGATCTCGTCGAAGCGCTCGTGCTCGTGGTGGGCGTCGTCCTTCATGGATCCTCGTGGTCGTCGGCGGTGTCGAGCTCCCGGGCGGCGAGGACCCAGGGGAGCAGGGCCACGCCGAGGAGTTGGTACGGGAACAGGATGGACATGATGCCCAGGACGGCGACGTGGAAGCACCATGCCAGCAGCGCGATCCAGCGGGCCCAGCGATGGACGATCACGGCGAGCGGCGCACCGAGCTCGATGAGGAGCGCCCCGGCGGCCATCGGCGCCCAGATCCAGCTGATGGAGACCAGCGGCCCTGCGAAGGGCGACACGAGATCGCCCAGCAGCTCCTTGCGGAGGTTGTCGGAGGCGACGTGGGCCCGCAGCACCTCGCCGTCGAGCCAGGCCATCCCGCCGTTGCGGATCTTCGCCCACCCGGCGACGACGTAGGCGAGCGCCGTGACCGTGCCCATCACCAGGAGGGGCCAGCGGTAGGCACCGGACGGGGTCCACGTGCGCTCGGCGCGACGTGCGTCGAGGGAGAGCGCGTCCGCCGCCGGCACCACCGCGAGGACGAGCAGGTGCAGCGTCAGCAGGTTGTCCGTGTGGAGGACGACCCCCCACGAGTGGAGGTAGCTCAGCGACCACAGCACGGCGACGGCGCAGATCGGCGCCGTGACGCGGTAGCGCCAGCCGAGTGCGACGGCGACGGCCGAGCCGAGCGCCACCGCAGCGACGCCGACCACGGCCGCGCCGGGCAACGGCCGGTCGATCAGGACGGCGACGACGCCGACGGGGTCGAAGCGGTCCTCGTCGAAGCGTCGGACGCCGGTGATGTGGCCGAACCGGATCGCCAGGAAGCCGACGGCGAACAGCCCGGTGGCGATGCGCTGGTAGGCCAGCAGCTCCGGGCGGGCGGGGCGGAACCACCACGACGCCGTCGCGGTTCGGCGGACCGCCGTCGCCGTCACCGCGCCACCTCGCACGAGTCGAGGAGCTCGGTGCTGCGGGTCCGGTCGCCCTCGTACCAGGCGACGCTGTCGACCGAGTCGGTGACGATCTCGATCGTCTCGATGTCGTCGCGCCCGGAGTCGGCGACCCGTTCGGCCACCTCTGCGCACAGCTCGCCGGTCCGACCCTGGCGAACGGCGATCCGGATGGTCCCGCCGGCGACGATCACCTCGTCGGTGCCGGCGATCAGCCGGGGGGACAGCTCGACCCGCTCGCCCGCGGCGGTCCGCCCGATCACCAGATCGAGGTCGACCTCGGCGTCGACGGCCCGCGAGAACATCGGGTACGTCGACAGCGGGTAGGAGTCGCGGGCGCTGCGCAGCGCCGGGCTCAGTACCGCGAGGGCGGCGACGACGGCGACCACGAGGGCGGTCGGGCGGTGCAGGCGCCGCGACGCCATCGCCGGAGCTGGCGTGGGAGTCGTGCCGCCGTCCACACCGGCACGCTACTGGCCGGGCCGCCATCGGCCGAGGCGGCGACACCGTTCACCTCCGGTTCGCAGCGCGGGGGATAGCGTCACGGCCCGTGTACCGCCGTGTCGCGCTCGCCGCCGTGGCCTGGGTGGCCGGCCTCGTCGGCGTCCGGGTGGGGTTGACCCCGCCCGAGCTGTGCGAGACGCCGACCGCGACGGAGATCGCGGCCGCGGCCGACGCCGCCGCCGAGTGGGCCATGCGCGGGCTCGGCGACGACGGCCGCTTCACCTACGGCTACCGCCGCGACGACGGCACCGTGGCCACCGGCTACAACCTCGTGCGCCACGCCGGGATGACGAACGCGCTCTACCAGTACGTGCTCGCCGGCCACCCCGAGGCGCTGGGACCGGCCGACGCCTCGCTGGAGGCGCTGTTCGCGATCTCGATCGACCGGGACGACTGGTCGGCGATCGAGGAGCCCAACGGTCAGGCCAAGCTCGGCACGGTCGGCCTGGTCGTCCCCGCGCTGGTCCACCGCCGCGACGCCACCGGCGACGAGCGCTACGACGACGTGCTCCGCCGGTACGGCCGCTTCATCGTCGCCCAGCAGGAGCCGACCGGGGCGATCCTCAACCGCTGGGACCCCGACCTCGACGGCCCGGTGCCGGGGGAGTACGGCCGGTTCGCGACCGGCGAGGCGTTCTGGGCGTTGGCCCTGCTCGATCGGCGCTTCCCGGACGAGGGCTGGCGCGAGCCGCTGCTGCTGACGGCCGACTACCTCGCCCTCGAGCGCGACGAGGCGGAGGGCGAGTTCCTGCGCAACCCGGACCACTGGGCGGCCTACGGCTTCGCCGAGATGGCCCGCGAGGGCGGCCCGGGGCTCGAGGAGCACCACGTCGACTACGTCCGGGCTCTGACCGGAGCGTTCGGTGTGATGGCCCGGTACGAGTCGCAGCGCTCCGGCACCGGGCTGACCTTGCTGCTGCGGGGCAACACGGCGCTGGGGGCCGGCGTGGGTGCGATGGGTGAGGGGCTCGCCGGGCTCTGGCACACGTCGCTGCTGGTCGACGAGCTCGGTGATCGGTCGGAACGCCTGGCGGACCGGCTGACCTGCACGGCCGATCTCCTGGTCGAGCGGCAGGTCGACCAGGACGAGGCGGCCCAGACGCCGGACCCGGAGCTGGCGCTCGGGGCGTGGTTCGCGAACGACTACACGCAGGTCGACGATCAGCAGCACACCCTCTCGGCGCTGCTGTTCGCGAGCGAGGCCCTGACCTGGATGGAGGAGCGGCGATGAGCGGCTGGATCTCGGTGTTGGGCTTCGTGCTCGCGCTCGACGGACTGCGGATCTCGACCCTCACGCCCACGGTGTCGGGGCGCGATCGGCTGGTTGGCGTCGGCGTGGCCGCCGCCGTCGCCGTGGTGGTGGCCCTCCTCGCCGAGCCGGTCTTCGAGGCCGGTGACGTGAGCCCGGAGACGTTTCGCATCGCCGCCGGCCTGATCGTGGCGGCGGTGGCGGTGCGCCGGCTGATCCTGGGCGGCGGGCAGCCGTACACGGAGGTCCCCACCCGGTGGAGCGGCCTCGTGCCGGCGGGCTTCCCCGTCGCCCTGAGCCCCGAGCTGGTCGCCTGGGCCGCGTCCCGGGGCGTGGACGACCTCGGCGCCGCGCTGGCAGGCATCGCCGTCGCCGCGGTCGTCGCCGCCGTCACCTCCCAGGTCTCGATCGAGGGGGTCAACGCCCGGCTCGGTGACGCCTGGATCCGCCTGTCGGGTGCGGGCCTCGGCGCCGTCGCCGTCGTGCTCCTCGTCGACGGCATCCGGTCGGTCTGACGTCAGGCCGTGTGGCGGAGCCGGCCTGCGGCGCGGGCGGTCACCACGGCCTCGACGGTCTCGTCGACCCCGAGCTCGGTGGTGTCCACGACGTGACGCCGGTCGATCGGTGACGCCGCGAACTGGGCGTGCATCTGCCGGGTCGCGTCCTCGTCGTGGAACGAGTGCCCGGTCCGGGTCCTGACCCGTTGGAGGCACGCCGCCTCGCTCGGCACGAGCAGCACGTAGTCGAGCTCCTCGAAGCCGCCGGCCGTCACGAACGTGTCGAGGAACCAGGGACCGAGCACACCGTCGAAGACCGTGGCGTACCTCGCAGCGAGCACCGCGGTCGCGGCGGCGGCTGACCGGATGACCGTCTCGTTCTGGTCGGCCGAGGCGGGGAGCCACGGGTCGATGCCGCCGGCCGCGATGAACCCGAAGAACGCATCGCCCTCGACGAGCATCGAGCGCTCCTCCCGGTGCGCGAGCTGCCGACTCACGGTCGACTTGCCCGCACCCGGCGGGCCGGCCACGACGAGGAGCGAGCCGCCGGCGCTCACGACCGCACGACCGACGTGGCGACCCACAGGTCATCGCCGTAGCGGGAGACGACACCCTCGGGCGTCGTCCGGAGCAGGAACTCGTACGGACCGGACCGGTAGGTGTAGGTGTCGTCGCCGACCCGCTCGTACTCCTGGGTCGAGCGGACGAGCTCCAGCTCGGGGAACCGCAGCCAGGCGGCCTCGATCGTGTCCGCCTCGCCCACCGCCAGCCCGAGCCGATGGATCGGCAGCAGGTTCGTCGCCGGCGTCCAACCCAGATCCACGTCGAGGCAGCCGTCCAGGTCGGTCCGCCGCACGCCGTCGACGGTCCATCGGCCATCGTCGACCTCCATGCGGAAGCTCTGATGGCCGGCCCGCTCGACCTCCGCCTCAGCGGAGACCGTCCGCCAACCGTCGTCGACCTCCACCCGGTAGTCGACGTGGCACGGCACGTCGTCGGCGGCGAGCACGGCGGTGCCGGACAGGGTGGACGAGCCGGGCGCCTGCCGGAGCGTGAAGTGCTCGGCGCTGCGCAGCTCGTCCGAGGACCAGACGAGGTCGATCCGAGCGGTGGGCACGGGCGAACGCTAACTCCGGCGCACGTGCGGCGGGCGCGAGGCAGGATGCCGGTCGACGACCGACGAGGAGGGCACATGGGCGCCGAGTTCGAGGTGCTGCACCGGAGCGGGACCTTCCTGCTCGTGAACGTCCACGACGCCGGAGCGGCCGTGGTGGCACAGGCCGCCGGCGCCGTGGCGGTCGCCACCACGAGCTCGGGTCACGCGAACTCCCTGGCTCGACGCGACGGCGGCGTCACCCGGGCCGAGGCGATCGAGCGGGCGGCGCAGATCGCCGCCGCCGTCGACATCCCGGTCAGCGTCGATGCGGAGAACGGCTGGGGCCACCGCCCCGACGAGGTCGCCGCCACGATCCGCGATCTCGCTGCCGCCGGGGTCGACGGCGCCTCGATCGAGGACTGGTCGCCCGACCCGGCCGTCGGGCTGTACGAGACGACGCTCGCCGTCGAGCGGATCGAGGCGGCCTGCGAGGCCGCCGCCTCGATGCCCGAGCCGTTCGTCGTCACCGCCCGAGCCGAGGGGTTCCTCCGCGGGGCGGAGGATCCGCTCGCGATGGCCCTGGACCGCCTGCCCCGCTTCGCCGAGGCGGGTGCCGGGTGCCTGTTCGCCCCGGGGCCGACCGATCGCGACACGCTCTCCCGACTCGTGGCCGAGGCCGGCGGGCCGGTCAACGCGCTGTTCGCCATGGGCAGCGACCTCGGCCTCGACGATGCCCGCGCGGTGGGAGTGCGGCGGGTGAGCGTCGGCGGGTCGCTGCACCGGGTGGCGATGACGGCGTTCCGCGAGGCGGTGGCCCGCGTGACCTCGGGCGGCTCGTTCGCCGTCGAGGGGCCGTTGATGTCGGGTCCGGAGCTGCAGGGGATGTTCGACGAGTGACCGAGGAGACGCGCGATCATCGGTCCGGCTGAGGGGGCGCCGATGACGATGACCGACACCCCGATCGGCTGGGACGCGTCCGTCCCGCCGAACGGGTTCCTCGACCGGGCCGCCGTCATGGCGGCATCGACGAACGACAACCCGCTCGGCCTCGCCACACCGGAGGGCGAGGTCGCCATCGAGACGACGCCCGAGCACCGCAACCTCGTCGCCGGCGACCCCCGATGCGTGGGCTGGACCCGCTCGTACGACGACCCCGGGGTCGTAGCGCTGCGCGCCCGGCTCCGAGAGCGCAACGGCATCCCCGGACTCGAGGTCGTGACCCCCGACGAGGTCGAGCGGGCGGCAGAGCTGTTCCACCGCGATGGGTTCGTCGCCGTCCGGGACGCCGTCGACCCCGACCAGCTCGAGCGACTCCGCGGCGCCGCCGAGGAGGTGATCGCCGTGCTCCATGCCAGCGATCCCGACGGCTCCGCCGGTGGCGGAGCAGGCGGGCTGCCGCACCGCTACTCGTTCGGCGCGACCTCGGCGACCCGGCAGATGTTCCACCGGGCCGAGTGGTGCGAGCTGCTCGACATGGTGACGACGACGCCGATCCTCACCGAGATCTTCGGGTCGCCGGACTACGCCGTGTGCGGCACGGGTGGTGACCTCGCGCTCCCCGGCGCCATCGAGTACCAGGGCCTGCACTCCGACAACATGTGGAGCGAGCTGCACGATCCCGTCGGCGGGGTCACCATGCGCGACCTGCCCGTGCCGGCGATCCACGTGAACTTCCCGCTCGTCGACCTCACCGCCGAGAACGGGCCGATCCGTCAGATCCCCGGCTCGCACCGCTCGCGGGCGCCCATCCCGCGGCTCGCCGACGAGCCCGAGTGGATGCGGTTGAGCACGGTGTGCCCCGTCCCGGCCGGCACGGCCATCTTCCGCGACGTGCGGTGCTGGCACGGTGGCACGCCGAACCTGTCCCGCGAGGTCAGGGCGATGCCGAACGTCGAGTACTTCGCCCCGTGGTTCCGCAGCGAGGCGCTGGCGCGGACCATGTCGTACGACAGATGGAGCACGCTGTCCGAGCACGCCCAGCGGATCTCCCGTCACGTCGTCCGAGCGCCGGGCGAGGCGGTCGTCGGCGAGGGCTTCCACCACGCCCGCACGGCCGAGCGCGAACGGGTCCGGGCCGAGCAGTTCGCGGCGATGGGCCCCGAGGCGGCGGCCGAGTACGAGCGCCTGACCTGAGCCCGGTCAGGCCAGCTCGCGGCGCAGCGCCGACCGGGCGGCGTGGAAGCCGGACATGCCGTGCACACCACCGCCCGGCGGGGTGGCCGCCGAGCAGAGGTAGACGCCGTCCGCGGGCAGCCGGTACGGATCGAGCGAGATCCGGGGCCGGCGCAGCAGGCCGAGCCCGACGTGGGTGCCGTTCGTGATCGAGCCACCCCGGAGGTTCGGGTTCCACCGCTCGAGCCGGTCCGCATCCCACACGGCCCGTTCGAGGACCCGCTCCCGGAACCCGGGTGCGAACCGCTCGATCTGCCGTTCGATCGCCGCCGTCTCGTCGCGGGCGTGCCCGGCCGGGACGTGGCAGTAGGCCCACACGACGTGCCGGCCCGCGGGGGCGCGCGACGGGTCGACGACCGAGGGCTGGGCGACGAGGACGAACGGGCGCTCCGGCATCCGGCCGGCGATGACCTCGCCCTCGGCGTGCGCCACCTCGTCGAAGGTGCCGCCCAGGTGGACCGTCCCGGCGTCACGGCAGGCGGGGTCGGTCCACGGGACGGGACCGTCGAGCAGCCAGTCGACCTTGTGGATGCCCGGGCCCGTCGGGATGGTGCGCAGGCGGCGTTCGACGCCGGCCGGGAGCCGTCCGGCGAGGACGGTGGCGGCGTTCCACGGCGCCAGGTCGAGCAGGGCCGCCCGGCTGCGGGGCAGCTCGTCGACGTGTGCGATCGGGCGGCCGGTCTCGATCGTCCCGCCGAAGGAGCGGAGACGGTCGGCCAGCGCGTCCGTGACCGACTGGGCGCCGCCCGCGGGCAGGGGCCAGCCGCCGACGTGGGCGAGCCCGCCGAAGAGCAGCACGAAGGCGGTGGTGAGCGGCGCCGTGAGCGGCAGCACCGAGTGCGCGGCGGCCCCGGCGGCGAGCGCCCGGGCCTGCGGGGTCCGGAACGCGCGCTGGGTGAGGCTCGCCGGCAGCACGCCGGGAGCGCCGAAGCGCGCCGCGACCAGCGGGTGGCGGGGCGGGCGCAACGGTGACCCCATCACGACGTCGGCGAGCTCGTCCCAGTGCTCGGCGACGACCGAGTGGAGCTGCCACCACCGGTCCGCATCCGGTCCGAGGGCGGCCAGCGTCCGGTCGCGGTCGTGGTGGAGACGCCCGGCATCAGCGCCGTCGAGGGGGTGGGCGACCAACACGTCGGGTTGCAGCCATCGCAGCCCGTGCTCGTCGAGCCGGTGGGCCCGGAACGCCGGCGAGGCCGCACCGAAGGGGTGGACGGCGGAGCCGAGGTCGACGAGCGCACCGCTGAGCACGTCGTCGGCGGTCGAGCAGGCTCCCCCGAGGCGATCGGCGCCCTCGATCAGGTGCACCGATCGGCCGGCAGCGGCGAGCTCGACCGCGGCGGTCAGCCCGTTCGGGCCCGAGCCGACGACGACGGCGTCGTACTCGGTCACGGGTCGCCGACGAAGAGCTCGACGGCGGCGTGGTCGTCGGGCGGATCGGAGAGGTGGGAGAGGACCGCACCGGACGTCGGCCGAGCGGGGAGCTCGTCGGTGGTGAGCAGGACCCCGCTCAGCCCGGGTCGATCGCCGACGATCATGCGGTGGGGCTCGACGTCGAGTGCCTCGACGGCGGTCTGCAGCAGTTCGCCCGCCGCGGACGGCAACACGGTGGTGACCGGCACCCGGGCGCCGTCGTGCACGATCGACCACTTGGGCAGCCGCTCGGTCGGGCCGAGTCGGAGGCCGGCGGCCTTGAGGCGGCGCAGGAGCACTCGGCTGTCGACGTCCTCGGCGCCGAGCTCGATGGCGCGCTCGCGGACGTGTGCGGGGACGTCGTAGTGGTCGCCCTGGAACGAGAACCGGCGGACGCCGAGGCGCTCCGCGAACTCGTGGAGCTCGTCGAGCGAGTCGTCCGAGACCAGGTGCGCCCACTGCTGGCCGCGCCAGGGCCAGACCGCGGGATCGACGAGGACGGTCACGGCGAGCGACCGGCGAGCAGGTCGGGGCCCCGTCGGAGCGTGTGGCCGCCGTCGATGGCGAGGATCTGCCCCGTGACCCACCCGGACTCCGGGCCGGCCAGGTAGCGGACACCCTCGGCGATGTCGTCGGTGGCGCCCAGCCGGGAGATCGGCATCTGGGCCAGGTAGTCGGCGACGATGCCCTCGTTGCTGACCAGTCCGTCGGCAATCTCGGTGGGGACGAGTCCCGGGCGGACGGCGTTGACCCGGATGCCGTGCGCACCCAGCTCGTCGGCGGCGTTGCGAACGAGCATCTCCAGGCCGGCCTTCGACACGCAGTAGGCGGTCATGAGCCGATGGGTCAGGCCGCCGGCGATCGACGAGATGGCCACGATCGAGCCACCGTCGCCGTGGGCGACCATCGACCGTGCGGCGTGCTTCACGGTGAGCATCGCACCGGTCAGGTTGACCGCGAGGACCCGTTCCCAGGCGTCCACGTCCTGGTCCGTGAGCGGACCGGCTGCCCCGACGCCAGCAGCCGCGACGACGTGTCGGAGTGGGCCGGCTGCGGTGGCGGTGGCGACCGCCGCCTCGACGGCACCCTCCTCGGCGACGTCGCCCGCGGCGACGGACACCCGGGCGGACGGCACGGCCTCGAGCAGCCGGGCCCGGCCGACCTCGAGTCGCTCGCCCGAACGACCCATCAGCGTGACGGCGGCACCGTCGGCGGCGAGGCGGGTGGCGCAGGCCAGTCCGATGCCGCTCCCACCGCCGGTCACCAGCGCTGATCCCGTGAGCTGCATGGGTCGACGCTACTCAGCCGGCGCCGTCGCCCGTCTCCGAACGACGCTCGACCGCTGAGGGTGGTGGCCGTGTGTGGTCGTGGTCGGCGGGGGAGGTCGTCGTGGTCCCGTGCTCCGAGCGACAACTGAGCGATCGACCCGCCGTTGTCGCTCCGACGGCGGGACCGCGAGGGGTCGGTCGGGCCGCCCCTTGGCACCGCGGACGAGCACTCGGTGTGGTCGGCACCTCGATGGCAGGTCCACGGGCCCACCGGAGGCCGTCGTCCGGCGGGCTCCTCAGCGACGCGCACCGGCAACGACGTCGGCGAGGAAGCGGTCGTAGGTCGGGGCGACGGTCGACCAGTCGAAGCGGTGGG
>JBCBSZ010000012.1:0-91209 GCA_039818945.1 Actinomycetota bacterium
GATCGAGCGAGGTCAGCACCCCGTCGACGATGTCGAGGATGTCCGGCATGGCGCGCTCCGCCTCGCCGAGCGCCTGCCCGCACGTCGGCAGGGCCGGGCAGGCCAGGGCGGCCCGCGTCAGCGGCGTGAGCTGCTCGACCAGCGGGATCCCGTGGTCGACGAGCAGGGCATCCACCTCGCCCCGATCCGACTCGCCCAGTCCGCACAGGAGCAGGTTCTGCTGCGGGGTGCAGCGGAGCTCGGGACCGAACCGCTCGACGAGCGCTCGCAGGCCGGTCCGGTAGGCACTTCCCTCGATATCCCGCACGCGCCCCGAGGGCACGTGGACGCCCAGGAACCAGGAGCCGTCGGCGGCCCGGTGCCATCCGAGGTGGTCGTCCGTGGCCGGGAACGTGTGGGGCGTCGGGGCGTCGAGCGAGCGCCCGACGATCGCCTCCACCCCGCGGCGCACGACGTCGAGGCCGAGTCGGTCGACCACGTACTTGAGCCGCGCCTGCTTGCGGTCCTCACGGTCGCCGTGGTCCCGCTGGAAGACCACGATCGCCTCGATCACCTCCAGCAGGTCGTCGGGCTCGACGTCGGCGAACCAGGAGCCGAGGCGCGGATGGGTGTCGGGGCGGTTGTGGGATCGACCCATCCCACCCCCGATCGCGAGCGTGAAGGAGGCGATCGCACCGTCGACGACGTTCGGGACGATGCCGAGATCGTGGGTGAGCACGTCGACGGAGTTCTCGCCCGGTGCGGCGATGCCGATCTTGAACTTCCTCGGCAGGTAGGCGTCGCCGTAGATCGGCTCGTGGGTGGCCGGCTCGACCGACAGCGCCGGCTCGTCGTCGAGCCACACCTCCGCGTAGGCGGTCGTGTGAGGCCGGAAGTGCGCGGCGATGCGGCCGGCCAGGTCCTGGATCGAGTCGAGCACGCCGCCGAGCGGGGCCGGCGAGGCCATGACGTTGCGCACGACGTCGCCGCACGCTGCGAACGTCGACAGCTCGTTGGCCGCGATGTCCCGCAGCAGCGGCCGGAGGTGGGGCTTCAGCACGCCGTGGAACTGGATGCCCTGCCTGGTGGTGATGCGGAGCGAGTCCGACCCGACGACATCCGCCAGCCGGTCCAGGGCCAGCCACTGCTCGGTGTCGAGGCGACCGCCGGGCAGTCCGACCCGGACCATGCAGCTGTGGTCGAGCTCCTCGCCCGCCCGGGTCCGCTGCCGGCGGGTGTCGCGGTCGTCCTGCTGGTAGATCCCGTGGAACTTCAGGACGGCGACGTCGTCGTGCTCGAACGCCGGCGTCGGCTCGGCCAGCGCGGCGGCGACGGTGCCGCGCAGATGGCGGCTGGAGCGCTTGACGGCTTCGGCGCTCATGCCGCGAGCTCCAACGACGCCGCGGCGACCTGGCGCACGTCGAGCGCGGCGGCGGCGCCGATGACGATGACCGACGGCGCCGCGACGGGCCGGCGACCCAGCTCGGCCAGCGCGAGCCGGGTCGTGCGTTGCTCGGGGCGCCACGCATCGGTGACGACCGCGACGGGGGTCGTCGGCGACAGCCCCTCGCGCTGGAGGCGTTCGGCGAGCTCGCTCGCCCGGCGGGCTCCCATCAGCACGACGAGGGTGGTCCCGGTGCGGGCGAGGGCCGCCCAGTCGAGCGGATCGGAGTCGGGGTCCTGGTGCGCGGTCACGATCGTGACCCCGCTCGCGACTCCCCGCTGCGTGACGGGGATGCCGGCGGCGGCCGGCCCGGCCAGCGCGGAGGAGACACCGGGGACGAGCTCGACGTCGATGCCAGCAGCGCAGAGGGCGGCGGACTCCTCGCCGCCGCGCCCGAAGACGAACGGGTCGCCGCCCTTGAGCCGTACGACCGAGCGCCCGGTCGAACCGAGCTCGATGAGCAGCGCATCGATGTCGCGCTGCCGCCACGAGGGTCGACCGCCGCGCTTGCCGACGTCGGTCACCTCGGCCGCCGGCGGCACGAGCTCGAGGACGCGGTCGTCGACCAGGCTGTCGTGCACGACGTGGTCGGCGCAGGAGAGGAGCTCGGCGGCGCGTCGGGTGAGCAGGCCGGGGTCGCCGGGTCCGGCCCCGACGAGATGGACGGTCATGACGTGTGCTCCTCTTCGGTGGCGTGGTCCTTGGGGAGTTCGAGATGCCGCCGCAGCAGCCGGCGGGCGTCGGGAAGGTGGCCGTTCCTCACCATGTCGTGGAGGCCGTCGTCGAACGCGGCGGCCCAGCCGTCGATCTCGGTCGGCCGCCCGGCGGAGCGCAGCTCGGTGCGAGCCTCCACGAGGAGCGCGAGGAGATCGTCGAGGTCGGGTCCGAGCTGGGCGGCGAGCTGCCGGCGCAGCCAGGAGGACAGCGCCGGCGACCGGCCGTTGGTCGACACGGTCACGGTGAGGTCGTCGCGCCGAACGATCGCCGGGAGGGTGAACGAGCAGTTCGCCGGGTCGTCGGCGGAGTTCACCCACACCCCCGCAGCGTCCGCGTCGAGGTAGACGCGCCGGTCGACCTCGGGGACGCCGGTCGCCGTGACGGCGAGGCGGTAGCTGGCGACCTCGCCGCGCCGGTAGGGCCGCCGGTGCCACCGCACCTGGCCGGATCGGTCCAGGTCGGCGATCTCGTCGGTCGCGATCGGGGCGACGACGGTGATGCGGGCTCCGGCCGCCCGGAGGCCTCCGAGCTTGCGGGTGGCGATCGGTCCACCACCCACGAGGAGGACGCGCTGTCGGTCGAGCGCCAGGTTCACCGGGAACAGCGGCGCCGCTGCGGTGGCGGCGCTCACCCGTGGATCCCGCACTCGGAGCGGGCCTCGCCGGCCCAGCGTCCGTCCCGGCCGCGACCGGGTTCGGTGCACGGCCAGCAGCCGATCGACTCGTACCCCTGGACCGAGAGCGGGTGGACGATCAGCCCCCGTTCCTCCGCGTACGCCTCGACGGCGTCGTCGTCCCAGGCGGCGAGGGGGTTGAACTTGAGGAGGCCGCGTCGGTCGAGCTCGACGACGGGCGTCGCGGCGCGGTCGGGGGAGTCGGTGCGGCGCAGGCCCGACAGCCACCCGGTGCGGCCGGCGAGCGCCCGGTTCATCGGCTCGACCTTCCTGGCCGCGCAGCAGGCGGTCGTGCCGGTGGCCCAGAGATCGGTGGCGTCGAGGTCGGGCCGCTCGACGCGCAGGTCGATGCCGTAGCGAGCCTGCGCCCGCCGCACGGTCTCGAGCGTCTCGGCGAAGTGGAAGCCGGTGTCGAGGAAGACGACGGGAACGTCGGGTGCGATCGACATCGTGAGATCGAGGAGCACGACGTCGGCGAACGACGACAACAGGACGAGGTCCGGTCCGGCCAGCTCGACGGCACGACGGACGACGGCCTCGGCCGGCGCTCCCTCGAGCTCGACGGCGAGCTCGGAGACATCGGTCGCGGAGCGCCGCCGGGCGGGCGCGGCGACGGGTGTGGGGGTCATGGCGAGCAATATCGACAAAACCGACTGGAAAAGTCAAGAATTACTTCGGCGAACCCGATGACTACCGTGCTGGCGTGCTGCTGCTCGACGGGATCCGCGTGCTCGACTTCGGCCGCTACATCGCCGGCCCCTTCTGCGCGGCGCTGCTGGGCGACCTCGGCGCCGATGTCATCCGTGTCGAGCGGGTGGGCGGTGGCGAGGACCGCTTCGTCGGCGCGGTCGCGCCCGACGGGTCCGGACCGATGTACCTCCAGGTGAACCGGGGGAAGCGTTCGCTCACCCTCGACCCCCGGTCGCCGTCGGGGCGGGAGATCGTGGCCCGGCTCGTCACGACGGCGGACGTGGTCGTGGCCAACCTCCCCGAGCGCGGCCTGCGTGCGATCGGCCTCGACGAGGACTCGCTGCGCGCCCACCGCGCCGATGTGGTGCTCACGGCCATCAGCGCCTTCGGGTGGGAGGGGCCCCACGCCGACCGTGTGGGCTTCGACGGCGTCGCCCAGGTCATGTCGGGTGCGGCCCATCTGACCGGCCGACCCGGCGACCCGACCAAGCTCTACGCGCCGTGGGTCGACGTCATGACGGCGACCAACGCGGCGATGGGAACCCTCGCCGCGCTGTGGCGACGCGAACGCACCGGCGAGGGGCAGGTCGTCGAGGGTGCGCTGCTGCGGAGCGCGCTCACGGTCACGAACGCCCTGTTGATGGAGCAGGAGCAGTTGGCGATCGATCGGCAGCCGGAGGGCAGCCGCACGCAGATCGCCGCGCCGGCCGACGTCTTCGGCACGACCGATGGCGCGGTGCTGATCCAGGTCGTCGGCGACCCGATCTTCGCCCGCATCGCCGAGGTGATCGGCGCCGACGAGTGGCTCGACGATCCGTCCCTGCGAGGCGACGACGCCCGCGCCGCGCGGCGGGGCGAGCTCTGCGACCGCGTCGCCACCTGGTGTCGGGCGCGGACGACCGGCGAGGCGCTCGGGAAGCTCGAGGCGGCCAGGGTCCCGGCCGGGCCGGTCCTGACGCCCCAACAGGCCCTCGACGACCCCCATGCCGAGGCGGCGGGATGGTGGCGCCACCACGACTACCCCGGGCTCGACCAGGCCGCTCGGGTCCTCGGCTTCCCCGTGCGGTTGGGCCCGGACGACCCGGCGGTGGATCGTCGGGCGCCGACCGTCGGCGAGCACACCGCCGAGGTCCTGGGCGAGCTCGGCTACGGGCCGGCGGAGATCGGCGCGTTGCGAGACGACGGGGTCATCTGAGCTGCCGAGCAGGACGGTGACCACGAGCGGCTGACCGGGTCACCGGAGCCACGGCACTAGCCTCGCCGCCCATGGTCGAGCTCGAGATCGAAGGTCACGTCGCCATCTTGACGATCGACCGCCCGGAGGCCCGCAACGCGGTCAACGGTGCGGTCGCCTCGTCGATGGAGGCCCACATCGACCGCGTCGAGGAGGACGACGAGCTCTGGATCGCGATCGTCGCCGGCAACGGGCCCGTCTTCTCCGCAGGCGCCGACCTGAAGGAGGTCGCGGCCGGCAACGGCGCGGCCCTCGGCACCAAGCGGGGCGGGTTCGGTGGGATCGCCCGGCGGGAGCGTTCGAAGCCGTTCATCGCCGCCGTCGACGGACCGGCGCTCGCCGGTGGCTGCGAGATCGTCCTCTCGTGCGACCTCGTGGTGGCCTCTGACGCCGCACGGTTCGGGATCCCCGAGGTCAAGCGGTCGCTGATCGCCGGTGCCGGCGGGCTCTTCCGCCTGCCCCGGGCGCTGCCCCGCAACGTCGCGATGGAGTTGGCGCTGACCGGTGACCCGATCCCGGCCCAGCGGGCCTACGACCTCGGCCTGGTCAACGTCCTGTGCGAGGCGGGCACCGCGCTCGACGAGGCCAAGGCGTTGGCGCAGCGCATCGAGGTGAACGCACCGGTCGCCGTGCGCAACTCCCGACGCGTCGTGGCCGAGGGCATGCTGGCGTCGGACGACGAGGCCTGGCGCCTGACGAACGAGCTGATGGCCGAGGTGATGCGCACCGACGACTTCCAGGAGGGGCCGCGGGCGTTCATCGAGAAGCGGGCGCCGAGGTGGACCGGCCGGTAGGGCCGGTCCTGCGGCCGGCACCGGGCGTGGTGGTCCCCGTCTCGGTGATCACGTGGCGCTTCGACACCGCCGGCGGGCCCGGCGGCCAGCACGCCAACCGGTCGGCGACGCGGGCCGAGGCCACGCTGGAGCTCGACGATCTCGACGGGGTCGATGACGCGGTCGTCGCCCGCTGGCGGGAACGATTCGGGCCGCGGGTGGTCGTCGCCGTGGCGCAGACCCGATCGCAGACCCGCAACCGCGAGCTCGCCGTCGAAGAGCTGGAGCGGCGGCTCGGCACCGCGCTGCGCCGCGAGAAGCCCCGGCGGCCGACGAAGCCGTCCCGAGGGGCCCAGCGGCGGCGGGTCGAGCAGAAGCGGCGCCGCTCGGAGACCAAGCAGCGACGACGCAAGCCTCGGTTCGACGACTGATCGCGGACCCGGCAGCATGTCGGCGACGAGCAGGAGGGGAAGCGCTGTGGAGGGTGTCGAGACGATCCGGGTCGAGATCGACGGGCCGGTCGGGCACCTCACGCTCGCCCGGCCCGAGAAGTTGAACCCGCTGTCCGCCCGGTGCCTCGACGAGCTGGCCCGAGCGGCGGCGTGGTTCGACGGGCAGCCCGAGGTGCGGTCGGTGATCGTTCGCGGCGAGGGCCGGGCCTTCTCGGCGGGAGCCGATCTCGAGGCCTTCACCGGCGCGGTCGCCGGCTGGTCGCCCCGGGAGGGGGCGGAGCTGGGTCGGCGGATGGTCATCGCCATCGAGGGCATGCGGGCCACGACGATCTCCGCCGTGCACGGGCACTGCGTCGGTGGCGCCGTGCTGCTGGCGGCGGCCTGCGATCTGCGGATCGCCGATGCGGAGGCCCGCTTCTCCATCCCCGAGGTCGATCTCGGCATCCCGCTCGCGTGGTCGGGGATCCCGCGGCTGGTGCGCGAGATCGGGCCGGCAGCGACCAAGGACCTGGTGCTCACGTGTCGCCCGTTCGGCGCGGCCGAGGCCCAGGCCGCCGGCCTGATCACGCGGGTCGTGGCGGTCGGCGACCTCGAGCGCGAGGCCGAGGAGTTGGCCCGTGCGATGGCGCAGCGGTCGGAGTACGCGGTCACGGCGGTCCTCGAGGCGGTCGACGCCTGCGCCGAGGAGATGGTCGCCACCGGTCGGTCCGCGTCCGACGCCGATCAGCTCGTCTTCGCGCTCCGCGATCCGGGCAGCCAGGAGGCTCGTCAGCGCTATCTCAGCGAGCGGGGCCGATAGCGGCGTGCCCGAGCTCCCGGAGGTCGAGACGATCCGTCGGGGACTCGAACCGGTGCTGTCGGGGCGCCGCATCGTCGACGCCCGGGCCTTCCCGCACCCCAAGTTCACCCCGGCGCTCGACGCGGTGGGGCCGTTCGTCACCGGCGTGTCCCGGCGGGGCAAGTACCTCCTCGTCGGGCTCGACGACGACCGGGAGCTCGTCGTGCACCTGGGGATGACGGGTCAGCTCCGCCTGGTCGACGGTGAGCCGGATCCCTACGAGCGTGCGGCCTGGGCGCTCGACGACGGTTCGACCCTCGGCTTCCGCGATGTGCGCCGCTTCGGGCGGATCCGGGTCGTCCCCTCCGGCGAGTACGGCTCGATCCCGACGCTCGCCGCCCTCGGGCCGGAGCCCTTCGGCGACGAGTTCACGGCCCGCGGCCTCCACGCAGCGCTGTCCCGGAGTCGGGCCCGGCTGAAGACCCAGTTGCTCTCGCAACGGCCGGTCGCCGGCGTCGGCAACATCTACGCCGACGAGGCGCTGTGGGCGGCACGACTCGATCCCGGGAGTCGCCGGATCTCGCGGCCCGGCGCCGAACGCCTCCATGCCGCGATCGTCGAGGCGCTGCGCGCCGGCGTCGAGCACGGCGGCACGACGTTGCGCGACTACCGCACCGTCGACGACGGCGAAGGCGGGCACCAGCACCACCTCCGCTGCTACGGCCGGGCCGGGGAGCCGTGCGATCGATGTGGCGAGCTCCTGCGCCGCCGGGTGATCGACGGGCGCTCCGCGACCTCGTGTCCGGGGTGTCAACGTCGATGATGCGGGAGCGAACGTCCGTTCGATAGTCTCGAACGGGTGTTCGAGGACGGGGAGCGACTCGAGGTGCTCGACCGCTTCGACGACGCCCTCGTCGTCGCCGTGCACGGCCGCAGCGGGATCGATCACCTGCCCTTCGCCGACGCGGCGCGAGCGCTCGTGTCGGTGCCGGCCGATGCTGCCGCCCACCCGTCGGTGCTGGCCCTCGCCGAGGCCGTCCGCACCGCGCGCGAGCTGACGGCAGGTGCCGTGATCGAGCTCGATCGCCGTCGGCGGCTCGACCGAGCGCTGCGCGACGAGGCGGCGGTGCGCTTCGACGACGTCGTCGCCGCGGTCGCCCGCGACGAGGCCCGGCATCACGTCGACGCGGTCGAACGGCCGCGCGCCCGGCTGGTCGTCGAGGTGGTCGCCCCCGACGACAGCGACACCTGGCGAGCCCGCCTCGGTCTCGACCCGCCGGGCGAGGACGGGCCGGTCGTCTCCGCGCACGAGCTGCCCGCGGCCGGCTCCGTCGCCGCCGCCCGGCTCGGCGGCCGACCGGCGGTCGATCTCCGCCGCGGGTTGCGGACGCTCGCCGAGGTCTGGAGCGACGCCGCCGGCCGATGGCCGCGCGGCGGGAGGCCGGTCGACGACGCCCTGGTCATCGACCTGCTCGGCCCCCTCGGCGCCCGCCTCGCCCTGGCTGGGATCGGCGTCGCCTGGCCCGGCGGCGCGCCGGAGCACGCCACCGCCGACCGGGTGGTGGCGGCGGCCGGCCTCGACGCACGGCGACCGCTGAGCGGGCTCGCAGCCGTGGCGCTGCCCGTCGACGTGCGAGTGCGCCTCGGCGCCGCGGTGGTCGCCGACGCTCCGCCCTCCGGTGGGCTCGTGCGGGTCGACGACCGGTGGGCGCTCTGCCCGCCCGCACCGGTCGGTGCCACGACCCTCCGCCTCGCCGATCTGGTGGCGGGGGCCGAGGTCGAGCTCGACGATCGGCTCGCGACGGCCCTGGCCGAGCTGCGTGGGGCGGGGAAGGTGGAGCAGGGCGAGCCGGCGCGGCTGCGCGCCGAGCTGCGGCCGTACCAGCGGCGCGGCCTGCACTGGCTCATGACGCTCACCGGACTCGGTCTCGGCGGCTGCCTGGCGGACGACATGGGTCTGGGCAAGACGATCCAGGTGATCGCCCTGCACCTGCTCCGACGCGAGCGCGGCCTCGCCGACGCGGCCACGCTGGTGGTCGCGCCGACCTCGTTGATCGACGTGTGGGTCGACGAGCTCCGCCGCTTCGCGCCCGGCGTCGTGGTCCATCGCCACCACGGCGCTCGCCGCTCGCTCGGCGCCGCCGACACCGGCGACGTGGTCGTCACCAGCTACGGCGTGGTGCGCCGTGATCGTGACCTGCTCGCCGCACGGGACTGGGACCTGGTCGTCGCCGACGAGGCCCAGGTGCTCGCCAACCCGACCAGCGAGACGGCCCGATCCCTTCGCCGCCTGCGGGCGGGCAGCCGCATCGCGCTCACCGGCACGCCGATCCAGAATCGCCTCGGCGATCTGTGGGCCCTGCTCGACTGGTGCGTCCCCGGTCTGCTCGGGTCGGCGGCGGAGTTCGACCGCCGACACGCCCGCCCGATCGTGCGCGGCGCCCGGAGCAGGTCCGCGGCCGAGCTCGACGCGATCATCGGCCCCGTCGTGCTGCGCCGCACGAAGACCGATCCGGCGATCGTGCCCGACCTCCCCGGCAGGCGGGTCGTCGACCACGAGGTCGGTCTCAGCGACGAGCAGCGCCGCCTCTACGAGACCGCGGTCGACGAGCTGCTCGGCGAGGTCCGCTCCTCGTCGGGCATCGAACGGCGCGGCCGGGTGCTGCGTCTGCTCACCACGCTCAAGCAGATCTGCAACCACCCCTCGCACCACCTCCGCGACGGCGGTCCGACCGTCGGCCGCTCCGGAAAGCTCGACCTCCTCGACGACCTGCTCGACGGGTTGCTGGGCCAGGGCGAACCGGTGGTCGTCGTGAGCCAGTACGTCGAGATGCTCGACCTGTTGGCGGCCCACCTCGGCCGCCGGGGCGTGAGCGCCGCAGCGCTCACCGGCCGACTCGCGCCGGCGGCCCGGCACCGGATCGTCGATCGCTTCCAGCGCGGCGAGGTCCCCGTTCTCCTGCTGTCACTGCGCGCCGGTGGAACCGGCCTCACGCTGACCCGGGCGGCCCACCTCGTCCACTTCGACCGGTGGTGGAACCCCGCCGTCGAGGACCAGGCCTCCGATCGGATCTGGCGCATCGGCCAGACCCGCCCGGTCACGGTCCACCGGCTCATCTCGCTGGGCACGGTCGAGCAGCGGATCGACGCCGTGCTCGCCGGCAAGCGGCGCGTCGCCGACGCGGTGCTCGGCGGCTCGGCCGGCGCGCGCCTCGCCGAGCTCGACGATGCCGAGCTCGGCGAGTTGGTGACCCTCGGACCGACCGCTGGCGGCGCCGGAGCGGCTCAGGCCAGGTTGTCGAGCGCGTCCTCGATGCCCCGGTGGAACGTGGGGTAGGCGTAGATCATCGACCGCAGCGTGTCGATCGGGACCTCGGCGTGCACGGCCAGCGCCAGCAGCCCGAGCACCTCGCCGCCGTGGGGGCCCACCGAGGAGGCACCGACGAGGACCTGGCGCTCGGTGTCGGCGACGAGCTTGATGACGCCCTCGTTGCCCGGACCGTGCAGCCAGCCACGAGCCGACCAGGGGACGTTCTGGGTGGCGACCGCCACGTCGAGCCCCGCCTCGCGAGCATCGGCCTCGGTGAGGCCGACCGAGCCGACCTCCGGATCGGTGAACGTCACGGCGGGCAGCGCTGCGTCGACCCGGCGGCCGACCTCCTCGTCCTCGCCGAGGATGGCGGCGACGACGATCTTCGCCTGATGGGCGGCGACGTGGGTGAACGCACCTCGACCGGTGACGTCACCGACGCCCCAGAGCCCCTCGCGGACCTGCAGCGCGTCGTCGGTCGGGAGGAAGCGGTGCTCCGACGGCGTGATGCCCACGGTCTCGAGCCCGATGCCCTCCAAACGTGCCTGCCGGCCGACGGCCACGAGCAGCCGCTCGGCTCGCAGCTCGCGGCCGTCGGCGAGCGTGACGACGACCTCCTCGCCGTCGCGGCGCACCCCGGTGGCGGCGACGCCGGTGATCACGCCCACTCCCTCGGACTCGAGCACCTCGGTGAGCGCTGCGGACGCCTCGGGTTCCTCGCGGGGCAGGATGCGGTCCGCCGCCTCGACGACGGTGACCTCGGTCCCGAATCGACCGAAGGCCTGAGACAGCTCGAGGCCGATCGCGCCGCCGCCGAGCGTGATGAGCGAGCCGGGGAGCTCCTTGGCCGAGACCGCCTCGCGGTTCGTCCAGTGGTCGACCTCGTCGATCCCTTCGATCGGCGGGACGTAGGCCGTCGTGCCGCTGGCGACGACCACGCCGCGGCGGGCGACGTAGGTGATGTTGCCGACGGTCACCCGGCCGGGTCCGTCGAGGCGCCCCTCGCCGCGCACGAACGTGCCGCCCTGGTCGGTGAAGCGATCGACCGCGATCGTGTCGTCCCAGCCGGCGGTGGCCTCGTCGCGGATGCGCTCGGCGACGGGGGTGAAGTCGGGTTCGACGGTGGCGGTGCCGGCGACGCCATCGACCCGGCGGGCCTCGGTGAGCAGGGTCGCCGCCCGGACGATCATCTTCGAGGGGAGGCAGCCCCAGTACGGGCACTCGCCTCCCACCAGCTCGCTCTCGATGCCCACGACGTCGAGCCCTCGGCCGGCCAGCGACCCGGCGACGGCCTCGCCGCCGATTCCCATGCCGAGCACCACGACGTCGGTCTCGATCTCCTGTGCGCCCATGACCATCTCCTCGATCTCTGCGACGGGGTGGGAACGCGACGAGGCCACTGAGGATTCCGCAGTGACCGATCGAGGGCGACGCCGACCGGTCTTCGCACCGGACCGGAGCCGCCGGATACGTTCTCGCACGCACGAACCGAGGAGGCCACCGTGACGATCGATCCCCGCACGCCGGTCGTGGTCGGCGTCGGCCAGGTGGTCCAACGCTGCGCTCCGGCGGAGGCCGTCGAGACGGTGGCGCTCATGACGCAGGCGGTCGAGACGGCGGTCGCCGACGCCGGCGCGCCAGGTCTCGGGGCGACCGCCACGGCGGTGCGGGTCGTGAACGGCGCCTGGCGGTACCCGGACCCCGGCCGGATCGTCGCCGAGCGCGTCGGCGCCCCCGAGGCGACGACCGGGCTCTCGACCGATGGCGGCAACACGCCCCAGTACCTGGTCAACCTGAGCTGCCTCGACCTCCTCGCCGGACGGCACGAGACCGTGGTGCTCGTCGGCTGCGAGACGATCTACACGCGGCGACGGGCCCGGGCCGCGGGCCTCCGCATCCCGACCACGATCCAGGAGGGCGTCGAGCCCGACGAGGTCCTCGGCGCCGACGTGACGATGAGCAGCGAGCACGAGACGGCCCGCGGCCTCGAGATGCCGATCAACTTCTACCCGCTGTTCGAGAGCGCGATCCGGGCCAGTCGTGGTGAGAGCGTCGACGAGCATCGCGACCGGATCGCCCAGCTCTGGGAGGGCTTCAACCGGGTGGCGGTGGCGAACCCGTACGCGTGGCGCCGGGACCCGATGACCTGGCAGCAGATCCGCGAGGCCACCGACGACAACCGGATGGTCGGCTTCCCGTACACCAAGGCGATGAACTCGAACTGGGACCTCGACCAGGCGGCCGCAGTGATCCTCACCACCGCGGAGACGGCCGAACGGCTCGGCGTCGCCCGCGACCGCTGGGTGTTCCCGCTGGTCGGTACCGACGCGATGGACACGGCCAACGTCACGCACCGGCAGGACCTCCATTCGAGCCCCGCGATCCGTCACGCCGGGGCCCGGGCGTTCGAGCTCGCCAGCGTCGGGCCCGACGACCTCGCCCACGTCGATCTCTACAGCTGCTTCCCCTCGGCGGTGCAGATCGGGGCGACCGAGCTCGGCCTCGGGCAGGATCGTCAGCTCACCGTCACCGGCGGGCTCACCTTCGCCGGCGGGCCGCTCAACAACTACGTGATGCACTCGATCGCCACCATGGTCGACCTCCTGCGCGAGGACGCCGGTTCGACCGGTCTGTGCACGGCCAACGGTGGCTACGTGACCAAGCACGCGATCGGCCTCTACTCCACGACACCGCCGGAGGCCGGCTTCCGTCACGACGACGTGCAGCCCATCGTCGACGCCGAGCCGACGACCCCGGCGGCCGAGGACCACGTTGGTCCCGGCACGATCGAGGCCTACACCGTGATGCACGGGCGCGACGGCGCCGAGGTCGGTCTGGTCGCGGTCGCCACCCCCGACGGCCGCCGCGCCTGGGGCAACACCCGTGACGGAGCGCTCATGGTCGAGATGTGCACGACCGAGCACATCGGGTCCGCCGTCGAGCTCGACCCCGACGGCGTCGTCCATCCGGCCTGAGTCGCCTCACCGCACGGCGTCGAGGCACGACACCGGGCCCTCGCGGTACCCGGTGCCGAACGAGCGCAACCGCTCGCCGCCGGTGCCGTGGCGCTCGTCGATCGGGACGTGGGTGTCGGCCGGGTCGCCGATCCACGCGAAGAACGATGCCGCACGATCGAGGAAGTCCTCGCCGAGCTCGGCCACGGGCGGCGGGGCGTCGGCGAGCCAGGCGCCGGCGAGGCAGTCCGCCTGGAGCTCGCTGATGATCGTGGTCTGCTCCGCGCCCATGCGGTCCTGGACGACGTGGGCCCACTCGTGGGCGATCACGACGGCCGGCGCCGCCTCACCGAACCAGCCGTGGATCGCCGGGAAGAGCTCTTCGCCGTCCCACGCCACCGTGTCGATGGCGGCGCAGTAGTACGCCTGCATCTGCGCCTCCTCGACCTCGTCGAGGCCGGAGCCGCAGTGCGGGAACGTGCCCGTGCTCGGCAGGTAGGCGACCACGTCGCCGACCGGTTGCCACGGCTCGCCCCACAGCAGCGGGGCCTGCTCCGACCAGAATCGGCGGAGGTCGAGCACGGTGGTCTCGACCACCACGTCGAGCGGCACTCCCCCTGGCCGGACCTCGGCCGCGACCGGCGTCAGCGCAGCGACGTCCCACGCGCCTGCCGCTGGCTCGGCCGACTCCGCCTGGCGCGGCCAGGCCACCACGACGGCGATCGGGACCAGGACGAGGAGGGCCAGGACGGTGGCGAGCAGGCGAACCGGGCTCGACTCGTCGGGTGCGGGCGCGGTCGGGTCGACGAGCACCGGCGACGGAGCCGGTGGCGTCGCCGGGGCCACGTCCTCCTCCATCCGTCACCATCGGCAGCTCGGGCCGGCGCGCTGAGCCCGGACCGATCGGATGATGGCCGGCTCGGAAGTCGGAGCCGGTCCTGCCAGACTGCGTGGCGTTCCCCAACGAGGAGTGCCACGTGGCTGCAGCCCCGCCCATGGAGATCAACACCGACATGATCCACCGGGCGACGATCGAGACGCCCAAGGGCACGATCGTCATGGATCTCGACCCGGCGCTGGCGCCGGCGACGGTCAACAACTTCGTCCACCTCGCCCGGAAGGGCTACTACGACGGGCTGACCTTCCATCGCGTCGTCCCCGGCTTCGTCATCCAGGGCGGCTGCCCGCAGGGCACCGGCACCGGCGGCCCCGGCTACAAGTTCGCCGACGAGCCCGTGCAGGGCGAGTACACCCTCGGCGCCGTCGCCATGGCGAACGCCGGTCCGGACACGAACGGCTCGCAGTTCTTCATCACGATCGACGACTGCCGGGCGAAGCTCGACAAGGCGTACAACCTGTTCGGGTACGTCACCGAGGGCATCGAGGTGACGACGCAGATCGCGGTCGGCGACACGATGAACTCGGTGACCATCGAGGAGATCCCGAAGGGCTGATCCGCCCCGCTCGCTCGACCCTCCCAGCTCGCTCCGGACTCGGCCGAGGTCGTAGGTTCGTCGCCGAGGGGAGGGGAAGCGATGCGCACACGTCTGACGGACGTGCTCGAGGTCGAGCACCCGGTGATGCTGGCCGGGATGGGTGGGGTCTCCTACCACCGGCTGGTCGCCGCCGTGTCGGAGGCCGGCGGGTTCGGGTGCCTGGGCGCCTCGACGATGAGCCTGCCCCGAATGGTCGACGAGATCGCTGCCACGCGCGAGGCGACCGACCGGCCCTTCGGCGTGGACCTGCTGACCGCCGCGGGTCTGGGCGACGACCAGGTGCAGGCGATCATCGACGGCGGCGCCAGGGTCTTCGTCGCCGGGCTGGGCGTGCCGCGCGAGGCGATCGACGCGTTCCACGACGCCAACATCCTCGTGGCCTCGATGTGCGGCAAGGTCCGTCACGCGATCGCCGCGGTCGAGGCGGGGTGCGACCTCGTGGTCGCGCAGGGCACCGAGGCCGGAGGCCACACCGGCACGGTCGCCACGATGGCCCTCGTCCCGCAGGTCGTCGACGCGGTCGGCGATCGTGTCCCGGTCGTCGCGGCCGGCGGGCTCTTCGACGGCCGGGGTCTCGCCGCGGCGCTCACCCTCGGCGCCGACGGGGTCTGGGTCGGGACCCGCTTCATCGCCACGCCCGAGGCGCGCACCGTCGACGGCTACAAGGACACGCTGCTGGACCTGCACGAGGACGGCACCGTCATCTCGCGGGCCTACACCGGCAAGACGTGCCGCGTCGTGAGGACGACCTGGACCGACGAGTACGAGCGCACCCCCGAACGCCTCCAGCCGTTCCCCCAGCAGGCGATGCACGCCGCTCGCGAGGGCGCCAACCACCTGGGCGAGGGGCCGGAGGCCGCGCCGGGCTCGGTCGCCGTCGACCGCGAGTTCATGCCCGCCGGTCAGGGCGTCGGTGCCATCGACGAGTTGGTGCCCGCCGCCGACCTCGTCCGGAGCTTCGTCGCCGAGGCCGAGGCGGTCATCGCCCGAGTTGCGTCCCTCTAGGACCCGAGAAGGAGATCACCATGTCCGACGACCCCGTCCTCTACGAGGTGCGCGATCGCATCGCCGTCCTCACGCTCAACCGACCCGATCGGCTCAACGCCTGGACCGGCGAGCTGGAGGCCCGCTACTTCGAGCTGCTGGAGCGGGCGGCGGCGGACGACGACGTCGTCGTCATCGTCGTGACCGGCGCCGGTCGAGGATGGTGCGCCGGGGCGGACATGGACACGCTGCAGGGCATCGGCTCCCGGTCGGGCTCCGACGGCGGCGGAGCGGCCATGCGCCGGCAGATGCTCGAGACCACGCAGATCCCGAAACCGGTCATCGCCGCGATCAACGGGGCGTGCGCCGGCATCGGCATGGCCCAGGCCCTGTTCTGCGATCTCCGCTTCGCCGCCGCGGGGGCCAAGTTCACCACGGCGTTCGCCCGCCGCGGCCTGATCGCCGAGCACGGCATGAGCTGGGCGCTCCCGCGCCTCGTCGGACCCGAGCGAGCGATGGACCTGCTGTTCTCGGGGCGGGTCGTGCTCGCCGAAGAGGCGCTGGAGCTCGGTCTCGTCAGCCGGGTGTTCGAGCCGGAGCGGCTGCTCGACGAGACGCTGGCCTACGCCCGCGAGCTGGTCGAGCACTCGTCGCCGACGTCGATGGCGGTGATGAAGCGTCAGGTGTGGTCACACCTCGATCACGCGCTGCCCGATGCGGCCGGCGCCAGCGACGAGTTGATGGTCGCCTCGCTGCGCCGGTCCGACTTCAAGGAGGGTGTCGCGAGCTTCGTCGAGCGCCGCTCGCCGCAGTTCGCCCCGCTCGATCGCACGAGCTGACGACCTGGGGCGTCGCGGTTGTCCACCGGACCTGTGGACGAAACGACCCGGATTTCCACCGCCTGCCCCTCTATCGATGCACACGACCGCCGTCGTACGGTCGATCCATGACCTGGACCGACACGATGGAGCCGACACGACGGGTGGTGGAAGAGCCGGCGGCGGCGTCAGCGCTGGTCGCCCACCACGTGCTGCTCGGCGACGGCAGCGAGCGGGTGGTCGAGGGCGCCGACGCCTACGCGCAGGAGGGGCAGATGACGACCTTCTTCGCCACCGACCGAGGTCGCGGCGTGATCGATGCCTGGGCCGTCCGGGTGGCCTCGGTCCGGACGTCCGAGATCGTCATGATCCGGCGGTGTCGGGGCGACGGAGCGGCACGGTCCTGAGCGGTACCGTGGGCGCGGTGCACCAGCACCGCGCCCTGACCCGTTCGGCGACGTCGTGACCGACGGTCTCGCCGCGCTCAGCGTCCTGGCCTGGCTGGCGTACCTCGCGAGCCGCCTGCTCGCTCGCCGCAAGGTCCCCGAGCTGGTCGGGTTCCTGCTCGTCGGCGCGGCGCTCGGTCCGTCCGGGTTCGAGCTGCTCACCGCCGACGACCTGGCCCGCCTCGCTCCCGTCACCGAGGTGGCGCTCGCCATCCTCATGTTCCTCATCGGTGAGCGGGTCTCGGCCCGTGCGCTGCGGGCGAGCAGATGGGCGTTGTCGGCCGGACTCGTCCAGTACGTGCTCTCCGGCTTCGCCGTCTACGGCGCGTCGATCGCGCTCGGCGCCGACGACGCCACCGCGCTCCTGCTCGCCGCGCTCGCCGGCGCGGGCGCGCCGTTGACGATCGCCTCGATCGTCGCGTCCGCGAAGGCCCAGGGCGCCTACCCGAGCGGCCTGGTCAGCTCGCACGCGGTCTGCGACGCCCTGGCGGCCACGACCTTCGCCGCCGTGCTACCGGTCGCGATCCTCCTCGCCGACGACTCCGCCACGGTCGGCAACGCCATCGGCAACTTCGTCCAGCTCGGCATCGGGGGAGCGGTCCTCGGCCTCGCGTTCGGGTGGCTGATCTCTCGCTTCGGCTACCAGATCGAGACCTCGGGCGAGCTGCTCCTCTTCGTGCTGGTGCACCTGCTCGTCGGCTGGAGCATCGCCGAGCAGTTCGACATCTCCCTGCCGCTCGCCGCGCTCATCGGCGGTGCGGTGGCGGCGACGCGGGCGCCCGAGGAGTTCTCGGTCCGGCTCTTCCGCACGATCCGCACCATCGAGCAGCCGCTCTACCTGCTGTTCTTCGCGCTCGCGGGCGCCTCGATCCACCTCGAGGACGTGCCGCAGGTGGGGCTGGTCGGCATCGGCTACCTGATCGTGCGCACGATCACGAAGATCGTCGGCAGCCTCATCGGCGGCGGTGTGCTCGGCGGGCTCGGCTGGCACGACGGGCTGCGCCTCGGCATCGACTCGGTACCCCAGGCCGGCGTGGCCGTCGGTCTGGCCGTGCTCGCCGGCGAGCAGCTCGAGGGTCCGGGCACCGAGGCGGCGACGATCGTGCTCGGCTCGGTGGTGGTGTTCGAGCTGATCGGTCCGCTGCTCGTCGCCCGCGGCCTCGCCGGCGGTCCCCGCCAGATGGACGAGCGGGTCGCACCACCCGACCCGCTGCTCACGACCCCGGAGGTCGTGCTCATCGGCTCGCAGCATCCACTCCGCGTGCCCGACTGGGTGCTCGAGCAGTGCGAGCGGTGGGATGCGTCTCTCGTGGCGATGCTCACCAGCGACGACGAGACGACCGAGCCGGACCTCCGCGTCCGCGCGGCCCGGGTCGACGTCCCGCTCGACGTGCGGCGGTGGGTGCCCGGCGAGAGCTTCACCGGCGCGCTCGTGCGCCTGCGCGAGGAGGTCCGCGCCGGGCTCGTGGTGCTCGCCGCCCGTCCACCGTCGACGGTCGGGAGCGGCAGTCGGCTGGTCCTCATGCCCCACGAGCGGATCGCCCGGCAGGTCCCGGTGCCGGTCATGTTGCTCCCGCTGCCGGTCGAGGCCGAGCTGTCCGACGAGTTGCCGGTCCGCCACCGCCGTCACGTCGGCCGGCGCATGTTCCGCAAGATCTGGCGTCGCTCACCGAACCCCGTGCTCGATGCCCAGGTCGAGCCACCGCCTCCACCGCCCGAGCCGCCGCGGGACGCGGCCCCGGCGACCGAGCCGTCGCCCGAGCCCGACCCACCGCAGCCCGAGCCGTCCACGCGCTCGGACGCGGCCGACGCCGCCCGGCCGCCGGCCGGGTCGCCACCCGGACCCCAGAGCTGATCGCGCCGATGACGGTGACCGTCGTGGGGACCGACCCGAACGACCTCGACGTGACGGACGCGATCGTCATCGTCCCCGGCGCCGCCGCTGCGGAGCGCGTGGCCGCCCGTGGCGGGTTGGCGGTGATCGCACGGCCCGACGCGCTCCCCCTGGCCGGGGGATCGGCCGATCTGGTCCGCGCCGATGGCCTGTTCGTGACCCCGCCCCCCGAGGTCGCCGCACGCCTCGTCGCCGAGCTCGTGCGGACCGCAGCGCCCGGCGGTCAGGTGGTCACAACCGCTCAGGTCGATCCCGGCCCGGCCGGACCCCGCCGGCCCGTCGACGCGATCGAGCTGGCGGCGATGCTGCCCGAGGCGGTGGTGCCCGAACCGTTCCACGATCGGGTCTGCCGCAAGGACTGGCACCGGCTGACGGCCTCGGTCCGGCGCTCAAGCGGTCGGTCCAGGAGATCGAGGTGATCGCCGCCGCCTGAGCGGGCTCAGCTCTCGGTGGCGCCGATCTGACGGAGGAAGCCCAGCGAGTCCCAGTAGTCGGTGCGGCTGGCGACGAGGTCGCCCTCGACGGTGATGATCATCACGCCGTGCACCTCCACGTCGTGGCCGTCGGGGCGAGCGGTGAGCCGGTACGGCGCGGCGACACGATCGCCGTCGGCGATCGGGCCGAGTGACGCGTAGCGTACCTCCGGCAGGTCGGCGAGGAAGCTGGGCAGTCGCTGCCGGTAGGCCGCCCGACCGATGCAACCGCCGCCGAGCGCGCTGTGGTGGCGGTTCTCGAAGTCCTCGGACACCAACGACGCGATCAGCTCGACGTCGCCGGTGGCGAACGAGGCCAGGTAGCGCTCGGCGACCTCGACCGGGGTCAGCCCCAGACCTCCCGGGCCTTGGCGTAGACGCCCTGGTCGTGGGAGTACTCGATCGTGTTGCCGTCGGGGTCGGTGACGAAGCAGACGTACCCGATCGGCGCCGGCATCTGCACCGGTCCGAGCGCCAGGTGGCCGCCCTCGTCGGCGATGGCGGCGTAGCGGTCGACCTCCGAGCGCTCCGGTACCTCGATCCCGAGGTGGGCGAACGGGGCGAGCTTGGCCATCGGGGCGTCCTTGAACGGGTCCTTCTCCGGGAAGAACTGGGCCAGGACGAGGATGAACGGGTGCTCGGCCGGTTCGGGATGCCCGAGCCAGGCGCCGTAGCCGTCGGCGTCCTCGCGTCGATCGAGGAGCCGCAACGGCGTGAACTCCTCGTACCAGGAGATCGAGCGATCGATGTCGCTCACCCGGAGGGCGAGGTGGGTCCACCGCGGTGCGGTGGGGTGGTCGGCCGCCGGCTCCGTCATTCGTCCTCCCCGGTCGCGCGCACGTCGGGACCGTAGCACCGGGCGGGCGTGATGGTCGGATGGACTGACCAAACCGACCGGCTACTGTCCGGTGGTGGCCGATGGTGCGCTCCTGGTGGTCGGCGGCGACGTCGTGACGATGGCGCCGGGGCGCGAGGTGGTGGCCGGTGCGACGGTCGCGGTCGTCGACGGTGCGATCGCCGACCTCGGTGCGGTGGACCGGCTCCGGGCCGCCTACCCGGACGCGGACGAGCTGGATGCGAGGGACTGCGTCGTGGTGCCCGGCCTCGTCAACGGCCACCAGCACCACACGGGCGACCCACTGGTGCGGAGCTGCATCCCCGATCTCGTCACCTCCGAGGTCGCCATCTTCGACTGGGCCGTCCCGGTCCACGGCGCCCACGACGGTGACGACGACGAGGTCGCAGCCACCCTCACGGCCCTGCAGTGCCTGCGCTCTGGGACCACGACCGTCGTCGAGGCCGGCACCGTGGCCCACCCCGAGCGCGTGGCGGCCGGGATGGAGCGAGCCGGCGTCCGGGGCACGATCGGGCGCTGGGGCTGGGACGTCGACGACGTCCCGTTCTCGGGCCGGGTCGACGAGGTCATCGCCGACCAGCGGGCTGTGCTCGATCGGTGGCCGCGCGGTGGGCGCATCGAGGGCTGGGTGACGCTCGTGGGGCACGACCTCGCCAGCGACGAGCTGCTGCGGGCCGCCGCCGACCTGGCCCGTGACACGGACACCAACCTGACGATGCACCTGTCACCGCATCGGGGTGACACGGCGGCGTACCTGGCCCGCACGGGCCGCACGCCCGTGCGCCATCTCGCCGAGCTCGGTGTCCTCGGCCCCCACCTCCTCTTGGCCCATGGCGTCTGGTTGGGGCACGAGGAGGTCGAGCTGGTGCTCGAGCACGACGTCGCGGTGGCCGCCTGCCCGTGGGCCTACCTGCGCCTCGGTCAGGGCATCCTCCGCGCCGGCCGGCACCACGAGCTCGTCGAGCGAGGCGGGCGCGTCTGCCTCGGCTGCGACGCCGCCAACGCCAGCGACCACCACGACATCTTCTCGGCCGCAGCGCTCCTGGCCGGCATCGCCCGCGACGGACGGCTCGAGCCGCTGGCCTTCGGCGCCGACACCGCGTTCGCCCTCGCGACCATCGACGGGGCCCGAGCGATCGGCATGGAGGATCGCATCGGCTCGATCGAGGTGGGCAAGCGGGCCGACCTGGTCGTGATCGACACCAGCCGGGTCGAGTGGCAGCCACGGGGCGACCTGGCGCTCCAGCTCGTCTGGGGTGGTGCGGGCCGCCACGTCCGAGACGTGATCGTCGATGGCGACGTCGTGCTGCGCGACGGGCGGTCGACCAGGGTGGACGAGTCGGCGCTCGTCGCCGAGGCCGCCGACCGTCAGCGGTCGCTCGTGGAACGATCCGGCGTTCGTCCGACGCCGACCTGGCCGATCGTGGCACCCGACGGGTGACCGCCGCGGGCGGTCGCCACCGGATCACCGGAACGCGCGTGAACCTCCGCCCCCCGGCCGCTGCCGCACTACGCTCAACGGTCACCCGGTGCGCGGCCGGGCAGACGAGGAGTGCGTGCATGAGTGACGGCCTGACCATCGGCCCCATCTCGCGCGAGACCGTGTCCGAGCAGGTCCGCACGCAGCTCCTGGGGTCGATCGTGTCGGGCGAGCTCGCCCCGGGCGCCCGGGTGCCGAGCGAGCGCGACCTCTCCGAGCGCTTCGGCGTCGCCCGGACCTCCATCCGCGAGGCGATGCAGGGCCTGGTCTCGCTCGGTGCGGTCGAGCGCCGCGGGAACCGCGTGTACGTGGCCGAGCGGCTGCCGGAGGTGGCGCTCGACGGCGACGACGACCGCAAGAAGTTCGTCCAGGAGCTGTTCGAGACCCGCAGGGTGCTCGAGCTGCCGATCTTCCAGCTCGCCGCCGAACGGGCCGACGACGCCGACAAGGTGCGAATCCGCGAGGCGGCCAACCAGTTCGTTCCGGGCCTCACGATCGGCGAGTTCCGCCGCCTCGACCGCCAGTTCCACACCACGATCGCGGCGGCGTGCGGCAACGCGCTGCTGATCGAGCTCTATGCCAAGGTGCTCGACCGCCTCTTCCGCTCCGACGAGTTCGACTCGCTCCTGAGCGCCGAGGCCAACCGCGCGGCCGTCGACGACATCGTCGTGCAGTCCGTCGACGACCACCTGGCCATCGCCGACGCCATCTGCGGCGGCGACGTCGAGACGGCAGGTGCGTGCTCAGAGGCGCACCTCTCCCACGTCGAGCAGCGCATGGTCGAGCGCCTGGTCTGACTCACTCCTGCCAGCACACGTCGGTGACGAGCACCGCCCGGTCGGCAGCGACCCGCCCACCGGGGATCGTCGGATCGGCCGACCGCAACCGTTCGAGCATGGGCCGCTTGGCCTCGCCCGGTGCGAACCAGACGATCCGCTTCGCCCGGTGCAGCGCCGGGTACGTGAGGGTCATCCGGCGGTGGCCCCGGTAGTCGCCGGTGATCGTCACGGTGGTGTCCACGACGTGGACCGCCGGGTCGCCGGGGACGAGCGACGCCGTGTGGCCGTCGTCGCCGAGCCCGAGGTGCACGACGTCGAGCTCGTCGGGCAACAAGTCGGCGTAGCGGCCGGCTGCGGCGACGAGGTCATCGGCGGTCACCGGCATCGGGAACGACCGGCACGGCACCCGGTCGAGCAGCGCCGCGCGCTGGCCCGTGAGGTTGCGGGCGCTGTCGCCGTCGGGGGCGATGCGCTCGTCGACCTGGAACACGTCGACCCGCTCCCAGTCGAGCCGGGCGTCGGCGAGGCGCTCGAAGACCGGTCCCGGTGAGCTGCCGCCGCTGATCGCCAGCGAACACCGTTCGGCGACGGCGAGCCGGCTCTCCAGGGCGCTGACCAGCTCGTCTGCGGCTGCGGAGACGACATCGGGGGACGTGCGGAGCTCCATCCCGGAGATCATCTCGCGCAATTGACGCGAACCAAACACGGGGGGTGTCACCGTAGAGAGGTCGACGAACCCCATTCGACCTGGAGCCCCTCCGATGACCACCACCAGCCCTGCCCCCACCCCGAACCCGACCAACCCCCGCCGCCGTCGGCTGATGATCGGTGGCGGCGTGCTCGCCGTCCTCGTCATCGCCGTGGGCGCCGGCCTGTGGTGGTTCTTCCGTGACGACGCTCCGGCGGAGGTCGACCTGGCCACCGCCGTCGAGCAGGTCGCTCCCGAGGGCGACGCCGCCCCGGCGGCCGGCGGCGACGTCGACATCGAGGGGGCCTGGGCGGTCGACACCTCGATCGGCGAGTTCGACTTCGAGAGCGCGACCGGCTCGTTCGCCGGCTTCCGCGTCGAGGAGGAGCTGAGCACCATCGGCTCGACCACGGCGGTCGGGCGCACCGGCGGCGTCGCCGGCACCCTCCAGATCGAGGGCACCACGCTGACCTCGGCCGAGATCAGCGCCGACCTCTCCCAGATCACCACCAACGACAGCCGGCGTGACAGCCGGGCCCGCGGCGCCCTCGACACCGATCAGTTCCCCGAGGCCACCTTCGTGCTGACCGAGCCGGTCGACTTCGGCGCCGAGGCCGCCGACGGCGCCCCGGTCGAGGTGCTCGCCTCCGGCGACCTGACGATCAAGGGCGTGACCCAGAGCGTGCAGATCCCGCTCCAGGCCCAGCTGACCGAGGGTGTCGTGGTCGTCGTCGGCTCGCTCGACGTGACCTTCTCCGACTTCGACGTGCAGGTGCCCAGCGCACCGATCGTCGTGTCGGTCGACGACGAGGGAGTCCTCGAGCTGCAGCTGCTGTTCACGAAGGCCGCCTGAGGCTCACCGCAGGTGAGCCGGGGCCCGAGCGGCCCGTCGAGCGAGCGGATGCGTAGCGGCACGGATGTGCTGCGGAGCATCGAGGAAGCGAGACCAGAGCGGGAGACACCGCGGGCGACCAGCGCCGTCGCTCACGATCTCTCCGACGAGCCGGGGTCCTCGGGCCCCGGCTCGTTCGCGTCCGGCGGTCAGCCCACCATGCGGAAGCGGAGCGGGAGGGCGGCCATCGGACGGAGGAAGACGCTGGGCTCGTGCAGCGGCGAGGGCAGCTCGCCGTCGAGCTCGATGTCGTCCAGGCGGGCGAGGATCGCCGTGAAGGCCGACCGCATCTCCTGGCGGGCGAGGGCGGCGCCGATGCAGAAGTGCGGGCCCATCCCGAACGCGACGTGCTCCTTGGCGTTGGCCCGGTCGAGGTCGAAGCGGTCCGGGTCGTCGAACACGGCCGGGTCGCGGTTGGCGGCGGCGAAGCGCAGCTGGACGGTCGCGCCCTGGGGGATCTCGACCCCGCCGACCTCCACCGGGCAGGTCGTGGTGCGCCACAGACCCTGGACCGGGCTGTCGAAGCGGAGGACCTCCTCGACGAAGGCGTCGACGAGGGTCGGATCCTCGCGCAGGCGCTGCATCTCGTCGGGGTGCTGCAGCAGCAGGAGCATGCCGGCCGACAGCGCCGAGGTCGTGGTCTCGAAGCCACCGGTCACCAGCTGGTGCATGAGATCCTGCAGCTCCTCGATCGTGAGGGGCGTGTCGTCGTCGTGCACGTGGGCGTGCACCAGCACCGAGATCAGGTCGTCCTCGGGATGGGCCCGCCGCTGCTCGAAGAGCTCGGCCAGGTGGTGTTGCGCCTCGGCCTCGATGGCGGCCCACCCCCTGGCCTCGTCCTCGGAGATCGTCGGACGCTGGGCGAGGATGAGCATCGCGTCGGCCCACCGCTTGAAGGTCTCGTAGCGCGATTCGTCGAGGCCGATCTGGTCGGCGATGACGATGCCGGGGAACGGCAGGGCGAACTCGCTGACGAACTCGCAGCGCCCGGCCGGTCCGATCCGTTCGAGCAGCGACTCGACGACGCCGTCGATCAGCGGCGTGAGCGCACCGACCCGCTTCGGGGTGAACGCCCGGGCGAGGAGCCGTCGGTACCGGGTGTGCACCGGCGGGTCGGTGCGCTGGAGGGTGTCGGCCTTGCGCCACCCGCGCTCGTTCAGGACCTCGTTGAACGCCCGGGCGTTGGCCGGTGCGCCCGACCGGCCCGAGCGGGTGCTGGAGAACCGCTCCGGGTCGGTGGCCGCCTCGCGCACGTCGGCGTGGTCGAGCAGCACGTAGGTCCCGTTCTCCGGCATGCGATGGACGGGGCACTGGGCCCGCAGCTCGCGGTAGAGCGGGTAGGGATCGTCCTGGGCCTCGGGTGTGGTCAGGACCGGAGCTCGGCCCTCACCTCGCGTCGATGCATCGGCGACCTCGGTCATGACCCCTCCGCTCCCCGTCTCGGGATCAGTCTGGTCGACGGGTGATCAGGCGCTCCAGGTGAGGACCTCACCGGTGCCCTGGAGCAAGACGGTGCCGGGCATCACGCGGAGGCGCCGAGGCTCCAGCACCAGGCCGTCGAAGGCGGGGGAGTCGGCATCGTCCCAGCCCGGCACGATCGAGGGGTCGTAGCCGACCGGCTCGGGGCCCTCGGCGAAGCGGGCCCACAGCGCCGCCTTCTCGTCGTCGTCGATCCAGGTCGCCCCACAGTCGGCGGTGCACGTGTCCTGGGTCGGGTCCCAGTACGTCAGCGACACCGAGGGGTTCGCGTCGAGGTGGGCGGCCTTGAGCGGGGTCCGCACGGTGGCGATCCACCCCCGCAGCCGGTCACCGTCCCACTCCCAGATCGGGTGGAGCACCCGGGTCCGGGGCGCGCCGTCGGGCCCGGCGGTGGCAGCGGTGCACCAGACGATGCGATGGGCCATCGCCACGAAGGCGGGTGCGGTCACGTCGAGCGTCGTCATGGGGCCTCCCGCGCCCGATCATCGCGCAGGTCCTTGCGTCCGGCCGTGTGACATCTTGCACAGACTGCATCCTTGCAGTCACTGCAAGATTCCGTCACGGTGGTCGGCGTGTCCTGCGGACGTCGTGAGCGCAAGAAGGCGGAGACCCGTGACCGCCTCGCCGACGCCGCGCTCCGACTCGCTCTCGCGCACGGTCCCGACGAGGTGACGGTCGAGCAGATCGCCGCCGAAGCGGACGTCTCACCCCGCACCTTCTTCAACTACTTCCCGTCGAAGTGGGACGCCATCGTCGACTTCGACCCCAGCGAGAAGGAGGAGTTCGCCGCCGCGGTCGCCGCCCGCCCCGCAGGCGAGGCGCCGCTCGAGGCGCTGCGGCAGGCCTTCCTCGAGCGTCACGACGCCCAGGGTGAGCAGTTCGCCGAGATGCGCTCGCGCATGGAGCTCGTCGAGCAGCACGACGTGCTGAACCGGCGGTTCCTCGAGTACTTCGCCATGTTCGAGCAGCGCCTCGTCGACGCCGTCGCCGCTCGACTCGGCGTCGACCCGGCCGACGATCCCTATCCCGGGCTGCTCGTCGCCGCCGTCACCGCCTCCATCCGCACCACCTTCCATCGCTACGCGGAGGACCAGTCCCAGGGCAGCTTCGTCGAGGTGTTCGACGCGGCGTTCTCGGTGCTGGCCTCCGGCTTCGCTCCCCCCGACCCCCAGAGGTAGTCATGCTCCGTCAACTCGGCCACACCACCCACGATCGGCGTCGCCTCGTGCTGCTCGCCTGGATCGTGGCGTTGATCGGCCTGGGGGGTGCCACGGCGTCGATCGGCTCGGGCTTCAGCTCGCAGTTCACGCTGCCCGACGTCGAGAGCGCGACCGGCTTCGACATCCTCGAGGACGAGTTCGGCGGTCAGGGCAGCGGGGTGGCCGGCACGATCGTGTTCTTCGCCGATGACGGGATCACCACCCCTGCCGTCCAGTCCGAGATCGAGGAGTTCCTCGAGGAGGTCGCCACGATCCCGGACCTGTTGATCGTGAGCCCGTTCGACGAGGAGGGGGCGGGGCAGATCTCCAGCCAGGGCGAGTTCGCCGGCCAGATCGCGTACGCGCAGATCGAGGTGCCCCGCGACTCCTCGTTGGAGGAGAGCGTCGAGGTCGGCAGCGAGATCGCGGAGCTCGGGGAGACGGTCGAGGGGGTGCGGATCGAGGTCGGCGGTCAGGCCTTCGCCGAGTTCGAGCCGCCGGAGTCCGAGATCATCGGTCTCGCCTTCGCGATCTTCATCCTGATCCTGAGCTTCGGCTCGGTGCTCGCCATGGGCCTGCCGATCGGCACCGCCATCGCCGGCATCGGCGTGGGCATCGCGATCGTCACCCTGGTCTCGAACCTCATCGAGATGCCGGACTTCACCGCCACGCTCGGCCTGATGATCGGTCTGGGCGTCGGCATCGACTACGCCCTGTTCATCGTCACGAGGTTCCGCGAGGAGCTGCACGCCGGTCGCTCCACCCGCGACGCCGTGGCCGTCAGCCTCGACACCGCCGGGCGGGCGGTCCTGTTCGCCGGCACGACGGTGGTCATCTCGCTGATGGGCATGCTGGTCATGGGTGTCGAGTTCGTCCGGGGTCTCGCCATCGGCGCCTCGATCACGGTCGCCGTCACGATGCTGGCGTCGGTCACCCTGCTCCCGGCCTTCCTCGGCTTCGCCGCCGACCGGGTCGAGGTCACGCGGTGGCGGGGGCTCGTCGCCGCTGCGCTCGTGGCGGTCGCCCTCATCGGTGTCGGTCTCGGCGTCGGGGCGCTCCTCGTGGCGCTGCCGGCGGCGCTGGTCGTCCTCGTGGCCGGGACGTTCATCGGTCCGCTGCGCCGCGAGGTGCCCCGCCGTGCGGTCAGGCCGGTCGAGGAGACCCTGCCGTACCGGTGGAGCCGGCTGATCCAGCGGTCGCCGTGGGTGTTCGCCATCGGCGGCACGCTCGTGCTCGTCCTGCTCGCGCTCCCGGTGCTGGGCCTGCGCATCGGTTTCTCCGACGAGGGCAACTACTCCGAGGACACGACGACCCGCCAGGCCTATGACCTGTTGGCCGACGGGTTCGGCCCCGGGTTCAACGGCCCGCTGCTCCTGGCCGCCGAGCTGCCGCCCGGCACCGACCTCGCCGTGCTCGACGACGTGACGACGGCGATCTCGGGCACCGAGGGCGTGGCCTTCGTGTCGCCCGGCCGTCCGAACGACCCGGCGTCGCCCACGGCCGCGATCTGGCAGATCATCCCCGAGACCTCACCCCAGGACGCCGAGACGACGGACCTGGTCGGCGAGCTCCGCGATGACGTGCTGCCCGCCGTCGTGGCCGGCACCGGGATCGAGACGGCGGTCACCGGCACGGTCGCCGTGAACATCGACTTCTCGGAGTACCTGAGCGCCCGCCTGCCGCTGTTCTTCGCCGTCGTCCTGACCCTGTCGTTCCTGCTGCTGATGGCGGTCTTCCGGTCGGTGCTCGTGCCGCTGAAGGCCGTGATCATGAACCTGATCTCGATCGGCGCCGCCTACGGCATCGTCGTGGCGGTCTTCCAGTGGGGTTGGGGCAGCGGTCTGCTCGGCATCGAGCCGGCACCGATCGAGCCGTTCCTGCCGATGATGCTCTTCGCCATCGTCTTCGGCCTCTCGATGGACTACGAGGTCTTCCTTCTCTCCCGTGTGAAGGAGGAGTACGACAAGGACGGCGACAACGGTCGCGCCGTGGCCGACGGTCTGGCGTCGACCGCCCGGGTCATCACCGCAGCCGCAGCGATCATGGTGTTCATCTTCGGCAGCTTCGTGCTCGAGGACGACCGGGTGATCAAGCTGTTCGGGCTCGGCCTGGCCAGCGCCATCGCCCTCGACGCCACCATCGTCCGCATGCTGCTCGTGCCGGCCACGATGGAGCTGCTGGGCGACCGGAACTGGTGGCTGCCGAAGTGGATCGACCGCATCCTGCCGACGATCCACGTCGAGGGGTCGGCCGAGGAGCCCGAGGCGCCGGACGTGCCCGAGGAGCCCGAGGTGCCCGCCGGGGTCTGAGCGGCCCCGCCGCCACGAAGCGATCCGAGCCGCTGCTCCCCGGGGCGGCGGCTCGTGTCGCGCCCGGAATCCGGTGGCCCTCGAATGCTGACGGTTGTTACCGTCAGCATCCGTGACGTTCGAGTTCCCGTCCCTGGGCGAGCCGCTTCCCATCGAGCTGGCCAACACCCGCTACGTCGAGGGCGACGAGGTCGTCGACTTCCTCGCGCCGACCGGCGCGTCCGAGGCCTGGTTCGCCCAGCTGCCCACAGCCGCCGGCATCGGGCCGCTCGGACCGATCGATGACGACGGGCGCGCGCTGCTCGCGGAGCTGCGCGACGCGGTCCGGGCGCTGATCGACGCGGTCGTCGACGGCGTGGTGCCGGCCGCCGACGACGTCGCGGTCGTCAACACCCGCGCGGGTACCGGGGCGCCGATCGCCGGCGAGCTGACCTGGTCGGCGGAGGTCGGGGGGTTCGCGGTCGAGCCGGGCGCGGCCGACGGCGACCTCGACGCCGCGCTCGCCCGCCTGGCGCTCGACACGATCGCCCTCCTGACCGGCCCGGACGCCGGGCGGCTCCGGCGATGCGCCGCTCCCGACTGTCGGATGCTGTTCGTGCGCCATCACCACCGTCGCCGGTGGTGCCACGAGTCGTGCGGCCATCGACTCCGTCAGGCCCGGTACTACCGGCGGCGAACCGGGGGAGCGGCGTCGTCGTGACCACCCTCGCCGGCCTCCGGCGGCGGCTGTACTCGGTCGCGCTGCTCGATGAGCTCGGACCCCTGTACGCCGTCTATCAGCTCTGGTTCCTCGACAACGGCATCTCCGCCGGGCAGCTGTCGTCGGTCTTCGTGATCTGGGCGATCGTCGTGCTGGCGCTGGAGATCCCCAGCGGCGCGCTCGCCGACCTCGTCGATCGTCGGCGGCTCCTCGCGGTCGGCGTGGTGCTCCGAGGGGTCGCGGTCGCGGTGTGGCTGATCTGGCCGTCGCTCACCGGGATGCTCATCGGCGCGGTGTTGTGGGCCGTCCAGATGTCCCTGGCGAGCGGTGCGTGGGAGGCGCTGGTCCACGACCAGCTCCGCGCCCGCGACGCCGACGACCGGTACGCCACGGTGATGGCCCGCATCGGCCAGTCGACGAACCTCGGCATCGTGGTCGCCGCGGCGGTGGCGGCGGTGGCGCTGCAGTTGGGTGTCGGCATCGAGGCGCTCGGCTGGATCACGGTCGCGCTGCACGTCGTGTCGGTCGCGCTGGTGTCGAGCCTGCCCGACGTGCGGTGGGTGCAACGCCTCCCGGACGGGGACGCCGAGGACGAGGAGCAGGAGGTCGACAGCGACTCGGCGCTGGCCGAGTGGTGGCGCACGCTCCGGGCGGGGCTGGTCGAGGCGCGCTCGTCGAGGTCGATCGGTCGGCTGCTGGCGTTCGGCGCCGTCCTCGAGGGTCTCTTCGTCTTCGACGAGTACGTGCCGGTGCTGGCGAGGGACCGCGGCGTCGACGACGCCCTCGTGCCCGTGTTCGTGCTCGTGGTCTGGGGTGGCCTGTTGGTCGGCGGTGAGGTCGCGGCGCGTCGAACCGAGCTCCGAGGGCGGACGCTCGGCGTCACCATGGCCGCGGGTGCGCTGTCGATCGGTGCCGCGCTCCTCGTGCGCGAGCCCTGGGCGCTGCTGCTCGTCGGCCTCGGCTACGCGACGCTCGAGACCACCTGGGTGTTGAGCGACGCTCGCCTCCAGGCCCGGATCTCGCACCGCCGGAGGGCGACGGTGACCAGCGTGCGAAGCTTCGCGGCCGGCATCGTCGAGGCGATCGTCTTCGCCACGATCGGGTTCCTCGCCGTGGGCGACGACCCGACGAGGGGCATGCTGCCGATGGCGGTCGTCCTGCTCCTCGCCGGACTGGTCGGTGCACGATGGATCCCCGACGCCGGAAGCACGGGCGGGTCCAGCGCTACTGTCCGCGGATCGTGACGGGGTCGAGTGCGACGCCGGGCATGCTCGAGCGTGAACCGGTGCTGGACGTGCTCCGTCGCCTCGCGTTCGGCCTCGACTCGGACGGCGGTCGGCTCGTCCTGGTCTCCGGCGAGGCGGGCATCGGCAAGACGACCGTCGTCGACGAGCTCTGCCGTGGGCTCGATCGCTCCCACACCGTCCTGCGCAGCGGTTGCGACCCGCTGTCGGTCCCCGTTCCGCTCGGGCCCCTGCACGAGGTCGCCGGGCAGCTCGGCATCGGTGCGGACCGGTTGGTGGCCGACGCCGATCGAGGAGCCACGTTCGCCGAGGTCTTCCGACGACTCGCCGGGCATCCGGTGGTCTGGGTCATCGAGGACGTGCACTGGGCCGACGGAGCGACCGCCGACCTGCTGCAGTTCCTCGGCCGCAGGATCGATCGGACCACTGCGCTCGTCGTCCTCACGTACCGCTCCGACGAGATCGACGCCGGATCCGGGTTCCGCTCGCTGCTGGGTCAGCTCGGGCGGTCGCGGCACCTCGAGCGGATCGAGCTCCCACCCCTGTCGCTCGACGCGGTGTGCGAGCTGGCCGGTCCCCGGGCCGGACCGACGATCCATGCCTCGACGGGCGGCAATCCCTTCTTCGTGACCGAGGTGCTCGCCGGCGAGCCCGACCTCGTCCCGGAGTCGGTGACCGACGTCGTGCTCGGCCGGCTGGCGCGACTGGAGTCCGACGAGCGGCGGCTGGTCGAGGCCGTGTCGATCGCCCCTCGGCGACTCGACTACGAGGCGATCGACGAACTGGTCGGGGCGGACGACGAGCTCGTCCGGCGAACGGCCGCCAGCGGCGTCGTCCTCGCCGAGGTCGAGGGCCTCAGATTCCGCCACGACCTCGCCCGCCGTGCGGTCGAGCTGTCCGTGCCGGTGCCGACGAGGCGCCGGCTGCACCTGGCGATGCTGCAGCACCTCGCGGGGGTGGACGCCGCCGACGTCGCGCGACTCGCCCATCACGCCACGCGAAGCGGCGACGCCGAAGCGATCGTGCGCTGGTGCCCGGAGGCGGCGCGGTCTGCGTTCCGCCAGGCTGCTCTGACCGAGGCCGCGGAGATGGTGCGGGCGACCCTGCGCCACCGCAGACGGCTGCCGGTCGACGAGGTGGTGGACCTGCTCGCGCTCCTGGTCGGCCACCTCGATGCGACCGCCGACGACGCGCTCGATCTGATCGACGTGGCCGACCGGTCGGGTCGTCCGGCCGCGCGGGCCAGGGCCCGGGCGGCGGTCGCCGCCCACCGCTGGAACCGGGGCGACCGGTCGGGCACCCGCACCGCGATCGACGAGGCGGTCGAGCTGGCCGAGGCGGCGACGGACCGCGACCTCCTGGCCGAGATGCTGATCCGGAGCGCGACCTACCGCATGCTGGCCCGCCAGATCGACGCCGCACTCGCCACAGCGCAACGGGCGGTCGAGCTGGTGGACGCATCGGAGGGAGACCTCGCCGTCCGATCCGTCACCTCGCTCGGGTGCGCACGCCTGCTCGGCAGCCGCCCCGAGGACGGCTTCGCGCTGCTGGAGCAGGCGATCGACGGGGCCCGCCGGTGCGGGAGCGTCTTCCTGGAGCTGAACGCGACGCTCAACCTCGGCTCCGGCGCCGGCGAGGTCCGGCACTACGACGTCGCCGAGCGCTGGATCGATCGGGGCATCGAGCTGTGCGACGAGCGAGCCGACGACGCCCATCTCGGCTACCTGCTCGGGTGGCGACTCCGCATCGACGTCGAACGCGGCAGGTGGGGCGAGGCGACCCGCCTCGCCGCCGACCGCGACGTGGACGAGCTGCGACTCCAGCCCTTCGTGCGCGCCACCGTCGACGGTGCGCTTGGCCGGCTCGGGGTGCGCCGAGGGGAACCCGGCGCGACCGAGCGGCTGACCGAGGCGCTCCTCGCCGTGGGTGACATCGAGCTGCAGCACCGCTGGGTCGCGCACTGCACCCTCGCCGAGGCGGCCTGGCTCGAGGGACGACCGGGTGACGGTGTGGTGCTGCTCGAGCGCGCCTACGCCGAGGCGCTCGACACGGAGAGCCCGTGGGCGAGGGGTGAGGTCGGGTTCTGGTGGTGGCGGTGTGGCGGCCGTGTGCGTCACGCCGGATCGACGCCCTTCGACCTCCACGTCGCCGGTGACTGGGAGGCGGCCGCCGATCGCTGGACCGAGCTGGGCTGCCCGTACGAGGCGGCGCTGGCGCGCGCCGAGGGCTCGGTCGCCGATCGGCTGCAGGCCCTCGAGGAGCTCGATCGGCTCGGAGCGGCGCCCGCGGCGGCTCGGTTGCGCCAGCAGCTGCGCGACGCCGGCGCGACGTCGATCCCACGAGGGCCACGTCCGACGACCAGGTCGAACCCGGCCGGGTTGACCGCTCGTCAGCTCGAGGTGCTCGAGGCGGCGGCGGACGGGTTGACCAACGCCGAGGTGGCCCGGCGGCTGTTCGTGTCGGCCAAGACCGTGGAGCACCACCTGTCGGCCGTCTTCGTGAAGCTGGGCGTCTCGACCCGCCGCGAGGCGGTGAGGTGGCTGGAGGAGTGGTCCGAGGATCGGTGAGCGATTCCCCAATCTGGGGGTGATCCCCCCACGACGGGCCGGTGGTCCGTCCCTACGGTCGAGTCCATCGGGCCGGATCGACCGGTCGATGAGCCGAGATGGAGTCCAGATGCCTCGTTACGTCGTCGAACGGTCCTTCCCCGACGGGCTCCGGATCCCGGTCACCCCGGAGGGAGCAGAGGCCCTCCGGGGTGTCGTCACGAACAACGACGAGCACGGCGCGACGTGGGTCACGTCGTTCGTCTCCTCCGACGCCACGCGGACCTACTGCGTGTACGACGCCCCGTCGCCCGAGGCGGTCCGGCAGGCGGCGACGACCAACGGCCTCCCCGCCGACCAGATCACCGAGGTCCGGGTGCTCGACCCGTACTTCTACCTGGGGTGACCTCAGGCGGCCCGAGCCGCCGGAGCGTCCTCGAGGGCGAGCTCGAGCACCTCGTCGATGTGGCGCACCAGGTGGATGTCGAGCGCCTCGCGCACCTCGTCGGGCACGTCGTCGAGGTCTTCGCCGTTGTCGATGGGCAGCAGCACCCGCCGCAGTCCGGCCCGGTGGGCGGCGAGGACCTTCTGCTTCACGCCGCCGATGGGGAGCACCCGGCCCTGCAGGGTCACCTCGCCGGTCATGCCGACGTCGGAGCGGACCCGGCGACCGGAGAACAGGCTGATGAGCGCGGTGGTCATCGTGATGCCGGCGGAGGGGCCGTCCTTCGGGATCGCCCCGGCCGGGAAGTGCACGTGCACCCGCTTGCCGTCGGGCAGGTCGGCCCCGTAGCGATCGCCGATCGAGGCGACGAGCGAGCGGGCGATCGTCGCCGACTCCCGCATGACGTCGCCCAGCTGACCGGTGAGGACGGGCTCGCCCTCGCCGTCGACAGCGGCGGTCTCGACCAGGAGCACGTCGCCGCCGGCGCCGGTGACCGCGAGGCCGGTGGCGATGCCCGGTCGGTCGATCCGGTCGGAGAGGTCGTCGCGGGGGACCGGCTTGCCGAGCAGCTCCCGCAGCTCGTCGACGGTCACCGTCACCGTGCCGTCGGCCTCGCCGGTGGCCAGTCGGGTGGCGACCTTGCGGACCAGGCGGTCGAGCAGCCGCTCGAGGCGGCGGACACCGGCTTCGCGGGTCCACTCCGAGGCGATCGTGGCGAGGACGTCGTCGCCCAGCGTCAGCTCGTCGGGCTGCAGGCCGTTGCGGCGCAGCACGCGCGGGAGCAGGTGCTCGGCGGCGATGGTGGCCTTCTCGGCGTCGGTGTAGCCGTCGAGGGTCACGATCTCGAGCCGGTCGAGCAGCGGCGCCGGGATCGTCTCGAGCACGTTCGCCGTCGCGATGAACACGACGTCGGAGAGGTCGAGCTCGAACTCCAGGTAGTGGTCGCGGAACGAGTGGTTCTGCGCCGGGTCGAGCACCTCCAGCAGGGCGGCGGAGGGGTCGCCCCGCCAGTCGGCGCCGACCTTGTCGACCTCGTCGAGGAGCACGACCGGGTTCATCGAGCCCGCCTCGGCGAGCGCCCGCACGAGCCGGCCGGGCCGGGCGCCGACGTAGGTGCGGCGGTGGCCGCGGATCTCCGCCTCGTCGCGGATGCCGCCGAGGGCGAGGCGAACGAAGCTCCGATCGAGCGAGCGGGCGATGGACTCGCCGAGGCTGGTCTTGCCCACACCGGGCGGACCGACCAGGGCGAGGATCACACCGCGGCGACGGGCGCCGTCGTCCTCGCCGATGCCGCGCTCGCTGCGGAGCTTGCGCACGGCGAGGTGCTCGACGAGGCGGTCCTTCACCTCGTCGAGGCCGGTGTGGTCCTCGTCGAGGATGCGGCGGGCATCGCCGAGGTCGAGGCGCTCCTCGCTCCGGACACCCCAGGGCAGCTCGAACACGGTGTCGAGCCAGGTGCGGATCCACGACGACTCCATGGACTCGCCGCCCGTGCGCTCGAGCCGGTCGATCTCCTTGGTGATCGCGGTCGCCGTGGCCTCCGGCAGGTCGAGCTCATCGAGGCGGGCGCGGTAGCCGGCGATGTCGTCGCCGTCGCCGTCGCCGAGCTCGGAGCGAATGGCCGCCATCTGGCGGCGCAGGAGCGCCTCCTTCTGGGTGCGGTCGAGGTCGTCGGTGACCTCCTGGTTGATCCGTTCGCGCAGCTGGAGCTCGGCGAGGGTCTCCTTGACCCACGTGAGCGCGAGGCGGAGCCGATCGCCGACGTCGACGGTCTCGAGCAGCTCGACCCGGCGGGCGAGGGAGAGCTCGGGCCAGTAGCCGATCGAGTCGGCGAGCTGACCGGGGGCGTCGATCTCGTCGAGCGCCGTGGCGAGGCGGCGGCCGCCGACCTTCTCCAGCAGGGCGCTGGCTGCGGCGCGGTACTCGGCCGCCAGCTCGTGGTCGGCCTCGGTGGCGGCTCGGTCGTCGAGCGGCTCGACCTCGACCCAGAGCGCGTCGGTGGCGCCGATGACGCCGGCGCCGACCCGGGCCCGGCCGAGGGCGCGCACGGTCAGCGCGGGGGTGCCATTGGGGAGCCGGCCGCGGTTCTCGACCCGGGCGGTGACACCGACGCGGGTGAAGTCGCCCTCGATGCGCGGCACGAGGAGCAGCTCGCCGTCGGCGGCGGACTCGACCGCCACCCGGGCCTCGTCGGACTCGAGGGCGACCGTGATCACCATGTCGGGCAGCACGACGCCGTCCGGCGTCGGCAGGACGGGGAGGACTCGCAGATCGGTGGTGCTCATCGTGGCTCCCGAGGGTTGACCTAGCTGTGTAATGAAGTAATCATAGGAAGTGCCGCAAGCATTCCCTCCTCACCTGCCGGAGCCCCCGTGCCCGATCGCCCCGAGTGCAGTCACGACGATGCCGCCGCGTGGTTCAGCGCCCGGTTGCCCGACGAGTGGTTCGACGGGCCGGTCCGCGTGGTGGCCGACAAGGACGAGGTGCTCGTGATCGGGCGGTTGCGGGTGGCCGACTCGTCCCGGTCGGCCTGCGAGGCGATGGCCGACCGCTTCCGCGAGGCGACCCGCGACGCTCGCGTCGCCGTCGCCTTCGACGCCGAGGAGCGCTGGCAGCGGAAGGTGTCGTGGGCGGTCGAGTGCGCCGACCTCCAGATCCGCTTCAGCACGGCGTCGGTCCCGGTGATGACCCGCCTCCGGATCGACGAACGAGCGGTCCTCGACACGCTCATCGACGCCGGCGTCGCCCGGTCGCGCTCCGAGGCGCTGGCGTGGTGCGTGCGGCTGGTCGGCCAGCACCAGGGCGACTGGATCGCCCGCCTGCGCGATGCCATGCAGACCGTCGAGCAGGTGCGGGCCGAGGGGCCGAACCTCTAGGGTCCTGCCGCGCCGGAGCTGGACGACCCGAGCGGGACTCGGCGTCCGGGTTGCCGGCTGGTCGGTTCCGCTTCGGAGCGACAACGGCTGACGGTCCCGGCGGCGAGGAGCCGGTTGTCGCTCGGAGCGTGGGACCCGGCGGTGAGGGGGCGAAGCGGGGGCGGTCAGCTCCCGAAGGCGTAGCGGCGGTGGCGGATGCGCCAGCCGGCGTCGCTGCGCACGACGTCGTCGTCGTAGCGGCCGTAGAACACCTCGGTCGGCTGCCTCGGGTCGGAGGGGCCGACCGGGAAGATCCCCCGAGAGCGCAGGTGCACGACCGGTCCGTCGGGTCCCTCGGCGACCGAGACGATGTACACGTTCGTCATCAGGTGTGCGCCGGGGTGGACGTCGGGGCGACCCATGAAGCCCTTGATCTCGTCGATCCCCACGAGCTGCATGCTGCGGGCCGGGATCTCCCAGATCGCGTCGTCGGTGAAGACGTGGTGGAGCCGCTCGGGTTCGAGCAGGTCGAGGGCGTCGGCGTAGCGCGCCGGCAGCTCGTGGATGTCGAGTCGGTCGTCGGCGCTGAGCTGCATGCGTGGAGACTAGGACGGCCCGGGTGAGCGTCGGCGAGACTGGCCCGATGGCCGACGAGGTGATCGATGCGTGGATGCAGCACCCGACGCTGCGCCACGCCCAGCACGAGATGTTCGACTCGCTGCGGCGCTGGACCGGGCAACCGGTCCCGACCGAGGAGCTGCCGCTGGAGGCGACGCTGGCGACCATGGACGCCGCCGGCGTGAGCGCTGGCCTCACCGCCGCCTGGTACGGGCCGGCGGGCGACATGATCAGCAACGACGACGTGGCCGGCTTCATGGCGCAGGCGCCGGACCGACTCCACGGCGTGGCCGGTGCCGACCTGCGTCGACCGATGGAGGCCGTTCGGGAGCTGCGCGACCGCGTGGCCGAGGGGTTCGTCGCACTCCGCATCGTGCCCTGGCTCTGGGAGCTGCCACCGACCGATCGGCGGTACTACCCGCTCTACGCGGCCTGCGTCGATCTCGGCATCCCGTTCTGCACCCAGGTCGGCCACACCGGTCCGCTCCGCCCGTCGGAGACGGGGCGCCCGATCCCCTACATCGACCAGGTGGCGATCGACTTCCCCGAGCTCGTGATCGTCGGCGGTCACATCGGCTACCCGTGGACGACCGAGATGATCGCCGTCGCCGACAAGCACCCCAACGTCCACATCGACACCTCCGCCTACAGCGCCAACCGCTACCCGCCCGAGCTGGTCGACTACCTCCGCGGCCGGGGCCGGACCAAGGTGCTGTTCGGCACGAACTACCCGATGCTCACGGCGGCGAAGGCGCTCGCCGGTCTCGACGAGCTCGGCCTCGACGACGAGGTGCGCCGGCTCTTCCTCCACGACAACGCCCACCGCGTGTTCGGCCTCGCCGGGCGTTAGCGCACCACCCCGGAGTCGCGCAGCTCGGCGATGGCAGCGGCGTCGTGGCCGAGCTCGGTGAGGAGCTCGTCGGTGTGCTCGCCGTGGTCGGGCGCAGGGCGGGGCTCGGTGGTGGTGTCCCGGCCGAACGCTGCGCCCTGCCGGGGTGCCCGGTAGCGCCCGACGAGGGGGTGGTCGCGCTCGACGATGGCCCCGCGGTGCGCCACCTGGGCGTCGTTGACGACCTCGCCGGGGGCGTAGACGGGTGCGATCGGGACGTCCGCCTCGACGCATCGCTGGATCAGGTCGTCGCGGGCGAAGGCGGCCGCCAGCTCGCCGATGAGGCCGTACCACGCCGGGAAGTTCGCGGCCCTCGACTGCGGTGAGGTGAACCGCTCGTCGTCGAGCAGGTCGTCGCGGTCGCAGGCACGGCACAGCGAGCTCCACTGCCGGTCCGTACCGGCTGCCAGGGAGACCCACCCGTCCGTGCAGGCGAACAGCCGGTACGAGCCGAGGAGGTTCGGCAGGTGCAGCGCGTCGTCGTCGAGCACGGTCTCGTGCATCATCACGTCGGGCCAGTTGAAGGCGAGGTTCGCCTCGAGCATGGAGACCTCGACGTGCTGGCCCTCACCGTGCACGCTGCGGGCGTGCAGTGCGGCGGTGATCGCCTGGGCGACGGTCATCGCCGCGACCTTGTCGGCGACCATGCCCCGCACCAGCGACGGTGAGCCGTCGTCGAGCGTCTGACCGCCGGCCCATCCGGCGACGGCCTGGATGATCGGGTCGTACACCGGTCGTCCTGCGTAGGGGCCGTCGCCGCCGAACCCCGACGCCGAGACGTACACGAGTCGAGGGTTGCGCTCGGCGACGGCGTCGTACCCGAGGCCGAGCCGATCGACGGAGCCGGGCCGGAAGCCCTGCACGAACACGTCGGCCCGGTCGATCAGGCCCGCCAGCACCGCCTTGCCGGCGGAGGACTCGAGGTCGACGGCGATGGCCCGCTTGCCGGCGTTGGCGTTGGCGAACCAGCCGCTCATCCCGCCCTTGCCGCTGCCGAATCGGCGGAGGTCGTCTCCTCCGAGGACGTTCTCGACCTTGACCACCTCGGCGCCCTGCGTCGCCAGGAGATGTGTGGCCGCCGGCACGGCGATCATCTGCCCCAGCTCGACGATCCGCACCCCCGCCATCGGTCCGCTCATGTCTTCCCCCCTCGGAACGTTCGTGAATCTAGGGCGGGGGATGTGGGCGGTGCGGCGTCGCCTCAGTCCGAGAGCGGGGGGCCGACGTTGATCGATCCGAACTCCGCGCCGAGCGCGCCGAGCACCTCGGGATCGGACTCGCCGGCCGCGAGCAGCGCCGTCAGTCGGCGGAAGTACTCGTCGATCTCCCCGCCGGGGGTGACGACGAACTCGAGCGTCGAGTCGTGGTCGTCGACGTTGCGGAACCCGTGTCGCGTGCCGGGCGGGACGATGGCGACCGTGCCCGGTCCGGCGACGTGTCGCTCGTCGCCGAGCAGGAACTCGAACTCACCGTCGAGCACCCGGAAGTACTCCCACTGCTCGGTGTGGACGTGCACCGGCGGCCCCATGCCGGGCTGTGTGGTCTCTTCGAAGGCGGCGAAGGCGCCGTCGGTGGCGGCGTGAGGCACCTTGATCGTGTTCCGGACCGCCTCGCCCGGGAGGCGGTCGCCGCCGCCGGCCGGCACGATCGCGGGGACGGTCACGGGAACCTCGGAGCAAGAAGCATGCTTCGACAATGATTGCTGAAGCAAGTAATGTCAAGGCATGGCCGACCCAGCTCCCGTCACCGCACCGATGCGAGCGTCGGCGGCACTGCTCGCCGCTCACCTCGCCGTCGCCGACGCGATCGACCGCCGGGCGGTCGACGGCACCGGGCTCGACCCGACCACCACCGACCTGTTGCTGCGGTTGTCGTTCGCACCGAGGACCGGAGTGCGGGGCGGTGAGCTGGGGCGTCAGCTCCACCTCGATCCCGGCTACGTCTCCCGCCGGATCGATCGGGCGGCGGCGGCCGGACTGGTCGAGCGCCGGCCCGACCCCGACGACCGCCGTGCGCAGCTCGTGACGCTGACCGACCGCGGACGGGCGGCCGTCGAGCGGTTCCTGCCCCGGCTGCACCACGTGCTCGACGCCGTGATCGCCGCGTCGCTGTCGGAGGCCGAGATCGATGAGCTCGTCCGGCTGCTCGACCGGGTCGAGAGCTCCGCTCGCACGCTGCTCACCACGGCCGACGGGCGGTGACCGTCAGGTCGCGCCGAGCACCCGGTCCTTGACCTGCTGGTAGTCGTCGAGCGTCCGGAGGATCTCGTCGCGGTCCTCGGACCAGACGGTGAGGATCGCCCGCTGCACGCCCTCGTCGCCGAGCGCGAGCAGGCCGGACGGGTCGGTGGTGGCACCCATGATCGCCACCTGGATCCCGTCCGGGTCGCGGCCCGCTTCCTCGAATCGTCGCCGCAGCGGATCGAGCCGGTCGCGGATCGACGACCGGGCGGAGATGGGCATCCACCCGTCGCCGTACCTGGTGATCGCGTCGAAGAGGACCGGTCCCCAGCCGCCGCCGAGGAGCACCGGTGGTCCACCGACCTGCGCCGGTTTGGGGTGGGCCCACGACGGAGCGAGCGAGCGCAGCGCTCCGGCGTACTCGGCCTCCTCGTCGGACCAGAGCGCTCGCATGATGCCGAGGTGGTCCTCGGTCAGCTGGCGACGCTCGGCGAAGGGCACGCCGTGCTGGTCGCCCTGCTCCCGGTTCCAGCCGAAGCCCACGCCGAGCCGGAGTCGGCCGCCGGACAGCGAGTCGAGGGTCGCCAGCTGCTTCGCCAGCCAGATCGGGTCGTGCTGCGCGACCAGGGTGACCGCGGTCCCGAGCACGAGGTCGGTCGTGACCGCCGCCGCCATCGCGAGCCCGACCACCTGGTCGTTGAGGTGCCAGTACATGTCGGGGAGCGGTGCGCTGCCATCCGGCGAGCCCGGCCACGGCGTCTCGCGGCTCGCCGGGATGTGGCTGTGCTCCGGCACCCAGAACGACTCGAAGCCCCGGCCCCGATCTCCCGCGCCAGCTCGGCCGGCGGGATCGAGCGATCGGTCGGGAACAGCGTGATGCCGATCGATGGCGGTCCCTCGTGGCGCGGCACGGCCGGTCAGGTCACCCGGAAGATCTCGTACTCCACGCCGTCGCTCAGCTTGCGACCCCGGCCGACGAACACCGACGTCGTCAGCCAGGCGTAGCGCTCGTCGCCGGTCTCGAACACCGGTGTCGAGCGGAAGTATTGGTCGTCGAACTGCGTCTCCGCCCCCGGGGTGGTGAAGGCCTCGGTCAGCTGGAGCAGCCCGCCGTAGCTGATGTAGAGCACCGCGCCGTCGTCGGTCTCGACCTGCAGCCGCACGTCGAGTCGGCCGAAGCCGTCGGCGCCGACGAGCACCCAGTCCGCGCCGGCACCGGCCACCGTTCCGTTGACCCGCTCACCGACGAGCTGGCCGCCCGTGGCCGAGGCGACGATCCGCGTCCCGCCCGGGCCGGCCCCGACCATCTGCTGCTTCGGATCGAGCCCGACCGTCAAGGTCATCTCGTGCACCAGCTCCACGGCGCCCCCTCTCCCGGGGCGTCACCCTAGTGGGGTGCCGCGATCGCCTCGCCGGGCCGTCGCGCCGGCCCCTACGATCGCTGCGGAGTCGGAGGGGGATCGATGGAAGAGCTGCTCTACCCGCGCCTGCTGCTCGGCGCCGCCCAGCGGGCCTCGGACCGGCCGGCGTTCGTCGACGACGACGGGACCGAGGAGTCCCTCGTCGATCACGTCGACCGGTCGTTGCGCCTGGCCGACGCCCACCGCCGGCAGCTCGGGCTGGCGAAGGACGATCGCTTCGCCGTGCTCGCTGGCAACAGCCGCCACTACGTGAACCTGTGGCACACGGCGTTCCTGGGCGGCGGCGTCGTCAACCCGCTCAACACGCGCCTGGCCCCGAAGGAGCTGGAGTTCATCCTCCGCGACTCGGGGTCGCGCGTGCTCTACGTCGACGCGACCTTCGCCGCCGTCGCGCACGAGCTGCGCGCTGCGCTGCCCGACCTCGAATCGGTCGTGCTGCTCGGCGACGACGACGTGCCGCACGACCTCCGCTACGACGAGCTCGCGGCGAGCGGCGAGCTGACCGTGGCCGATGTCGGCGAGGACGACCTCGCCGTGTTGATGTACACCGGCGGCACGACCGGCCTGCCCAAGGGTGTGCTGCACACCCAGCGGGCGCAGACGTTGAACGTCTACCGCATGGGCTTCATGTTCGGCTTCTTCACCGAGACGAGCACGTTCCTCAACGCCACCCCGATGTTCCACGCTGGGGGAGCGATGGGCACGATGGGCATGCCCTGCAGCGGCGGCACGACCGTGATCCACGGCACCTTCGACCCGGGCCGCCTCATCGAGGACTGCGAGCGCTACGAGGTGACCCACCTGGGTCTCGTCCCGACGATGATCGGCATGGCGCTCAACCATCCCGACTTCGATCCGAAGCAGCTCGCGTCGGTGCGCCTCATCGGCTACGGCGCGTCACCGATGCCGAGTGCGCTGCTCGACCAGATCATGGAGGTCCTGCCCCACGTCTCGCTGAGCCAGACCTACGGCATGACCGAGGCCTCGGCCGTGCTGACCTGCCTCACCGCCGAGGACCATCGCCGTGGCGGCGAGCGGCTCCGCTCCGCAGGGCGGGCCCTGCCGGGTGTCGCGCTCTCGATCCAGGACGACGAGGGCAACGAGCTGCCCACCGGGGAGATCGGCGAGGTCTGCGCGAAGGCCGGCAGCTTCATGGTCGGCTACCTCGACCGACCCGACGAGACCGCGGCCGTGATGGTCGACGGTTGGTATCGCTCCGGCGACGCCGGCCGCCTCGACGACGAGGGCTACCTCTACCTCGTCGACCGGACCAAGGACATGATCGTCACCGGCGGAGAGAACGTGTATTCGACCGAGGTCGAGAACGCGATCTCCACCCATCCAGCCGTCCTGCAGGTCGCGGTGATCGGCATCCCGAGCGAGCGGTGGGGGGAGCAGGTCCACGCCGTCGTGGTCCCCCGTCCCGAGACGACCGTCACCGAGGCCGAGATCATGGCGCACGCCCGGGAGGCGATCGCCGGCTTCAAGGTGCCGAAGTCGGTGGAGATCCGGTCCGAGCCGCTCCCGCTGTCGGGCGCCATGAAGGTGCTCAAGCGCGAGCTGCGCGAGCCCTACTGGGCCGACCGCGAGCGCCGGATCGACTGAGGTCAGGGACTCCGTCGATCCGGCGCCCACGAAGGGGCTGCGGTCACGAGAGGCCGACGACGGCGCCCCGCTCGAGGCCGACGATGGCGTTGCTCTGGAGGCGGCCGCCCTGGGTGAGATCACCCCAGGGACCGCTGAGGGTCCAGAGGTCGTCGCCGATCACCAGGCTCCGGACGATCGTCTGGAGCTGCTCGCCGGGCCAGCAGGTCACGAGCGCGTCGCCCTCGGGGACCTCGAACCCGATGCGAGCGGCTTCGTCCGACAGGTAGGGCTCCGGGTAGCAGGAGTAGCCGGCCGCGGTGGGCTCCTCGCCCTCGCCGCAGAGCAGCACCAGGCCGTAGTCGTCGGCGACCAGGTACTCGAGCTCCGAGTCGAAGTTGAAGTCGGTGTCGTCCTCGATGCCGAGATCGGCAGCGGTGAGCACGTCGCACTCGGTCGTCCCGGGCTCGGGCTCGCCGTCGTCGGTGTGGTCGATGCGGCCGATCTCGACCAGCTCACCACCCTGGACCTGGAGCACCACGGCGCCGGCCCAGTTCTCGGCCCACAGCTGGACCGGGATGACCGCGATCTGCTCGGGCTCCCACCACAGGAACGAGCGGTGCTCCCAGCCGACGTCGTTCCAGCCGTCCGGAGCGGTCCAGACCGCGACCTCCTGGGGGTCGGTGAGGTCGGTGACGTCGAACAGCGAGACCTTGGCGCCGGTGACGATCCCGGTCTCCTCGTCGGCGTCGGAGCCGACGCCGAGGACGCGCCCCTCGCCGATGGGGTGGAGGTAGCTCGAGAAGCCCGGGATCTTCAGCTCGCCGAGCACCTGCGGGTTCTCCGGATCGGAGAGGTCGACGGTGTAGAAGGGGTCGATCTGACGGAAGGTCACGACGTAGGCGATCTCGCCGACGAAGCGGACCGACTGCACGTCCTCGCCGTTGCCGATGTCGCCCACGCTGCCGACCTCGACGAGCTCGCCGTCGGTCTCGCGCAGCACCCGCACCTGGCTGGAGCTGGTCTCACCCCACGGGTCACCGGTGGTGGTGACGATGCGGAGGTGGCCGTCGTACTCGGACAGCGAGAACTGATCGCGGATCGTGCCCTCGACCGAGCCGGACGCCGTGTAGGTCGGGCGGTCGCCGCCGGTGTCGAAGCGGTGGACGTTCGTCCGGCGGTCCTCCCACGCCTGCTCCCAGTCGTCCTCGGCGACCGCGGCGTCGAGCCAGTTGGTGGTGGCCACGACGACCGAGCCGGTCGAGGCGTAGACGATCTCGCCGGGGGCGAGGACGGTGCTCGAGGTGCTCGGGTCGATCTCGCCGCCGACCGGGACGGTCAGGACGGTCGAGCTGCCGAAGCCGGAGAACTCGGTCGGGGCGTGCACCTCGTCGCAGCTGGTGAGCAGGCCCTCGGCGACGATCTCGCCGTCGACCTCGACGGTGTAGTTGGGCAGCCAGTCGTCGAGCGTGGTCTCGCGCACGATCTGGCGGTTGGCCTCGGCGGCGCGCTCCTCGCCGGCCTCGCTCTGGGGGAAGACGAAGGGCAGCTGCCACTGCGGGTCGTGGCGCATGACGACCTGGGCCAGGCCGCCGACGCTGCGCGCGGTCAGGTAGTCGCCTTCGACCCGGAGGGTCTCGAGCACCCGGGGCTCCCCGGCGAGCGAGATCCGCTGCACGATCGTCGCGCTGCCGCCGTAGTACGCCTCGTCGGTCTCGATGAAGCTCGACTCGGCGTCGGTGGAGCTGCTCGCCGGAGCGATCGTGATGTCGCCGCGGGACAGCAACAGCACCTCGTCGCCGGCCAGGAACATCTCGGGGCTCCATCCCTGGGCGACCTCGAGCTCGTCGGTGATGGTGCCGGTGGAGGGGTCGACGACGATCAGACGGTTGCCGGCGAGCACGAGGATGCGCTCGCCGTCGGTCTTGACCAGGTCGGCCTCGTCGACGCCCAGCTCCTGGACGTTCGTGCCGGAGAAGTCCTCACCCTCGACGAGCCCGCCGTCGGACTCGGCGCCCGAGTCGTCGCCGTCCGCGGCGAGGAAGGGACCGTCGGCCGACTCCGCGTCCTCGGCGGCCGCCGTCTCCTCGACCGCGAGGTCGCGCTCCTCGAAGAACACCGGTCCGTACCAGCCGTCGCCCTGGAGGCCGAAGGGCCCGACCCGCTCGGCGGCCTCGGTGTGGATGTGGTCGAGGAGCGCCTCGCACTCGTCGAAGGTCCGGAGGGAGGACACGAATCGCAGGTCGCCCGCATCGAGCTCGATCACCTCGCCGGTCGTGGTGGTCGAGCCGCCGGTGGTGTCGGGCTCGTCGGCGTCGGTCGATCCGCCGTCGGAGGTGCAGGCGGTGGCGAACATCGCCACCGCGATCGCCGTGATCAGTGCTCGTCGCATGTCGGGCCTCCCGCTGGAGCCGTGCTCGTCCGTTCGAATGATTGGACGTGGGACCCCTGTCGGCTGGTTCCCATGTCACCGAATCGTCACGCGGAGGTGGTGGACCTCACCATCAGCCCTCCGACGAGCCCCAGCGCGGCGACCACGCCGCCGAAGGCGAAGACGACCGCGAAGTCGTCGGGCGCCCGGCCGTCGCCGAGCACGGTGAACATCGCCTGGATGCCGGTGAGCATGCCGATGTTCATCATCGTGGAGCCCATGCCGTTGGCGATGCCCAGGTCCTCGGGGTCCACGGCACCGGCGATGCAGGTGGCGTAGGCCGGCGAGGCGATGCCCATGGCGAGGCCGGACAGCAACAGCCCGACGATCACGAGCGGGAGGTGCTCCCAGTGGGCGGCACCGACCCAGGCGAGCATCGAGGTCGCCATGAGGACCGATCCGGCGATGATCGGCAGGCGCTCGCCCGAGCGTGCGGTCAGCCGCCCGCCGATCGGCGACGACAGGCTGTAGGCGCCGGGACGGAACAGCAGCACGAGCGCCACCGTGGCCACCGAGTAGCCGAAGATCTCGTCGAGCAGCAGCGGCGAGATCAGGAAGCCGCCCATGTAGGCGAACTGGCTGAGGGGTTGTGCGATCAGCGGGCCGGTGAAGTTCGGTCGGCGGAAGTAGTCGAGGCGCAGCATCGGGGCGGTCGAGCGTCGCTCGACGGCGATGAAGGCGGCGAGGGACACGACCGCGACGGCGGCGAGGAGGAGCGCGAGCCCGTCGCCGAACCCGGCCGAGCCGCCGCGCTCGAGGAAGAGCAGGAGTCCGAGCGTCGCGAGCGCGAGCGTCCCGGCGCCGGCCCAGTCGATGCGAGCCGGTCGGGTCGTCCCGGACGGCCGGATCACCCGCCAGCCCAGCGTGAGACCCACGAGCGAGATCGGCGCCAGGATCGCGAAGACCGACCTCCACCCGAGCGCTTCGATGAGCGGTCCGCCGATGACGAGCCCGAGCACCGGCGCGCCGGTGACCGCCATCTGGAACCAGCCCATCGCCTCGCCCCGGCGCTCGGGCGGATACGCCGCCATGATCAGGGCCATGCCGTTGGGCATCGTCGCGGCGATCCCGAGACCGACGACCATCCGGGCGGCGACGAAGGTCGCCGCGCTCGGCGCCAGGCCGCACAGGACGGTGCCGACGCTGAGCACCATGGCGCCGCCGAGGAACAGCTCGCGGTGCCCCCGGACGTCGCCGAGTCGGCCGAGCACCGGCGTCCCGATGGCCATCATCAGGAACAGGCCGGTGACCGCCCAGGCGAGGAAGGACTCCGACGAGTCGAGGTCGTCGGCCATGGTCGGCAGCGACGCCGAGACGATCGTCATCGACGACGAGAAGACGATCACCGTCGACAAGATGGTGACGAGGAGGCGCCTCGGGTAGTCCTCGTCGACCTCGGCCTGGAGCGGCCGGCTGGTGGTCACCGGCCGCCGGTCAGGAGCTGGTGGAGACGGGGGGTTCCGTTTCGGAGAAGCGGGCCGTGAGCTCGTCGTCGGGCATGGTCATGATCGCCCGGTAGACCTCGGGCGGGTAGTTCATGTGGGGCTTCGACGGATCGATCTCCGGGTTCGGGACCGGCGCCCCGGTGGAGTTGCCGTAGGCGGCCGGCTCGAGGTAGCCGGCGAGCTCGTCGGCGTCGATGCCGGCGAGCGCCACGACCTCGGGGTCGATCCAGGCCCGCTCGTCGATCGGCTCCTCGCTCCAGGAGATCTCGAGGTTCAGCCCCTCGGGGCCCGCGAAGTAGATGCTCGTGCACATGCCGTGCTCGATCGGGCCCATCACGTTGACGCCCCGATCGCGGATGCGGTCGCGCAGCGCCATGAGCTCCTCGCGCGTCTCGGTGCCGAACGCGACGTGCTGGAGCGTTCCCGGGGCGGACGGTCCACCGGTGTTGGCCGCATGGCTCACGCCGACCTCGGGCTCGATCGTGCCGACCTCGGGGGTCTGGACGAACGCCACGTAGCTCGCGTCGTTGAGCTTGAGGAAGCCGTGCCAGGCGCCCTCGACGCCGTGCATCCAGTAGAGCGCCTTCAGCTCGGCGCCGAGCACGTCGGTGAAGAACTCGATCTGGCGCTTGATGTCGGCGGTGCAGATCGCCAGGTGGTGCACTCCGTTGGCCAGTCCCATGTCCAGCTCCCCTCGACGGCCCTGCCGAGCGTAGGTGGACCGGGTCGGGGGGCCAAAGGCCGGCCGCCGCCGGTGGAGGCGATCAGTCGTCGACGACGGAGATGGCGAACTCGGGGCAGTTGTCGATGGCCAACCGCGCCTTGTCCTCCATGCCCTCCGGCACGTTCCCGTCGTTCAGCGCGGTGGCGGTGCCGTAGTCGTCGACGTCGAACAGCTCGGGCGCCAGGGCGTAGCAACGGTTGTGCCCCTGGCACTTCTCGGAATCGACTCGGATGCGCACGCAGGTCCCCCTCAGGTCTCAGTCGACGTCCGCGAACGTAGCCGCCGGTGCGGGCCGCCGCGTCCGGCGCAGGGTCGCCGCCCGACCGTCGGCCGATTGGGCCTGCACGACGTAGAAGGCCTGCTCCCGGCGGAGCCGCTGAGCGGGATGGGAGCGGAGCACGCCGTTGCCGCCGACCGCGGCGAGGGCGGCGGTGGTCGCCCGATCGGCGAGATCGAGCGCAACGGCCCGGTGCTCGGCGTGGGGCTCCGGCGCGGTGTTCGACACGACGAGGTGAGCGTCGTGCTCCTCCCAGGCCTCCAGCGCATCGCGAAGGGCGGCGAGGGTCGTCGCGGCCTCGACGTCCTCGCGGCTGGCGAGCAGGTCGAGCGAGGCGTCGACGACGCCCAGCACGCCCGGGTTCACCCGTGCGGCCTTGCGTCGGTCGGGTGGGCGCCACTCGTCGAACGGGCGCACCGACAGCACGGCGCCGTCGCCGACCTCGAACCCGTCGAAGGTCAGCTCGACGGTGAGCGAGGCCCCCATGACCGAGAGGTCGAGGGGCGGTGACGCCCGCAGGCCCGGAGCCTCCCGTCCTTCGAGCGCGAACCAGGCGATCTCGTCGTCGGCGGTCGCCGCTGCGACGGAGTACACCTCGGCGAGGCCCCAGGACGTCGCCCAGGGGGCGAACCCGTCGAGGTACCACCCTCGGTCGGTGCGCTCGGCGCGCAACGAGGGCGGCCCCGGCCGACGGAGGTGGGCGAACGCGGTGCCGGCGAGCACCTCGCCGGAGGCGCAGCGGGCGAGCCAGCGGTCGCGCAGCCCGTCGTTCGGCGTGGCGACCAGATGTGCCGTGGTGCCGGCGTGCTGCGCCCACACGAACGAGGTCACACCGCACGCCGCGGCGAGCGTCCGGGCGACGCGCCTCGTGGTCTCGGGATCGACACCGTCCGGTCCGGCGAGCCCGAACAGGCCGGCCTCGGCGAGCGCGGCGAGGTGCGAGCGCGGCACCGAGGTGGCGGTGTCCACCTCCGCTGCGGCGGGTGCGAGCACGCCGGAGGCGACCTCGTGGGCCGCGTCCAGCACCTGTTCGGAGCGATCGCGGTCAGCCATGCCGGTTCATCTTGCCCGGCCGGGGCGGAAGCGGGACCATCTGCGGACCAGCGGATGGGAGAGACGTCGATGGTGAGCGGTACGCCCGGGTGCGAGGACACCTTCGCCTTCAGCGCGGCGTTGCGCTCGAGCTGGTTGCCGGTGGCGCGGTCGTCGGAGGTCGCGCCGGGTCCGATCGCCCGGACGCTGTGCGGCGTCGATCTCGTGCTCTTCCGGAGCGCCGACGGGACGCCCACCGCGCTGCCCGATCGCTGCCCGCACCGCAACGCCCCGCTGTCGGGCGGTGAGGTCAGCGACGGCTGCGTCGTCTGCCCGTACCACGGGTGGACCTTCGACGGCGACGGTCAGTGCGTCGAGGTGCCGAGCTCGGGCCCCGGGGCGACCGTGCCGCCCAAGGCGCACCTCGCCGGCCACCACTGCGTCGACCGGTACGGCCTGGTCTGGGTGTCGATCGACGAGCCGACGACGGAGATCCCGCCCGCGCCCTACGACGACGATCCCGAGTTCCGCCGCATCAACACCCCGGTCGAGGTCTGGGAGACGTCGGCCACGCGGATGATCGACAACTTCATGGACATCTCGCACTTCCCGTGGGTCCACACGGGCACGTTCGGCGCAGCCGCCGAGCGCGTCGTGGCCCCGATCGAGGTGGGCGAGCTCCCCGACGGGTACGTCGGCTACGCGTACGACGTCACCGCCGACAACACCGCCGGGGGAGCGAGCACCTCGGGCGAGGTGACCGACACGGTCCACCGGTTCATGTCCACGGGCTTCGTGCTGCCGTTCACCGTGCGCAGCACGATCCGCTACGACAGCGGCCTCGAGCACATCATCTACCTGCTCATGGCGCCGATCGACGACGAGCGCAGCTACTTCACCTTCATCGTGTGGCGCCGCGACGACTTCGCCGCGCCGGCCGACGAGATCATCGCCTTCGATCTCGCGATCGGGGCCGAGGACCGGGCGATGCTCGAGCGGATCCCGGGGCCCCTGCCGCTGGGCAACACCGGCGTCGTGAGCGTGCAGTCGGATCGGCCGTCGGTCGAGTGGAAGCGCCGCTTCGTCGAGTTCCTCGGGTCCGCCTGAGGCCCGAGCGGTCCGGCGAGCGAGCGGATGCGGAGGCCCACGATCGGTGGGCCGTAGCATCGAGGAAGCGAGCCAAGAGCGGGGCAGCAACCGGAGAACGATCGCGACTATGGTCTGACCATCCGACCACGCCAAGGGGGCGACCAGTGGGCATCACCGGCATGAACCACGCGGTGCTCTACGTGCGCGACGCACGCCGGCACGAGGCCTTCTACCGCGACGTCCTGGGCTTCGAGACGATCATCGAGGACCCCGGCGGGCAGTTCGTGTTCATGCGGGGCCCGGCCTCGCCCAACCACCACGACATCGCCTTCTTCTCGATCGGTGAGGCCGCCGCGCCCTCCGAGGCCGGTCGACGCACGGTCGGCATGTACCACCTGGCCTGGGAGGTGCCGACGCTGGCCGAGCTCGTCGACATGCGGGCCCGCCTGGAGGAGGTCGGCGCGCTGGTCGGCGCCTCCGACCACGGCGCCAACAAGAGCCTCTACGCCCGCGACCCCGACGGCCTCGAGTTCGAGGTCATGTGGCTGGTGCCGCCCGAGCACTGGGGCGACGAGGAGCACGAGGCGATCATCCGTCCGCTCGACCTCGAGGCCGACCTGGCCCGCTTCGCCGGCGTCGAGGGGAGCCGCTCGTGACCGGCATCGACCTCTCCAACCAGTTCTGTCACTTCGAGGACGACGACGCGTTCGTCGAGACGGAGCGACCGGGGTTCCGTCGCCGGGTGATCACCGGCGAGGCCCTCCAGCTCTGCTTCTGGCGGATCAAGGGCGGCGCCACCGGCTCGTTCCTGCACCACCACGACGACCACGAGCAGCTCGGCATCATCGCCAGGGGCAAGCTCGACTTCCGCATCGGTCGGGGAGACGAGCTCGATGAGCGGGTCGTGCTGGGCGAGGGCGAGGTCTACCTCGCACCGCGCGGGGTCGACCACGGCGACTCGATCTTCGTCTGCGACGACGAGCTCGACGAGTGCTGGATCCTCGACGTCTTCTCGCCGCCGCGCGACGACCTGATCCAGAGATGAGCCCGAGCCCGACCGCCGACTGGCGCCTCGCCGTCGACATCGGCGGCACCTTCACCGACGTCGTGCTGCTCGACGCCGCCAGCGGGCGGGTCGTCGTCGACAAGACGCTCACGACGCCATCCGCTCCGCTCGACGGGGTGAGGACCGGCGTCGAGCAGCTGCTCGCGAAGGCTGGCGTGCAGCCGGGCGACATCACCGCGCCGATCGTGCACGCGACGACGCTCATCACCAACGCCCTGATCGAGCGCAAGACCGGGCGAGCGGCGCTCGTGACGACCGACGGCTTCGGCGACACGCTGCTCATCCGCGACGAGCACCGCTACGACATGTACGACCTCCAGATCGAGTTCCCCGAGCCGCCGATCGCTCGGGAGCTCACGTTCGAGCTCGACGAGCGCACCGCGGCGGACGGCCGGGTCGTGGCGGCGCCCGCGGCCACCGACCTCGACGGGCTGGCCGAGCAGCTCGCCGCCGCCGACGTCGACGCGGTGGCGGTCTGCCTCCTCAACTCCTACGTCAACGCGGAGAACGAGCGGGTGGTGGCGGCCCACCTGCGCGAGCGCCTCGGGGTGCCCGTGTGCATCTCCGCCGAGGTGTCACCGCAGATCCGCGAGTACCCGCGGATGATCACGACCGCGTGCAACGCCGCCACGATGCCGGTCATCGGCCCCTACCTCGAAGAGCTGCAGCGCTGGCTCGCCGCCGAGGGGTTCGGCGGCGGGGTCCTGATGATGCTCTCGAACGGCGGCGTGGTCTCGGCCGACGACGCCGCCGCCGTGCCGATCCGGCTCGTCGAGTCGGGCCCGGCCGCCGGCGCGCTGGCGGGGAGCTGGTTCGCCCGGCGACTCGGCGAGCAGCGGTTGCTCTGCTTCGACATGGGCGGCACCACCGCCAAGGCCTGCCTGATCGAGGACGGCGAGCCGTCGCTCACGAACGTCTTCGAGGTGGCGAGGGCGTATCGGTTCAAGAAGGGCTCCGGGTTCCCGGTCTCCGCTCCATCGGTCGATCTCGTCGAGATCGGCGCCGGCGGCGGATCGCTCGCCCACCTCGACCAGTTCGGCCTGCTCAAGGTCGGCCCCGAGTCGGCCGGCTCCGACCCCGGTCCCGCCAGCTACGGCAACGGCGGCGTCGACCCGGCCGTGACCGACGCCGACGTGGTCTTGGGCATGCTCGACCCGGCGGCGTTCCTCGGCGGGGACATGCCGCTCGACCCGGCCCTCGCCGAGACGGCCGTCGGGCGGGTGGCCGCGGCGCTCGACCTGCCCGTCGCCGAGACCGCGGCCGGCATCTACGAGATCGTGGCCCAGAACATGGCGGCCGCCGCCCGCATGCACGCCGTCGAACAGGGGGTCGACCTGCGCGGCGTCTCGGTCCTCGCCTTCGGCGGCGCCGGTCCGGTGCACGCCTGCGCGGTCGCCGAGCTGCTCGAGTCGGACCGCGTCGTGTTCCCGGTCAACGCCTCGGTGCTCTCGGCGTTCGGCACGCTGGTGTCGCCCGTGCGCATCGATCTCGCCCGGTCGATGCCGACCCGGCTCGACGCCGTCGATCCCGCCGACCGCGACGGGTTGCTCGACGATCTGCGGGCCGAGGGCCGCCGGGTGCTCTCGGCGGCGGGCGTCCCCGACGGCGCGGTCCGGTACCGGTACGGCCTCGACGCCCGCTACGCAGGCCAGGGCAACGAGATCACGATCTGGGTCGACGCCGGCGACTCCTGGACGGTCGGCGACGACGAGGTCGTCGAGCAGTTCGAGGCCGAGTACCGGCGGATCTACGGCCTGTCGATCCCCGACGTTGCCGTCGAGGTCGTCACGTGGCGGCTGTCGGCGTCGGCCGAGATCGGCCTCGTCGAGCCCGATCCGGTGGCGACCGGCCAGGGCGCGGCCGCCGTGGGGTCCCGCCCGGTGCGCTTCGGCCGCGACGTCGATCCGGTCGAGGTGCCGGTCCATCGCCGGGCCGATCTGGGCGCCGGCGTCGTGCTCGACGGTCCGGTGATCGTCGAGGAGCGCGAGACCACCGCGGTGATCCGACCGGGATGGAGCGCCGAGGTCGGCAAGGATGGGTCCATCGTGGCCACGAGGGGGGCTGCAACATGAGCCGCACGGAGACGGCGCGGAGCGCCGGCCAGCAGGCGACGAGGCGAGCATGACGAGCAGCGAGGGCGGGTTCGATCCGATCGAGCTCGAGATCCTGTGGCAGAGCCTGATCTCGACCGTCAACGAGCAGGCCAAGGCGCTGCAGCGCTCGGCGTTCAGCCCGATCGTGCGCGAGGCCGGCGACCTGGCCAACGCGGTCTTCGATCAGCGGGGCCGGATGGTCGCCCAGGCGGTGACCGGCACGCCCGGCCACATCAACTCGCTCGCGATGGGCGCCGCGCACGTCCTGGCCGAGCACCCGCCGGAGACGCTCGTGCCCGGCGACGTGCTCATCACCAACGACCCGTACCTCACCGCCGGGCAGCTGCTCGACGTGACCGTCCTGGTCCCCGTGTGGCGAAACGACCGTCCGATCGCCTTCTTCGGCTCGACGATCCACCACACCGACGTCGGCGGCTACGGCATCGGCGCCGGTGGCCGCGACGTGTTCGAGGAGGGGCTCTGGATCCCGATCGTCAAGCTGATGCGGGGCCGTCGCCGCGACGACGGTGACGGCTTCGTCTCCGAGCGCAACGACGACGTCTGGAAGTTCATCCTCTGCAACGTCCGCCAGCCCGACCACATGGCGGGCGACCTGCACGCCCAGATGGCCTCGGGCGAGATCGGCGCCCAGCGGCTCACGAACCTGTGCGACCAGTTCGGCCTCGACGACATCGAGGCGCTCTCCGACGAGATCATCTCCCGCTCCGAGGCGGCCACCCGCGACTCGATCAAGCGCCTCGCGGCGGGCAGCTACGACGCGTCGGCGGTGCTCGATCTCGCCGACGGCAGCACGATCGACATCGTCTGCCAGCTGACCGTCGAGCCCGAGACGGGCACCATCACGGTGGACTACGACGGCAGCTCCGAGGCCAGCCGGTGGGGCATCAACGTCGTCAAGAACTACACCCACGCCTACACGACCTTCACGGTCCGGTCGGTCCTCAATCCCGACATCCCGAACAACCACGGCAGCCTGGCGCCGATCGAGGTCCTGGCGCCGGAGGGCTCGATCGTGAACGCCGTCTCGCCCCAGCCCTGCACCGCCCGGCACGTCGTCGGGATGTTCCTGCCGAACGCGCTCCTCAAGGCGCTCGCTCAGGTCGAGCCCGACCAGGCGATGGCCGAGGGATCGGGCGCGGTGTGGACGATGCAGGTCAGCGGCAACCACGACGACGGCTCGCCGTTCATCACGGCGATGTTCACCTACGCCGGCGGCGTCGGTGCCCGCTCGGCCAAGCCCGGGCTCGACGCGTGCTCCTACCCGACCGGCGTGGCCGCGGTACCGATCGAGGTGGTGGAGGCGTCGGCGCCCATCCGGTTCCGGCGCAAGGCCCTCCGCCCGGGCTCCGGCGGTCAGGGCGCGCAACCCGGAGGGCTGGGCCAGACCATCGAGTTCGCCGTCGACACCACGCGCGACTGGCAGCTCAACGCCGTCACCTCCCGCCTGAGCGAGCCACCCCAGGGGCTGTTCGGCGGCGAGCCCGGCGCGGCGGGGGCGTTCAAGGTCAACGGCGAGGCGGTGCGCACCCAGGAGCGCATCACGCTCGCGCCCGACGACGTCGTGACCCTCGAGCTGCCCGGTGGCGGTGGCTACGGCAGACCAGGGGCAACGGTCGACCGATGAGCAGCCGGGGGGCGCTCGCAGGGTTCGGCGAGAGCTGGGACCGATCGGTCGCGGCCCGTCCCGACGCGCCCTTCCTCCTGTTCGAGGCCCCCGACGAGACGGTCACCACCTGGACCTACGGCGAGTTCGACCGCGTCGTCGATCGGGTGGCCGCCCACCTGGCCGGGCTGGGCGTCGAGTCGGGACGGTCGGTGCACCTCGCGCTGACCAACTCGCCGACGTTCGTGGCGGTGTGGCTCGCCGCCGCCCGCCTCGGCGCCTGGATCGTGCCGTCCGACCCGATGGGCGTCGCGGCCGAGCTCGCCGATCACCTCGACAGGACCGGGCCCGTCGTCGGGTTGTGCTCGGTCGACCGGGCCGACACGTACCGGGAGGCGATGGCCCAGGTCGGCGCGCCGGTGCACGCGATCGAGATCGACGAGGCCGACGCGGCCCTCGCGGCCTTCGGGGCGGCCACCCTCGAGGACCGGCCGCCGCGGCCGGAGCCGACCGGGCGGCTGGCCGTGATGTTCACCAGCGGAACGACCGGGCGCCCCAAGGGCGTCGAGATCACGCAGGCCAACTACGCGTTCGCCGGCCAGGTCATGGCCGAGGCGGCCGAGCTCACGGCCGACGACCGGCAGCTCGTCGTGCTCCCGCTGTTCCACGCCAACGCGCAGTACTACTCGTTCGCCTCCGCGATCCACGTCGGGGCCAGCGTGGCGCTGATGCACACCTTCTCCGCCAGCGGCTTCCTCCCGCAGGCCGCCCGTCACGAGGCCACCTGCGCCAGCCTGTTCGCGGCGCCGATCCGGATGATCCTCGCCCGCGGCGGGCCGGTCGACGGTCTGCAGCTGCGCCACTGCTGGTTCGCCCAGAACCTCGCCGGCGATCAGTACGAGACGATCTCGACGTGGATGGGGTGCCGGCCCCGCCAGCTGTACGGGATGACCGAGACGATCCCGGCGGTGCTGACCTCCGATGCGGCCGACCCCCGTCCTGACGTGATGGGCTCCGTCACCACCCGGTGCGTCGTCGACGTGCAGGACGCCGACGGCCGCTCGGTCGAACCCGGCGAGGTCGGCGAGATCGTCGTCGGTGGCGACCCCGGCACGACGCTCTTCGCCGGCTACCTCGACGACCCCGACACGACGAGCGCGTCCTTCCGCGACGGCTGGTTCCGCACCGGCGACCGGGCGACCCGCGACGCCGACGGCCGGCACCGTTTCGACGGCCGCCGCTCCGACGTGTTGAAGGTCGCGGGCGAGAACGTCTCGATCGTCGAGGTCGAGACCGTGCTGTCCGCCCACCCCGACGTCCTCGAGGCTGCGGTGGTCGGCGCGCCCGATCCGGTGCGCGACGAGGTGCCGGTCGCGTTCGTCGTCGCGGCGCCCGGAGCCGACCCGACCGAGGCCGACCTCGCCGCCTGGTGCGAGGAGCGCCTCGGCAAGGCCAAGCGACCCAGAACGTTCACCTTCCTGACCCAACTCCCGCGCACGAGCGTGGGCAAGATCCGCAAGTTCCTCTTGCGGGAGGAGGTCCACACCTGATGACGACGCTGCCCGACAACCTGCTGGCCGATCTCGAGGCCTCGATCGACGACGTGTCCCGGGCGATCACCCTCCCCGCCGAGCTCTACACCTCCGAGGAGGTCCTGGCCTTCGAGCGCGACGCCATCTTCGGCTCGGAGTGGCTCTGCGTCGGCCGAGCCGATCGCATCCCCGAGGTGGGGGACTGGTTCACGACGATCATCGTCGACGAGCCGATCATCGTCGCCCGGGGCAAGGACGGCGAGATCGCCGCCATGTCGGCGGTGTGCCAGCACCGAGCCATGCAGGTCTGCGACGGGTCGGGCAACGACACCACGTTCAAGTGCCCGTACCACCACTGGATCTACGGCCTCGACGGTCGCCTCCTCGGCGCGCCCGCCATGGAGCGGGCCGAGGGCTTCTCCAAGTCCGAGTGGGGTCTGCCCAGCCTCGCCGTCGAGGAGTGGATGGGGTTCGTCTTCGTCAACCTCGACGCCGACGCCGCTCCGCTGGCGCCGACGCTGGCCCGCTACGAGCCCTACATCGAACGCTACGACCTCGCGAACGTCGTCTGCCCCGGCACCTTCACGCTCGAGGACATGCCCTGGAACTGGAAGGTCATGTTCGAGAACTTCAACGACGGCTACCACGCCAACCGGCTGCACCAGTACGTCCAGGACTTCTGCCCCAGCAACATGAGCGACTTCCCCGTGCCGTGGGACGACTCGTCCAACGTCGTGTTCCGCACCGCCGGGTACACGCACATGGACGGCGGCTTCAACGCCACCCACCGCACGATCATGCCGATCTTCCCCGACCTGACCGAGGAGGATCGCAACCGATCGACGTTCGCGCTGATCCCGCCGACGCTGTGCTTCGGCACGGCGCCGGACCAGTGCTTCTTCTTCCTGGTGCGGCCGAAGTCGGCCGAGACGATCGACGTGGAGATCGGCTACCTGTTCCACCCGTCGGCGCTCGACGACCCGCTCTTCGACGAGAAGCTCAAGCTCGTCGACGTCGGCGTGCAGGTGTTCGTCGAGCAGGACCAGGACGCCACCACGAAGGTGCAGCGCGGGCTGCGATCGAAGTTCGCTCCGCGCGGCCGCTACTCGTGGCAGGAGGAGAGCCACGTGCAGTTCAACCGATGGCTGGTCCGTCGGTACCGAGACGCAGCGCAACCGGCCGGTGGGGGTCGAGCACATCTGCGGGCCGTCGCCGACGAGGCATAGCCCGCACCACCCGACCTGAGAAGCAAAGTGAGAGGGAACACCATGCGACGAAGGAACTGGATCAAGCTGCTGGGGCTGCTCCTGGCGCTGGGACTCGTGGCGGCCGCGTGCGGCGACAGCGACGACGACGACAGCGGCGACGAGGGCACGGCGGAGACCGAGGCACCCGAGGAGACCGACGCCCCGGAGGAGACCGAGGCACCGGAGGAGACCGAGGCACCGGACGAGACCGAGGCCCCCGACGAGACCGAGGCGCCAGCCGCCGACGGCGCCACCGACTTCGACGCCAACGGCGACGGTGAGGTCCGGATCGGCATCGCCGCGGCAGGTCCCCGCGACGACGGGGCCTACTACCAGGCGGTGGTCGACGCGGCCGAGCAGTTCTCGGCCGACAACGGCTTCGGTGAGGTCATCGTGGTGGACAACATCCAGTCCGCCGACGCCGCCACCGAGCTCGAGAACCTCGCCCAGCAGCCGGTCGACATCCTGATCGTCGGCGCGAGCGAGATCGCCGAGCCGATGCCCGACCTCGCCGAGCAGTACTCCGATATCTTCTGGTACTGCAACTGCGGCGCTGGCTTCCCCGAGAGCGAGTTCTACCTCCAGAGCCAGGACAACGGTGCGGCGATCGCCTACACAGCGGGTGCGGCGACCGGCATCCTCCTGCGCGACACCGGCGGGACCGGCGTCACGATGATCGGCTGCTGCGACCTCGGCTTCGAGATCCAGCACTACCTGTCGTTCGAGCTGGGTCTGAAGTCGATCGACGAGGCGCTGGAGTTCACCTACGTGCAGTCGGGCGACTTCCCGTTCGACTTCGACAACGTCCAGAACGCGACGGCGGCCTACGAGAACGCCGTGGCCGAGGGCTCGGGCGCCATCTACCCGTACCTGGGCGGCGCGCACGAGCCGATCGTCGGCCTCGCCAACGAGGGCGGCCAGATCGTCCTCAGCGCCGGTGCGTCCGACGTGTGCGACCGCGAGGGTGACCTCAGCTGGGACATCGCGGTCCGCTTCGACGGCGGCGACTACGTGCGCGAGATCTTCCCGCAGATCTTCGAGGGCACCGCGGTCGAGGGCGACATCGTCACCTACTCCCCGGGCGTCGAACCGCTCATCACCGGTGGCCTCATCTGCGACGCCACGCCGGAGCAGCAGGCCGAGCTCGACGAGGTCTACGCGCTGGTCGCGAGCGGTGAGCTCGACGGCGAGTTCGGTCGGATCGCCGGCGAGGCCTTCGGGGGCTGACGATCTCCGTGAGCGCTGAGTCCGGAGCCGGGGCCGCGTCGCTCGACGCGGCTCCGGCCGTGGCCCTCCGGGGCATCACGAAGCGGTACGGGTCGGTCGTGGCGTGCGACGCCGTCGACCTCGACCTCCACCGCGGACGGGTGCACGGGGTGCTGGGCGAGAACGGTGCCGGCAAGTCGACGCTGATGAAGATCCTCATCGGCCTCGTCCTGCCCGACGCCGGCTCGATCGAGCTCGACGGCGAGCGGGTCGACATCCACGATCCGCTCGCCGCAGCGGACCACGGCATCGCCATGGTCCACCAGCACTTCAGCCTGGTCGAAGCGCTCACCGTCTGGGAGAACGTCGCGCTCGGCGACGTGGGCCGACTCGACCCCCGCGCCGTGCGGGACCGGGTCGGCGACATCAGTCAGCACTACGGGCTCGACGTCGAGCCCGACGCCACGGTCGCCGATCTGCCCGCCGGTCTCCGCCAGCGGGTCGAGATCATCAAGTGCCTTCGTCGCGACCCGGGCATCATCATCTTCGACGAACCGACGTCGGTCCTGACCCCGGCGGAGTCGGAGCAGCTCTTCACCTCGCTGCGCGAGGTCATCGCCAGCGAGGGTCGCGCCGTCGCGCTGGTGAGCCACAAGCTCGACGAGATCCTCGGCGCCACCGACGACGTGATGATCATGCGACGGGGCGAGGTGGTCGCCCGCATGCCGATCGCCGAGGCCGACGCGCCGACCCTGGCCGCGGCGATGGTCGGCCGCGAGGTGTCGCTGCGCTCCGAGCGCGTCGCGCTCGGCATCGTCGAGGTCGACCCCGAGCCCGCGGCGTCCGTCGACGAGGCGGCCGCCGAGCCGGTGCTCGCGATCCGCGACGTCGTGAGCCACTCGTCGGACGGTCGGGTCCTGCTCGACCGGCTGTCGCTCGAGGTCGGCGCGGGGGAGATCCTCGGCGTCGCCGGGGTCGAGGGCAACGGGCAGCGGGCCCTCGGCGACCTGCTCTCCAGCCTGCTCCCCGTCGAGTCCGGCCACGTGCTGGTCGACGCCGCCTCGATCGCCTGCGGCAGGGCGGGAGCCATGGCGGCGGCCGGCGTCGCCGTCGTGCCGGAGGACCGTCACGACTCGGGCTGCGTGCTCGACATGACCGTGGCCGAGAACCTGTTCCTCGGCGACTTCACCTCGGTCGCACGCGCCGGGCTCATCGACGGTCGGGCGATGCGGGGCCGGGCGGAGGAGCTCATCGACCGCTTCGGGATCAGCTGCGGTGGCCCCGATGCGCCGATGTGGTCGCTGAGCGGCGGGAACCAGCAGCGGGTCGTCCTCGCCCGGGAGCTCTCGCAGGACCCGGTCGTGCTGGTGGCGGCCCAGCCGACGCGAGGTCTCGACGTCGGTGCGATCGAGTACATGACCGAGCAGATCCGTCAGGTGGCGGCCGAGGGCGTGGCCGTGCTCCTCATCTCGTCCGAGCTCGAGGAGATCCTCGATCTCTCGCACCGCATCGCGGTGTTGCACCGGGGGTCGGTGATCGGTGAGATGCCGCGGGCCGACGCCGACCTCGATCGACTCGGGCTGCTCATGGGCGGCCAGGCCGCATGACCGACACCGACACCACGCCCGACGAGGCGTCGACGGCGAGCCCGGCGCCCGGCGAGCCGCCCGGGGGACGGAGCCGCCTCGCCCGCATCGCCGAGGTCGTCGGTCTCTACGTCGTCTGCATCGCCGCCGCGCTGGTCCTCTCGGCGCTCCTCGTCGCAGCGACCGGCGGCTCCTGGACGGCCGTCTTCGGGGCGATGCTCGACGGGAGCGTCCGCAACCCGGGCCGGATCGGCGACACCATCGGCGTGGCCGTCCCGCTGCTGATCGTCGCGCTCGGCACGATCATCAGCTCGAAGGCCGGGCTGGTCAATATCGGCCAGGAAGGCCAGCTCTTCATCGGTGCCGCGTTCGCCACCTACGTCGGCGTCGAGCTCACGGCGCCCGGTCCCGTCGTCATCGTGGCCCTGCTGCTCGCCGGTGTCGTGGGCGGGGCCCTGTGGGCCGGCATCGCCGCCGTCCTCAAGTACTGGCGGGCGGTGCCCGAGGTGCTGTCCACGCTGCTGCTGGTCACCATCGCCGCGCAGGCGGTCGGCTACGGGCTCAAGAACCAGTCGCTGCTGCTGGCCCCCGCAGAGGGACGGGCCAACCGCCAGCAGATCAGCGAGCAGCTCGCCGACGACCGGCGCATCCCGCGGCCCACCTGGTTCGGCAACGAGTTCCCGATCTCGGCCTTCCTGGCGCTGGCGCTCGTCGCGGTCGTCGCGATCCTCTTCTCCCGGACCGTCGCCGGGCAGCGGCTCCGGATGCTCGGTGCCAACCCGCGCACGGCGCAGCGGGCCGGCGTCGGCGAGACGCGCTACGGCGGCGCGGCGCTCATCGTCAGCGGCGGCTTCGCCGGGCTGGCCGGGGCGACGATGCTCGCCGGCGGTGACTTCGGCAACTACACGCTCGTGCCCGGGTTCTCCTCCAACATCGGGTGGACCGGGCTGCTCGTCGCGCTCGTCGCCCGGCAGCGGGCGGTGGCCGCGATCGCCACGGCGCTCGTGTTCGCCGGTCTGCGCACCGGGTCCGGCTTCATCGCAGCCACCGGCGTCGAGCGCCGGATCACCAGCGTGGTCGAGGGCCTCCTCGTCCTCGCGCTGCTGATCCCACCGGCGCTGCTCTTCATCCGCGAACGGCGACGGGCGCTCGCCGCGGCCCGGGATCGAGCCTGACGTGGCCGACTTCTTCAGCGCCGTCGGTGACGTCCTCACCTCCGACGCGGCGTTCGCCAACGCCGCGACCTTCGCCGTCTTCCTCGCCTTCGCCGCCAGCGGCGAGTGGGTCGCGGAGCGCTCCGGCACGCTCAACGTGTCGGTCGAGGCGATGTTGCTCGCCGGGGCCTTCGCTGCGGCGATGGGTCATCACATCACCGGCAACGAGCTCGTCGGGCTGATCTTCGCGATGTCGGCCGGCCTCATGGTCGCGATCGTTCAGGCCCACATGAGCAACAACCTGACCGCGAACCAATTCGTCGTCGGGTTGACGCTGAACATCCTCGTGCTCGGCCTCACCAGCTTCCTCGACTCCGAGCTGTCGCCCGGCGTGGCCGGTCGGGCCGACACCGATCGCATCCCGCTGCTCGTCGACATCCCCTTCATCGGCGAGGCGCTCTTCGACCGGTCGTGGCTGTTCCACATCATCTGGCCGACGATCGCCATCTGCGCCTGGCTGGTCTACCGGACCCGCTGGGGGCTCGAGGTCCGCGCCGTCGGCGAGGACCCGCAGTCCGCCGACGTCTCGGGGATCGACGTCAACAAGCGGCGGCGTCAGAGCATCTACGTGGCCGGCCTCACCTCCGGGGCGGGCGGGGCGTACATCATGCTGGCGGCGGTCGGGCAGTTCGAGGACTCGCTGGTCGGCGGCCGGGGCTTCATCGCCATCGCCGCCGTGATCTTCGGTGGCTGGACCATCCGGGGCACGCTCGCCGGCTGCCTGCTCTTCGGCTCGGTCCTGTCGTTCCGCCTGTCGCTGCCCGCGCTCGGCTACGAGCTGAACGGCGACCTGCTGGCATCGCTGCCGTTCGTCATCACGGTGCTCGCGATGACGTTGTTCGCCAAGCGGGTCCGTCCGCCCGCCGCGCTGGCCCAGCCCTTCGTCCGCGGCCTCAAGTGACCCTGCGCCTCGAGCCCGTGAGCGGTTCGATCGGCGCGATCGTGCACGACGTCGACCTGGCCGCGGTCGACGACCGGGCGTGGGCCGAGATCCACGCCGCCTGGCTCCGGCACCTCGTGCTGTTCTTCCCGGCGCAGGAGCTGAGCGCGGGCGAGCTCGTCGCGCTGGGCCGGCGGCTGGGCGAGCTCGACGTCCACCCGTACCTCCCGAAGCTCGACGGGCACGACGAGGTCGTCGTGCTCGACAGCGAGACCGGTGTGCGGGCGGACTTCTGGCACACCGACGTCGCCTTCTCCGAGACGCCGCCGACGGCGTCGATCCTCCAGCTCGTCGAGAGCCCGCCCCACGGCGGCGACACGATGTGGAGCAACCAGTACCTGGCGTACGAGCAGCTCTCCGAGCCGATGCAGGCCCTGCTCGACGGGCTGACCGCCGTGCACGACGCCGGCTCCCACGGTGACGCGTCGGCGGCGGCCACCCATCCGGTGGTGCGCGTGCACCCCGAGACCGGCCGGCGGTCGCTGTTCGTCAACGGGACGTCCACGTCACATCTCGTCGAGCTGCGCCGCGACGAGAGCGATGCGCTGCTGCGAATGCTGTGCGAGGCGAGCGTCCGGCCCGAGCACACGTGCCGGTACCGCTGGGGTCGAGGCGACGTGGCGATGTGGGACAACCGCTGCACCCAGCACTACGCGATCGACGACTACGACGGCACCCGCATCGGCCGGCGGGTCACGGTCACCGGTGAGCGCCCGGTCGGGATCTGACCGGTGCGTACGCCCTCAGCCGAGGACTTGCTCCACCGAGAACTCGATGTTGTTGCCGTCGGGGTCGGTCACGATGCAGATGTAGCCGACCACCTCGTTGCGGTACATCGGCCCGAGCAGCAGGCAGCCGTCCTCGCGGGCCATCTCGGCGATCGCGTCGATCTCGTCGCGGGTCGTGCACGACAGCCCGAGGTGGCTGATCGACGTGAGGAAGCCGTACTCCTCCTCGATGTCGCCGGTGATGTTGGTCGGGAGCTTGCCCTCGATGAGGACGATGACGAACCGGGCGGCCTCGTCGGTGGTGCGGTCGGCCTCGTTGGCGAGCCACGCCGTGCTCATCCCGGTCTCGTCGTCGTAGCGGCGGTGGATGACGACCAGCGTCGTGTACTTGGCGTAGAACGCCAGCGTCGCCTCGAGGTCGCGGACCGGGAGCGCGATGTGGGTGAGGACGGAGGGAGCCGGTGGCGCTGCCATGGGGCCGAGGCTAGTCTCGGTCAGACCATCAGTCCACGGAGTCCGTCGGGGGAGGCGCCCACGTGATCACGGCGATCACCCCGCTCCCCGTCACCCACGGCACCGGTCGCGAGACCATGTCGTTCTGCTTCGTGCGGGTCGACACCGACGACGGCCGCGTCGGCTACGGCGAGGCGTGCGACAGCTACGGCTGCTCGTACGCGTCGGTCCTGGCGACGGTGATCGACGACGTCTTCGCCCCGCTGCTGGTCGGCCAGGAGCTCACCGCGGTGGCACCGTTGGTGCAACGACTGCGGCTCTTCACTCGACGTCGCCTCGGCGATCAGTGGGTCGCGCCCCAGGCGCGCAGCGCCATCGAGATCGCGCTGTGGGACCTGGTGGCTCAGGCAGCCGGCACCTCGATCTCCGGTGCGATCGGTCGGGTGCGCGACACCGTGGAGGTGTACGCCTCCAGCGTGTTCCTCGAGGAGGGACCGGCCTCCTTCCACCACGACCTGGTGGCCCCGCTGCTCGAGCGCGGCGTGCGGAGGGTCAAGGTCCGCACGGGTCCGGCGTGGCGCGACGACCTCGCGACGCTCGCCGAGCTGCGCGACCTGCTCGGCTCCGGTGTCGAGCTCATGGTCGACGGGAGCGAGACCTACACGCTGCCGACGGCCCTCGAGATCTCACGGGCCCTCGCCGATCTCGACGTCTCGTGGTTCGAGGAGCCGTTGCCGCAGCCCAACCGCGCCGGCATCGAGGAGCTGGTCCGGCGCAGCGCCGTGCCGATCGCCTACGGCGAGCACCTCTTCGGCACCGACGACGCGCTCGACGCCGTGCGCCGCGGCCAGCTGACCGTCCTCCAGCCGGATGCGTCGACCGCCGGCGGCATCGTCGAGGCGAGGGAGATGGCCGCTGCCGTGGCCGGGTTCGGCGTGCGGGTCGTGCCCCACGTCTGCGCGGGGCCCGTCTCGCTCGCTGCGAACCTGCACCTGGCCGCGTGCACGCCCTCGATCCGCCTGATCGAGTACCCGCCCTCGTTGGCCCCGGTCTGGGACGCCTTCGGCGGTGGCTGTCTCGGCCCTGGCAACATCGTCGACGGGCACCTCGCGGTCCCGGCGTCGCCGGGCCTCGGCGTGCGACTCGACGAGGAGGCGGTGGCGGCGCACCCGTACCAGCCGCCGGGGGCGAGGGCGGCGGGCACGACGTCGGGGCTGCCCGACCGGTTCGTCGGTGACGTGTGAGGGCGTCGGCAGAGGATGTGACCACGGCTCGAGGAGGAGCGATGGCAGCACCAGAGGTGTACGAGGGCGAGATCGGTCGCTCGATGGCGGAGTTCAGCTCCGACTACATGACCCACATCGAGGCGCACCTGGAGGAGGACCTCCAGGAGGTGCCCGAGCGCATCCTCCGGATGCTGCGCGAGCTGGGGGAGCTGACCCAGGGCTTCGCGCTCACCCAGCTCGACCACAGCCTGCAGACCGCCACGATGGCCGAGCGGGCGGGCGCCGAGCCCGACATCGTCGCCGCCGCCCTGTGCCACGACATCGGCAAGGTCGTGTCGAACGCCAACCACCCGGCGATCGCGGCCGAGATCATCCGGCCGTGGGTCTCGGAGAAGGCGTACTGGATCGTCAAGCACCACCAGGACTTCCAGGGCAAGCACTACTTCGCCCGGATGGGCCTCGACCCCGACATGCGGCGCAAGCACGCCGGCCACGAGTACTACGAGGCGGCCGAGGAGTTCGTCGACGAGTGGGACCAGGCCGCCTTCGACCCCGACTACGACACCCTGCCGCTGGAGCACTTCGAGCCGCTGGTGCGTGAGGTCTTCGGGGCGCCCCCGCGCCGGGCCTGAGCGTGGCGCTCCTCGTACGGGGTGGCGACGTCGTCACCATGAACGACCGCCGTGAGGTGGTGCGTGGCGGCTCGATCCTCGTCGAGGGCTCACACGTCGCGGCGGTCGGTTCGACGGCCGAGCTGGCCGCCGCCCACCCCGGTGCCGACGTGCTCGACGCGACGGGCTGCGTGGTCACGCCGGGGATGATCGACGCCCACCAGCACCTGACCGGCGGCCCGCTGGTCGGTTCGTGCATCCCGGACCTGTTGCCCCCCGGCGCCTCGATCTTCGAGTGGACGGTGCCGATCCACGGCGTCCACGACTCGGGCGACGACGAGTTATCCGCGCTCATCGCCGCCGCTGAGGCGGTGACCAACGGGGTCACGACCGTGGTCGAGGCCGGCACGGTCGCCGACGTGCCGGCGGTGGTGGCCGGCCTGCGGTCGGTCGGGATCCGGGCGACGGTGGGGTGCTGGGGCTGGGACATCGAGGAGGGCCCGTTCATCGGCACGGCCGAGGAGGTGCTCGACCGCCAGCGCGCCGTCGTCGAGCGGTTCCCCGCCGGTGGGCTGCACGAGGGCTGGGTGACGCTGGTCGGTCACGATCTCGCCTCCGACGAGCTGCTGGCCGGGGCGGCCGAGCTCGCACGGGAGCTCGGCACCGGGCTCACGCTGCACATGTCGCCGACGTCGTCGGATCCCGAGCGCTACCTCGAGCGGACCGGCAAGCGACCGCTCGTCCACCTCCACGACCTGGGCGTGCTCGGCCCGAACGTGCTCATCGGTCACGGCGTCTGGCTCGACGACGCCGAGGTCGACCTGCTCCTGGCGACCGACACCGCGGTCGCCTACTGCCCCTGGGCCTACCTCCGCCTCGGCCAAGGGGTGTGCGCCCACGGTCGCCACACCGAGATCGTGCGACGCGGTGGCCGGGTCGCGCTCGGCTGCGATGCCCCGAACGCCGGCGACGTGATCGACGTCCTCCGCACCGCCGCGCTCGCCGCCGGCCTCGCCCGGGACACCAGCCTCGACCCGACGTCCTTCGGCGCGCACGACGCCTTCGAGCTGGCGACGATCGGCGGGGCCGAGGCGATCGGGCTGGGCGACCGGATCGGCTCGATCGAGGTCGGCAAGGAGGCCGACCTGGTCGTTCACGACACCAGCGGTTGGAGCTGGACGCCCCGCGGTGACGTCGGCCTGCAGCTCGTGTGGGGCAGCGACGGCCGATCGGTGCGCGACGTGCTCGTCGCCGGACGGGTCGTCGTACGCGACGGGGAGTGCGCGACCATCGACGTGGCCGCCGCCAAGGAGGCGGCCACCGACCGTCAGCGTCATCTCCTCGACCGAGCCGGGATCGAGGTCCCCCACCGCTGGCCGGTGCTCGATGGGAGCTGATCGATGACCACCGACCACCGCGTGCTCGGCCGGACGGGCATCCGCGTGAGCCGCTTCGGGCTCGGCACGATGGTGCTCGGCGCCTGGGGCAACACCGACCTCGCGGCCTGCCACCGGATCATCCACCGGGCGCTCGACGCCGGCATCAACCTCGTCGACACCGCCGACATGTACGGGGCGGGGGAGAACGAGGAGATCGTCGGGGCGGCGCTGGTCGGCCGTCGCGACGACGTCTTGCTCGCCACGAAGTTCCACCACCCCATGGGCGACGACCCCAACCGACGGGGCAACTCGCGGCGCTGGGTCCGGCGGGCCGTCGAGGACAGCCTGCGGCGCCTCGGCACCGATCGGATCGACCTCTACCAGGTGCACCGGCCCGACCCAGACACCGCGATCGACGAGACCGTCGGGGTGCTGAGCGACCTCGTGCGGGAGGGCAAGATCCTGGCGTGGGGGACCAGCACCTTCCCCGCCGCCGAGCTCGTCGAGGCGGTGTGGGCCGCCGAGCGGTCCGGGGGTGTCGCACCGCACTGCGAGCAGCCGCCGTACTCGATCCTCACGCGGGGCATCGAGCGCGACGTCCTCCCGGCCTGCCGCCGCCACGGCCTGGGCGTCGTCACCTGGAGTCCGCTCAGCGGTGGGTGGCTCACGGGCAAGTACCAGCGCGAGGCGCCCGCACCTCCCGGGAGCCGGGCCGCGACGAACCCCGACCACTTCGACGTCGGCAACGACGCCAAGTTCGATGCCGTGGAGCGGCTGGCCGCGATCGCCGCCGACGCCGGCATCTCCCTCACCCATCTCGCCCTCGCCTGGAACGTCGAGCACCCGGCCGTCACGGCCGCGCTGATCGGACCCCGCACCGAGGAGCAGCTCGACGACCTGCTCGGCGCGCTCGATCTCCGGCTCGACGCCGACGTGCTGGACGCCGTCGACCGGGTGGTGGCACCGGGCACCGACCTCAACCCGGCCGACGTGGGATGGTCCCCACCCGGCCTCGAACCCGCCCATCGCAGGAGGAGCAGCTGACGTGAAGGCCACGTACTACGAGGAGGCCGGCGGCCCCGAGGTGTTGATCCACGGCGAGGTGCCCGACCCCGAGCCGGGGCCGGTCGACGTGGTCGTGCGGGTCGCCGCCTGCTCTCTCAACCGGCTCGACGTGGTCCAGCGCAACGGTTGGTTCCAGATGCCCGGGTTCAGCTACCCCCACATCGCGGGCATGGACGTCGCCGGTGAGGTCGTGGCGGTCGGCGACGACGTGGACGCAGTCGCGGTCGGCGACCGGGTGGTGGTCGACCCGTCGCTCGCCGGCGTCGACGACCGGTCGAAGCTGGGCGGCATGGGTGATCTCTTCGGCGAGCTCGGCATCATCGGCGGCACGGTCGCCGGCGGCTACGCCGAGCTGTGCCTCGCCCCGGCCAGCCACGTGTACCCGGTGCCCGACGGCATGCCGATCGAGCACGCCGCCACGTTCCCGACGTGCTTCCTCACCGCCGCCCACGCGCTCTTCGACGTCGGGGAGCTCGAGGCCGGTGAGACCGTCATGATCCACGCCGCCGGGTCGGGGGTGTCCACGGCCGGCATCCAGCTCGCCAAGCAGGCCGGTGCCACCGTGCTCGCCACCGCCGGGACCGACGAGAAGTGCGAGCGCGCTCTCGCGCTGGGGGCCGACCACGTGCTCAACAACCGGACCGGCGACGTCGCCGGGTTCGGGCGCGAGGTCACGGCCGGGAAGGGCGTCGACCTCGTCTTCGACCACGTCGGCACGGCGCTGTTCGGGCCGTCGCTGTTCGCCCTCGGCATCCACGGACGCCTGGTGAACTGCGGGAACTCCTCCGGCGACGAGGCGACCATCCCGTCGCTCGGCTACCTCTTCCACTCCGGCATCAGCATCCACGGGTCCGACCCGTACCGCCCCGAGGAGTTCGGCCCGGTCTGGGACCGCTTCTGCGAGGGCGGCTTCGAGGTCGTGATCGACTCCGAGTTCGCGCTGGCCGACGCCGCCGAAGCCCAGGACAAGATGCTCGCCTCCGACTTCTTCGGCAAGATCCTGCTCCGACCGTGAGCCCGGCGTGAGCGAGCCCCGCGACAGCCCCTACCCGGAGCTCAAGAAGACCCACACGATGGCCCGGGCGGGCCGTCCGTGGACCGACTACAAGCCGCCGGCATCCGCGCCGGTGTGGGCGGTCATCGAGGGCCTCGGCCACTACTACGTGCTGCTGGCCGCGCTCGAGCTCGACGTGTTCGACACCCTCGCCGAGATCGGGCCGACGACCGCCGGACCGCTCGCCGAGCGCCTCGACGTGTCGGAGCCTCACCTGGTCTCGTTGCTCGACGCCGTCGTGACCCTCGGGCTGCTCGACCAGGTCCGGGACGTCTACGAGCTCAACGACACCGCGCGGCGCTACCTGGTGAGCGACGGTCCGGCGACCATGGCGGAGCTGGTGCCGGTGGCGCCGGGGCCGCACGACAACTGGACCCGGCTGGCCGACACCGTGCGGCACGGGCGTCCGGCGACGCCGATCGAGGACGATCCGGCCGCCTTCTACGTGCCATTGGTCGAGGGGACGTTCACCACGATGTTCCGCTGCGCCTCTCGCGCCGACCTGCGCATCCGGTACTCGGCGCTGCGGGCACCGAGGGTGCTCGACCTCGGCGCCGGGGGAGCCCCGTGGGCGATCGCGGTCCTGGCCGCGTGCCGGGACGCCACCGCGGTGGTCAACGACCTCCCCGGGGTGCTGCCGGTGGCCGAGGCGAAGGTGGCCGAACACGGCGTCGCGGACCGGGTCGAGCTCCGGCCGGGCGACTTCCACGAGATCCACCTCGAGGACGCCGCCTACGACCTCGTGGTGCTCGGCCACGTCTGCCGTACCGAGGGCGCCGACGGCGCCCGGCACCTGATCGAGCGCGCCTTCCGGGCGCTGAAGCCGGAGGGTCGGCTGCTGCTGTCGGACTACTTCCCCGACCTCGAGCGCAAGTTCAACCCCCACGCCGTGATGATGGGCACCACGATGATGGCCAGCACGGCCCGGGGCTTCACCTTCACCCACGACCAGTTCGCCACGTGGCTGCGCGAGGCCGGGTTCGAGGCGCTCCGCCTCGTCGAGCCCATCGGCTTCCAGCAGGTGATCGTGGCCACGCGACCGAGGAGGACAACCTGATGGAGCGAGTCGACACGATCATCCGGGCCTGGTTCGTCGTCACCATGAACCCGTCGCGCGACCTGATCCGCGACGGTGCGGTGGCGGTGCGCGACGGCGCCATCGTCGACGTCGGCAAGGCGTCCGACATCGAGGCCCGCTACGAGGCCGACCAGACCCTCGGCGGCGACCGCTTCGTGCTCACGCCGGGGCTGGTCAACACCCACATCCACATCACCGGCGAGCCACTCACCCGGGGATACGTCCCCGACGACACCCCGTTCGTCGAGAACGTCTTCGAGTGGCTCTGCGCGCTCTACGCCGTCTACACGGCAGAGGAGGAGCGGCTATCGGGCCAGCTCGCCGCAGCGGAGATGTTGCGGTCCGGCACGACGACGTTCCTCGAGGCGGGCACGATCCGCTTCCTCGACGAGGTGGTCGACGGTCTCGGTGAGATCGGCATCCGGGGTCGGGTCGGTCGGTGGATCTGGGATCTCCCGCCCGAACCCGACGTCTACCAGCAGCCGACCGACGAAGCGATCGGTCATCTCCAGCGGCAGCTGACCGAGTTCCCCGAGGCCGACGACGCGCTCGTGTCGGCCTGGTCGATCCTGGTCGGCCACACGACGGCATCCGACCCGCTCTGGCGGGCGGCGCGGGAGCTGGCCGACGAGCACGGCGTCGGGATGAGCTTCCACATGTCGCCGGCCGAGCTCGATCCCGACGGCTTCATCGCCGAGTTCGGTCAGCGGCCGATGGTCCATCTCGCCGAGCTCGGCGTGCTGCGCGACGACGTGGCGATGACGCACTGCGTGCGGGTCGACGACACCGAGCTCGCGGTCATGGCCGAAGCCGGCGTCAACGTGGCCCACTGCCCGACGACGGCGCTCAAGGTGGCCTACGGCGTGACGCAGGTCGGCAAGATGCCGGAGATGGTGCAGCAGGGGGTGAACGTCTCGATCGGGACCGACGGCAACAACGCCTCGAACTACTCCGACCTCATGCGGGCGACCTATCTCGTCGCCGGGCTGTTCAAGGACGGGCGGACCGATCCGCAGATGTTCCCGGCCGAGAAGGCGTTCGAGATGGCGACGCTGGGCGGGGCGGCGACGATGGGCCTCCAGGACCGCATCGGGTCGCTGGAGATCGGCAAGCGGGCCGACCTCGTGCTCCACGACACCGACCGGCCCGAGTGGCGCCCGCTGCTCAACGTGATGAACCAGCTCGTGTGGTCCGCCGACGGCCGCGGCGTCGACACCGTGCTCGTCGACGGGAAGGTGGTCGTCGAGGGTGGTCACGTGACGACCATCGACGAGGAGCGGCTGTGGGCGGAGGCGCAGGCGGCCGGCGAGGCCATCACGCTGCGCTCCGGGCTGCCCGACAAGTCGAAGTACCCGGTGCTGTGACCCTCTTCGAGGCCGAGATCACGCCGGGCATGGCGGCGGCGGAGGTGGTCGATCTCGCCGTCGCCGCCGAGGAGGCCGGGTTCGACCGGCTCGGCATCTCCGACGTCGTGTACTGGCCCGACCCGTATCTGCTCCAGGTGCTGGCCGCCGAGCGCACCGAGCGGATCCTCATCGGCTCGATGGTCACCAACCCCTACACCCGCCACGCCGTCGCCCACGCCTCGGCGCTGGCGACCCTGCACGAGGTGTCCGGCGGGCGGGCCTTCCTCGGCATCGGGCTGGGTGCGGGACTGGAGCAGCTCGGCTTCGACGACGGGCGGCCGGTGCGCACGCTGCGAACCGCCGTGGAGTCCATCCGGGCGCTGCTCGCCGGCGAGGAGGTCGACGGCGGCCGCCTCGTCCGTCCGCCGGCGACGCCCATACCCGTGGCGATCGGGACTCGAAGCCGGCAGGTGATGGGCCTGGCCGGCGAGCTCGCCGACATCGCGCTCGTCGGCGCTCGGCACTTCACGGCCGAGACGGTCGCGACGTACCGATCGTGGCTCGCCGCCGGAGCCGGGCGAGTCGGCCGCGACCCGGCGACGATCGACATGGCGCCGAGGGTGACGTTGTGCGTCTCCGAGGACGGGGCTGCGGCGCGTTCGAGCATGAAGCGCTACGCCGCCCACTACCTCGACATCGTCGGCGGCGGTGGCGGCGGTCCCGAGGTCGACGACGAGCAGCTCGCCGCCATCCGGGGCGCCCTCGGTCGCTCGACCGGCTGGTACTTCGACCACGATCGTCACGACGACCCGGAGCTCGAGGCCCTGATCGACGATGATCTGGTGCGGGCGTTCGCCATCGTCGGGACCCCGGACGAGTGCGTCGCCCAGCTGCAGGGCATCGTCGAGCTGGGGGTGACGAGCGTGAGCTGCAACCTGGGAGCGGTCAGGCGGGACGGCAACACCATGGCGGCCGGGCTGGCCGAGACGATCGCGGGTGCGGCGTCGATCCTGCCCTCGGTGCGATGAGGAACGTCGACGTCGCCGTCGTCGGCAGCCTGAACCTCGACCTGGTCGTCGCGGTCGAGCGGGTACCACGCGCCGGGGAGACGGTGCTCGGCGGCGACCTCGCCCGCTACCCGGGCGGCAAGGGCGCCAACCAGGCGGTGGCTTCGGGACGGCTCGGGGCGAGCACGGCGATGTGCGGACGGGTCGGCGACGACGAGGCCGGTCAGATCCTGCTCGGCTCGCTGCGGAGCGCAGGCGTCGACGTCGGTGGGGTCACGATCACCGCCGGCGTGCCGACCGGCACGGCCCTCATCGCGGTCGAGGAGACCGGTGACAACGCCATCGTCGTGAGCCCCGGCGCCAACGCCCGTCTCACCCCCGCCGACGTGGAGGCGTGCGCGCCGGTGCGCAACGCGCCGGTCGTCCTCCTGCAGCTGGAGGTGCCGCTCGAGACCGTGCAGGCCGCCGCGAGGATCGCCTCCGGGACGGTCGTGCTCAACCCGGCGCCGGCGCGGCCGCTGCCGACCTCGTTGCTCGACGACGTCGACGTGCTGGTACCGAACGAGCACGAGCTCGCCCTCCTGGCCGATGTCGAGCTGGCCGCCGACGCGGGCATGGACGACATCGCCGCCGCAGCTCGTCGATTGCTCGTCGATCTGGTGGTGGTGACGCTCGGGTCCCGCGGGGCGCTCGTGGTCGGCAGCGACTGGGCGCAGCACGTCTCGGCGCCGAGGATCGAGCCGGTCGACACCACCGCCGCCGGCGACTCGTTCTGCGGAGCCCTGGCCGACGGGCTGGCGACCGGCGAGCCGATCGTCGATGCCGCCGCCTGGGCCGTGCGGGTCGGCGCCGCCACGACGCTGGCGCCAGGCGCGCAGCCGTCGCTGCCGACGAACGACGAGGTCGAGCAACGACTCGGCCGGGTCGGCGGCTGACCGGATCCTGCCGACGTGCCACGCTCTGCGACGTGACCGATCTGCGCCAGACACCGCTGCACGACCTCCACGTGTCCCTGGGGGCGAAGATGACCGGCTTCGCCGGCTGGGACATGCCGGTCTCGTTCGCCGGCACCATCGACGAGCACCTCCACACCCGGAGCTCGGCCTCGCTGTTCGACGTGTCGCACATGGCGATCGTCGACCTCCCGTCGGAGTCCGCCGAAGCGTTGGAGCGGCTCGTGCCCTCCAACATCGTCGGCCTCGGGGTGGGCCGGTGCCGGTACACGGCGCTCACGACGGAGTCCGGCGGGATCCTCGACGACTGCATCGTGACGAACCACGGCGACCACCTGGGGTTGGTCGTCAACGCATCCCGGCGAGATGTGGTCCTGCCGCACCTGGGAGCGCACCTCGGCGACGGAGCCGTCACCGAGCGGACCGATCTCGCCCTGATCGCCCTGCAGGGCCCGCACGCCGTCGCCGTGCTCGCCGAGCTCGGCGCCGAGGTCGACGACCTCTACTCGATGGAGGCGACGGCGACGGCGGTCGCCGGCGTGCCGGTGTGGCTCAGCCGCAGCGGCTACACCGGCGAGGACGGCGGGGAGCTCCGGGTGCCCGCCGGCCGTGTGGTCGAACTCGCCGAGCGGCTCCTGGCCGACGACCGGGTCGCCCCGGCGGGGCTCGGAGCCCGCGACACGCTCCGGCTCGAGGCAGGGCTGTGCCTCTACGGCAACGACCTGGACGAGCGCACCTCGCCCGTCGAGGCCGGCTTGGCGTGGGCGATCCAGAAGCGCCGTCGCGAGGAGGGTGGGTTCCTCGGCGAACAGCGCATCCGCGCCGAGCTGCGGGACGGCCCGTCACGCCTGCGGGTCGGCCTCCGACCCGAGGGTCGTCGACCGGCCCGACCGCCCGCCGAGCTGCGCAACGAGTCGGTCGGCCCGGTCGGGACGATCACCAGCGGCAGCTACGGGCCGACGGTCGAGGCACCGATCTCCATGGGCTACATCGCCGAGTCGCTGGCCGAGCCGGGGAACATGGTGATCGCGGACGTCCGCGGCAAGGAGATCGTCTGCGAGGTCGTCGGCCTGCCCTTCGTCCCCAGCCGTGCCCAGCGCCGCCCGAGAGGATGAGGCTCCCGGGCGGCGCCGAGCCGACCGTCACTCGACGAGGCGCTTCCAGAAGGTGACCTTGTCATCACCGGGTCCGTAGAAGTCGCGGATGCGGGCCTCCTCGGCGAATCCGCGGCGGTCGTAGAAGCTCCTCGCACGCTCGTAGTCGTCGAGACTCGAGGTGTCGACGATGAGCGTCCGAGCGGTGTCGCTCCCGAGGCGGCGCAGCTCGGCCTCGACGTGCTCGATGAGGGTCGTGCCGGCTCCCGAGCCGTGCCGGTCTGGTGCGGTGGCGATGAAGTAGAGGTTCCACATGCGGTCGGCGAACGGCTCGGGTGCGTAGTACGCAGCGCCGGCCGCCGTTCCCGACGCGTCGGTGGCGACGAGCCACCGGTGGTCGGCGAGGCTGCCGTCGAAGAAGCCGGCGAGCATCTCGTCGAAGTCACCCAGCTCGTCGGGTTCGAACATGTGGTTGTCCAGCGCCAGGCGCTTGATCTGGTCGGCGTCCGCCGGTGTGGCGGCGCGCACGTTGAGGTTGCTCAACGGAGAGGTCCTTTCGTGGAGTCGGTGAACTGAACGGTTCCTGTCGGGAGTCGGGCGCGACTCGACCCGAGGTGGCCCGTGCGGTCCCTGTTCGGGGAGGCACGGCGGTTCAGGCGGTGTGGCTCGACTTCACGAAGCTCCTTCGGACGGATCGGACCGTAGCCGTCTCCGCTCCGACGGCGCCGCCCGATATCCGGGCCGGCCACAGCACGAGCACTAGGTTCGGTCCATGAGCCGTCGTGTCGCCCTCGTCTGTGAAGCCAGCAACTACGTCGGACCCGATCTGGCCCGGACGCTCGCCCGGCGCGACCACGACCTCGTGCTCGGCAACCCCGCCGACGGGCTCGTGGACGAGCTGGAGGCGATCGGCGCCCAGGTCGCGACCGTCAGCGGCCTCGAGGACTTCGCCGATCCGACCGCGGCGCCGTCGCTGGTCGAGGCGGCGATGGAGCGCTTCGGCCGGATCGACAGCGCGGTCGTCTACTCCGGCCGCATCGTCGTCGGGCCCTTCATGCAGGCGACCGTCGACGACCTCCACGCCGTCGTCGCCGGCAACCTCGAGGCGCCGATGCGGTTCCTGCAGGCCGTTCTCCCACCGATGATCGACGCCGGCAACGGGCAGGTCCTCGTCATCACCTCCGCCTCCGGGGCGCGGCCGACGCCGGGTGCACCCTTGTACTCGGCGACCCGCGCCGGAGCGAACATGCTCGTGCGCAACGTGGCCGACGAGATCGCGTCGAGCGGCGTCCAGGTCAACGCCGTCGGCACGAACTTCATGGACTTCCCCGCGTTCCGCAAGGCCAGCCGCATCGAGGGCGATCCGGAGCGTCGGGCCCGGATCGAGGCCCAGGTCCCGATGGGTCGCCTCGGCACCATGGAGGAGTTCGCGGCCTTCTGCGCCGTGTTCCTCGACGGCACCAGCGGCTTCCAGACCGGCGCCTTCGTGCCCTACGCCGGCGGGTGGGCCTGACGGCCCGGAACGCTGCGAACGCGGTGACTCCGCCGTCGAGGGGGTCCGAGCCGTAGGATTGACGTCGTGCTCGACCTGGGGATCGACCTGAACGTGTGGCCGTGGATCTGGCTCACGCTCGCGGTGATCTTCGCCATCCTCGAGCTGACGCTCATCGCGGGCACGTTCATCCTGGCCCCGTTCGCCATCGCGGCGTTGTTCGCCGCCGTCCTCGGTTTCTACGACGTGGCCGTCGAGGTGCAGTGGGCCGTCTTCGTCTTCGGCGGGGCTGCGCTGTTCTACGTCTTCTACCGCTGGGCCCGCCGCTTCGTCACCGACCGGGATCTCCCCCCTGGCGTCGGCGCCGATCGCCTGGTCGGGATGATGGGCACGGCGACCAGCGAGATCCCCGATCAGCGGGCCCAGGTCACGGGCACGGTCAAGGTCGAGGGGGAGATCTGGCGGGGGGTCACCGACGGCGACCACCCCGTCGCCGAGGGAACACTCGTCCAGGTCGTCGAGGTTCGCGGCACGCGGGTGGTCGTGCGCCCCGCGCCAGCTGAGCGACCCGGCGCCGAACAGGAGGTCACCGGATGAACCCGGCCGCACTCGTCATCGTCGCCCTGGGCGTCGTCGCCCTCGGCGTCCTCGCCACGGGCGTCAAGATCGTCAGGCCGTACCAGCGAGGTCTCGTCGAACGGCTGGGTCGCTACAAGACGACCCGCGAGCCGGGCTTCCACTTCATCTTCCCGTTCATCGACACGATGCGCCTCGTCGACATGCGGGAGCAGGTGGTCGACGTGCCGCCGCAGGAGGTCATCACCGCCGACAACGTCGTCGTCTCGGTCGACGCGGTCGTGTACTACGAGGCGACCGACCCGCAGCGCCTCGTCTACAACGTCGCCGACTTCTTCACCGCCATCACCAAGCTGGCCCAGACCAACCTCCGGAACCTGATCGGCGACCTCGAGCTCGACAAGGCGCTCACGTCCCGCGACACGATCAACACCCAGCTGCGCGAGGTGCTCGACGACGCCACCGACAAGTGGGGCGTCCGGGTCGTCCGCGTCGAGATCCAGCGCATCGATCCACCGGCGGAGGTCGTCTCGGCGATGCACGCCCAGATGCGGGCCGAGCGTGACCGTCGTGCGACCGTCACCGAGGCCAACGGCTTCCGCGAGGCGGCCATCGCCCGAGCCGAGGGTGAGAAGCAAGCGGCCGTGCTCGCCGCCGAGGGTCGCAAGTCGGCCGCGGTGCTCGACGCCCAGGGCGACGCCGAGGCGATCACCCTGCGGGCCGAGGCCGAGAAGACCCGGCTGTCGCTGATCGGTCAGGGAGAGGGCATCGGGGCCAAGGAGCGCCTCGAGGGCATCAAGCAGGCCGAACCGGACGGCGCGACCGTCGCGGTCGAGTACCTGGCGGCGCTGGAGCGACTCGCCGACGGGCGCGCCACCAAGCTCGTCGTCCCCGCCGACTACGGGGGCCTGCTCGGCACTCTGGCCGCGATGGGCGAGACGTTCGGTCTGGCCGGCGGACCCGACGCCGACGACTCGCCCCGAGCCCACCGCCAGATGCCCGATCCCGCCCAGCGGGTCGACCTGCCGCCACCCACGGAGTAGGCCGTGGCCACCGACCTCACCCCCGAGGGCTGGTACCCGGATCCGTCCGGGGGCACGCGCCTGCGCTGGTGGGACGGCGAGGACTGGTCCGACCACTACCGAACCCGCCCGCTCGAGACCTTCGGTCTGAGCGCACCGGACGTCGCGGCTCCCGCCCGGGCCGCTCAGGCTGCGGCGGGTGGGCTCGGCCCCCGCGAGGTCGACCGCATCGTCGGTGCCGTGCAGGACACGACCCGCACCGAGATGAACCGCGCCGTCGGAGAGCTGCAGCAGGCGGCGCGCGGTGAGGTCGACCGGGTCGTCGGCGAGGTCCGCCGACAGGTGGGCAACGTCACCCCGTTGATCACCGACACCGTCGGTCAGGTCACCCGCTACATCCGCTGGGCCGCGATCATCGGCTTCCTGCTCGTCGTGGCCTACTTCGTGTTCCAGGTCGTCGCCGGCATCGGGATCGCCGAGCTGGTCACCGACGTCGCCGACCGGATCATCGACGCCGTGAACGACGACGACTCCCTCGGGGTACCGCTCACTCGTTGAAGTAGGCGCGCCGGTGGCTGAGCTCGAGCGCACCGTCGTCGTCCCGGGCCTCGACCCGGCAGAGCAGGTGGTCGGCCTCGACATCGGCGACACCGGTCTCGAGCCGGAGATCGCGTGAGAACAACGCCGTGTCGATCCGCGCCCCGTCGGGGGGATCGCTGCGCCGGACGCGGACGAGGTCACCGACATCGGCCCGGTCCGGCTCGACCGTCGGCAGCAGGCACCACCAGTGCAGCGCCCGCTCCTCGACGTCGGCGACGGCGGTCCGGAACCGGGAGGCGGCGGTGCGCCGCTCGTCGAGCACCTCGCGCACCCGGTGGTTGTGGAGCTCCTGCGCTCGCGCGTGCGCTTCGCGAGCGGCCTCGATCCTCGCGTCGTGCTCTCGCTGCTTCGCCCGACGCGATCGCGCTTCGAACGCCAACACCACGCCGGCGCCGGCCAGGAAGCGGACCGGCCACGGGAACGCTCCGAGCACGTCGAGCCCGACCGCGAGCATCCCCGCGAGGAAGGCGAGCCCGAGCATCACCAGGCTGCGGCGATCAGCGGTCGCACCCGGCGGCGGCCCGATCTCCTCCTCGACGGGTGGGCGGTCGCGGAGGTCGTGCAGCTGGTGATGGGCGCGGGCCAACCGGTCGGCGCGACCGTGGGTCTCGTCGAGCAGGGCGTCGGCGGCCGCCGAACCCCACTCGACCAGCTCGAGCAGTCCGATGTCGCGGGGGATCGGCCCGAGGCCCGACGTCTCGGGGTCGAGGAGGCGATCGGCGGTCGTGCCGATCGGGCGAACCCGGTCGATCACCTGGTCGCGGACGTGGGCGACGACCGCGAGGAGCTCGTCGGGTCGTGCGGCGAGCACGGGGTGGCCGGCGAGGTGCACGATCGCATCGGGGTAGCGCTGGGTCGCCGCCCAGGCGTGGGTCGCCACGTCGTCCCACCGGTCGGCAGCTGCGGCGTCGATGGCGAGCTCGACGAGGGGTTCGGCCCGATCGGGGATCAGCTCGTGTGCCGACCGGGCGTAGGGGGTGCCGTCGACGCCGGCGATGCGGGCCGCCCGCGCCGCGACGAGCAGCGCCGAGCCGGCCAGGCGGGGCTCGCCCCGGGTCGACGCGACCGCGGCGATGTTGTCGGCGAGCTCCAGCGCTCGGGTGGCGCGGTCGGCCCGTCCGGACGCGAGCCCGGTGCGGGCGAGCAGGAGCGCGACCTCCTCGTCGAGGGGCCGGTGGCGATGTGCGGCATCGAGGTGGGTGGCCATCGGCGCCCACAGCCCGGCCGCCCAGGCGAGCACGGCCTCGTTCCACTGCTCGTCGGCAGCGGCCCGCGCCGGCTCGCGGCTGGCGTCGGCGTCGGGATCGATGCGGGGTTCCGGGCGGCGAGGGCCGAAGTGGCCCAGCCGGGGTCCGATGCGGTCGGGTCCGGTGCGCTCGCCCAGCAGGCGCTGCACCTCGGTCGGGATCGGCACGATCGGTACCGACCCCGGCGCGCCCGGCTCGGGCAGCCGGCCGAGCGAGACCAGGCGGGTGTGGGCGAGGATCCGCACGCGGCGGGCGAGATCGACGACGAGATCCGGGTCGTCGTGCGCCCGCTGCTCGAGGCGGACCCGCCGTGCGATGCGGTGCTCCCACTCGACCACGCCGGGATCGCGCTCGTCGGGCGTGGCGACGGTGAGGCAGACGAGGGACATGTGGGCGCTGGCGAGCGCCTCGTCGTACTGGAGGTGGGCGAGCGCTCTCGACGCGCCGAGCGGGGGATCGGCATAGCGGGCGCCCAGGAGCACGACGACGATGTCGGCCCGCCGGGCCAGATCGAGGCGCTCGGCCGTGGGGAGTGGGGGCTCGTCGCCGTCTGCCTGGTCGAGGACGGTCAGCCGGAGCGACGGGGTGCTGCGCAGGTCCTTGGCGAGGTCGCGGCGGACCGCCCGGAACTCGTCGTCGTCGGCGGCGATGACGATCCTGACCTCGTCGTCGAGCACCAGCTCTCGTTCCCTCACGGTCGACCGGCTGCTCATGGTAGGCACCGACCCGCTCCGGTCCCGGGACCCCGGAGCGCCGCCGACCGGCGGCACTAGGCTCGGCCCATCGACGGACGGCACGGGGGTGCGAGGGATGACGGAGTCCATGGCGATCGGTCCGACCGATGTGGCGCTCAACGAGCGAACGATCGGTGACGACCTCGAGGCGACCGTCGAGCGATTCGGTGACCGCGAGGCGCTCGTCGTCCCGCACCAGGACGTCCGCTGGACCTACCGCGAGCTGAACGATCGGGTCGACGAGCTGGCCCGAGCGCTGATCGGCCGGGGGTTCGTGACCGGCGACCGGATCGGCATCTGGGCGCCCAACGTGTCGGAGTGGGTGCTGACCCAGTTCGCGACGGCCAAGCTCGGCGTGATCCTGGTGAACATCAACCCGGCGTACCGGACCCACGAGGTGCAGTACGCGCTCGCCCAGTCCGGATGCCGCGGTCTCGTCGCCGCGACCGAGTTCAAGACCTCGAACTACGTGCAGATGGTCGCCGACGTCCGCGACCAGCTGCCCGAGCTCGAACAGGTCGTGTTCATCGGCACCGACGACTGGCCCGAGCTGCTCGCCGCCGCCGAGGGCGTGACCGACGACCAACTCCGCGCGGTGTCCGCGCAGCTGTCGAACACCGATCCGATCAACATCCAGTACACGTCGGGCACCACGGGCTTCCCCAAGGGTGCGACGCTCAGCCATCGCAACATCCTCAACAACGGGTTCTTCGTCGCCGAGGCCTGCAAGCACACCGAACACGACCGGGTGTGCATCCCGGTGCCGCTCTACCACTGCTTCGGCATGGTGATGGGCAACCTCGGCTGCTCCACCCACGGGGCCACGATGGTCCTGCCGGCTCCGTCGTTCGAGCCCGAGGCGACGCTGCGGGCCGTCCAGGACGAGCGGTGCACGAGCCTCTTCGGTGTGCCGACGATGTTCATCGCCGAGCTCGGGCTGCCGGACTTCGAGGCGTTCGACCTCTCCAGCCTCCGGACCGGGATCATGGCCGGCTCGCCGTGCCCGATCGAGGTGATGAAGCAGTGCATCGAGACGATGAACATGGACGAGGTGACGATCGCCTACGGGATGACCGAGACGTCGCCGGTCTCCACGCAGACCGCCACCGACGACCCGATCGACGCCCGGGTCAGCACGGTCGGGCGGGTGCAGCCCCACGTCGAGATCAAGATCGTCCACCCCGAGACGGGCGTGACCGTCGAGCGCGGCCAGGCGGGGGAGTTCTGCACCAGGGGCTACTCGGTGATGCTCGGGTACTGGAACGATCCCGAGCGCACCACTGACGCCATCGACGCCGATCGATGGATGCACACCGGCGACCTGGCGACGATGGACGCCGAGGGCTACGTCAACATCGTCGGCCGGATCAAGGACATGGTCATCCGCGGGGGCGAGAACGTCTACCCCCGCGAGATCGAGGAGTTCCTCTACAGCCATCCCCGCATCCAGGACGTCCAGGTGATCGGCGTGCCGGACGAGAAGTACGGCGAGGAGCTGATGGCGTGGGTCATCACCGCCGACGGCGGAGATCTCACCGCCGCGGAGGTGAAGGAGTTCTGCCAGGGCAAGATCGCCCACTACAAGGTGCCGCGCTACGTGCACGCCACCGACGAGCTGCCCATGACCGTCACCGGCAAGATCCAGAAGTACCTGCTGCGCGAGAAGGCGATCGAGATCCTCGGGCTCGAATCAGCGGCGGGCGTCGAGACGGCGTGAGGGGTCTCGACGGGCAGGTCGCCCTGGTCACGGGAGCGGCTCGCCGCCTCGGCATCGGCCGTGCGATCGCGCTCCGGCTGGCGCGCGAGGGCGCCGACGTCGTGGTCCACGAGAGCCGGCGCCCGTCGACGTCCTTCCCGCAGCACGAGCAGGACGTCGGGTGGCGGGGTGCCGCCTCCGTCGCCGAGGAGGTGCGATCCGACGGCCGGCGATCGCTCGCCGTCGCCGCCGACGTCGCCGATGCGGACGACGTGGTGGCGATGGTCGATCGCATCCGGAGCGAGTTCGGTCGGCTCGACGTCCTGGTCAACAACGCCGCGCTCGCCAGCGACGCGGGCGTCGCGCCGATCCTCGACATGGACGACGACGTCTGGTTCCGCTCGGTCGACGTGAACCTCAACGGCCTCTACCTCGTCACCCGCCACGCCGGCCGCCTCATCCGCGACGGCGGCGAGGGGGGCTCGATCATCAACATCTCGTCGATGGCCGGCCGTCAGGGGCTGCCCAACTACGGCGCGTACTGCGCGACCAAGTTCGCCATGGTCGGGCTGACCCAGCAGCTCGCCCTCGAGCTCGCCCCGGCCCGCATCCGGGTGAACTGCGTCGCCCCCGGGTCCAACGACACCGACATGATGCGGGGCACCTTCGCCCGCACCGCCGAACGCTTCGATCTCGACGCCGACGCGCCCCGCCGTGGGGCGATCAGTCGCATCCCCATGGGCCGGCAGGGCCAGGTCGAGGAGCAGGCGGCGGCGGTCGCCTTCCTCGCCTCCGACGAGGCGTCCTACATCACCGGTCAGACGCTCAACGTCGACGGCGGCCTCCGCATGGACTAGGTCTCTGCCCGGGCGGGGGCGTCACCCGGTCGCGGTCATCGCAGCGATCGGGGCGGCCAGGGTCTGCCCGCCGAGGCTGCCCAGGAACTCCTCGTCGCTGAACACGAAGGCGCCGCCGTCGGTGGCGACCATCGCGTAGCCGTCGCCGTAGGGGATGAGCCCGGTGACCGGAGCGTTGAGCGAGACGCCCGGCCCGAGCACACCGGGCACCGAGCCGCGGAAGGGTGCCTCGAACGCGAACACCCCGCCGTCGTCGGCGACGAGCCAGTAGCCACGGCCGTCGGGGTCGGGGGTGATGCCGTTGACCGGCCGGTTGAGCGGGATGCCGCCCATCGAGCCCTCGAACCGGGCGTCGCCGAGCGCGAACACCCCGCCGTCGGTGCCGAGCAGCCAGTACCCCTCGCCCGTGGTGGTCGCGGCGGACGCGATGATCGGACCGTTCAGCGTGAGGTCGGTGAGATCGCCGTGGTCGACCGCGGAGCCGTGCACGCTGACGTCGCCGGTCGTGGTGAAGATCCAGTACCCGTCACCGCTCGGCGTCGGGGCGAGCGTCGTCGGTCGGCCACTGACGCCGGCGGCGAGGTCGCCGAAGTCGCTGGCGTCGCCCCGGGTGTGGACCGCCCCGGCGCTGTCGAGCACCCAGAGCCCGTTGTCCGACGGGGTGGCGTCGAGATCGACCACCGTCGCACCCGCCGTGATGGACACACCGTCGAACGCGGCCGCGCCGCCGAACTCGAAGAGGTCGCCGGCCCGGTCGACCATCCAGTAGCCCGGGCCGGCCGGGCCGACGGGACCCGACCCGGCGGTCGTGGCCGTCACGGGTGCGGTGCCCGACGTGCCGTAGCCGTTCGTCGCGGTCACGGTGACCGTGTACGTGGTGCCCGGCTGCAAGCCGATCAGGGTCAGCGTGTCGGCGGCGGTCTGGGTGACCGAGTTGTTGCCCGGTTCGGCGAGCACCCGGTAGCTGGTCACCGGCGAACCGCCGTCGTCGCCGGGCGCGGCGTACGTGATCGACAGCGAACCGTCACCGCCGGTGGCGGTCACGACCGGCGCCCCGGGTGCGGTGACGAGGTCGAGCGGGTCGACGGAGGCGGGCGTCTCGTCGTCGCCGACGTCCTCGTCGTCGCCGTAGCCGAGCTGGCCGTAGAACCCGTCGCCGAAGCAGCGGATCGTGCCCTGCCGGGTGAGCACGCAGCTGTGGTCCTCGCCGAGGTCGAGATCGACCGGGTCGTCGCCCAGCGGTACCGGTCCGACGACGAAGATCGGCGGGGTCGAGCCGCCGACGGGCCCGTACCCGAGACGACCCTCACGATCCCGCCCCCAACAGCCGAGCCCGGCACTCGGCGCGACGACGCAGGTGTGCAGCGCCCCGAGCGAGATCTCGCTGATCGCGGCGTTGATCGGAACGTCGCCGGCGCTGGCCGGGGTCTCGTCGTTGCCGATGCGGCGGAAGTTCTGGTGCAGGAGCTGGCCGTTGGCGTTGTCGCCCCAGCACCGCACGGCGGCGGTCGCGGTGATGACGCAGTTGTGGAACCGCCCGCTCGACAACGACGTGGCGACCGCGCCGAGCGGCACGTCGCCGGCGGTGGCCGGTCGTTCGTCGTCGCCGACGTCGGTCGTGTTGGCGTAGCCGAGCTGGCCCAGGTCGCCGGAGCCCCAGCACCGGACCGCGCCCTCGTCGGTGATGGCGCAGGTGTGCTCGTCACCGACGTCCACCTGGACCGCTCGCGTGCCCATCCGGGCGTTGCCCGCGCTCGCCGGGGTCTCGTCGTCACCGACGTCCTCGGTGCTCGCCCGTCCGAGCTGGCCCTCGGAGCCCTCGCCCCAGCACCGGACCCGACCGTTGGTCGTGAGGGCGCACGTGTGATCGGCACCGGCGGCGATCTGGCTCACATCGAGCCCGACGTCGATGTCGCCGGCGTCGGCGGGCACGTCGTCGATGCCGATCTCGCTGGTGCCCGGGTAGCCGAGCGCGCCGTCGTCGTCGGAGCCCCAGCAGCGGGCTCGCAGCGCCTCGGTCACGACGCAGGTGTGCTCCCCTCCGACGGCCACCTGCACGACGCGGGCGCCGACGTCGATCGGGGGGAGCGCGACGACCGCGTCATCGTCGCCGATGGCGCGCTCGTCGGTGGTGGCCGGATCGCCGGTGCCCAGCTCGCCGTCGGCGGTCGCTCCCCAACAGCGCAGCGAGCCGTCGTCGAGCAGCGCGCACGTGTTGTCGTCGCCCGCGCTGACCTGGATCACCTCCGGCGGCGACGTCGGCCGGTCCGCCGGTGTGCCGGTGGCGGTGGTCGGCTCGCCGTAGCCGTCGACGTCGTCGATCGGCGTCACCGACACCACGTACTCGACACCGGCGACGAGCCGGTCGAACGACACCCCGGCCGCCGAGTCGGTGGTGATCTGGCGTGCGGTCGGCGTCAGGCGGACGACGTACCGATCGGCACCGGGGACGGCGGTCCAGTCGACGGTGAGCTCGTGGACGCCGGCGGTCACCGACACCGTGGCCGGGGCGGGCGGCGGATCGGCTGCGGCCGGCACGGCCGCCACGACGAGGGTCAACAGGGCCGTGGCGAGCGCCAGACCGATCGGGATCCTCACCGAGCGCACCGTAGGACGTTAGTGATCGAGGCGTGCGATCGGCGACTCCCCGTGGTCGCGGGGCGTGGTGGTCACAGCACGAGTGTCAGGACGTGCGCCGGAACAGTCCGCATGGCTTGGCGGGGTGGGGGTGGGGCCCCGCCCCGCACCGCGAGCCGAGCGCTGGCGCGAGGCTGCCGACGACTCAGAGCTCGGCGTCGCGCCACGCCTCCCGCATGCTGACCCGACCGCCGGAGCGGAGGATGGAGCCGGCGTAGAGCCGGCCGCCGAGCAGGACGACACCGACGACGCTGGCGAGGGTCAGACCGCCGGCGAGGAGGATCTCCCACGCCGCGATCTCGTTCTGCGCCAGGCGGCCCGGCACCGCGAGCGGTGCGACGGGTGGCAGCTGCGTGAGCCACTGCGCCGCCGTCGAACCGGGGTTCGGCACGATGACGAGTGCGGTGGCGAGGTAGGCGCCCATCACGACGCTGGAGATCGGGGCGAGCGCCGCCTGGGCGTCCTCCATTCGGCTCACCGAGGAGCCGGCTGCGGCGTAGGCGGTGGCGTAGAAGGCGTAGCCCAGGACGAACCAGACGATCGTCATCGCGACCAGCGAACCGAACCCGGAGGGGAGGTCGACGTCGGACGAGAGCAGTCCGGCGGCGCCGCCGGCCGCCGCGATGATCACCACCTGGAGCAGGCCGAGCACGCCGAGGCCGAGGAGCTTGCCGCCGAGCAGCCAACGGGCCGGCACCGCGGCGAGGACCAGCTCGACGACCCGGGTGGTCTTCTCCTCCAGCACACCGGTCATGACGGTCGCCGCGTAGGCGTTGACGATCAGCAGCAGGATCAGGGTGGACGCGAACGCGACGATGACCCGCTGTTGCTCCTCGTCGGGGTCCACGTCGGACAGGCGTCGCAGCTCCAGTCGCTCGGGGGCTTCGGCAGACGCCCCGTTGGCGACGTCGTCGGCCGCGGTGGTGACGACGGCGAGCAGGACGTCGCCGATCGATTCGTCGACCACGATCTCGTCGAGCGAGACGACGACATCGAGGTCACCGTCGGCGACGAGGTCGTCGGCCGATCCCGCGGCGACGGTCTCGACGTCGGCGTCGAAGTCGAAGAGCACCGCGAGCTCGCCGATCCGGTCGGCGAGCTCGGCGGACCGATCGCCGGTCACGCCGACGGCGGCCGGGTCGTCATCGCCCGAGAGGATCGCCGGCACGACGATGAAGCCCACCACGAGGACCGCCGTGAACGCAGTGGAGACGAGGTACGCGCGGCTGCGGAGGCGCTCGACGATCTCGCGCCGGGCGACGAGGAAGATGACCTGCCGGGCGGTCATGGCGTCACCGCCTGGCGGAACACCTCGGCGAGCGAGGTCGGTTCGAAGCGGAACGAGATCGTGCGCCGCTCGCCGAGGGAGGCGAGCACGCTGCGTGCGTCCCCGTCGTCGGCCAGACGGAAGCGGACGAGCAGGCCGTCTTCCTCGATGACCTCGACGCCGGGCGGGAGGCGCCAGCCGTCGTCGGGCGGCGCCGCCAGCTCGACGGTCAGCGACGCACCACCGTCGGCCGCGCGGAGCTCGCCCACCGAGCCGGAACCGACGACCCGGCCGCCCGAGAGCATGGCGACGTCCTCGCAGACGTCCTCGACGAGGTCGAGCTGGTGCGACGACAGCAGCACGGCGGCGCCGTCGTCGGCGATGCGGGTCAACGCCTCGCTCATCGCCTCGACGCCGAGCGGGTCGAGCCCGCTGAACGGCTCGTCGAGGATGAGCAGGACCGGCGAGTGCACCAGGGCCACGGCCAGCTGGACCCGCTGCTGGTTGCCGTGCGACAGCGCCTCGACGAAGTCGTCGCGGCGGTCGGTGAGGCCGACCAGCTCGAGGAGCTCGTCGGCGGCCCGTCGGGCGTCGCGACGGCGCATGGCGTGGAGCTCGCCGAAGTACGCGACCTGCTCGGCGACCTTCATCTTGGGGTACAGGCCGCGCTGCTCCGGGAGGTACCCGAACGTGAGCCGGGTCGTTCGGTCGAGGGGGCGACCGTGCCAGGCGATCGTGCCCGTCGTGACCTGCAGGAGCCCGAGGACGGCCCGCATGGCCGTCGTCTTGCCGGCACCGTTGGGGCCCAACAGGCCGCAGATCCGGCCCGGTGTCACCGAGAACGAGGCCTCGTCGAGGGCGACGAGGTCGCCGTAGCGCTTCGTCACGCGGTCGAGTTCCAACATGGACCCAGCCTCGCGTCGCGGTCCGGTGGCCCACATCGGTCGTCTCGGTGATCCGCGCTCCGCCTCAGGGGGGAGGTCGCGCGGCGATCGTGCCGGTACGTTCGGATCCGTGCGCTCGATCCGCTGGCAGTGGCCCCCGCTGCGCGACGTCGCGCTCGTGGCGGCGCTGCTCGTGATGGCGCTGGTGGGTCTCCGGTCGAACCTCGAGCTCCTGGACGGTCAGCCCGACATCGCCGGCGGGCCGATCTCGGTCGCGCTCGTCCTCGCGACCGTGCTCCCGCTCGCCTACCGCCGCGTCGCACCGCTCACCGTCGCGATCGTCAGCGGCGCGGCCTTCACGTGGCTGCGCTGGATCCAGGTCGTCGAGTTCGAGGTCAGCTCGGTGGCGCTCTTCGTGGCCTTCTACGGCGTCGGCGCCTTCGCCGATCGGCGTCGGACGTCGGTCCGGCTCCTCGTCATGCTGCCGAGCGTGATCCTCATCGCCTACCGCCTCATCGTCATCGACGGCGAGCTCGCCGCCGGTCAGCTGCTGTGGGTCCGCGTCAGCACGATCGTGCTCAACGTGGGGTTCTTCGCAGGGGCCTGGGTCCTGGGCGACGGCGCTCGGCGTCGGCGCGAGGTCGAGGAGCAGTTGCGCGAGCGATCCGAGGAGCTCGAGCGGGAGCGCGAGGAGAACGAGCAGCGGGCGGTCCTCGACGAGCGCGTGCGCATCGCCCGCGAGCTGCACGACGTCGTCGCCCACCACGTCTCGGTGATGGGCCTCCAGGCCGGAGCGGCACGTCGGGCGCTCGAGCACGATCCCGAGTCCTCCAAGAACGCGCTCCGCCTCGTGGAGGACAGCGGGCGCGAAGCGGTGCGCGAGCTCCACCAGCTGCTCGGGTTCCTCCGCCAGGACGAGCAACCCGATGCTGACCCGCAGCCCGGCCTGTCGCGACTGCACACGCTGGCCGAGCAGGTCGAGGAGGCGGGGATCGAGATCGACGTCGAGGTCGACGAGCGCCTCGACGACGTTCCCGACTCGGTCGCCGTGTCGGCCTACCGGATCGTCCAGGAGTCGCTCACCAACACGCTGCGGCACGCGAACGCCAGGCGGGCGTCGGTGTGCCTGCGGCGCGATGGAGACGGGCTGGTCGTCACCGTCGCCGACGACGGCGCCGTGCCCTTCGAGCGAGGTCCGTCGGCCGATCGCTCCGGTCGTCGTCACGGCCTCCTCGGGATGCGCGAGCGGGCCCTGCTGCACCAGGGGACCTTCGAGGCGGGCCCCAGGCCCGGGGGTGGCTGGGAGGTCGAGGCCCGCCTGGCGCTGCCCGCGGGGACTCGCCGATGACGGTTCGAGTGGTCATCGCCGACGATCAGTCCATGGTGCGCAGCGGGCTGCGGCTGCTCCTCGACGTCGAGCCCGACATCGAGGTCGTGGCCGAGGCCGCCGACGGTGCCGAGGCAGCCCGGATGGTCGCCGAGCACCAGCCCGACGTCGTCCTCATGGACGTCCGGATGCCGGGAACCGACGGCATCGAGGCCACCGAGCAGGTGGTCGCCCGCCACGGGTCGGTGCGCGTGCTGATCCTCACCACCTTCGACGACGACGAGGTCGTGTTCGCGTCGCTCCAGGCCGGCGCCTCGGGCTTCCTCCTGAAGAACGCCCCGCCCGAGGAGCTGATCGAGGCCGTGCACGTCGTCGCGTCCGGCGAGGCGCTGCTCGATCCGGCGGTGACGAGGCGGGTCATCGAGGCGGTGTCGGAGGGCCGGCCGGCGACCGTCGAGCCCGAGCTGCGCGAACGTCTCGACGAGCTCACCGAGCGGGAGCGGGAGGTGCTCGTGCAGCTCGCCGGCGGGGGCTCCAACGTCGAGATCGCCGCCGAGCTCTACGTCGGCGAGGCGACGATCAAGACCCACGTGTCGAACGTCCTCACCAAGCTCGGCCTGCGCGATCGGGTGCAGGCCGTCGTGTTCGCCTACGAGTCCGGGCTCGTCCGCCCGGGGGAGCAGGGGCTCAACGAGGCATGAGCTCGCCGGCCTCGACCCGCATGGCGAGTCGGTTGCTCGGCGGGGCCAGCGGGCAGGAGAAGCGTGCATCGTGGGCGCAGCTCGGGTGGTAGGCGTAGTTGAGGTCGAGCACGAGGCGCCCGTCGTCGAGCGCTCCGAGGTCGGCACCCTTCGCCGCATCGAGCACGTACCGGCCGCCGCCGTAGGTCGTGTCGCCGTTGGTCGCGTCGCGGAACGGCACGAAGATGCCGCCGCCGTAGGCGTCGAGCCACAGCGCGTCGAGCGTGATGGCCTCGCCGAGTCGTTCGGCCCGCAGCGTCGCGAAGCGGACGAACCGGGTCTCGCCCGCCCCGCTGTGGCCGAGGTCGACGGTCTCGTCGTCGACGGCCTCGATGGTCGCGGCCAGGCACCACGAGGGGTCGTACTCGTGGAAGGCCATCCCCTCGAAGTCGGTGCGTCGCTCCGGAGAGACCGGGCTCTGGGGATGGGTGGCGAACAGCCCATCGCGCCCCGCCCGCCACGGCCACCAGGCGTCCTCGAGATCGGACTGCTGGCGGATCGCGGCGTACAGGTCGTCGACCCGGCGCCGGTAGTCGATCAGCTCGACGAGATCCTGCGAGGTGGTCACGCCGGCGTGTGAGCGGCGAGGAAGTCCCGGATGGTCCGGTCGGTCTCGCCGAGCACGTCCTCGTCCTTCCAGCGCTCGACGAGCGTGGCGTCGGAGGCCCGGCGGACGATCTCTCGCGACGTCGACTGCGGGTGGTAGAGGTCGTCGCCCATCATCACGAGCAGCGGCGTCGTGAACGACTCGACATCGTCCGGTGAGGCCGTCAGCAAGAAGTCGCCACCCCACATGTTCGACCGGAACGACGCCCAGGCCGCCTCGTCGACGCTGGGGTGGTCGTCGGCGAGTCCCGCCGCCCAGTCGTCGAACATCTCCTCCAACGCCTCGCGGTTGTCGTCGATGCCCACGGGCTGCAGCATCACCGCCGACGCGAAGCGCTCCGGCGCGAGCCGGAGCAGGCCGGCGATGTAGGGCCCGCCGATGCACATGCCGACGACGTGACATCGGTCGATCGAGAGGTCGTCGAGCACCGCGAGCTGGTCGCCGGCGTAGGTCGCCCACCCGGTCTCGGCGGAGATCGCACCGGTCGAGCGGCCGGCGTTGCGCTGGTCCATGCCGATCACCCGGTACGAGTCGGCCAGCTCCCTCGGGTTCCACGGCATGTTCGGCCAGAACTCGTTGGCCGACCGCATGCCGCCGGGAGCGATGAGCAGCGCCGGGAAGCCGGCACCCTCGTCGTCGTAGTGGATCTCGGCCTCGTCGGTCCGCACGGCGCTCACGGACGCGGACACTACCGGCGCGCCGGTGCGATGATCGCTCCATGAGCGAGGACTGGATCCGCATCGG
>JBCBSZ010000013.1:0-90793 GCA_039818945.1 Actinomycetota bacterium
CTCATCGCCACCCGGGTCGACGAGGTCCAGCGCGGTGCTGCGGAGACCGTCGCGTCGAACGGCGAGGTGTCCGAGCTGCTCGGCGACATGGCCGAGCTGGTCCGTTCGATCGCTGCGTCCGTGCAGGTGCAGACGGGGACGACCGAGGACCTCTCGGGTCGTGTCGATCGCCTCGCGGAGGCGGCGCAGACGATCAACGACGTCGCCGGCGCCGTGGACGAGGCCGCGGGCACGACGCGGCAGGCGTCGAACGAGAGCCGCAACGCCGCCCAGGGCCTGGCCGACCTCGCGACGGACATGATCGCCCTCACCGACGCCTGATCCGCAGCTGACTCGGACCTGACGTCCCACTGCAGCGATGGAGGACCGCGGTCGCCGCACCCTGGGACCTTGGTCCTTGTTCGCCACGCCCCGTGATCACGAACGTGTGATCACGGGGCGCGGGAACGAGTCAGGGGGATCAACATGGGACTCGGAGTGCAAGCGCTGCTTGCGTTCTCTCCGATCGTGGTCGCGGGGGTGCTCCTCGTCGGACTCCGATGGCCGGCCCGGCGGGCGATGCCGATCGTCTACCTGCAGACCGCGCTGATCGCGCTGGTCTTCTGGGAGGTGTCCTTCCAACGGGTCGCCGCCTCGACCATCCAGGGGTTGGGTCTGACGATCGCCATCCTCTGGATCGTGTTCGGGGCGATCCTGTTGCTCAACACGCTCAAGCACTCCGGTGCGCTGACGGTGATCAGGTCGGGGTTCACCGGGATCAGCGGCGACCGGCGGGTGCAGGTGGTCATCATCGCCTGGCTCTTCGGCACCTTCATCGAGGGGGCGTCCGGCTTCGGGACACCGGCGGCGATCGTCGCGCCGTTGCTCGTGGGCCTCGGCTTCCCGGCGATGTCCGCCGTCGTGATCGGCATGATGATCCAGTCGACGCCGGTCTCGTTCGGTGCGGTGGGCACCCCGATCATCGTCGGGGTCACCGGCGGCCTCCGCGACGACGAGCTCGACGCTCGGCTCGAGGCCGAGGGGAGCAGCTGGGACGAGTTCCTCGACCTGATCACGTCGCAGGTGGCGATCACCCACGCCATCGTGGGCACGCTGATCCCGCTGCTGATGGTCATCATCATGACCCGGTTCTTCGGCGAGCAGCGCTCCTGGACCGACGGGCTCTCGGTGGCGCCCTTCGCCATCTTCGCCGGCGTCGCCTTCACCATCCCGTACGCCCTCACCGGCGTCTTCCTCGGGCCCGAGTTCCCGTCGATCTTCGGTGCGCTCATCGGCATGGCGATCGTCGTGCCCGCCGCCCGGGCCGGGTTCCTGATCCCGAGCGACACCTGGGACTTCGCCCCGGCGAGCTCGTGGCCGGAGGAGTGGCTCGGCACCCTCGAGATGAAGCTCGACGAGCTGGCCGAGTCGGCCGGCAGCCACCTGGGCCTCGTCCGGGCCTGGGTGCCGTACCTGCTCGTCGCCGTCTTCCTCGTCGTGAGCCGCATCGACGAGTTCGGGGTCAACGACGTCCTCCAGCGGGTCGAGATCAGCTGGACGGACATCTTCGGCGAGGCCGGCGTGTCGTCCTCGCTGCAACCGCTCTACCTGCCGGGCGGGATCATGGTGATGGTCGTGGCCATCTCCTACTTCGTGCTCAAGATGCGACCTCCGCAGATCCAGGCGGCGCTCGGTGAGTCCACGAGGACCCTGATCGGAGCGGGCGTCGTGCTCATGTTCACGATCCCCATGGTGCGGATCATGATCAACTCCGGTGTGAACACCGGCGGCGACGGTGGCACGGCGCTCGACAGCATGCCGGTGGCGATGGCCAACTGGGTCAGCGACGCCGTCGGCGACGCCTACCCGTTCCTCGCCTCGTCGGTCGGTGCGCTCGGTGCCTTCATCGCCGGATCGAACACGGTGTCGAACCTCATGCTGTCGAGGTTCCAGTTCTCGACGGCCGACTCGATCCAGGTGGCGCCGTCGATGATGGTCTCGCTCCAGGCGGTCGGCGCCGCCGCCGGCAACATGATCGCCATCCACAACGTCGTGGCCGCGGCGGCCACGGTCGGGTTGCTCGGACGCGAGGGCCTCGTGCTCCGAAAGACGATCATCCCGACGATCTACTACTGCATCTTCTCGGGGATCATCGGCCTGGTGGTCCTGTACGTGTTCAGCTACAGCGACGTCCTCTGGTGATGATCATGCTCGACGCTCCTCATTCCACCCTGCTCGACCGGTTGGCGCCGTCGATCGACCCGGAGCGGTGCTACACCGACCCGGCCGACACGCTCGCCTACGGGACCGACGCGAGCTTCTACCGGCTGATCCCGAAGATCGTCATCCAGGCCGAGAGCCTCGACGAGATCTCGCTCATCCTGCAGGAGGCGACGGCGCTCGACGTGCCGGTCACCTTCCGGGCGGCGGGGACGAGCCTCTCCGGTCAGGCGATCAGCGACTCGGTGCTCGTGCTCACGTCGCGGTGCTGGACCGACATCGAGGTGCTCGACGGTGGTGATCGGATCCGCCTGCAGCCCGGCGTCGTCGGGCGGTCGGCCAACGCGGTGCTCGCGCCGTACCAGCGCAAGATCGGTCCGGACCCGGCATCGATCAACGCCGCGATGATCGGCGGCATCGTCGCCAACAACGCGAGCGGGATGTGTTGCGGCACGGCCGAGAACTCGTACCAGACCCTGTCGTCGATGCGACTGGTGTTCGCTGACGGGACCCAGCTCGACACCGGAGACCCCGCGTCGGTCGAGGCCTTCCGGCGGGCCCGGCCCGAGCTCATCGAGCGGATCGGGTTCCTCGCCGCGTCCACCAAGGCCAACACGCCGTTGGCCAAGCGGATCACGGCGAAGTACTCGCAGAAGAACACGATGGGCTACAGCCTCAACGCGCTCATCGACTTCGACGATCCGATCGACGTGATCACCCATCTGATGGTCGGCTCCGAGGGCACGCTCGCCTTCCTGGGCGAGGTCGTGCTCGACACGGTCCTCGAGGCACCGCACAAGGCGTCGGCGCTCGTGATGTTCCCGAGCATCGCCGAGGCGTGCGACGCCGTCACGGCCCTCAAGTCGGCGCCGGTGTCCGCGGTCGAGCTCATGGACCGCGCGAGCCTCCGCTCCGTCGCGGGCAAGCCCGGCGTCCCGGCCTACCTGGCCGAGTTGGCCGAACCGGTCGCGGCCCTGCTGGTCGAGGTGCGGGCCACGACGCCGGAGGGGTTGGCGGCCAACGCGGCCGCCGCGCGAGCGGCGATCGACCACATCGACGTCGAGCGGCCCTACGAGTTCGCCGACGATCCCGACGTCTACGGCGGCTACTGGAACATCCGCAAGGGCCTGTTCCCGGCCGTCGGCGCCGTGCGGACCATCGGCACGACCGTCGTCATCGAGGACGTCACGTTCCCGGTGGATCGCCTCGCCGACGCCACGCTCGACCTGCAGGCGCTGTTCCGTCGCCACGGCTACGACGAGGCGGTCATCTTCGGGCACGCGCTCGAGGGCAACCTCCACTTCGTCTTCACCCAGGACTTCGGGGTGCAGGCCGAGATCGAGCGCTACGACCGCTTCATCCGCGAGCTCGGGGATCTCGTCGTCGGCGAGTACGACGGGGCGCTCAAGGCCGAGCACGGCACCGGGCGCAACATGTCCCCGTTCCTCGAGATGGAGTGGGGAGCCGAGGCGGTCGCGCTGATGCGCGAGATCAAGGACGCGTTCGACCCGGACGGGATCCTCAACCCGGGCGTCATCCTCAACCCGAGTCCGACGTCGCACCTCGAGCACCTCAAGCCGCTCCCGCCCGCCGACCCGATCATCGATACGTGCATCGAGTGCGGGTTCTGTGAGTCGTCGTGCATCTCGCACGACCTCACCTACTCACCACGGCAGCGGATCGTGCTCCAGCGCGAGGTCGCACGGCTGCGGTCCGAGGGTGACGACGCGCAGGCCGACGCGTTGGCGGCGTCGATCGCGTACGGCTTCGACGCCACGTGCGCCGCAGACGGGTTGTGCGCGATCGCCTGCCCGGTCGACATCGACACCGGCAAGTACGTGAAGCAGCACCGCGCGGTCGATCGCTCCGACAGCCGGGTGGCGAACCTGATCGCCGGCCGGTTCGGCGCGGCGTCGGCCGGGGCGCGGGTGGCGATCCGCGCCGCCCACGCCACCTCGAAGGTGATCGGGACCGAGCGCATGGACAAGGTCGCCTCGACGCTGACCAACGTCGTGGGCGATCGGACGCACTGGGTCGGCGGCATGCCTCGCGCCGCCGGCCGGTTGCCGTCGCCGCGTCCACCGCTCGGCGCGGACCCGATGCCGGTCGTCTACTTCACCTCGTGCGTGAACCGGATCTTCGGGACGGCTCCCGACGCCAACGGCGACGCCGCCGTGGCACAGCGGGTCATCGACATCCTGCACAAGGCGAACTGCGAGGTGATCGTCCCCGAGCGACCGAACGACCTGTGCTGCGGGTTGGCCTTCACGTCGCAGGGGTTCGCCGAGGCCGGGGCGACGGCGCAGCGCCAGCTCGGCGAGCGCCTCCTCGAGGCCAGCGACGGAGGACGTCACCCGATCCTGTGCGACATGAGCCCGTGCACGCTCGAGGCCGTGACCGGGCTCGGCGACCTCGGGCTCGACATCTACGACATCACGAACTTCACGACGACGTACCTCGTCGACCGCCTCGACTTCGAGCCGTCCGACGACATCGTCTCGCTGTTCACGGTGTGCAGCATCAAGAAGCTGGGCCTCGAGGGCGACCTCCGGCGGGTCGGCGAGCTGTGCGCGGCCGGTGTCCACGTGCCCGAGACCAACTGTTGCGGCTTCGCCGGGAACCGGGGCTTCACCCAGCCTGAGCTCAACGAGTGGGGGCTGCGGACCCTGGCCGAGCAGATCCCCGCCGACGTCGGCGGCGCCTACTCGACCAGCCGCACCTGCGAGATCGGGCTCACCGAGCACTCGGCCCGGGTCTTCGACTCGCTGGTGAAGCTGATCGACGAGCACACCTCGCCTCGGTCGACCTGAGCGACGGCGCCGGTCAGGACCGGCCGCCGCCGTCCTTGGGCGGCAGGGAGTCCGCGAACTCGACGCCCCGGCCCACCCAGGTCGCGAGGTCGCCGGCGGAGGCGAGCCGGTCGGGCGCGACGTACAACCAGCCGCGCATCGGGCGGCCCTTCATCTCCATGGCCTCGACGCCGGGCTCGACGAGCAGACCCTCGGCGGTGTCGGGGTCGGTGCGGACCAGCAGGCCGCCCTGCCCGCTGGCTGCGACGGCCAGGTGGCCGCTGACCAGGAAGGCGAGCCCGCCGAACATCTTGCGCTCGCTCACCACCGGATCGTCGCCGATGAGGTCGCGGAGCCTCGCTGCGAGCTCCTCGTCGTAGGCCATGGCGAGCACCCTAGCAAACGTAAGTGCCCACTTACGGAGAGGCCCACGGGACGTCGTCCTCTGGTCGCGAGCTCGCCCGAGAGCGACGATCGAGGCCGGGCGGTGAGGTGAGGAGGTTCGCCATGACCGCGCAGCACGAGCCCACCACCGAGGAGCTCGCCGAGGCACGGGCCGAGTACCTGGTCGGCCTGCTCTGGCACGTCGGTGCGTTCGTCATCCTCAACGTGTTCCTCTGGTGGCTCGACCTCGCCGTCGGCCCGTCCGGGGTGCAGTGGGCGTTCTGGGTGACGGCGTTCTGGGGCTTCGCCCTGGCCTGGCACGCGCTGGCGTGGCTGATCGACGGCCGGCAGGTGCAACAGCGGATGGCTCGCCGGTACCTGGAGGGAGATCTCCCACCGGAGCCGTGACCGAGCGGCCCGACGGCATTCGGGTCCGTCAGTCGCAGGTACGGCCGGCGAGGTGGGTCCGGCACCGGTCGCACCCGGCCAGGTGGCCGACCAGCGCCGCCTGCGGCTCCCCGTCCAGCGCGGCGAGTTGCTCGTCGGTGGTCGCGATCACCTCGGCGCAGTCGAGCCCGGCCGTCGGCGGTGCCTCGAGGCCGGCGATGGTGGCCTCGAGCTCGTCGATGCGCTCCTGGAGCGGTCGGACGATCGCCGCGACCTGCTCGGCGTCGACCAGCTGCGGGATGTGCTTGGGGCAGTTCCACGCCGTGGCGAGGATCTCGACGGTGATGACACCGTCGTCGCGGCGCCCCTCGGGGTTCAGCGCGTCGCGGAGCTCGTCGTCGGGCTCGCGATGGAGCGTGGCGACGCCGAGCAGCTTCAGTCGCGTGCGTCGGGCGTGGTCGACGAAGATCAGCGACACCCGGCCGTTCGCCACGACGTTGCCGGTGCCGAGGTACTGACGGTTCCCGGATCGCTCGGCCCAGCCGATCGACGTCGGACCGAGCACCTTCACGAAGCCGCGATCGCCGCCGCGGTGCTGCACGTAGGGCCAGCCCTCCTCGTTGACCGTCGCCATGAAGAAGCTGCTGCTGTCGGTGAGGTGGGCGACCTCCTCGGGGGACAGGGCGTCGGGTCCGTCGCTGACGTCGTCGTACCGGCCACGCGAGCCGCGCTCGCGCTGGAGCTCGAGGATGGTCGGGGTCTGGGCGAGGTCGAGGTAGTTCCTCATCGTGCTCCTTCGAGGGTGTGGGCGATCCGTGCGGCGATGCGGCACGGCTCGGCGTCGGCGAACACCGCCGACCGGGTGATCGCGCCGTCGACGAGCACGCCGAGCTCGGCAGCGTGCTCGCTGTGGCGGCTGAGGTGCTCCACCAGCGACCGCTTGTGGTGGCTGATGACCTGCCTGGTGTCGGCGTCGAGCTCGGTCGTCTCGGCGAGGGTGTTGAGGAACGCGCACCCTCGGTACGACGTGGACTCGAGCCAGTCGGCCAGGGCGCCGAACAGGGCGTCGATCGTCGTCGCGCCGGCCTGGATGCGGCGCGCGATCTCGTCGTCGAACCACACGAGCCACCGCTCGTGGCGGTGTCGCAACCAGGCGGCGACGAGGTCGCGCTTCGTGGGGTGCAGCGAGTAGAGGCGTCGCATCGACACCCCGGACCGGTCGCGGACGTCGGCCATCGTCACGGCGGCCACGCCCAGCGGGGTGAACAGCTCGTCGGCGGCGTCGAGCACCCGTCGGGCCGCCTCGTCGACGGTGGGCGGTGGCGCAGGGGTCATCGGTTCGGGATCGGGCTGAGAATGGTCATTCTCATCCGTGAACCCGGGCCCGCCGCGGCCCATTCCCCGGCCGCTCCGGACCGGGGGTCGCTCAGGTCGTCGTGCCGCCCGTGGCCGTCGCCGCCGCTCGGGGCGGCCGATAGGCGTCGGTGACGAGCACGAACTTGCCGAAGTGCCCGCCCGACTCGAGCAGCTCGTGGGCGCGGGACGCGTCGGCGAGGGGCAGACGCGCTGCGATGACCGGTTCCAGCCGCCCGGTGGCCACGAGGTCGAGCAGCTCGCGCAGCGTGCGGCGGTACCAGCCCGGTCGACGCTCGGCGTGGGTGTCCGTCGTCGGGCACCAGGGGATCCGGCGCCGATCGGGCACGAGGCGCAGCGCGGCGAGCATCGCCATGCTGAGCGGGGCGGCCCGGAGCCCCTGCTCCCCGACCGCAGCAGAACCCAGCCAGACGAGGCGACCGCGTCGGTTCAGGCACCGGTACGAGCGCCACAGCTGCGCCGCGCCGCCCACCGGGTCGATCACCAGGTCGACCCCGTCGCCGGTCAGCTCCCGAACCCGGCGGACGACGTCCTCGGTCCGGCGGTCGATCGGCATCGCCCCCAACGATCGGACGGCCTCCACCCGGTCACCGCTCGCGGTGCCGATGACGTCGAGGCCGGCCAGCTCCGCCAGCTGGACCGTCGCCGATCCCACGCCGCCGGCGGCGCCGTGGACGAGGAGTCGCTCGCCGGAGCGGGCCCGGCCGAGCACGTGGAGGTGGTGGTGGGCGGTGAGGTGGTTGATGACGACGCACACCGCGGCGGCCGGATCGACGCCCGGCGGGACCGGCACCACCTCCGTGGCCCGCAGGCGCACGTGCTCGGCGTAGCCACCTCCCACGCCGATCGACAACGTGGCGGCGGCGACCAGCTCGCCGACCTCCACCCCGGACACGCCGCCGCCGACCTCGACCACCTCGCCGACGACGTCCTCGCCGAGAGGAAACGGCTCGGCCGGTCGGCCGGGGAGCCGGGACCACCGTCGGTAGATCAGATCGAAGGCCGACACGCCGGCGGCGTGGACCTCGACGACCACCTCGCCGTCGCCGGCGGTCGGCCGTTCGGTGCTCGTCCACCGGAGGACGTCGGGGCCACCGTGCCCGGTGACCACGACGCGGTGGCTGGTGCCGACGGTCATGTCGGTCCTTCCGTTCAGAGCTCGCGGATCGCGTCGAGCACGTCGAGGCGAGCGGCGCGGCGCGCCGGGAGCGACGCCGCGATGAGCCCGGCGATCCCGGCGATGACGACGTACACGACGAGTGAGGTGACCGGGACGGCGAGCTGGTCGATGATCGAATCGGGGATCGCCTGCACCGCGAGCCAGCCGAAGGCGACGCCGACGCCGACGCCGAGGATCCCGCCGAAGACCGACACGACCGCCGCCTCCCAGCGGATCATGGTCCGGGTCTGGCGTCGGGTCAGGCCGACGGCGCGCATGAGCCCGATCTCCCTGGTCCGCTCCAGGACGGCGAGGGCCATCGTGTTGGTGATGCCCAGCAGGGCGATGACCACGGCCAACCCCAGGAAGACGTTGATCACGACGAGCAGGGTGTCGAGCTGCCCCTCGATGCGCTCGCGGAACGCGTCCTTCGTCTCGAACTCGAGCGACGGGAACCTCGACTCGAGCGAGGCGAGGGCAGCGTTCGCCTGCTGCTCGTCGACGCCGCGGGCGAGCCGCGCCGCGACGACGGCGTCCTCGTTCAGGGTGAAGTGCTCGTCCCACGCCGACAGGTCGATGACGTAGTTGGCGATCAGGAACTCGTTGTCGAAGATCGCGTTGATGGTGAAGAGCTGCTGGCTCCCCGATGCGAATCGCACCAGCACCTCGTCGCCGACGCCCCTGCCGAGGCTGTCGACGACCGATGCGTCCAGCGCGATGCGGTCCGGCCCGGCACCGTCGGCGGGGTCGCCCTCCAGCACCTCGACGTCCAGCAGCTCGGTGAGCGCGCCGAGATCCGTCGCCGCGATCGCACGCTCGCCGCCGTTGATCACGGCGTTGCCGTACCGCGTCGCCGACACCACGTCGAACTCGTCCAGTTGCTGCAGCTCGGCGGCAACGTTGCGGCTGAACCCGCCTCCGTTCGGCTCGGTGATCAGGTAGTCGGCGGTCAGGGTCGAGCCGAGCTGGTCTCGGAACGAGTCCTTCAGCGACGTGGCCACCACGGACGCCATGGCGACCAACGCCAGGCCGATCATCAGCCCGGCTGCGGTCCGCGCCGTGCGCTTGTTGTCGCTCGATGCGTTCTCGCGGGCCATCTTGCCGGTGACCCCGAGCCAGGGCAGGTGCTCCAGCGGGGCGCCGAGGACGCGGGCGATCGGACTCGAGAACAGCGGCGTGAACATCGTGATCGACACGAACGTCAGCACCGCGCCGCCACCCATCATCACCAGCAGGGGAGCCGTGTCGAGATCGCCGAAGAGGCTCCACGAGATCCCTCCGAGGCCGAGGACGGCGAGCACGATCGCGATGATCGTGCGGCGGGTCCCCTCGCCCGAGCCGTAGCGGTAGCCCTCCCGCATCGCAGCGACCGGCGGGACCCTCGCCGCACGTCGCGAGGGGGTGATCGCGGACAGCAGGCTGACGCCGACGCCGACGACGACGGCGGTGATGATCGTGCGGGCCGACAGGATGAGCTCGAGGGCCGGCAGGTCGAACCCGGCCGAGTTCATGATCGCTCGGAGCAGGTAGGCGAGCGCGACCCCGAGGCCGAGCCCGATGATCGACGCCGCGAGCCCGATCACGAACGCCTCGAACAGCGCGCTGACTCGGACCTGGCGTCGGCTCGCCCCCAACGCGCGCAGCAGGGCGAGCTGTCGGATCCGCTGCCCCAGGAGGATGTTGAACGTGTTGGCGATGATGAACGTGCTGACGAACACCGAGACCAGCGCGAACGCCAGCAGGATGTTGCCGAAGATGTCGATCACCGCCCCGAAGTCCTCCTGGCCCTCGTCGATGATCACCTGGGAGCTGACGGCCTCGACGCCCGCCGGAAGGGCGAGCTCGATGCGCGTCTCCAGTCGCTGGAGGTCCTCGCCGGGCTCGGCCACGACCTCGACCAGGCTGATCGCGCCCTCCCGGCCGTCGAGGCGTTGCAGCTCGGACAGCTCGAACGTCATGAGCACGGCGCCACCGAGCACGTTGTCCTCGCCGAAGCGGATCGTGCCGACCAGCTCGAACGGCTCGCGGCCGTCGACGCCGATCACGTCGTAGGTCTCGCCCACCTCGAAGTCGAACCGATCGGCCGCGGTGATGTCGATCGTGAACTCGCCCGGTCCGGTCGGCGCACGTCCCGAATCGACCGACACCGAGCTGGTCGACTCCACGTAGTTGGCGGAGATGATGGGCGGGCCGGCGGTCTCCACCGGGTCGCCGTCGCCGTCGACCGGCACGATCTTGTAGGTCTCCAGGCCGGGTTCGGCCGTGGCGACGCCGTCGACGCCGCGCACCACGTCGACGAGCGCCTCGTCGATCGTCTGGACCTGGAAGTCGGCCTCGTCGAAGTCGGACTCCGCCCGGACCGCGAGGTCGATCTCCGAGAGCGTGTCCTCGATGATGTCGTCGAAGGTCGCGCGCAACCCGTCGGAGAGCAGGAACGAGGCGACCACGAACGCCACGCCCACCATGACCGCCGCCGCGGCCATCGAGACGCGGAGGCGGTTGCTGGCCAGGTTGCGGAGCGCGAGTCGGATGACCTCCATCGCTACGCCTCCAGCTCGCGGAGCCGGTCGAGGACCGACTCCGAGGTCGGCGCCTCCAGCTGGTCGACGATCTGCCCGTCGCGGAGGAACACGACGAGGTCGGCGTAGCTCGCTGCCCGCGCATCGTGGGTGACCATCACCACCGTCTGGCGCCACTCGTCGACGGCGCGCCGGAGGAACTCGAGCACCTCGGTGCCGCTGGCCGAGTCGAGGTTGCCGGTCGGCTCGTCGGCGAAGATGATGTCGGGCCGGCTCATCAGGGCGCGCGCGACGGCGACCCGCTGCTGCTGGCCGCCGGACAGCTCGCTCGGACGGTGGTGTAGCCGCTCGCCGAGATCGAACGTCTCGGCGATCGTGTCCAGCCAGTCCGTCTCGGGCTCCTCACCGCCGAGCAGGATCGGCAGCAGGATGTTCTCCCTCGCCGTCAGCGTCGGCACGAGGTTGAACGACTGGAAGACGAAGCCCATGCGCCGCCGGCGCAGCAACGTCAGGTCGCGGTCCTTGAGCGTCCCGATCTCGGTCGCGCCGATGCGGACGACGCCGTCCGTGGGGCGATCCAGGCCCGCCATGCAGTGCAACAGGGTGGACTTACCCGAACCCGACGGCCCCATGATCGCGGTCAGTCGGGCCGCGGCGAACTCGACGTCGACCGCATCGAGCGCCACGACGCGGGTGTTGCCCTCGCCGTAGACCTTGGACAGGCCGCGGGCCGACGCGGCGACGAGGGACCGGTCCGTCTCAGCGCGCGACCGATCCTCGACGGTGGAAGTACGTGACATCTGAGCCTCCCCGGAGCGCACGTGCCAACGCCTTCGACGCGATCACGGCTCGGAGAGCCATCACAGAGGCTTCGGGCCTGATTCGAGCCGCCGCTCGCCCGAGATCCCCGCCCCCGTGTCCGTCTGCGATCCTTGGGTATCGCCGCCGACGCGTCCGACGCCCCCGCCGACGCTTCCGCCGAGGTCCTCGCGACCGAGCGGAAGAACCTCGCCCGCATCCTCGAGGTGCACCGCGGCCAGGTCGCGGCCGCGCGGCGGCGGGCCGAGCGGCTGGCCGACGAAGCCGCGACCGCCACCGAGGAGGGCATCCGCGACCTCATCGACGAGGACGACGAGGCCGATACCTCGGTCCGGGCCGCCCTCGTGCGCCAGAGCGCCGACGCCGCGATGCACGCGGTGAAGCGGGTGTTGGAGCTCGACGAGGCCGGCGAGGCGCTGGCCTTCGGCCACGTGACCGACGACGACGATGAGCGTTTGCACGTCGGCCGGATCAGCGTGATCGACGGCGACGAGGCGCTGCTCGTCGACTGGCGCGCCCGCGCCTCGATCCCCTTCTACCGCGCCACCCCGGTCGAGCGGCTGGGCGTCCGCCGCCGCCGGCACCTCCTGTACGGCGAGGTCGGCGGCCCGGACGACCTCGTGGGCTACTCCGACGAGGTGTTCGACGTCGACGCGCTCCACGAGGAGGTCGGGCTCCGGGGCGAGGCGGCGATCCTCGCCTCGGTCACCGCACCGACCGAGGCGCAGATGCGGTCGGTCGTCGCCACGATCCAGGCCGAGCAGGACGCGGTCGTCCGAGCCCCGACCGACCGCCCGCTCGTGGTCCAGGGCGGCCCGGGCACGGGCAAGACCGTGGTCGCCCTCCACCGTGCCGCCTTCCTGCTCTACGACCAGCGCGTGCAGCTGGCCGAGACGGGGGTGTTGGTCGTGGGGCCGAGCACCCAGTTCCTGTCCTACATCTCGGGCGTCCTGCCGTCGCTCGGCGAGTCGGGTGTGGTCTCGGCGACGATCCCCGAGCTGCTCCCCGGCATCCTCGTCGGAGCGCCCGAGCCGGCCGAGCTGGCCGAGCTCAAGGGCGAGCTGATCATGGTCGACCTGCTCGCCGAGGCCGTGCGCGATCGTCAGCGGCCACCGAAGGAGGACCTCCTCGTCGACTACGGGACCACCCGCGTCCGACTGGCGCTCGACGAGCTGCGGTCGATCCGCCGGAGGGCGCAGGGGCAGCCGACCCACAACGCCGGTGCCGCGGCGTTCCGGGCCGGCGTGATCGAGGCGCTGTGCCACCAGGTCGACGACGAGGTCTTCGACACCTTCGACGACGCCCGCCAGCACTTCTCCGAGCTCGAGTCGGTCGAGTGGTTCTGCCTGCGTCACTGGCCGACGCTCACGCCGGAGCAGGCGCTCAACGACCTCTTCGGCAGCGAGGCCCTCCTGCGGTCGGCCGGTCACCGGGCCGGGGTGCGCCCGGAGCAGCTGGCTGCGCTGCACCGGCCGCGGGTGTCGCAGGCCGACCTGGACGACCGGCGCTGGACCGACGCCGACGTGCCCCTCCTCGACGAGCTCTTCGCGCTCGTCGGGCCGGTCATCCCCGACGACGCCGTGGACGAGATGGTCACCCGGCGCGACGAGGCCGACGAGTTCGAGCTGGCCGACGCCGCCGCCGACGAGGTCATCGAGCTCGACGAGGACGACGACGACACGGTCAGCCTGGACGATCCCCGCCTGGTCGACGCCGACCTCGACCTCGACACCTTCGACGAGCGCTTCTGGGATCGAGATGGTTGATCGGGTCGTCCGAGCCGAGAACGGCGCACCGTTGCTGGACAACGACGGGCAGCCGATCACCGAGCTGCACCTCGCCCAGGTCGATGCGCTGGCCGACCAGCAGGCGGCCGTGGCCGAGCTGGCGGCGCGCGAGCGGGCCTGGCGGTACGGCCACGTCATCGTCGACGAGGCCCAGGACCTGACGCCGATGCAGTGGCGGATGCTCGTGCGCCGGGCGCGGAGCCGCTCGATGACCATCGTCGGCGATCTCGCCCAGCGAACCCTCGGCCCGGCCGGGCGCTGGGAGGAGCACCTCCCGCCCGAGCTCGGCACCGTCGCCCACCGCGAGCTGACGATCAACTACCGCTCGCCGGCCGAGGTGAACGAGCTGGCCACCCGGATCCTGCGGTCGCTGGCGCCGGACCTGTCGGCGTCGAACGCCATCCGGTCGGCGGGTGAGTCGCCCCGCATCGTCGAGGTCGCTGCGATCGGCCCGGAGCTGCCGGCGATCGTGACGGCCGAGGTCGAGGCGGTGACCGAGGGGCGCGTCGCCGTGATCGGCGAGGAGCTCCCGGAGCTGGCCGCCCTCGACGTGCACGCGCTGTCGCCCGTCGAGGCCAAGGGCCTCGAGTTCGACTCGGTGGTCGTGGTCGAACCGGCGGCGATCCTCGATCGCCCGCACGGGCTCAGCGACCTCTACGTGGCCATCACCCGCACGACCCGCCGCCTCACGATCGTGCACGCCCGCCCGCTGCCGGACGTCCTGGCGGTCTAGTCGGCGGCGACCGCCCGGCGACGCGGCGCCGGCGGCGTCTGGGGGACGGCCCACTCGGCGCCCGTCGCCTCGAAGAGGCGGCCGACCTCGTCGATGTGGAGATCGACGAGGTCCCACAGATCGGGGACGAGGTCGCGGTCCGACACCAGGCCGAAGTCGAGCTGGTCCTCGTAGCTGTGCACCGTGATGTTGAGCCCCACGTTGTCGCTGATCGTCGACACCGGGATGTAGTGGTCGAGCTTGGCCCCGGCGAAGTAGAGCGGCTTGCGCGGGCCGGGCACGTTCGAGATCACCACGTTGACCGGCAGGTTGATCCGGTTCGCGAGTCGGGCGACGAGCCGCACCGCGGCGGTCGCCACGACCGGCGAGGTGTAGTCGGTGGCCTCTGCCATGGCGTCGGCGGGCACGAGCTCGAACTGGCGCTTGGCGCCCTCCATGGCGGCCTTGCAGCGGGCGACCCGCTCGAGCGGGTCGGCGATGTCGGTTGGCAGCTCGGCGAAGATGCTCGAGACGCGGTTGGTCCACGGGTCGGCCTCGTCGCCGGTGCGGATCGAGACCGGCACCATCGCCTGCAGCGGTGCCTGGGGGAGTGCGTCGTGGCGGATCAGGTACTCGCGGAGGGCGCCCGCGCAGATGGCCATCACCACGTCGTTCACCGTGCCGCCCGTGGCCTCCTTGAGCCGCTTGATGTTGGACAGCGACGTCGAGCGCATCGCGAACCGACGGTGGGGGCCGACCTGCCGGTTCCACGGCGTCGGCGGTGCCTGGACCGGGGGGAGGGCGACACCCTGGAGCTGCTCGTCGGCCGCCTCGGCCTCGCGCGACCGACCGACCGCGCTGCCCAGGAGCCGGCGGGTGCGGTTGGCGATCTCGCCGACGTTGGTGAGCCCGTTCGCCTCGGCCAGGTTCCGCACGATGCGCAGCTGGAGCCCGGCCGCCTTCACCGGGTTGGTGACGAGGTGCGAGACCGCCCGGCGCAGCAGCTCGGTGTCGTCGGGGAGCGGATCGGGCTGCCAGTCGACGGGCGGGTAGGGCCACTCTGCGTCGGGCTCGGAGTCGTTGAGGAGCTGCAGCATCATCACGCCCGATGCCCCGTCGATCGTGGCGTGGTGGGTCTTGCTGAGCAGCGCCCAGCGGCCGTCCTGGAGGCCCTCGATGACGTACACCTCCCACAGCGGGTGGCGCCGGTCCATCGGGCGGCCGATGATGCGCGCCACCTGCTCGGCCAGCTGGTCGGCGGCGCCGGGAGGAGCGAGGCCGATCTCGCGGACGTGGTAGTCGAGGTCGAAGTTCGGGTCGTTGATCCAGTACGGGTGATCGAGCCCGAAGGGCACCTCGACCACCCGGCGCCGGTACGGCTCGAAGTGGCCGATCACCGTGCTGAAGCGCTCGCGGACCACGGCGTACGGATCGAAGTCCTCCGACGGTCGTTCGTAGACGGAGAGCCCGTTCACGTGGCCGTACGTCGTCGGCGTCTCCATGTAGAGGAAGGTCGCATCGAGCCCCGTCAGCTGCTTCACGTGTGGTTCCCCCCGGAACGTCGCCGTGTGACCGCCGCCACATCATGGCCGATGACCGCTCGCCCGGCGACCACGGCCGGTCTCGTCAGCCCGGCGCCGGCTCGCCGTCGAGGACGCGCACGGTGCCGTGGGTGCCGTCGACCTCGACCCAGGCGCCGTCGGGGATGCGGCGCGTGGCGTCGGTCGCGCTGACCACGCAGGGGATGCCGAGCTCGCGGGAGACGATCACGGCGTGGGACAGCTCGGCGCCCACATCGACCACGACGGCCGAGGCGGCGAGGAACAGTGGGGTCCACGACGGATCGGTGATCGGTGCGACGAGCACGTCGCCGGGGCCGAGGGCGGTCGGGTCGGCGGCGTCGGTGACCACGCGGGCTCGACCGGTGGCCGTGCCCGGGCACCCCGCGATGCCGTCGAGCTGCTCTCCCGCTGCGGCAGCCTCGGCGGTGCGGTCGCGCCGGCGCCAGTGCGCGGGGTCGGGCTGGATGCCGTCGAAGAAGAACGGCGGCTCGAGCTCGGACAGCTGCTCCCGCGCCGCCCGCCGCTCCGCGATGGTCTCCGCGAAGCTCGCCGGGTCGGCGAGGTACCCGTCGACCTCCTCGTCGAGGAGGAACCAGATGTCGTCGGCCTGGGCGCCGTCGCCGGCTCGATCGGCGCAGCGCTGGCCGAGCTCCCACGACGCGAGGCGCAGCTCGTGGATGGCCCGGATGACCGTGGTCTTGGTGCGCTCGCGGCTCTGCGACCACAGGTGGGCGGCGCGCAGCGTCCTCCGGAAGTTGCCCCGCTGGAGCCGGGACAGTCGCCGCTCGATGTCGGCGGTCAGCTCCTCGCGCTCGGCGGCGAGCCGGGCCTGCTGGAGCCCGGGGGCCTGGGAGTCGTCGGCGCCGCGCAGCCGATCGACCAGCGCGAGGGAGAGCTCGGGGTTGGTCCCCCAGGAGTGGCAGGCCGTCTCCCACTCGTTGGGGCCCCGGCAGCCGTGCTCGGCGAGGAAGTCGTCGAACGCGCCCAGGAACGCCGCCGCCTCGGGCAGGGCGCGGAGCCGGTCGTGCAGGCCGGACACACCGGCGTCGAACGCCGCATCCACGGCCGGCTCGTCCCGCACGATGCGACCGAGCTCCCAGAGCGTCCAGGACGGGGCGGCGGACTCGACGTCGCCGATCCCGGCGAGGAGGGTCATGTGGAGGCTGCGGTCGCCGAGCTGGCGCTCGCACAGGTTGGCGAGCGCACCGACCGGGATGGCCGTGGCGCCCGAGACGAAGAGGTGCGTCTCGAAGAGCCGCTCGAACATCGGCATGAACGCTTGCGTGGTCCCTCGCAGCTCGGCGTCCGACGAGGTCGCGGGATCGGGCAGCGACGCCCGGAAGGCCTCGACCTCGCGCTGGTCCGCGGCGAGCTCGGGCAGCTCGGTGGTGCGCAGCACCCGCAGCGTGTGGGCGAGCCCCCGGAGGCTGCACCACAGGTTCCGGTCGCCGCGCTGGGGTCGGTAGGGCGGCACCACGTCGGCGTTGCCCAGGTAGGACCGCTCGACGTCCTCCACCTTCGCACCGATCATCCGGCGGGCGATGACGCGCTGGATCGAGAGGTTCAGGTACGAGTACCCGCCGTAGACGGCGGTGAAGGAGAAGCGCTGGCCGGCCAGGTCGCGCTCGCGCAGCAGCCCGGTGCGCAGGGCGGCGCGCCGCATCGCGGCCTCGCCGGCGTCGGCGGCCACCGACCACGACAGCGGGTAGAAGACCTCCGGGTAGACCTCGCCGGCGTTGCCCCTCGTCCACACCGGGAAGCGGTGGTTCGCGGGCGACGTCATGTACCGGAGGTCACCGACCGGTCCCAGTTCCTGCATGGAGCCCCTCCCCTCGGGTGCCGAGACGGTAGTGGGACGGGCTCGGACCCTGTATACATTACGTATCGGTAGCGGAATGAAATGAGGGACCAACCATGGCAGCGACCATCGACACCACCGGGCGGACCAAGCGCGTCCTGCTCGTCGCCTCGAACCCCGCCGTCTCCGAGCAGACCGGATGGCCCATCGGGTTCTGGTGGGGCGAGCTGACCCATCCGTACTGGGAGTTCACCGAGCGGGGCTACGAGGTCACGATCGCCAGCCCGTGCGGCGGCGCGATCGTCGCCGACGGGTTCAGCGACCCGGAGGACGAGTCCGGGTACTCGGCCCACGACCTGATCAGCCTGGGCTTCAAGCACAGCCCGGCGACCGCAGCGCTCATCGAGGACACGGTGGCGCTGGGCGACGTCTCCGTCGACGACTTCGACGCCGTCCTGTTCGTCGGCGGCCAGGGGCCGATGTACACCTTCGTCGACGACGAGTCGGTCCACGCCACGGTGCGCGGGTTCTACGAGGCCGGCAAGCCGACCGCGGTCATCTGTCACGCCACCGCGGTGCTGCTGTCGGCGAAGCGCTCCGACGGCCGCCTGATCGTCGACGGTCACACCTGGACCGGCTTCGCCGACGCGGAGGAGCGCTACGCCGACGGGTTCGTCGGCCAGCGCATCCAGCCGTTCTGGATCGAGGAGGAGGCCCGGAAGCTCGAGGGCACGAACTTCGTCGTCGACTCGGCCTTCAAGTCGTTCGCCCACCGCGACGGCAACCTCATCACCGGCCAGCAGCAGTACTCGGGCGCGGCGGCGGCTCGGCTGGTCGTCGAGGCGCTGGGTGTCTGACACCACCCCGGTCGTCACGACGATCGTGCGGCGCCGGGTGCGGCCGGAGCGCCGGGAGGACTACGAGGCCTGGCTCCGGCGGCTGCTGGCCGACGCCGAGCAGGTCCCGGGCTACCTGGGGGCCGACGTCCACCCGCCGGCGGAGGGCTCGGAGGCCGTCGAGTACACGAGCGTGTTCCGGTTCGCCTCGCTGGCGGAGCTGCGCGCCTTCGAGCGCTCCGAGCTCCGCGAGCGGGCGATGGCCGAGGTGGTCGAGCTGGTCGAGGCCGACGCCGTCTGGGACACCCACACCGGTCTGGAGCTGTGGTTCGACCCGCCCCCGGGCACCGTCGTGCCCCAGCCGGTGCGCTGGCGCATGGCCCTGTTGCTCGGCGTGGTCGTCTACCTGCTGGTGCTGGTCTTCGGCGCCGTGGCGGCGGTGGTCATCGGCGGCTGGCCGTTCCCGGTGCGCCTCGCGGTGGTGATCGCCGTCGAGATCACGCTGATGACCTACGTGCTGCTGCCCTGGTTGACCCGTCGGCTGCGGAGCTGGATCTACCCGTCGTCGTCGACGGTCTGACCGCCGAGCGCCCGCCAGGCGAGCCGGGCGGTCCGTCGGGGCCAGGTCCCGCCCGGCTCGTCGCCGGCGAGGGCCATGGCGTACCAGGCCCCGACGGTCATCGCGACCACGTCGCTCCGTTCGGTCGGCGAGGCCGTGATGGCGCCGTCGGCCGCGGCGGCGTCGAGGATCCCCCGCAGCCGCGATCGCCGCGGCGCCACCACCCGGTCCCGATAGGCGGCCAGGACCTCCGGGTCCACCGAGCCGTGGAGCATCGCGCCGACCATCGGCACGCCGGACACGGCGACGATGCCGTCCCGGAACGCCGTGAGCTCGGCGACGAGGTCGGCGAGGTGGTCGCCCGAGCGGCGCGGCGCGGTCGATTCGCTGAGCGCTCCGATCGCGGCGATCGCCAGGTCGGCCTTGGAGTCGTGGCGGCGGTACAGCGCCGGGCGGGTCGTCCCGGCACGGGCGGCGACGTCAGCGAACGTCAGCGCCTCGTAGCCGACCTCGCTGAGGAGCTCGGCGGCGGCGGCGATGATCGCTCGGTCGAGACTCTCGTCGCGGGGTCGACCGCGGGCGACGGGACGTTCCGGCATGGCCGCAGCGTAGGCCGTTGCGATGCACGACCGTCTCGGAACCGACTCAGCGGCTGCGGCCCCGCCCACCCGAGCGAGCGGGCGCGCCCTGGCGGCGCTGGTCGCCCGAGCGCTTGCCCTTCGGTGCGGCGTTGCGGCCGCGGCCGGGACCCTGCGGGGCGCCGCCGCGCCTGGTGCCCTTGCCCTTCGAGCCGCTGCGCTTGGCGCCGGTGGACGCCGCGCCGGTGCGCTTGGCACCGCCGGCCTTCGGCGCCCCACCCCGAGCGTCGGGCCGGCGTCCGCCGGTGCCCTGGCGCTTGCGGCGCTTGGGGTTGCGCTGGTCGTTCGAGGGGTTGTGCGACCGCTTCGAGCGTCGGGGTTGCTCCTCGGGCACGGTGACCAGCGTCCGCGACGGTGCCGAGGACGCCGCCCGCAACGCCGCGGCGTCGGGCTCGGTCATCGGCTCGGTCAGTCCGACGTCGCGCTGGATCTTGCGCACCTCCTTGCCCTGCTCGGGCTGGACGAGGGAGACCACGACGCCGCCGCGGCCGGCGCGGGCGGTGCGGCCCGAGCGGTGGAGGTAGGTCTTGTGATCCTCCGGCGGGTCGTAGTGCACGACGGCGGCGACGTCGTCGACGTGGATGCCCCGGGCGGCGACGTCGGTGGCGACGAGCGCGTGCACCCGGCCGCTCGCGAACAGCTCGAGGGCGCGGGTCCGTTGGTTCTGGCTCCGCCCGCCGTGGATCGCGACGGCCTCGATGCCCGCCTTCCCGAGCTGCTTGGCGACCCGATCCGAGCCGTGTCGGGTGCGGCAGAACACGATCGCCGGCCACACGGCGTCGACGGCCTGGGCGGTCACCGCGCTGCGGTCGGCCCGCTGGACCTTCCAGAACACGTGGTGGGCGGCGGTGACGTCGGGCGTCTCCTCGCCGACCTCGTGGCGGACCGGGTCGCGCTGGTGGTCCCGCGTCAGCTGCGCGACGTCGCCGTCGAGCGTGGCGGAGAACAGCACGGTCTGGCGCTTCCGAGCGGTCTGGTCGAGCAGGCGGCGCACGACGGGGAGGAAGCCCATGTCGGCCATGCGGTCGGCCTCGTCGATCACGACCCGGTCGACGGCGTCGAGGTGCACCTCACCCTGCTGGATCAGATCCTCGAGCCGGCCCGGGCAGGCGACGAGCACGTCGACGCCCCGGCGCAGCGCGCTCAACTGCGGGCCGTAGCCGACGCCGCCGTACACCACGCCGACGCGGACGGGGCCGGAGAACGACCGCAGCTCGCCCGCGATCTGCTCGGCCAGCTCACGGGTCGGGGCCAGCACGAGGCCGCGCGGGTGCTTGGGCTGGGCCCGCTCGACGGTGGCGACGAGCGGGATGCCGAAGGCGAGCGTCTTGCCCGAGCCGGTGGGCGCCCGGCCGCACACGTCGCGGCCGTCGAGGGCGTCGGCGATCGTGGCGGCCTGGATCTCGAACGGCTCGGTGATGCCGCGGGCCTCGAGCGCGCGGCAGATCGGGTCGGGGACGCCCAGCTGGGCGAAGGTCGGGGGCATGGTGCTCCTCGCGGCGCGCCGGACGGCGGCCGGATCAGGGGGTTCGCGTGGGGGTCGAAGGTGCGTTCAGGGGGTGGTTCACGTCGACGGGAGGAACCCACACCTGCCTGCGAACCCACCGGCGAGCGATCCCGCTCGGCCGGAGCGAGCCCGAGGGTAGCGGCTCGGTCGGCCAGTGCCTCGGACCCGCCCGCCATATTGACAAACTCGTTTGTCGATACGAGAGTGGGCCGCCCCCGACGAGAGGTGCACGCCCCGTGGCCGACAGCGATCCGTTCTCCGAGCTCCCGACGGTGCCGAGCGCGCCGACCGACCTGCCCGGCACCCTCGACGTCGGAGCGTTCTCGATCTCGCTCACGGTCGCCGACCTCGCGGCCTCGCAGGCCTTCTACGAGCACCTCGGGTTCGTCGTCACCGGAGGCGACCCCGAGCAGAACTGGCTCATCCTCAAGAACGGTGACACCACGATCGGCCTGTTCCACGGGATGTTCGAGCACAACGTCCTCACCTTCAACCCCGGGCTCACCAGCCGGATGGAGCGGGTCGAATCGTTCACCGACGTGCGGGACATCCAGGCCCGCCTCGAGGCCGCGGGGGTGGAGGTGCTGCAGCGCGCCGACCCGGACGACGAGGGACCGGCGTCCTTCCTCGTCCTCGACCCGGACGACAACCCGGTGCTCGTCGACCAGTTCTTCCCCCGTCCGGCGTGACCGCCGCGCCGAGGGTCGCCTACGTGAGCGACCCCGCCGTGGTGGACGTGGCGATCGATCCGCTGCGCCGTCGCCTCCTGGCCCTGCTCGACGAGCCGGCGTCGGCCACCGCTCTCGCCCGGCACCTCGACCTGCCCAGGCAGCGGGTCAACTACCACCTCCGTCAGCTCGAGGGGGCCGGCCTCGTCGAGCTGGACTCCACCCGGCCCCGCCGCGGTGTCGTCGAGCGGCTGTACCGCCGCCGGGCCGACGTCGTGCTCGTCGACCCCGGCATCGTCGACGACGACCGGCTCGACCGTCGTGACCGGGCCGGGGTGCTCGGTGTCCTGGGGGTAGCGACGAGCCTGCTCGATCACGGCTCGGCGGTGGCCTCCGCAGCGGCGGTGTCGGGCCGCCGGGTGGCCGCTGCGACGCTCGACGCCGAGATCCACCTCGAGAGCCCGGCGGCCATGCGCCAGCTCGTCGACGAGCTCGGCGAGGTGCTGGCCCGCCACGACCGGCCCGGCGACGGCTCGCTGGCGGTCCGCGCCGTCTCCGTCCTGCTGCCCGCGCTCGAGGAGGAGGGGCGATGACCGACCGCCACGAGGAGCACCGCGTCTCGGCCCGGGCCGACCTCGACGACGTGTGGCGACTGCTCACCACCGCGGAGGGGCTGACCGCCTGGTTCGGCACCGAATCGTCGATCGACCTCCGGCTCGGCGGTGGCGTCGAGATCGGCTGGGGCGGCGACGAGCGGATCGTCGGTGAGATCGGTGCGCTCGAGGCTCCGCATCGACTCCGGGTGGCGTACGTCGAGCACGGTGAGGAGGTCGGCGCCGAGGAGTGGCTCCTCTCCCATGACGACGGGGTGACCCACGTGCGCCTGATCCACTCGATGCCCGACCCCGGCGTCGACGACTGGGAGGGCTTCTACGGGGACTACCGCCGCGGGTGGAGGCTGTTCCTCACGAGCCTGCGATTCGCCGCCGAGCTGGGCGGCGATCCGCGCCGGGCGGTCGACTCCCGCTACGTGCCCGCCCCCGCGGGCCGGGAGGCGACCTGGGCCTCATGCGCCGCCGAGTTGGCCGCGAACCCACCGGGCGCGGACCACGTCGAGCTCGTCGCCGACCGGCCCCATCAGCTCGTGCTCGCCGATGAGACCTCGACCGTCCTCTTCGACCTCGAGGGCGGTGGCGAGGGACTCGTCTGCTACGTCCAGGTCGCCTCGCACGGGTCCGAGCGGGACGACGAGCAGGCCGCCCGCTGGCGATCCGAGGTGCTCAGCCGGCTGACCGGCGCCGTACCAGGGTGACGCCGTCGCCGATGGTGAGCATCAGGACGTCGAGATCGTCACGGCCGGCCAGCTCGTCGTTGAGGCGACGGATGGCGTCGGTGTCCGGATCGGTGACCGACGGGTCGATCACCGTCCCGCCCCAGAGCACGTTGTCGATGGCGATCGTGCCGCCGGGTGCGAGGCGGGGCAGGAGCTCCTCGACGTAGGTGGCGTAGCCGGTCTTGTCGGCGTCGATGAACGCGAGGTCGACGTGGGGCTCGGCGGGCAGGGCGCGGAGCGTGTCGGCGGCCGGCCCGATCCGCACCTCGATCCGGTCCGCGACCCCCGCCTGCTCCCAGAACGGCCGACCGACCGACGTGAAGTCCTCGCTGACGTCACAGCAGACGAGCCGCCCGTCGGCCGGGAGGCCTCGGGCGATCCAGAGCGCCGACATCCCCGTGAACGTGCCGACCTCGACCACGTGGCGGGCACCGCTGATCTCGGTCAGCAGCTGCAGGAAGCGGCCCTGGTCCTCGCCGATGTTCATGCCGCCCAGCGCACCGAAGCGCTCCTTCGTCTCCGCGGCGAGCGCGGCGGCGATCGGCTCGCCGGCTGCGCTGGCGTGCTCGAGCACGTAGTCGTGGAGGCGGGCCGACCCGCCCGTCGACCGGCTCCCGGCGATCGGGCGGGAGCGCACCGGCCCGGCGACGTGCTGACCGGTCAGCCAGCCCTGGACGACCTGCTCGTCGTGATGGGCCGTGACGGGGAGCACGGCACGGCCGAGGCCACCCAGGACGGCCTCGACGTCGACGCCCTCGGCGACGAGGACCGCCAGGCCGACGCCGTCGCGCGAGAGCACCTCGGAGGCGCCCCAGAGCGCGCGACCCAGGCGCCGGGCGACCTCGACCGGGTCGGTCGCGTCGCGCACGTCGGCCAGGATCGCGACCGGCCCGCCGTCGGGGTCGATCGCGGCGAGCGCCGCGGCCGCGTCGTCGTCGGGACCGAGCCGGAGGAAGTCGAGATCATCGCCCATCGGATGACCGTATCCAGCTCGATCGGTCGATACGGTGAACCGGTGGCCAACTCCGACTCCGCCGCTCCCTACGACCGCTTCGGCATCGACCCGATCGGGTCCGCCGGCCACTACGCCCACTTCGTGTTCGTCGAGTGGCGCCTCCCGTGGAAGCGGGACATCTTCGACGACGCCGCCCTCGGCGCGGTCAAGGTGGCGGTCGAGCGGGCTGCCGAACGGGGCGAGCCGACGAGGGTGCTCGGTCTGGTCCCGGGCAGCGGGAGCGGCTCCCCGGCGGGGACGGCCCGCCTGATCCGCTACTCGCACACCGGTGCCGCGTACGTCCGCACCGAGGCGCTGGTCGAGGTCGACGACTTCGCCGAGCAGGTCATCGACGTGGTCGAGGGCGGCGAGCCCGGTCCCGTCCACGAGCCGGGCGACGTGCGCGACCTCATGATCTGCACCCACGGTCGGCGCGATCGGCGCTGCGGTGCCGAGGGGCTCCGCCTCTTCGAGCAGGTCGCCTCCCGCTGGGACGACGTCCGGGTCTGGCGCATCAGCCACACCGGCGGCCACCGCTTCGCTCCGACCGGCATCTCGTTCCCCGAGGGCTGGTTCTGGGGGAACCTCACCGTCGACGTGCTCGACTCGGTCATGGGACGCTCCGGCGACCGGACCGAGCTCGCCCATCACCTCCGGGGCAACGCCGCCCTGCCCAAGCCGGCCCAGGTGCTCGACCGCGACGCGTTCGTCGAGCACGGGTGGGCGTGGTCGTCCCGGCCCCGCGCCGCCGAGATCGAGCTGCTCGACGACGAGAGCGCCGCCGTGACCCTCGCTCCGCTGCGCGGCGCGGGGGAGCGCTCGGCCGTGGTCGGTGTCGGTCGCCGCGTCCCCACCACGGCGTGCGACTCGCTCTGCGACGATCCGGACTCGACCACCCCGGAGCTCGCCGTCATCTCCAGCTGATGGCGCCGTCCCGATCGCGCACCACCTGATGGCCGCGTCCGACGACCGCGAGCGTCGTCGGTCGCTCCGGGTGATGTGTGGCATCTACCTGGGGTTCGCCATGCCCATCGCCATGCTCGGCGTGGCGTGGCCCTCCATCCGCGACGAGCTCGGCCAGTCCAACTCCGCGCTCGGGATCCTCGCGACCAGCTACGGGATCGGCCGGCTCGCGCTCTCGGGCTCGGGCGGCCTCCAACTCCGCCGGCGCAGCTTCGGTCCGGCGGTCGCACTGGCCGTCGGTGCGCTCGGTGTCGCCTCGCTGGCCGTGGCGGCGGCCACGAGCTGGCCCGGCCTGCTCGCCGCGGTGCTCGCGACCGGCCTCGCCTCGGGGGCGCTCGACTCGCTCGGCGGTCGCTACATCGCGGCGTCCGGTTCGGTGGGCATGGCCGGCCTGCTCGCCGGCAGCTATGGCGTCGGCGCCACGATCGGCCCCGTCGTCGTGGCGCTCGGGGACGCGTGGCGGTGGGCCTACGTGCTGGCCGGGGTGATCGCCCTCGCCGGCGCTGCGGCCGTGGCGCGCCCGTCGCTGGCGTGGCCGGAGGTCGCCGACGAGCCCGCGGCCACGGGCCCGGTCGCCCGGCCGTCGTGGCGCTCGACCGCGGTGGTCGCGTCGCTGCTGTTGATGGTCGCGTTCGTGGGCCTCGAGGTCACGATGGGGCAGTGGACGGCGACCTACCTGGAGGACGCCCGGTCGATCGACGACCGGATCGCCGGGCTGGCGGTGAGCGGGTTCTGGGCCGGGGCCACGATCGGGCGGCTCGTGCTCGGTCGGGTCGGCCTCGGCGCACGCCACCTGCCGGCGGTGACCGTGGGTGTCGTGCTCGCCATCGGCTCGTTGGCGGTGCTGCCGGGTTGGTCCGTGATCGCGGCGGGTGTGGCGGTGGGGCTGGCCGTCGCACCGTTCTTCCCGGTGATCATGGCCACCACCGCCGAGCGGGTCGGCGTCGCCGCCGCACCCCGCGTCTCCGGGTGGCAGCTCGTGGCCGGCAACGTCGGCGCCACGTCGATCCCCGCCCTCACCGGCCTCGCCGTCGAGCTGACCGACGAGCGGGCCCCGCTGGCCGTGCTGTTCGCGACGTGCGGACTCGGGGCGATCGCCCTCGCGCTGGCCCGCCGGGCGGGTGCCGCCGCGCCGAGCTGAGGTCAGTCCACGGCAGCCAGGAGGTCGCCCGCGGCCGGGAGCTCCGTCGGGCAGGGCCCATCGTCGCTGATCACCGAGCTCGCGGCCGTGGCCGACTCGGCCCGCAGCACGCACACCCCGTCGACGTCGACGGCCACGACCACGCCCTCGCCGATCGCCGCCCGCAGCTCGACGTCGGCTCGGGCGAAGCCCGCCTCGGCGATCTCGCGTGCCTCGGCCAGGAGGGCGTCGACGTCGGTCTCGGTGCCGCTGATGGCGACGGCGAGCTCGTCGGCCACGCGACGGGCGTCGGCGAGGCTGGGCTCGGGTTGCTCGACGACCCGGACGCCGCGCAGCGCCACCACCAGGCCGAGGATCAGGTACGCCGCGGCGATCGTGCCACCCACCACGTAGCGGACCCGGGCCCGGTTGGTCAGCCGCCGGCTGGGCAGGGCGCGGGTGGCGCCGAGGTCGATCACCACCTCGGTGCCGAGCGCGGCGGCCAGCCCGGCCATGCTCCACAGCTCCGACGCGGAGGTGGCGTGGCGGTCGCAGAGGGGCAACAGCCCGTCCCAGTCGGCGCGGCGACCCGCCTCGACCCGTCCGACGACGGCGGTCGGGCGGGGCGACCGCGGCGGGCAGAGGGCGCACATCGGGTGGACCCGCACGCCGAGCACCGTCTGCTCCTCGCCCCGGAGTCCCTTCTCGTGGACGACGACCCGCCCGGTCAGCTCGACGTCGAGCTCGACCTCCTCGGGTCGCCAGGGCCCGAGCCGCTCGGCCAGCTCCTCGGAGTCGCGAAGGGCGTAGAACCCGCAGGTGCAGCTGGGCTCGGGGACCTGGTGCAGGTGGCCCTCACCGCACTCGGCGCGGCTCGACGCGCCGAAGAAGGTGCCCCGCACGGCGGGCCGCAGCCCGGGCCGACCGTCGACCAGCCCGAGCCGGCAGCGCTTCGTCGCGACCAGCGGGTCGATCGGCGCACCCGGGTCCACGGGCGTCAGGCGGTCGGTGCGTCCACGTCGACGTCGTCGACGGTCTCGGCGTCCTCCGGCTCGCGGAGCTCGTCGGGGATCTCCACCGCACGACGCGCCGTCTCCACGACCTCGACGACCTTGCCCAGCTCCATCGGAATCCTCCCGGCTCGCCCAGGAAGCAGTGTCGCGCCGATCCCGCCGACATGGCAGCCGGGGAGGAGGGAATGTCATGGTGACGCGGTGCCGACGCCGATCGTGATCGCCGAGGAACGGGTGGGGCCGGTCGTGCTCGTGCACGGCGGCGCGGGCGGTCGCGCCGAGGAGGCCGACGACCTGGCGGCGGGCTGCGCCCTCGCCGCGGCCCGTGGTGCGGCGGCGCTCCGGGCCGGGGCCGGCGCCCTGGAGGCGGCGATCGTCGCCGTCGAGGTCCTGGAGGACGATCCGCGCTACAACGCCGGCACCGGAGCGGCGCTCACCGAGGCGGGTGGCATCGAGCTCGACGCCTCGGTGATGGAGGGCACGACGCTGCGAGCCGGCGGCGTGGCGGCGTTGGGTCCCTTCCGCCATCCGGTCCGGGCGGCGCTCGCCGTGCTCGACGACGACCGGCACGTCCTGATGACCGGCGCGGGCGGGGAGGAGCTGGCGCTCGCCGCCGGCCTGCAGCGCTCCTCGCTGGCCGACATGCGGACGGCTCGGGCGATCCAGCGCCTGGAGTCGGTGACGACCGGCCGCTCACCCCGCCGCATCGAGGACGGCCTCGACACCGTCGGGGCCGTCGCCGTCGATCCCGACGGGCGCGTCGCCGCGGCGACCAGCACCGGCGGCATCGTCGGACAGCGACCGGGCCGGGTGGGCGACACCCCCGTCGTCGGTGCCGGCACCTACGCGGACGACCGAGGTGCGGCGTGCTCGGCCACCGGCACCGGCGAGGCCTTCCTGCGCGCCGGGACCGCCCGGGCGGTGGTCGACGCCTGCCGGCAGGGCCGTCCCGTCGCCGAGGCCGCCCGCGCCTCGCTGACCGAGGTGGTCGAGCGCTTCGGCGGCACCGGCGGGCTCATCGTCGTCGACCCGACCGGACGGCTCGCTGCCGTGCGCTCCACCCCCGCCATGGCGTGGGCGTGGGACGACGGTGTCGATCGGCGGGCCCACGGCTGGTAGGACAGCGGGCATGTCCGTGGTCAAGATCAACGCGCTGGAGATCCCCGAGGGTCGGGGCGACGAGCTCGTCGGGCGGTTCCTCCCCCGGCTGGAGGAGCTGTCGACGGTCGCCGGGTTCGAGGGCTTCGAGCTGCTCCGCCCGACCGGCGACACCGAGACCCGTTGGTTCGTCTACTCCCGTTGGGAGTCGGAGGAGGCGTACCAGGCGTGGCGCAGCGGCGACGTGTTCGCGCGCGGTCACGCCGGCCAGGGCGGCGGAGAGGGCGGCGAGCAGCAGCGCCCACAGCCGGTGGCGATGGGCTCGAGCCTCCTCGAGTTCGAGGTCGCCGCGGCCCGCGGCCCGGCCGAGGGGTGACGCCGCCGTGGCCGCCTCCGTCGTCGACCGACTCGACATCGCCGAGGTCAAGTACCGCTACGCGCTCGGCCTCGACACCCGCAACTGGGAGCTCTACCGGTCGATCTTCACCGACCGGGTCGACGTCGACTTCTCGTCCTACGACGGCGGTGAGCCGTCGACGATGGACGCCGACGACTGGGTCGGCCGGGCCAAGGTGCTCTTCACGGGGTTGGACTCGTCCCACCACCAGATGACGAACCCGATGATCGAGGTCGACGTCGACGAGGCCGAGCTCACGATGTACCTCCAGGCCCAGCACCTCCTGGTCCATCCCGACGGTGATCCCCTGTTCACGATCGGCGGCTACTACCGCGACCGCCTCGTGCGCACCGACGAAGGGTGGCGACTCAGCGCCGTCCGCCTGGTGGTGCTCTGGACCGCCGGCAACCGGGACCTCATGCGCCGTGCCGCGGCGCTCGGCCGCGAGCGCCTCGTCGAGCTCTAGCCCGCCAAGGAGGCCGGGTCGACGATCCACGGTGCGGTCGGGATCGCCGACGGATCGAAGCGCCCCAACAGCTCGGCCGCGCTCGGCCGCTCGCCGGGGACCGCGAGGCCGAGGCTCTCGCCGATGACGCCCAGCACGTGCTCGGCTGCGAGGCCGAGGGCGCCGAGGTCGGTGAGGGTCACGGCGCCGTCGCGCTTCGCGAGGCGCTGGCCGCCCGGACCGAGGGCCAGTGGGACGTGGGCGTAGCCGGGCGGGTCGAAGCCGAGCAGCTCGGCGATGAGCACCTGGCTGGGCGTGGAGGGTGCGAGGTCGTCGGCCCGCACGACCTCCTCGACGCCCTGGTCGTGGTCGTCGACGACGACCGCCAGCTGGTAGGCCGGCGTCCCGTCGCCACGCCGCACCACGACATCGGGCACGACCCCCTCGATCGGGCCGAGCACCCGGTCGACGAACCCCCGCCGGCGGCCGCCGCCGAGGAGCCGCAGGGCAGGTCGCCGTCCGGCCGCTTCGCGCTCGGCCCGTCCGGCGGCGTCGAGGTCGCGGCACGTCCCGGGGTAGGCGCCGTCGGGCAGATCTCCGTGCGGAGCGCGGGCCGCCTCGCGGATCTCGCGTCGGGTGCAGTAGCAGGGGTAGACGGCGTCGGCCTCGACGAGTCGTTCGAGCGCGGCGTCGTGGAGGTGGCGGCGTTCGCTCTGTCGCACCGGCTCGCCGTCCCAGTCGAGGCCGAGGCCGCGCAGGTCGGCGATCTGGCCCTCCTCGTGCTCGGGCCGCGACGCCCCGGCGTCGAGGTCCTCGAAGCGGAGCAGGAAGCGCCCGCCGGCCGAGCGGGCGAACATCCAGGCCAGCAGCGCCGTGCGGAGGTTCCCGAGGTGGAGCTCGCCGGTGGGGCTGGGGGCGAATCGGCCGTCGGCCATCGAGCCGATCGTAGCGATGCGGGTTTGCCTCACGTCCGCCGCCCGGGCGCCGATGGTGAGTGCATGACGGTGTCGGCCATCGCCAGCGCGGCCTTCGTCCCGCTCGGCGCGCCCCCGCGCCCACCCGACCAGCAGGCCGGCGACGGCCGCAGCGAGGACGTCACCGGTGCTCGCACGACCGAGTCCGACGGTGCACGGCGGGTCGTGCTGTCCCGATCCGCCGAGGCCGACCCGCACCGCGAGCGCGACGAGCCACGCCGAGGTGCCGAGGAGGGTCACACCGCCGGCTCGTTGGGCGACGGCCGCCGCGGCCCGAACGGCGCCGCCGCCGAGGCCACGATCGGCGCCGAACCCACCTCGGAGGCTCCCGGCCGAGCCGGCGAGACCGGCGACGACGAGTCGGGCGGTGGGGTGGAGCAGCTGACCGAGGAGGAGCAGCGGGTCGTCCGGGAGATGAAGGCCCGCGACGCCGAGGTCCGCGCCCACGAGATGGCGCACGTCGCCGCCGGCGGCGCCCACGTGACCGGTGGCCCGTCGTACTCCTACCAGCAGGGTCCCGACGGCAAGCGGTACGCGGTGGGCGGCGAGGTCGGGATCGACACGTCACCGGAGGAGGACCCTCAGGCGACGATCGCCAAGATGGCCCAGGTCCGGGCGGCGGCGATGGCGCCGGCGGAGCCGTCCGGTGCCGACCGGGCCGTGGCCGCCGCGGCGGCCGCCACCGCCGCCCAGGCCCGGGCCGAGCTGATGGAGCAGCGCAGCGAGGACGCCGAGGAGGCCCGCGGCGAGCGGACCGAGGAGTCGGGCGTCGGTGAGCCGGTCGGCGTCGAACCCGCCGCCGGGGCCGAAGCGGGAGCTGCCGGGGACGAGGTCGCCGAGGGCGAGGCCGCCGGGGCCGAGGCGGTCGCCTCGGCCGGTGGGTCGACCGATGTCGAGGCCGGTCCGTTCGCCGGCGGCGATCGGGCCGACCCCGGCTCGCACCACCACGCTGAGGACGACCGAGCGGGCTCGCCCTCGCACCACCACGCGGGCGGCGGCGCGTGCCCCGAGTGCGTCGGCGCTCGCTACGGCGCCGCCGGTGCGGTCGCTCCGGCCGCCAGCGTCGTGGCTGCGGCCTGACGACGGACCGGGCCGCACGACGATCGGTGGGTGCGCTTCACTTGACCCGTGCCCGCCTCCGAGATGCCCGCCGCCGAGGTCGTCATCGACGTCGACCTCGTACGTCGGCTGCTGCGGAGCCAGCACCCCGACCTCGCCGACCTGCCGATCGTCGAGCTGACCAACGGCTGGGACAACGCGATCTATCGCCTCGGCGACGAGCTGACGGTGCGGTTGCCCCGGCGATCCCTCGCCGCCGACCTGGTCCGCAACGAGCAGCGATGGCTGCCGATGCTGGCCGACCGGCTCCCGCTCCCCATCCCGGCACCGGTCCGGGCCGGTGAGCCCGAGGGCGACTACCCGTGGGCGTGGAGCGTGTGCCCGTGGTTCGCCGGAGACGTCGCCGGAGCGAGCCCTCCCCGCGATCTCCGGTCGGCCGCGGCCGTGCTCGGCGGGTTCCTGGCCGCCCTGCACCGACCGGCCCCCGAGGAGGCGCCGGACAACCGGTTCCGGGGTGGCCCGCTCGACGAGCGCGACGAGAGCACCCTCGACCGCATCGCCGGCATCGCCGACCTGGTCGACGTCGACGTGGTCCGATCGGTGTGGCGAGCCCACGTCGGGCTGCCCCCGTGGACCGGTGAGCCCCGCTGGCTCCACGGCGACCTGCACCCGGCCAACCTCGTGGTCCGAGACGGCGAGCTCGCCGCCGTCATCGACTTCGGCGACCTGACCTCGGGCGACCCGGCGACCGACCTCGCCGTCGCCTGGATGCTCTTCGCGTCCGGTGCACGCACCGTCCTCCGGGCGGCGGCGGGCGAGGTCGACGATGCGACGTGGGCCCGGGCCCGGGGGTGGGCGCTGTCGTTCGCCGTCATCTACGTGGCGTTCTCCGCCGACCATCCCGTGCTCGCCGCGGTCGGCCGGCGCACGCTCGACGAGGTCATCGCCGACGCGTCCTGATCGCCGCCGAACGCGCAGAGCGTGCATCGCTGCCCACGGGGGGTGTCGAACGACGTACCCTCTCCGGCGTGGAGGAGGATCGTCGGGGGCTCCCGGGTCTGGTCGATCGCAACGCGGTCGTCGTCGTCGACGATCGCGGCGCGCCGCACGAGGGCATGATCCACCGCTGGGGCAGCGCCTTCGTCGAGATCGACCTCGACGAGTACCTCCGGGGCGACTTCGTCGCCGGCAGCCACGTCCAGCTCCGCGGCAGTGGCGTCGGCAGCGAACGGACCGGGCGGATCGTGCGCAGCGGTCGCCGGCTGGTCGTCCAGCTCGCCAACGCCCGCGAGCGCCGGGCCCACAAGCGGGTGCCGTTCCACCGCCCGATCCGCTGGCGTCTGGTCGGCGAGGACGAGTGGCGCTGGGGTCGCAGCGAGGACCTCTCGGGTGCCGGCATCCGGCTCCTGCTCGACGAGGCGCCGCCGCGCGGCTCGCGCATCGAGCTCCGGCTCGAGACCGGGCCCGACGACCAGATCAGCGTCGAGGGCGTGACGCTCGGGGCCGTGCAGGTCGGCCGGTGGCAGCGCACCCGCATCCGCTTCGGCGAGGCACCCCACCCGCCCCTCGCCGCGGTGGTCGACCGCCTCGCCCGGACCGGCGACGAGGACGGCGGCTCCGCCTAGAGCTCGTCGAGCGCTCGGCGGAGGTCGTCGACCAGGTCGGCGGTGGTCTCGATGCCCACGCTGAGCCGGACGAGGTCGTCGGGCACCTCCAGCGGTGAGCCCGCCGCGCTGGCGTGCGTCATCGCCCCTGGGTGCTCGATCAACGACTCGACGGCGCCCAGCGACTCGGCGAGCGTGAAGACCTCGGTCCCCGCCGACACCCGCAGCGCGGCGTCGCGCCCGCCCGCGAGCCGGAACGACACCATGCCGCCGAAGTCGCGCATCTGGCGGGAGGCGGCATCGTGGCCGGGGTGGTCGGGCAGCCCGGGCCACAGCGTGGAGGTGACGGCCGGGTGCGCCTCCAGCAGCTCGACGATCGCCGCCGCGTTCGTGCAGTGGCGCTCCATCCGCACGTCGAGGGTCTTGAGCCCGCGGAGCACGAGGTAGCAGTCGAAGGGCGCCGGCACCGCGCCCACCGCGTTCTGGAGGTAGCCGATCCGCTCGGCGAGGGCGTGGTCGCGCAGGGCGACGAAGCCGCCGACGACGTCGGAGTGTCCGCCGAGGTACTTCGTCGCCGAGTGCACGACCGCATCGGCGCCGAGGGTGAGCGGGCGTTGCAGCGCCGGGGTGGCGAACGTGTTGTCGACGACGCAGCGGGCGTCGTGCTCGTGGGCGATCGACGCCACGGCCTCGATGTCGACGACGGTCAGCAGCGGGTTGGTCGGCGTCTCGAGCCAGATCATCCTCGTCTCGGGCCGGCACGCCGCCGCCAGCGCATCGAGGTCCGTGAGATCGACGGCCGACCACTCGATCCCCATCGGTGCGATCACCTGCGAGATCAGCCGGTAGGTGCCGCCGTACGCGTCGTTGCCGAGGATCAGGTGGTCGCCGGCGGAGAGCGTGCGGAGGATGGCGTCCTCGGCGGCGAGGCCCGACGCGAAGGCGAACCCGTGGTCGGCCTCCTCCAGCGAGGCGACGCAGGCCTCGAGCGCGGCCCGGGTCGGGTTGCCCGACCGGGAGTACTCGAATCCGCGGTGCTCGCCGACCGCCGTCTGGGCATAGGTCGTGGCCAGGCTGATCGGGGTCACCACCGCGCCCGTCGAGGGGTCGTGGGGCTGCCCGGCGCGGATCGCCCTGGTCGCGAACCCGAACTCGGCCGGATCGCGGAACCGGTCGTCAGTCATCGGCGGGACCGTCCGGCGACAGGAAGGACAGGACGTCGGTGCGCGAGACGACGGTGCGGGGCCGGCCGCCGTCGAGGACGAGCACGGCCGCGGCGTTCTCGAGCAGGTCGACGGCGTGCTGCACGTGCTCGCCGATGCCGATCGTCGGCAGGCCGGGGCCCATCAGCGCCTCGACCGGCTGGTCGAGGAGGTCGCCGTCGCCGAAGGCCCGCTCCATGAGGCGCAGCTCGGTGACCGAGCCCATGACCTCGGCGGCGGCGATCGGCATCTCACCCTTGGCCACCGGCAGCTGCGACACCCCGTGCTTGCGCATCGTGGTGATCGCGACCCGGGCGCTGGTGTCGGGGGAGACGTAGACCAGCGGCAGGGCCTCGTCGCCCTTGGCCTCGATCAGGTCGGCGACCGTCGGGCCCTCGTGGTGGAGGAACCCGAAGTTGGTCATCCACTCGTCGCTGAACACCTTCGAGAGGTAGCCGCGGCCCGAGTCGGGCAGCAGGACGACCACCAGATCGTCGGGGCGGGCCTCCCGGGCCACCTGCAGGGCGGCGTGCACGGCCGTGCCGCAGGAGCCGCCGATGAACAGGCCCTCCTGCTCGGTCACCCGGCGGGCCGTCATGAACGAGTCGTAGTCGCTCACCGCGATGGTCCGGTCGACGAGATCGGGCGAGTACGTGGACGGCCAGAAGTCCTCGCCGACCCCCTCGACCAGATACGGCCGCCCGGAGCCTCCCGAGTACACCGAACCCTCCGGGTCGGCGGCGACGATCTGGACGTCCGGGTTCTGCTCCTTGAGGTACCTGGCGACGCCGCTGATGGTGCCACCGGTGCCCGCCCCGGCGACGAAGTGGGTGATCGTCCCGTCGGTCTGGTCCCAGATCTCCGGGCCGGTGGACGCGTAGTGGGCGGCCGGGTTGGCCTGGTTGTCGTACTGGTTGGGGCGGAACGCGCCCGGGGTCTCCTTCACCAGGCGCTCGGCGGTGGAGTAGTACGACTGCGGGTCCTCGGGGGCGACGGCCACCGGGCACACGATGACCTCGGAGCCGTAGGCCCGCAGGAGGTCGACCTTCTCGTCGCTGACCTTGTCGGTCATGACGAAGATGCACCGGTAGCCCCGCTGGGCGGCGACGATGGCCAGCCCGACCCCGGTGTTGCCGGAGGTGGGCTCGATGATCGTGCCGCCGGGCTTCAGGAGCCCGGCGCGCTCCGCGGCGTCGATCATGTGGACCGAGGGCCGGTCCTTCACGCTCCCGCCGGGGTTGGTCGCCTCGACCTTGGCGACCACGGGACACTCGATCCCCTCGGTGACCTGGCGGAGGCGGACCATCGGGGTGTTGCCGATCAGGTCCAGTACGGAGTCTCTGATGTCCACGGCGTCCAGACTACGGGCGCGGGCTGGTGTCCGGGTCCCCGACACGGGCAAGCTGGCGGGCGTCCGACTCCTCGAAGGGGAACGCCCATGCCCGAAGCCGTCATCGTCTCCACCGCACGCAGCCCCATCGGCCGGGCCTTCAAGGGCTCGCTCATCGACGTGCGCCCCGACGATCTCGCCGCGCAGATGGTCACCCGTGCCCTCGAGAAGGTGCCCGAGCTCCACCACGAGGAGATCGAGGACCTCATGCTCGGTTGCGGCCTCCCGGGCGGCGAGCAGGGGTTCAACATGGCGCGGGTCGTCTCGACCCTCGCCGGGCTGCCCGACACCCCCGGCACCACGGTCAACCGGTACTGCTCGTCGTCGCTGCAGACCATCCGCATGGCCGCGCACGCCATCCGGGCCGGCGAGGGCGACGCGTTCGTCGCCGCGGGCGTCGAGTGCGTCAGCCGGTTCGTGAAGGGCAACTCGGACTCGCTGCCCGACACCGAGAACCCGCGGTTCGACGACGCCAAGGCGCGGACCGCCGCGCGGGCCGGTGGCGAGGGCGGCGACTGGGCCGAGCCCGAGGGCCTGCCCGACATCTACATCGCCATGGGGCAGACCGCCGAGAACGTCGCCCAGTACAAGGGCGTCTCCCGCGAGTCGATGGACGAGTACGCGCTGCGCTGCCAGCAGCAGGCCGGCGCCGCCATCGAGCGGGGCTTCTTCGAGCGCGACATCGAGCCGGTCACGCTGCCCGACGGCACGGTGGTCAGCGCCGACGACGGGCCCCGCCCGCAGACGACGCTCGACGCGCTCGCCGGGCTGAAGCCGGTGTTCCGCCCCGACGGCACCGTGACGGCCGGCAACGCCTGCCCGCTCAACGACGGCGCCGCCGCCGTCGTGGTGATGAGCGACACCCGCGCCGCCGAGCTGGGCATCACCCCGCTGGCCCGCATCGTGTCGTCGGCCGTCACCGGGCTCAACCCGGAGATCATGGGCCTCGGCCCGATCGAGGCCTGCAAGAAGGCGCTCGACCGCGCCGGGATGTCGATCTCCGACGTCGACCTCGTCGAGATCAACGAGGCCTTCGCCGCCCAGGTGCTGCCGAGCGCCGACGAGCTCGGCATCGACATCGACAGCCAGCTCAACGTCAACGGCGGCGCCATCGCCCTCGGCCATCCCTTCGGCATGACCGGCGCTCGCATCATGACCACGCTCATCAACGGCCTCGAGGACGCCGACAAGAGCATCGGCCTCGAGTCGATGTGCGTCGGCGGCGGTCAGGGCATGGCCATGGTCGTCGAGCGCCTGTCGTAGAGGAAGCTCGACACGATCCGGGCGACCTCGTCGGCGCGGCGCAGCCAGGGTGCGTGCCCGCCGTCGACGAGGTGCAGCTCGGCGTCGGGAAGCGCCTCGACGAAGCGTCGGCCGGCCACCTCGCCGCCCGTCGGGTCCTCGCGACCGAGCACGAGCAGGTTGGGCTGCGCGACCGCGGCCAGCTGCTCCTCGGTGAGCGCAGCCGAGGGCCGCGCGCCCCGCAGCCGCAGCAGCCGGCGGAGGAGCGAGAGGAAGACGGGCCGGAGCTCCGGCCGCCGTTCGGTCTCGAGGAGGAGGTCGGCGATCTCCGGGTCCAGTGGATCCTCACCGACCATCCTCGCCAGCCGTCGCACCTGCGCCGGCGAGGGGCCGTCGATGCGGGCGAGCACCGGCCCGATCGGTGTCGACAGCAGGCGCATGGGGAGTGGTGCCGAGGTGCCGGGGGCGAGGGCCGGGCAGCCGACGTGGACCAACGCGGTCACGCGGTCGGGACGGGCGGTCGCGAACCACAGCGCCCACAGCGAGCCCAGCGAGCTGCCGAGCAGGACGGTACGTCGGAGCCCGAGTCCGTCGAGGACGTCGCGGAGGAAGCCGACCGCGGCGTCCCGCAGCTCGGCGGATGCCATCGCGCCGGCGTCGCTGAGGCCGTGACCCGGCAGGTCGACGGCGTGGAGGCGGAACCCGTGGAGTCGGGCCATGAGCGGCGCCCACGCCGCGGCCGGCACACCGATGCCGTGGACCAGCACGACCGGCGGTCCGGTCCCGCACGAGAGGACGTGCGCCCGCGCTCCGAGGCTGGGCACGGCGGCCTCCTGCGAGGTCGCCTCCAGCCCGCAGCGCTCGAGCACCGCCGCCTGCGCCGTCTCGAAGCTCGTCATCGCACACCGCCTCGTTCGCTTTACTCTGTGTCAAGTCGCCGCCACGCCAGTCTCCAGAAAGGTTGACACCGTGTCAAGTGAGTCGGCCTACGGTGACGCCGAGACGCGCCGCCGGATCCTCGACGCGGCACGTCGGCTCCTGTCCGAGCGCGGCGCGACGGTCCGCCTCTCCGACGTGGCCGAGCGGGCCGGCGTGTCGCGCCAGGCGCTCTACCTCCACTTCGACGGGCGCAGCGGGCTCTTCGTCGCGCTCGTCCAGCACATGGACGAGACGCTCGAGCTGGGTGCGTCGGTCGAGCAGGTGTTCGCGGCGCCCGACGGCGAGGAGCTGCTCACTCGCCTGGTGCGCCTAAACGCCACCTTCTGGGCCGCGGTGGACCCGGTGGCCCAGGTGCTCGAGGCGGGCCGTCACGTCGACGAGGCCATGCGGGCCGCCTGGGACGACCGCATGGCGCAGCGACGGGCGATCTTCGGAGCGGTCGTCGACCGGCTGGCCGGCAGCGGTGAGCTGGCGGCGGCGTGGCACCCCGACGACGCCGCGGCGGTCCTCTACGCCGCCGCGCACTACGACGGCTGGCGCGAGCTCCTCGCCCGGTTCGGGTGGTCCGAGGAACGCTACGTCGACGCGCTGAGCCTGCAGCTCCGCCGGTCGCTGTTGGTGTGACCGCTCAGATCTCGGCCAGCCAGTTCCGGGCGTCGACGAGCATCTCGATGCGCTGGGAGTGGGCCATCGGGTAGCCGGCCTCGGTCACCGACCAGCCGGCGTCGCGCAGCGCTGCCGCTGCGGCGCGCCCCCGCTCGGGCGGCATGATCGTGTCGAGCTCGCCCACCTGGACGAGCGCGGGCGTGCCGGCACCGGCGGCGAGGTCGAGCTCGACGCCATCGACCTCGGGCAGCCCGCAGCACATCGCCCACACCCCGGCGAAGCGCGCGGCGTTCGCCCGCAGCGCGAGCGCCAGCGCGAGGAACCCACCCTGGGAGAACCCGCCGACGACGCAGCGCTCGAGCGGCACGTCGGCCGTGCGGGCCTGCGTCTCGACGAACGCCGCGAGCTGCTGCAGCGCGTGGACGAACGAGTCCGGGACCGGTGCGCCGTCCGACCGGTCGTACCACGAGGCGCCGTCGGAGCCGGGGAGGTCGTGGATCGCCCTCGGGCAGATGGCGGTGAAGCGCTCGTCCGGGTCGACGAGCGGGACGTACGCCGCGAGGTGGTGCTGTTCGGCGCTCCAGCCGTGCAGGAGGAACAGGAGCTGGTCGGCGCCCTCTCGTTCGAGGCGGTACGTCGTCAGTGACATGGGGCGACATGCTGGCACGCCGCCACCGGTGGGCTTCAACCGGCGCTGAGCAGCACGACCGCGGCCAGCGCGAGCGCCATGCCGATCAGCTGGTTGCGCCGCGGGTGCTCGTGGAGCACGACGCGGGCCAGCACGATGCTCGCCGCGGGGTACAGCGAACCGAGCATCGCGGTGAGCACGAGCGAGCCGTTCTGGGCGGCGAGGATGAACGTGCCGTTGCCCGCTGCGTCGAGCACGCCGGCGCCGATCGCCGCAGGCGGCGCCCGCCCGATCGGGACGTCGCGGGTCATGAGCAGCAGCACCGGGACGGCCAGCACGTTGCTGTAGGCCACGGGCCAGAGCCCGGCGTCGTCGGGCACGGTGCCGAGCAGCGCGAAGATCGTGCCGAACCCGCCACCGGCCACGAGCGCGAGCAGCAGCGTCCCACCCGCCGGACGCGCGGTCGTCCCACCCGAGAACGACATGAGGACGACCGCGGGGAAGGCGAGGACGACGCCCAGCCACACCAGCGCCGACGGCCGCTCCCCGCCGACGATCGCGGTGACGAGCGGGACGACGGCGACGAACACCGCGGTGAGCGGCGACACCACCGACATCGGCCCCCGCCCCATGGCGGCGTAGAAGGCCGACAGCGCGATCGGCGACACGACCCCGACCGCCAGCCCCGCCAGGAGCCCGGCGCTGGTCGGCGCGCCCGACACGACCAGGGCGGCGAACGGCATGAGGACCAGCGAGATCACCTTGGCCAACAGGGCGACCCGGCGGGCGTCGAGCCGATGTGAGGCGATCCCGCCGAGGAAGTCGCCGGTGCCGAAGGAGGCCGCGGAGGCGAGGGCGAGGAGGGCGGTCACGAACAGTCCTGCATCGAGCGGTGCACTATAGTGCACTCGTGGTCGATGACGAGCTCGCCGGTCGCCTCGGCGCCGGCATCCGCTCCCGTCGCACCGAACGGCGATGGACGCTCGACGAGGCGAGCGAGCGGCTCGGCGTCAGCCGACGCCTGCTGGTCAGGATCGAGCAGGGGGACGCCAACCCGTCGCTGTCGACGCTGCTGCGCGTCGCCTCGGGGTTCGGGATCGGGCTCTCCGAGCTGCTGCCCGGCGGTGACCGACCGGCCATCACGGTCGCGACACGATCGGAGGCGACCGGGCTGTGGAGCACGCCGGCCGGCAGCTCGGCCCGGCTGCTGGTCTCGACCCGGGAGCTCGAGCTGTGGGAGTGGACCCTCGCTCCGGGTGATGTGCGGTCGAGCGAGGCCCATCGCACCGGCTCGCAGGAGGTGCTGACCGTCGCCACCGGCGAGCTGCTCGTCGAGGTCGACGGTGAGGAGCGGCACGCGGGCGCCGGTACGTCGGTGGCGCTGGTCGCCGACCGACCGCACCGCTACCGCAACGACGGAGACCGGCCCTGCCACTTCACGATGGCGGTCTACGAGCCCGTGGACGGAGCGACCTCGTGAACCGGGGTCAGACCTCCCGGCCGGCCAGGGTGTCCGTGCCCGATGCCCGCTGCTCCTTGGGGCCGACGAGCCGGGCGACGAGGTGCTCGTCGACGCGGACGGGCGCGTAGCGGGGTTCACCGGCGAGGGGAGCGACCACCACGTCGGGGTCGGGGTAGTGGAAGTAGGCCACCGATCGGCGGACGGCTCCGGCCGAACCGTCGGGCAGCGGGACCCGGTGCAGCGTCGACGGCCAGCGGTCGTTGGTCCACATCGCGAGCAGGTCGCCGACGTTGAGCAGGACGCCGTCGGCGCCGGGCGTGACGCCGATCCACTCGCCGTCCGGGCCGAGGATCTCCAGGCCGGGCACCGGGTCGGCGACGAGGATCGAGAAGGTCGTGTAGTCGCTGTGCGCCCCCATCCTCACCTGACCCTCGGCCGGGTCGTCCTCGGCCGCCGAGCGCTCGTAGCGGATGCAGGCCATCGTGTCCGGGCCCCGCCGGGAGCGCTCGACGAGGTCGGGCAGGCCGAGGATCGCGCCGAGCACGCCGTCGAGCCGGGCCGACAGCGCCGCCATCGCGGCCAGGTGCCGCCGCACCGCCGGGGCGAAGGCCGGGACCTCGGCGGGCCACGGGGTCGGGGCGAAGATCGGCCCGGGGCCGCGATCGTCGTGGCCGACGTTGAACGACTCGAAGAGATCGGGCGGCGAGCTCATCCCCACCGAGTACGACAGCGCCTCGCTGCCCCGCTGCCGGTAGCCGCGGTTGGCCACCGGGTCGTCGACGACGTACCGGCGCTTCGTCTCGCCCGGGAGGGCGAACCAGTCGTCCATCGCCGCCCACAGCTCCGCTCGGGCGGCGGGGTCGAGACCGTGGCCGGTCAGCTCGACGAAGCCGAACCGGCAGAGGGCGCCGTCGAGCCGGGCGGCGAGGTCGGGGTCGGCGAGGTCGAGCACCGGGATCACCGGCCCCAGCATCGCGCCCGCCGAGGCGGTCCGCCGCCCGGGCATCGGCTTGACTGGTCCCGGGAGGGGCCGTGGAGGTGGACGAGCGGGACAGCGCACGGGGCTGGCTGGTCGTCGTCGCCATCGCCGTCTCGGGCGCGCTGTCCTTCGGGACGGCCTACACCTTCGGCACCTTCTTCGACGCGATGGCCGACGAGTTCGACGCCGGTCGCGGGTCGACGGCGCTGGTGTTCGCCATCACCCTGCTGCTGTTCTTCGGGACCGGCGTGATCTCGGGGCCGCTCAGCGACCGGGTCGGGCCCCGTCGGCTGGTCGCGATCGGCGGCGTGCTGCTCGTCGGCGGGTTGCTGGCCACCTCGCAGGTCCAGGTGCTCTGGCTGGGCTACTTCACCTACGGGATCGGGGTGGGGCTCGGCTGCGGGCTCTTCGTCACCCCGCTCTACGCCACCGCCGGCCGCTGGTTCGTCCGGCGCCGGGCCCTCGCCCTCGGGGTGGTCTCGGCCGGCAACGGCCTGGGCACGCTCACCCTCGTGCCGCTCGCCGAGCGCGTGATCAGCAGCGAGGGCTGGCGCACGGCCTACGTGACGTTGGCGGTCATCGACGGCGTGCTGCTGCTGTTCGTGCTCAGCGTGGTCCGCCCACCCCGCGCCGTCGTCGGCGCCGAGGAGCAGGCGCCACCGGAGCCGGCGTTCGCGGAGCGCTTCGCCGAGCTCCGGCCCGAGCCGGCGTTCCGGATCATGTTCTGGACGACGCTGCTCACGTCGATCTCGCTCTTCACGGCCTTCGCGTTCGTGGTGCCCTTCGCCGAGGACGAGGGTGTGACGAGCAGCCGGGCGGCCCTGCTCGTGGGGATCATCGGCGCCTCGAGCATCCTCGGCCGCCTCGCGATCGGCGCCCTGGCCGGCCGCTTCGGCTCCGTCCGCCTCCTGCAGGGATCGCTCGTGGTGCAGCCGATCGCCTACCTGGTGTGGTTGGTGGCGGGTGGCCGCTACCCGCTGCTCATCCTGTTCGCGGTCCTGCTCGGCATCTCCTACGGCGGCTTCGTCTCGCTCGGCCCGGAGGTGACCGTCCACCTGCTCGGCGTCGTGGGCCTGGGCACGACGTTCGGCCTGGTGTTCCTGGCCACGGGGTTGGGCGGGCTCATCGGCCCGCCGCTGGTCGGGGTGCTCTCCGACCTCACCGACGGCCGGGCGGTCCCGATCGCGGCCGTCATCGGCGTCACCATCGCCGCGCTGTGGACCGCGCTCCGCCTCCCCACGGCCGCTCATCGGCCGGCACCGGCTCACCCCTGAGATTTCTTCCGAGAAATCTGCGCGGGAAACGCGAGATCCCCCTGGGGTCACGCGTCTATGCATCGGTGGATCGAGGAGGAACCACATGAGCACCACCGAACTGGCTCCCAACATCGCAGACTGGCGAACCGACGCCGCTTGCAAGGACGAGCCGGTCGAGACGTTCTTCTCCAGCCAGCTGGTTGGACGGGCCAAGCGGATCTGCGGTCGTTGCCCGGTGCGCGAGGCGTGCCGGGGCGAGGCCGTGAGCAACGGCGTCGCCGACGGTGTCTGGGGCGGTTGGACGCCCGAGGAGCGCCGCGCCGGTCGCATCGCCGAGCCGTCGCCGCTGCGCCCCCGTCGTCGTCCCGACCTCGTCACCCCGGCCTGCGCCTCGTGCTCGACCGGTCTCGGCTGGCCGCTGGCCGCCGTGCCGGCCTCCAACGTGGCCGAGGGTTCGCACGTCGTCGAGGTGGTCGACGGCGAGCGGTGGCTGGTCCTGCACCCCGACGATCTCCGCTTCTCGGCCTCCTCGACCGGCGAGCTCCGCTGCCCGGGTTGTGGCACCGAGGTCGGTCAGGTCGGCATCCGCGGCATGCGCCTCCGTGACGAGGCCGTGGCGCTCGAGGACACCCGTCGTCGCCGGCGCCAGATGCAGGCGGCCAGCTGACCCATGGGGTCGAGCTGGTCCTGGGCGGAACCAGCCGATCACCAGCCTCCGGCTCGACTGAGCTTCGAGGTCGGACGAGCGAGGTTGTCCTCGATCCGTTCGCTCGTCGATCTCGCTCGGTCAGCCGGTGGCCGGCTCAGCCCGTTCCGCCGAGGCTGAGCCCCCCACTCCCTCACCCAGCGGCGTCGAGCTGCACGCCGAGCTGGGGGAGGACCTCCGCCGCCATCCGGTGGAGCTGCTCATCCATCTGCTCCTGGGTGAGCCCCGGCATGTCGAAGAAGAGCACGACGTGCTGGAGGTCGAGGAGCTCGCGGTAGGTCCCGAGCATGTCGACCACCTCGTCGATCGACCCGATCGCCATCTGCTGCTGCTCGATCGTGTCCTCGATCGAGGGCCGGTGGTCGAACGGGGTCTCGCCGCCGCCGGGCACGTCGTAGGCCCGGAACCGCCCGTAGGGCGAGAGGAACTTCACCCACTCGTCGTGGGGCCCCCGACCGGAGGCGATCGCCGCCTCGCGGGTGTCGCCCAGGTGGCAGTTGATGGCGAGGCAGCGCGCCTCGCCCGGCGCCAGGTCCCAGCCGTGCCCGGCGGCCGCCTCGGCGAAGTTGTCCCACCACACCTTGGTCTTCGCCGGGCCGCGGGCCGGCATGACCGCGTGGTGCCTCACCCGGGCGCAGTAGTCGAGCGTCGGTGGCGAGGTCACCGCCTGCCAGATGTCGATCGGGGCGATCGGCTTCGGGATCAGCGTCAGGTCCTTGACCGTGGACCCCCGGTCCGGGATGCCGGGAGGCGGCAGCGTGAAGTGCTTGCCGCTGAAGGAGAACCGCTCGTTCCACCAGGCGGCCTTGATGATCTCCATCGACTCCTCGAAGATCTCCCGGTTCACCCGGTCGAGCTCGGCCGACATCTCGTTGTCGCCCGACGCCACGACCCCGCCCAGCGACTGCGCCTCGCGGGGGACCGTGCCCCGGCCGACGCCGAACTGCATCCGGTCGCCGGTCAGGATCTGCATCATCGCCGCGTCCTCGGCGAGCCGGAGCGGGTGCCACTGCGGCACGACGTTGAACATCTGACCGAGCCGGAGCCGCTCGGTCTCCTTGGCCAGGTGGAGCCCGAACAGGATGAGGTTCGGGGTGACCTCGTAGCCCTCGTACTGGAAGTGGTGCTCGGTCAGCCACATCGTGTCGTAGCCGAGCCGGTCCATCGTGCCCGCCCAGTGGGTCAGGTGGTCGTAGCAGGCGATGAAGTCCTCGTTGCCGTACCGGCGGTCGACCGACGCGGGCGGGCCCCACCCGGCGTCGGGCATCGGCACGGACCCGTAGAAGTTGGCGTCGACTCGCATCGGACCAGTCTCGCACCGCTGCGTTTCGGGCGGGTTATCCCTCTCGCTCTCGCCGCCGGCGGCCTCGCAGGATCGCGTCGATCCGTCCGTCGGGGGCGCGGAGCAGCGGGATGTCGACCCGGTGGCCGTCGCGGTCGGCGCCGATCAACCGCTCACCGTGCCGCACGACCTCCGCCGGGGGGTCGGGGAAGGGCTGCCAGCGTCCGTCGTCCCGCGCGGCGTGCTCGACCCGCAGGGTCGTGGTGTCGCCGCTCGGCGTGATCGTGGTGATCCCGAGGCCGCCGACGTAGGTGCCCACCGCCTCCGCGGCGTCCCCGTCGGGCGGTGGGTCCTCGGCCGCGGTGAGATCGATGCCGAGCAGCCGGTCGAGCAGGAGCGCCTCGATCTCGGCGTGCAGCCGGGCACCGGCCGTGCCGTTGGTGAGCACGACCCACCCGCAGCGGCGTTCGGGGACGAGCGAGAGCAGCGTGCAGTACCCGGCGGTGACGCCGGGATGGCCGACGAGCGTCGCGCCGTCGAGGTCGCGCACGAACCATCCGGAGGCCATCGACTCACCCGGTCGCACGGCGACGACCGGCTCCCACAGCGCCCGCCGCTCGTCCGGCGAGATGGGGCGTTCGCCATCGCCGAGCAGCCAGGTGAGCAGGCGGAGCAGGTCGTCGAGGCAGGAGATCATCCCGGCGGGTGCCGTGTCGTGCGCGCCCAGCTCCCAGCGCGGCTGCCAGCCCATGCCGCCGGGGATCGGCTCTGCCCCCTCGGGGTGGGACTGGTGGGGGAGCGCGACGACCGAGGTCACGGCCTCGTCGGCGGTGGTGACCGTCCGGCGCAGGCGCACCGGTCGGAGGAGGCGGCGCCGCAGCGACTCGGCGAAGGACCGGTCGTCGATGACCTCCACGACCCGACCGAGGACCGAGTAGGCGGCGTTGGAGTAGCTGAAGTCGACGCCCGGTGCGCCGAGGCCGTCCGCAGCGGCCAGCGCAGCGACCGCACCTGCGGGGGTCGGGTCATCGGGTGGTCGGCACAGCAGCGCGTCGCCGTCGAGGCCGAGACGATGGCTGAGCAGGTCGCCGACGGTCACGTCCGGCAACCCGGTGTCGCCGAGCACCTCGGTCAGGCGGGTGGCGGGCGTGAGGAGCCCGTCGGCGACGAGCCCGGCGACGACGATCGCGGTGAGCGGCTTCGACACGGAGCCGATCTGGAAGAGGGTGGCCGCGTCGACCGGCCGCGGATCGTCGACCGTGGGGCTGCCGACGCAGCAGCGATGGTCCCGCTCGCCGTCGACCACGCCCACGGCCACGCCCGGGACGCCCAACTCGCCCGCCCGGGTCCGGACCAGCTCATCGAGCTCGTCGGCCAGACCCGTGGTCACCACGAGCCGCCGCCACCACCCATGCCACCGCCGCCGAACCCACCGCCGAAGCCACCCCCGCCGAAGCCCCCGAAGCCGCCGCCTCCGCCACCGCCGCCGAACCCACCGCCGCTGAAGCCGCCCGGCCAGCCGCCGCCGACCAGGATCACGCCGCCGCGACGCTGTCGCCGCCGTTGGGCCGCGGCGACGTCGGCGTTGGCGTCCTCCTCGGCCCGGCCGAGGGTCTCCTCGACGGCCCGGAGGCGCTCCAGGCGCTCCACCGGGCTCTGGTCGGACCGGTCGTCCAGGGCGGCGCGGGTGGTCTGGGCGATCGCGTCGACACCCGAGCGGACGTCGCCGTGGTTGCGGTCGACGTAGCGGGCGAGCGCGTCGGCGCGGGCGCCGAGGTCGACCTCGAGCTCGGCCAGCTCGCGGCGGGCCTCGCGCACGGCCGTCAGCTCCTGGGCGGCGTCGTGGCGGACGGCGTCGGCCGCGAGCTGAGCGGCCTCGCTGCGTCGGACCACGACCAGCCAGTCCGGCCGGTCGCGCTCGGCCTCCGCCGTCGCGGCGTCGAGGTCGGCGGCGACCGCAGCGAGCCGCTCGTCCCAGTCGAGGAGCTCGTCGGCGTGCTCGGCGACGAAGCGTCGAGCGGCGCGGGCGCTCGTCGTGGCCGAGGTGAGGGCCTCGGGCGCCGCCCGCTCCGCCTCCCGCAGCTCGTGGTCGAGGCGATCGAGCGCGGCGACCCGGCCGGCGATCGAGCCCGCGACCCGCTGCGCCTCGGCGAGTCGCTCGAGCGCGTCCTCGAACCGTTGCTCGTCGCCGGCGGCAGAGGTGTCGGCCTCGACGAGGAGCGAGTCGAAGCGGGCGAGCTCCCTGGCCCCCCATTCCTTGAGGTCGGCGTGGTCGGCGAACGCCCGGCGCGGGTGCTCAGCGGTGAGATCGGTGAGCACCCGATCGGCGTGGTCGAGGTCGTTGGTCAGATCGCTGCGATGGGCGATGAGCTCGGCGTGATCGGTTCGGCTCTGCGCCGCGAGCTCCGGGCGGGACACGAGCCACCGGTGGGCGGACACGAGGAGGGCGTCGGCCTCGTTCGCCGGGGCCTCGGCGGAGTCGAATCGGCGTTCGGTCACGAGCGCCGCCGACGAGTCGAACAGCTCGGCGATCCGGTCGGCCTGTGCCCGGGCCGGACCGACGATCCATCCGTCGGCCTCGGCGGTGTCGATGTCGGCGTCGAGCGCAGCCATCCGGGCCCCCCGGCCCTCGAGCAGCCCGAGCAGCGTGCCCTTCTCGGTGTGCTCCGCGTCGACGACCGCGTCGAGGTCGTCGAAGAGCCGCTCGACGTCGTCGAGGATCGAGGCCAGCTCGGTGTAGTGCTCGGCCCTCGCGGTGGTCTCCTCCACCGAGCTGCCGGTGCCGACCGGCGCGTCGGTCATGCCGACCCCGACCCGGCCGAGGCCGGAGGCGAGCTCGGCCAGGCGGAGCTGCAGGCCCGGGTACTCGTCGTCGGCGGCGTCGTCGAGGAGCGCCTCGGCGCGGATCGACGACACGTCCCAGCGCTCCTGGAGGTCGAGGAAGCGGGCACTGACCTGACCCTCGGCCTCCTCGGCCGCGAGCTCGCTGTCGCGCCGCCGGCGGCGCCGCTTCACCACCTCGTTGCCGCCGAACCCGGCTGCGGCGACGCCGGCGAGCCCGACGACCGCCCAGGCCAGCCCGGCGTTCGATCCGCCGTCGTCGCCCCCACCGTCCGACGGAGCGGCCACCGGCGCCGGATCGGTGATCGCCTCGGTGACGCCGTCGATGCCGGCCAGGAGGCCGCCGGTGAAGTCGCCGTCCTGGAAGAACGGGCTCATCGACGAGCGGATCTCGGGCTGGGGCTCGGTCAGCTCGTCCGCCCACTGGTCGCCGAAGAACACGCCGCTCTGGCGGTCGAGGCTGACCATGACGACCACGAGGTTGGTGCGAAAGCCCCCCTCCGGGCCCTGCCACGAGGTGCAGCGCTCGGCCTCGTCGGAGGCCCAGAGGTCGGCGTTGCCGCCGGCGTCCTCCACCGCCCGGATGCGCGGCTCGGGCCCCAGCGAGCGGAGGTCCTCGGCCGCGGCCTCGAGCTCGGCGACGTCGAGCTCGCCGGTCTCGTCGAAGACCAGCTCGTCGCACCCGGTCTGGGCCGCCGCGGGCGGCGCGACGACGAGCAGACCGGCCGCCAGGAGGGCGAGGAGCGGGAGGAGGCGACGCCGCACGTCAGGCGGCGGACCCGTCGCCCGCCGCCCGCTCGCCGATCCACCAGGCGAGGTCGTGACGGTCGGGGTGCTGGAGCACGATGCGGGTGATGGTCGGAGCGGAGGTCTCGATCACGAGCACCTCCGGGTCGCGGAACACGCACCAGAGCTGGCGCTCGCCCTCCCGCGGTGGGCGGAACGTGTAGCGGCCCGCGGCGACGACCCCCGGGAGGTAGGTGCCACCGAGGCGCCAGCCGAGCTCGCGGCGGGCGACCTCGGTCCGCTCGACCCGTGCGGACACGAGCTGCTCGACGGGCACGTGGATCCGCCGTCGCAGGGTCCACGCGGCGTCGAGTCCGTCGAAGCGGATGTCGACCCCGGGGTCGCTGACGTAGACGTTCACGGCCACGGCGACCAGGGTAGGGCCGCGACACTGGTCTGCATGGGTGCGACGATGCGCGACGAGTGGGACCGTGAGGCCGAGCGGTGGATCGCCTGGGTTCGAACGCCGGGCCACGACGCCTACTGGAAGCACCACCGGCGGCAGCTCCTCGGCATCCTGCCGACACCCGGCCGGCGGACGCTCGACGTGGGCGCCGGCGAGGGCCGCGTGGCCCGCGACCTCGCTCTGCTCGGCCACGACGTCGTGGGCGTCGAGCCGTCGGCGAGCATGGCCACCGCCGCCGCGACCCACGAGGACGCCGGCCCGATGCTCCGGGGCGATGCGGCGGCCCTCCCCGTGCCCGACGGCGCCGTCGACCTCGTCGTCGCGTTCATGTCCCTGCAGGACATCGACGCGTTCGAGGCGTCGTTCGTCGAGATCGGTCGAGTGCTCGAGCCGGGCGGTCGGGCGGTGGTCGCGATCGTGCACCCGATCAACAGCTGCGGCCGGTGGGGTGGCGAGGCCCGGGGCGCTCCGTTCGTGATCGGTCAGGGCTACGTGGCCCGGCGCCGCACCGACGAGACCTTCGAGCGTGACGGGCTCACGATCCGGTTCGCCTCCGAGCACCGGCCACTCGTGGACTACAGCCGGGCCATCGAGGACGCCGGCCTGGTCATCGAGGCGCTGCGCGAGCCGACCGATCCCGACGAGCTCAGCCGATGGCGCGACGTCCCGCTGTTCCTCCATCTCCGCCTCGTCAAGCCCCCGGTCGGCGAGTCGGTCGGCCGTCGGATCTTCCACATCACCACCCCGGCCGACGCCGAGCAGCTCGTGGCGACCGGGTCGCTCGAACCTCCGTCGCTGGTGACCGAGGGCTTCGCGCACTGCTCGACCGCGGCGCAGGTCGTGGCCACGACCGAGCGCTGGATGGCCCACGTCGACGACCTCGTGCTCGTCGAGCTCGACGTCGAGCGCCTCGACGCCGACGTCCGGTGGCCGGAGGTGTACCCGGGGCAGCGGTTCCCGCACGTCCACGGCCCCCTCGACGGCGACGCTGTCGTGCGGGTGCACCCGTGGCACCCGGCCGACCGGACCGCCTGGACCGGCTGAGGGCAGGTCAGCGCTCCGGCGATGGTGGGGTGAGGATCCCGCGTCGGAAGGCCGTGGCCACCGCCGCCGTGCGGTCGTTGACGCCGAGCTTGTCGAAGATGTGCAGCAGGTGGGTCTTCACGGTCGCCCGCCCCACGTGCAGGGCCTCGGCGATCTCGGCGTTGGTGCGGCCCTCCGCGACCTGGCCGAGGATCTCGAGCTCGCGGGGCGTGAGCGTGGTCGGGTCGGGGGCGCGGAGCCGCTGCACGAGCCGGGCGGCGACCGGCGGGCTGAGCACGGTCTCACCGGCGGCCGCCCGGCGGATCGCACCGCGCAGGTCGTCGGGTTCGGTGTCCTTCAGCAGGTAGCCCACCGCGCCGGCCTCGACCGCCTGGACGATCAGGTCGTCGGTGTCGTAGGTCGTCAGCACGAGGACCTGCGTGTCGGGAAGGTCGGCGCGGAGACGCTGTGTGGCGCTCACGCCGTCGAGATCGGGCATGCGGAGGTCCATCAGCACCACGTCGGGTCGGGTCCGCCGCACGACGGTGACCGCCTCGGCGCCGTCGCCCGCCTCGGCGATGACCTCGACGTCACCGTCGGCCTCGACGACCTGGCGGATCCCCGCCCGCACGATCGGGTGATCGTCGACCAGCACCACCGTGATCACGGCGCCGAGCCCAACTCGACCGCCTCGACCGGCAGCGCTGCGGAGATCGAGGTGCCCTGTCCGGGCTCGCTGTCGATGACGAGCGAACCGCCGAGCTCGGCGGCGCGCTGCCGCATCCCGACCAGTCCGTGCCCGCCGACCGAGCCGGCGACGTCGGTCGGCGCGTCGCCGGGGTCGAAGCCGCCGCCGTCGTCGACGACGTCGAGCAGCACCTGTCCGCCCGAGCGCGAGATCGTCACGTCGATGCGCGACGCCCCGGCGTGCTTGCGGGCGTTGGCGACGGCCTCCTGGGCGATGCGCAGCACGGCGACGTCGACGGTGCCGCCGAGCCCGGCCACCTCGCCGTCGACGTGGAGGTGGGCGCGGGGCGGTTCGGCCTCGGCCACCCGACGCAGCGCGTCGACCAGGGACTGGGTGCCGAGCGTGTCGCGCGGCCCGGCGTGGACGAGGCGTCGGGCCTCGGCGAGGTGCTCGGAGGCGACCCCCTCGACGAGTCGGAGCGTCGTGGTCGCCGGATCGCCCTCGGGGAGGCGGCTGAGCGCCGCCCGGCTGTGCAGCACGATGCTGGTGAACCCCTGGGCGAGCGTGTCGTGGATCTCCCGGGCCATGCGCTCACGCTCGGAGCGGATGGCCTCCTCCCGCTCGATCTCCGCCAGCTCGGCCCTCGTCGCGGCGAGGGCGGCGAGCAGCTCCGCCCGTTCCTCGCTCTGGTCGATCACGCGCTCGATCCAGATCGAGAACGCGCAGCTCAGCAACCACGTCAGGACAGGGAGGACCAGCCACTCGATGAGGCTGGGGTCGTCGGTCTGCAGCTCCTGGGCCGACCAGGTCGCCGCCGGCACCAGCGCGGCGGCGAGGGACCACGGCGCGACCAGGGTCACGAAGGTCATCGGGAAGACCGTGAACAGCGCCTGGAGCCAGAACGTCTCCAGCTCGACGAGCGCGATCCACGGCAGCACGAACCCGAGCCACGCCACGACCGCCCGGGGGATGTCCGGCCCCCCGCCCATCCAGCCGAGCCGCACCACGACCACCGCCCACACCACCGAGGCGACGACGAGCGCTGCGGCGACGCCGGGGAGTCGGCCGTCGACCGTCAGGTGGATGATGAACAGGACGGCGAGCATCGCCGAGTGGGCGATGTGGAAGCCGCGGGCGGTGAAGCGGTCCTCCATCACCTCGGCCGGCAGCTCGGTGGCGGTCATCGCTCGGTGCGCAGCCGGAACCGGGTCAGCACGACGGCCAGCCCGCCCACGGTCCAGATCCCCAGCACGAGGGCGACGTTACCGAGCTGCCACGTGCCGCCGGGCTCCACCGCGGCGAACGAGTCGGGGAGGAAGGCCGAGCGCATCCCCAGCGCCATCCACCGCAGCGGGAAGATCGAGGCGACGTTCTGCAGCCAGGTCGGGAGGTCGCTGAAGATGAACCAGATGCCCGAGATGAACTGCAGGATGATGAAGGGGAAGTTCACGACCGAGCTGGCCGACTTCGGGTTCGAGATGAGCGTCGAGATGGCGATGCCGAGCAGGAACGCCGAGGTCAGGCCGAGCACGAGGACCCAGGCGAGCGTGAACCAGCCCTCGGTGTCCGGGAGGTCGGCGCCGAAGACGAGCGCGCCGATGACGATCAGCGTCGCCGTCTGCACCACGGCGAGGACGAGGACGTAGCCCAGCTTGCCGATGACGTAGGCCGCCGGAGGCATCGGCGTGCCGGCGAGCCGCTTGGTCGTGCCGTCGGACTTCTCCAGCGCCAGCATCGGCGCCAGGTCGGCGACGCCGACGTTGAGCGCCACCGACGCCACCAGGCCGGCGAGGAGGTAGCTGCTGAAGTCCACGCCGGTCTGCCCGATCTCGCCGTCGAGCACGGTGGCCAGCAGCGTGTAGAGGGCGATCGGCAGGGCGAACGTGAAGACCACCTGCTCACGGGTCCGGCGGAACCGGAGCAGCTCGATGCGGACCCGGCTCGCCGACGCGGCGAGCAGTCCGACGGGGGCGGTGCGGGTGGCGGTCACGAGACCTCCTCTGCGTGGTCGACCAGGCGGAGGTAGACGTCCTCCAGGGTCGGGCGGGTGACGGTCAGCTCGGGCAGGTCGCCGCCGACCTCGGCGACGAGTCGGGCGATCAACAGGCCGGGTTCGCCGGTCGGCAGCTCGGCCCGGCCCTCGGAGTCGGTGCTCGCTCCCAGCGAGCGGGCGGCGGCGAGCGCCCGGTCGGAATCGGGCCGATAGCGCACGACGGCCTGGGCCGCCGAGCGCCCGCCGAGCGCCGACGGCGTGTCCAGGGCGATCAGCCGCCCGTTGTCGATGACGGCGATGCGGTCGGCCAGCGCCTCGGCCTCGTCGAGGTAGTGGGTGGTCAGCAGGATCGTCACCCCCCGGGCGCGCAGATCGGCGATGACGTCCCACAGCCGGCGTCGGATCTCGGGGTCGAGCCCGGTGGTCGGCTCGTCGAGGAAGAGCAGCTCGGGTCGCCCGATCAGCCCGCAGGCCAGGTCGACGCGGCGGCGCTGGCCGCCCGAGAGCTCGTCGACGAGCTGGTCGGCCTGGGGGCGCAGCTCGACGAGGTCGAGGACCTCCTCGACGTCGAGCGGGTCGGGGAAGAAGCCGGCCAGGTGGCGGACCGCCTCGGTGACCGTGAGCCGATCGAAGGCGCCGGTCTCCTGGGTGACGATGCCGAGCCGGGCACGCCACCCGGCGCTCGCGGTGAGGGGCTCGGCGCCGAGCACGCGGACCGTGCCCGTGGTCGGGCGGCGATAGCCCTCGCAGATCTCGGTGGCCGTGGACTTGCCCGCGCCGTTCGGTCCGAGCAGCGCCAGCGTCTCGCCGGCCTGGACGACCAGGTCGACGTCGAGCACGGTTCGCTCGCCGTAGACCTTGGTGACGCCGGCCAGCTCGATGGCGGGGGTGTCGTTCATGTCCTCATCGTGCGACACGAGGCCGCCCGTGGCGTCGGACGCCGGGGTGAACCGTCGCGACCACCTGGTGGACGTCCAGCTAGCGCGAACGAACCAGATCGGCCGATGGTCCCTGTCCCGCCGTACCCTCGGCCGATGCTCGACGACGACCTGGCCCCCGAGACCCTGGCCGCACACGGCGGGTCGGCACCCGATCCGGCCACCGGGGCGATCGTCCCCGGCATCCACCCGTCGACCACCTACGTCCCCGACGCCGCCGGGCTCGTCTACACCCGTCCCGACAACCCGACGGCCCGCCCGGCCGAGCGGCTGCTCGCCCGGCTCGAGGGGGGTGCCGACGCCGCCCTGTTCGCGTCGGGGCAGGCCGCGGCCACCGCGGTGTTCTGCTCGCTGCGCACCGGCGACCACGTGGTCGCCGCCCGCACGATGTACTTCGTGCTGCGGGAGTGGTTGGGCGACTTCGCCGCCGACTGGGGGCTCGAGCTCGACCTCGTCGATGCGACCGATCTCGACGCCGTGTCCGCCGCGGTCCGCCCGGGCGACACCCGGCTCGTCTGGATCGAGTCGCCGGCCAACCCGACCTGGGAGGTCGTCGACATCGGGGCGATCGCCCGCATCGCCCACGAGGCGGGGGCCCGGCTGGCGGTCGACTCGACGGCCGCGACGCCGGTGCTGTCACGGCCGATCGAGCACGGCGCCGATCTCGTCGTGCACGCGGCCACGAAGTACCTCAACGGTCACAGCGACGTCCTCGCCGGTGCCGTCGTGACCGCCGCCGCCGACGACGCCTGGGAGGGGCTCCTGCGGTGGCGGGCTCGTCAGGGCGCCGTGCTCGGCCCCTTCGAGGCCTGGCTGCTGCTGCGGGGGATGCGGACCCTGCACCTGCGCGTCCGGACCGCCTCCGACACGGCGGCGTGGTTGGCCGCTCGTCTGGCGGCCCACCCGGCGGTGGTCGAGGTGCTGCACCCGAGCCTGCCGTCGCATCCCGGCCACGAGCTCGCGGCCCGACAGATGCACGGTGGCTTCGGCGCCATGTCGTCGATCCGGGTGGCGGGCGGCCACGACGCCGCGGCCCGGGTGGCCCGCTCGACCCGGCTGTGGCGCCGGGCGACCTCGCTGGGGGGCGTCGAGTCGCTGATCGAGCACCGCGCCCCGGTCGAGGGCCCACGCACGATCGCACCACCGGACCTGCTCCGGCTGTCGACCGGGATCGAGGCCCGCGACGACCTCTGGGCCGACCTCGACCAGGCCCTGAGGACCGGCTGATCAGGAGGGGCTGATCAGGAGGGGCTGATCTCGCCCCGCAGGACCACCTGGCCCGAGGACGCGGGGCCCTCGCCCTCCATCTGGAGGGTGACGGTGATGATCGGGTACTCGTCGATCGGGACCCCGCTCCACAGCTCGATCTCGCCGTCGCCACCCCGCAGGTGGAAGGTGCCGGCGCTCACGCCGCCGTCGGCGTTGCGGACCCAGGCCTGGTAGAAGCCGCCCTCCGGCGCCGGGGGGAGGTCGCTCACGTCGAGCAGGATCTTCACCCCGGCCGGCGTGTCGACGACGTCGGCCTCGGCCGAGGCGCCGGGGGCGAGGTCGGTACCGGCCAGCTCGACGATGCGACCCTCGGGTCCGTCGTCGCCGCCGCTGAACAGCGTGGTCAGCCCGAAGACGGCCAGGACGATGGCGGCCGCGGCCCCGAGCACCGGCAGCGCCCGGCGGCGGAAGGCCACCACGTTGTCGGTCGAGCCGGTCGACTCGCTCGGCCGGGCGGTCATCGGCGGCGGTGCGGGGGCGGCGGTGGGGGGCGCGACGCCGCTCGTGGCCGCCTCGGCGGTGATCGCCGCGACGACGGCGTCCTCGAGGTCGGCCGGGGGCTCGACCCAGACGGCGTCGTTGCTCAGCAGCCCCTCGAGCGCGGCGAGCTCGTCGGGGTCCAGTTCGTCGTCGAGGGGATGGTGGTCGTCGTTCATCGTGCTTCGTCTCCGCCCATCAGTACGGTACGGACCGCCGGATGGTTCGCGGACATCACGCCGCCCCCGGAGCGAGGTGGTTGAGGGCGGCGGCGAGGCGTCGGTGGGCCCGGTTGGAGCGGCTCTTGACGGTGCCCGGCGGGATGCCGAGGCGGTCGGCGATCTCGGCGTGGGTCATGCCGGCGCCGTGGGACAGCTGGACGACCTCGCGCTCACCGTCGGGCAGGTCCTCGACCGCTCGCCGCACCTCGTAGGCCTCCCAGGTCCGCTCGAAGCCGATCGACTCGACCGCCTGGTCCTGCTCGGGGGCGTGGCCGCCCCGGGTGGGGGTGGACTCCGCGCGCAGCACGTCGATCGCCGTGCGGCGGGCGATCGAGTACAGCCAGGGTGCGAGCTCCCGATCGGCGTCGAAGGAGGCCGCCGCCTTCCAAGCCTTCACGAACGTCTGCTGGACGGCGTCGGCGGCGAGCTCCCGGTCGTGCAGCACCGACATCGCCACGGTGGTCACGGGCCCGGCGTAACGGCGGTAGACCTCCCGCACGGCGTCGGGGTCGCCGGTGCGGAACCTGGTGGTGAGGTCCGGCTGCACTCCCAGATCCTGCCGCGTGGCGCGGCGCGATGCCCGTCTTTCGCGCGGACTACGTTCACGCGGGCTCGACGGAGGGGATGGGGAGCATGGCAGGAGCGCTCGAGGGGAAGACCGCGGTCGTGACCGGCGGGGCGAACGGCATCGGCCGGGCCTGTTGCGAGCGGTTCGCCCGGGAGGGGGCGGCCGTCGTCGTCGCCGACCTCCAGGAGGACCGCGTCACCGAGACGGTCGATGCCCTGGTCGAGGCGGGTGCCACGGCGTCGGGGGTGCGGCTCGACGCGGTCAGCCGGGAGGACAACGAGGGAATGATCGCTCACGCGGTGGACGCCCACGGCTCGGTCGACGTGCTCGTCACCGCGGCCGGGGTCTCCCACGGCGAATACGTCTCCGGCGAGATCGACAAGGAGACCGCCCGGATCGAGGAGCGCATGGCCGCGATCGACCGGCCCTGGGAGGCCGCCCTCGACCTGGACGTCGCCGACTGGCAGCGGGTGCTGGACGTCAACCTCACCGGCACCTTCCACGCGGCGCAGCTCGCGGTCCGCTGGATGATCGAGGACGAACGGCCGGGCTCGATCGTCACGATCGCGTCGATCGCGGCCAAGGACCCGACCGCCGGCCCGCTCGCCTACTGCACGTCCAAGGCCGGGGTGTGGATGATGACCAAGCACCTGGCCCGATCCGTCGCACCGACCGGCGTGCGCGTCAACGCCATCGGCCCGGGGTACATCCAGACGAACATGACCGCCGCGCTCGACGAGGTCGAGGGCATGGACGAGCTGCTCCTGATGCGGATCCCCGCGCTGCGCAAGGGGACACCGGACGAGGTGGCCAACGTCGCGATGTTCCTGGCCGGCCCGGAGTCGTCCTACGTGACGGGCGCGCTGCTGCACCCGCACGGCGGCTGGTTCACCGACTGACCGCCCCGGACGGGGGTGGGGCTCGGTACCGGCGTCAGGTTTGCGACAATGGGGGACGTGGAGGTGAGGGTGGCCATGGACAGCGAGCTCGACGAGCTCGTCGCGCTCGCCGTCGCGTGCCAGCGCGAGCCGGCCACCTCGTGCGCCTACGTCGGTGACAGCCACGCAGCGATCCGCGACGAGGTGCTCGGCATCGACGACTGGGCCGTGCACACCGTGGTCGCCTGCGACGGCGACCGCCTGCTCGGTTGGCTGCTCGCCGAGGTCGACGACGGGATCGGTCGCGTCTGGTGGTGGGGGCCCTTCGTCCAGCCGGGCTCCTTCGACGCCGTCGCCGACGCGCTGCTGGCCGTCGCACGCGACCGGCTCCCGGCCGGCATCGTCCAGGAGGAGGCCGTCGCCACCCCGGAGAACGTCGAGATGGCCGAGTGGTGCCGACGACACGGCCTCGAACGGCAGACGGCCTCGACCATCCTCTCGATCGACCGGGCCCCCGAGCACGTCGACGGCGACGCGCTGGTCCGCCCGATGATCGACCGCGACCACGCCGACGTGATCCGACTCCACGACGGGCTCTTCCCCGGCACCCACTACACGGGCGACCAGCTCATCGCGGGCGCCAGCGGCCACGACGTCGTGCTCGTGGCCGTGCTCGAGGGCGCGGTCGTCGGGTACGCGGCTGCCGAGCTCCAGTCCGACGGCTCGGGCTACCTCGACTTCGTCGGTGTCGACCCCGACCTCCGCGGTGCCCGCCTCGGCGACGCCCTCGTCCGCTCCGCCTGCCGGGCGCTGCTCGAGCGGGGCGCCAGCCACGTGCACCTCACCGTCCGGGAGGACAACGAGGCCGCCCGCCGGCTCTACGACGGCCTCGGCTTCCAGGTCGACGAGACCCTGCTGCCCTACCGCCGCGGCTTCAGCCTGGACTGACTCCTCGGCCCGGGCGGCGTTCAGCGGTTGACGTAGGCGCGGCCGATCACGAAGGCCATCGTCGCCGACAGCCAGCCGAGGGTCACGAGTGCAGCCAGCACGCGCGTCGACCGCGGCGAGTCACCCCGGGCGAACCAGCCGCCGGCGAGGAAGGCGCCCATCGGGAGCAGCCCGCCGACGTAGTGGATGTAGAGCTGACCGATGCCCTGCCCCTGGTCGAGCAGCTTGATGCCCAGGAGGATCTGCAGGCCGAGGACGACCTGGGCGACGACGAGCGTCCACCGACCGATCCGGTCGAGCGTCGCTCCCACCAGGGCGAGCCGGAGGATCCAACCCGCCGCGATGGTCATCGTGACGAGCACGGCGATGCCGGTCGTGACGTGCACCGAGGCGTCGATGATCCAGTTGTCGATGCGGCCGTCGCCGAGGTCGCCGGCCCGAGCGAGGACGCTGCTCACGGGGCGCGCTCGATCGAGGCGCCGGCGCTCGGCGTGCCGTCGATCACCCGCGGCGTCTCACCGCCCCCGGCGACGAACCGCTCGCTGACCTCGTGGGAGAAGTCCCCGACCGCGTCGGTGCGGACCAGCGCGACGGTGCAGCCCGCGAAGCCACCGCCGGTCATCCGGGCACCCAGGCAGCCCGAGCTGGCCTGCGAGGCCTCGACCATGGCGTCGAGCGCCGGGCCGGAGACCTCGTACAGGTCCCGGAGGCTCTCGTGTGAGGCGTCCATGAGCTGGCCCAGCGTCGTGCTGTCGCTCCGGTCCATCGCGCTGGCGGCGGCGAGCGTGCGATCGTTCTCCTCGATGACGTGGCGCGCCCGTCGACGGTCGGTGGCGTCGAGGTCGGTCAGCGCAGCGAGGCCGTCGAGGTCGAGATCGCGCAGGGCTGCGACACCGGCGGCCGCCGCGACCCGCTCACAGGCGGCCCGTCGCAGCGCGTACTCGGAGTCGGCCAGCTCCCGACGGGTCATGGTGTCGAGCACGACGACGGTGACGTCGTCGGGCAGCGCGTGGTCGGTGCCCTCCAGACTGCGGCAGTCGATCAGCTGCGCCGCACCGGCCGTGGCCCTCGCCGAGATGAGCTGGTCCATGATCCCGCTGGGCAGCCCGACCGCCCGGTGCTCGGCCTCCTGTGCGAGCCGTGCGACGTCCTCCGGTGCCGGCCGGTCGACGCGGGCGGCGGCCTGCGCGAGGAGCAGCGCGACCTCCAGCGCGGCCGAGGAGCTGAGCGAGGCGCCGTGGGGGATATCGGTGGTCACCGCCCCGCGGAGGTCGTGCCACGGCATCCCGGCGTCGAGCAGGACGGACCGGACGGCGGCGACGTAGCGGCCCCACCCGGACGAGGCGCCGTCGGCGTCGAGCGTCGCCAGCCCGAAGTCCTCGGACTCCACGCTCGTTGCGTCGGCCGGGCCGGCGGCGATCCAGGTGGCGCAGGGCAGGGCCAGCGGGAACACGAAGCCGTCGTTGTAGTCGGTGTGCTCACCGATGAGGTTCACCCGACCGGGGGCCCGCACCACGATCGGCGCGTCGTGCCCGAACCGCTCCTCGAACCGCCGCTCGGCACGCTCTCGTCCATCCATCAGTGGAGCGACGATAGACGCCTCAGCCGGCCCGGCCCGCTCAGCGGTGCCGGACGACGGCGGCGCGGACCGCCGGCACGTACGCGTGCCCGAACTTGATCGCGTGGACCACCAGCGGAGCGAGCTGGTGGAGCTCGACGCGCTCCTCCCAACCATCGGCGAGCGGGTGGTGCTCGTCGTAGGCGGCGAAGCAGGCGTCCCCGTAGCCGCCGAAGAGCCGCATCATCGCCAGATCGAACTCCCGGTGCCCGCCGTGGGCGGCCGGGTCGATCAGCCAGTTGCGGCCCGCGGCGTCGACGAGGCGGTTGCCGGCCCAGAGGTCGCCGTGCAGTCGAGCCGGCGGCTCCGCCGGGCCGCCCACGAGATCGAGGCGGTCGGCGATCGCCTCGATGCCGTCGATGGCCGACGGGTCGAGCGCCGCTCGGTCCGCGGCGATGCGAGCGAGCGGCCGGAGGCGGCGCTCGGCGAAGAACTCCGCCCACGTGGCGCAGGGGTCGTTGGGCAGGGCCAGGCTGCCGGTCGTGCGGCGATCCTCCCGTCCGAAGGCCGTCGCACCGCTGCGGTGCAGCCCGGCCAGCGAACGACCGAGCTCGGCCTCGGTGGCCGCCACCCGCACGCCCTCGTCGATCCACGCCAACACGAGCACCGCCGGCGGCTCGTCGGAGACGGCCAGGACCTCCGGCACCGCGACCGAGTCGGCGTCCCGCAGCCAGTCGAGGCCGGCGGCCTCGGTGGTGAAGAAGCCGGCCGGCGGAGCGGCGTGGGTCTTCGCGAACACCACCCGGCCGTCGGCGAGCTCGACCCGACGGGCGTCGCTGACGTCGCCGCCGGTCACGCGCGAGGCGCGCCGGACCTCCGAACCGAGCAGGTCGGCCAATCGGTCGTCCAGCGCTGCCACCCCCTCATCGTCGCAGGGTCGGGCAACGCCCTCAGTCGGCCGCGTGCGCCCGCCCGAACTCCCGCGACTCGCCGGTGGCGAGGAACCACGCCTCCTCGGCGATGTCCACCGCGTGCTCACCGGCCCGTTCGAGCACCCGGCCGATGCGGTCCATCGAGAGCAGCAGTGGGAGTTGCTCGCTGTCCGCCGGGCCCGCGGTGATGAGCTCGAACGCCTCGGCGCGACGCCGCTCGAGGTCACGGTGGATCTCCTCGACCTCGAGTGCCACGCCCTGGTCCTTGTCGTGGAGCGAGCGCAGCGCGGTCTCGATCATCGCCAGATCGAGGCGCACCATGTCGCCGAGCACCTCCCGCAGGCGGTCCGACGGCACCGGGCCATGGGCCGCGAGCAGGCCGGCGACGTCGACGGCCCCGTCGGCGATCCGCTCGAGGTGGAGAGCCGTGCGCAGCAACGCCAGGATGTGGCGCAGGTCGCCGGCGACCGGCTGGCGCCGGGCGATCATCAGGATGGCCTCCTGTTCGATCGCGACGTGCGCCTGGTCGACGGCGTCGTCCTCTGCGTCCACCGCGGCGGCGTCGACACGGTCGCTCGCGAGACGATCGATCGTCGCTTCCAGGATCGCCGCGACCTGCTCCGCCTGGGCCTGCACGGCGGACTCCAGCGAGGCCAGCTCGCGGTCGAACGTGGCGTGCGGCGTGAGCGCCGACCCGCGGTCGGTCGTCTGTTCCATCGTCTCCCCCTCCGGCAACGGCGCCGATGGTGCCCGACGGGGGGCGGACGGGGAAGGGACCGAAGACCCGATCAGCGGAGGCCCAGCACGTCCAGGGCGTACTCCACGGCGTCGGGTGCCCCGGTCACCCCGAGCTCGGCGAGGGCCTGGTCCCGGGTGAGCGCCCCCTGGTGGCACCAGACGACGATCGCCAGGGAGCCGGTCAGGCGGACCTCGGCATCGTCGACCGCGCCGTCCGCGACCTGCATGCGCTCGTGGAAGCGGACGAAGCGACCGTCGTCGTCGCGGCGGGGGCCGATCGTCAGCGTGACCTGGAGCTCGTCGAGGTCGAGGGCCAGCACGAGCTCGCGCTCGTCGAGCGCCTCGGTGATCGCCATGGACTTCACGCCGAAGCGCAGCACCCGGTCGAGCAGCGGCTGGTCGTCGGTCGGCTCGTCGAGCAGTGGCACGCCGGCCCGCCCGAGCGCCATGAGGACGGGCTCGAGGTCGCGGCCGGTCCGGCTGAGCTCGTAGACGGTCCGCGCCGCCGGCGGCGGGAGGTCGATCCGGCGCACGTACCCCGCCGCCTCCAGGTCGCGCAGCCGCTGCGAGAGCAGGGTCGGCCCGATGCCGGGGAGCGCGTCGTCGAGGTCCTTCCACCGCATCGGGCCCGCGAGCAGCTCCCGCAGCACCAGCAGCGTCCAGCGCTCGCCGACCAGGTCGAGGAGCCGGGCGGCGGGGCAGAACTGGGCGTAGGTGCGGCGGGCCACGCTCTCGACGGTACGGCAGCACCCCTGCTACTACAACAATCACCCTTGTCCGCTACAGAACGCGTAGTACGCTGTGGCGGTCGTCACACCAGGGGAGATCTGATGCCGACTCGCACGTCCTACGCCCACGGCACGCCGTCGTGGATCGACCTGGCGACGACCGACGTCGCCGGCGCCCGGGCCTTCTACGCCGAGCTGTTCGGCTGGTCCTTCGAGGAGAACCCCACGGACCAGGGCGGCTCGTACGTCATGGCCAGCAAGGCCGGGAGCGCGACGGCCGGGATGATGACCCAGCCCGACGAGCAGCGCGAGATGGGCCTGCCGCCCATGTGGAACAGCTACGTGACCGTCGACGACATGGCCGCCACCGTGGGCAGGGTCGAGGGGGCCGGCGGCAAGGTGATGGCGCCGCCCTTCGACGTCATGGACGCCGGCGTGATGGCCGTGATCGTCGACCCGAGCGGCGGGGTCATCAGCCTGTGGCAGCCGAAGGAGCACATCGGTGCCCAGGTGGTCAACGAGCACGGCGCGCTGATCTGGAACGAGCTGATCTCGCCGGACGTGCCGGCCGCAGCCGCGTTCTACGGCGAGGTGCTCGGCTGGGGGACCCAGGAGATGGACATGGGCGAGATGGGCACGTACACGGTGTTCACGCTCGACGGCGAGGGGATCGGCGGCGCGATGGCGCCACCGATGGACGGCATGCCCCCGCACTGGGGTGTCTACTTCGCGGTCGACGACGCCGAGGCGACGATCGCTGCGGTGACCGCAGCCGGCGGTGCGGTGGTCAACCCGCCCACGCCGTCGCCGCCGGGGATCATCGCCGTGGTGCAGGACCCGCAGGGGGCGATGTTCTCGATCATGCAGCCGGCCGAGCCGGCGTCGTAGGGGCCCGTCGCTCAGCGGTGCTCGATGCGGGCGAGCCGAAGCACGGCTCGCCCGTCGGCCCGCGACCCCTCGACGTCGAGCTCGCCGACGAGCACCCACTCGTGGAAGCCGGCCGGGTCGACCAGCGTCTGCTCGACCGTCGTGCCGTCGAGCACGAAGTGCGCCGGCGCCCGGGCCTCGGGGTCGGTGCGGATCTCGTCGTGGTCGTCCCAGTACGGGGCGATGGCCTCGGCGAGGGCCTCGGCCGTCCATCGCGGCGCGCCCTCCGGCGCGTCGAGCTCGGCCAGCTCCGCGTGCTCGCGGCGGGCGAGCAGCTGCACCCAGCGGAACATCTCGTTGCGGACCAGCACCCGGAAGGCGCGGGTGTTGCGGGTGACGTCGACGGTCACGGGCAGCTCGTCGGGCGCGGCGACCACCTCCGCGACCTGGTCGGGGTCGCGGAGGCGCTCCCACTCCTCGATCATCGAGGCGTCGACGCCGCGCACCAGCGCGCCGAGCCACTCGGTCACGTCGTCGACGTCGTCGGTGCGAGCCCACTCCGGGACGGTCTGCACCATCGCCCGGTAGGCGTCGGTGAGGTAGCGGAGCAGCACGCCCTCGGACCGCTTGAGCCCGTAGTGACGGACGTAGTCGTGGAACCCCATCGCCCGCTCGAAGAGGTCGCGCACGACCGACTTCGGCTTCACCGTCTCGCCCTCGATCCACGGGTGGTGGACCCGCCAGGCGTTGAACGCGTCGTAGAGCGGCTCGGCCAGGGGTTTGGGCCAGGTGACCTCGTCGAGGCGCTCCATGCGCTCCTCGTACTCGACGCCGGCCGCCTTCATCTCGTTGACGAGCGCGGTCTTGGCCTGGTCGAGCTGGGCGACGAGCACGACGGTGGGGTTCTCCAGGACCGACTCGACGACCGACACGACGTCGAGCGCGTACGAGGGTGACTCACGGTCGAGCAGCTCGACGGCGTCGAGGACGAAGGGTGAGAGGGCCTGGTTGAGGCGGAACTCGTCCTGGAGGTCGACGGTCAGTCGCACGAGGCGGCCCTCGTCGTCGGGTTCGTCGAGCAGCTCGACGATCTCGGCCTCGACCAGCGACCGGTAGATCGCGATCGCCCGCCGGACGTGGCGCCGGACCCGCGTGCGGGGCTCGTGGTTGTCGACCAGCAGCTCCCGGATCGCCCGGCACCCGTCGCCGGGCCGGTCGAGCAGGTTGAGGATCATCGAGTGGCTGACGGCGAAGCTGGAGTCGAGCCGCTCGGGCTCGCCGTCCCAGAGCTTGTCGAGCGTGCCCTCCTCCCAGTGCGCGAAGCCGCGCTCGGGCGGCTTCTTGCGCCGCAGCTTCTTGCCCTTCTTCGGGTCGTCGGCGACCTTCTGGGCGATCTTCTTGTTCTCGACGACGTACTCGGGGGCCTGCACCCAGACCGTGCCCGCGGTGTCAAGCCCCTTGCGCCCGGCCCGCCCGGCGATCTGCTGGAACTCCCGCACCGACAGCACGCGCACGCCGACGCCGTCGTACTTGCAGAGCTGGGTGAACAGCACGGTGCGGATCGGCAGGTTCACCCCGACGCCCAGCGTGTCGGTCCCGCAGATCACCCGGAGGTGGCCGCCCTGGGCCAGCTTCTCGACCAGGAGCCGGTACTTGGGGAGCATGCCCGCGTGGTGCACTCCGACCCCGTGGCGCAGCCACCGGGCGAGGTCGCGACCGAAGCCGGGGTCGAAGCGGAAGCCGCCGATCGCCTCGGCGACCGCGGCCTTCTCGCTCTTGGACAGGAGGTTGACGCTGGTGAGCTCCTGGGCCCGCTGGGTCGCTTCCTTCTGGGTGAAGTGCACGAGGTAGATCGGCGTGCGGCGGGTGTCGAGCAGCTCCTCGATCGACTCGAGCAGGGTGGTCTCGCGGTACTCGACGTCGAGGGGCACCGGCCGCTCGCTCGCCCTGACGAGCGCGACCTCGCATCCGGTCCGCGCCTCGAGGTCGTCGCGGAGCTTCGTGGTGTCGCCCAGCGTCGCCGACATCAGCAACCACCGGGTGCGGGTCATCTCGAGCAGCGGCACCTGCCACGCCCAGCCCCGCTGCGGGTCGCCGTAGTAGTGGAACTCGTCGGAGACGGCGAGGTCGAACGGCGTGTCCGCGCCCCGGCGCAGCGACATGTTGGCGAGGATCTCCGCGGTGCAGCAGATGATCGGCGCGTCCGGGTTCACCGACGCGTCGCCCGTGACCATGCCGACCTGGTCGGAGCCGAAGGCCCGGCAGAGATCGAAGAACTTCTCGCTGACGAGCGCCTTGATCGGGGCGGTGTAGACCGAGCGCTCGCCCCGGGCGAACGCGGCGAAGTGCCCGGCGAGCGCCACCAGCGACTTGCCCGACCCGGTCGGTGTGGCGAGCACGACGTGGCGGCCGGCGAGCAGCTCGAGGATCGCCTCCTCCTGCGCCTCGTAGAGCTCGATGCCCCGCTCGTCGACCCAGGCGAGGAAGGCGTCGAGGAGGGCGTCGCCGTCCGGTTCGGCCGGGGCGAGCTCGGTCAGGTTCAGGGCGGCCACTGCATGACGACTCTACGGTTGGACTCGACATAAGGTGGACGGTTCGTGAACGAACGCTCTGGTCGCCCCTTCCCGCTCGGAGCCCATTGGCACGGCGGCGGCACGAGGTTCGCCGTGTGGAGCAGCGTCGCCACGTCGGTCACGCTCTGCCTCCTCGACGGCCACGGCGGCGAGCAGCACCTGCCGTGCCACCGCACCGACGACGTCTGGCACCTCGACGTCGGCGGTGTGCACCCGGGTCAGCGGTACGGCTTCCGCATCGACGGGCCGTGGGACCCGAGCGCCGGCCACCTGTGCAACCCGGCCAAGCTCCTCGTCGACCCCTATGCCCGCGCCATCGACGGGCAGGTGCTGTGGGGGCCCGAGGTCAAGGCCTTCGGGCCCAGCTGGTCGCGCAGCGAGCTCGACAGCAGCGGCTCGGTGCCGACATCGGTCGTCGCCAGCACCCTGTTCGACTGGGAGCAGGATCGTCCCCCTGCCCACCGACTCGAGGACAGCCTCATCTACGAGGTGCACGTGCGGGGCGCGACGATGCGTCATCCGGAGATCCCGCCGGCGCTGCGGGGGACCTATCTCGGCCTGGCCCATCCGGCGTTCGTCGAGCACCTCGTGTCGCTCGGCGTCACCGCGGTGGAGCTGCTCCCGGTCCACCACTTCATCGACGACGAGCGGCTCCAGTGGCTCGGCCTGCGCAACTACTGGGGCTACAACTCGCTCGGCTGGTTCGCCCCGCACCAGGCGTTCGCCAGCGGCAACGGTCCGACCGACCAGGTCGTCGAGTTCAAGACGATGGTCCGGGCGCTGCACGAGGCCGGCATCGAGGTGATCCTCGACGTGGTCTACAACCACACCGCCGAGTCCGGTCCCGACGGGCCCGTCCTCAGCTGGCGCGGCCTCGACCACCGGGCCCACTACCGCCTCGCGCCGGACGACGCCCGCTACTACGAGGACGTGACCGGCACCGGCAACACCGTCGTCGCCGGGCATCCCAACGTCATCCGCACCGTGCTGGACTCGCTCCGGTACTGGGCGAGCGAGATGCACGTCGACGGCTTCCGCTTCGACCTCGCGGTCGCGCTGATGCGCGACCAGGGGTGGGTCGACCCGGGGGCCTCGATGCTCGACGCGATCGGTCAGGACCCCGTGCTCGCCGACGTGAAGCTCATCGCCGAGCCGTGGGACCTCGGCCCCAACGGATACGCGATCGGCGCCTTCCCGATGGGCTGGAGCGAGTGGAACGGCCGCTTCCGCGACGACGTCCGCGACTTCTGGCGTCGCGAGCGTCGCCTGCCCGAGCTGGCCTCACGGATGACCGGCAGCTCCGACATCTACGGCCCGAGCGGCCGGGCGCCGCGGGCGAGCGTGAACTTCATCACCGCCCACGACGGGTTCACGCTGCGCGACCTCGTCAGCTACGACCACAAGCACAACGAGGCGAACCTCGAGAACAACCGCGACGGCGACGGCCACAACCGGTCGTGGAACCACGGCGTCGAGGGCGAGACCGACGATCCGGAGGTGGTGCGCACCCGGGCGGAGACCCGGCGGGCGCTGCTCGCCACGCTGTTCCTGTCGCAGGGGGTGCCGCTCCTGCTCGGCGGTGACGAGCTGGGCCGCACGCAGCGGGGCAACAACAACGCCTACTGCCAGGACAACGAGATCTCGTGGCTCGACTGGGACGACGTCGACGACGACATGGTCGAGACCGTCCGTCGCCTCGCCCGGCTCCGGCGTGATCATCCGGCGTTGCGCCGCGAGGAGTTCTTCGAGGACGTCGATCCGGCGGTGTCGTGGATGCGCCACGACGGCGAGCCGATGCACGACGGCGACTGGCACGACGGTCGGCGGTCGGTCGTGATGCGCCTCGAGCCCCAGGGCGACGACACGGCGACGCTGTTGGTGATCATCAACGGCGACGATCAGGGCCACAACGTCGAGTTGCCCGACGAGGTGGGCTGGTGGGTGCCGGTCGTCGACACGTTCCACGTCGGCGCGGCCCCGAGGGTGCGGCGCTGCGCCAGCGGGACGAGGATCCGGGTGCACCATCGCTCGGTGCAGGTGCTCCGCTCGGACGACTGAGCGGGCGGTCCCGGAGGGTTCGGCCTACTTGTAGCGGTAGGTCATGCGCGCGCGGGTGAGGTCGTAGGGCGACATCTCGATCTGCACGCGATCGCCGGGCAGCACCCGGATGCGGCTCCGGCGCATCTTGCCGGAGATGTGGGCGAGCACCTCGTGCCCGTTGTCGAGCTCGACTCGGAACATCGCGTTGGGGAGCGCCTCCTTGGCGACTCCGTCCAGCACGATGACGTCGTCCTTCGGCTTCGGCATACACGTCCTCTCGAGCTCGGTCGGCCAGGGTGAACGACCGGCTCACGGATCAGGATATCGGCCCCGCTGCCAGGCCAGACGGACGCTCAGGCGGTCGAGCGGGCCGCTGGCCGTGGCCAGCCCGGGGCGTGTCGGGGCCACGGCCGGGTCGCCTCGAGCCGGGCGGCCAGGGCGAGGAGCCGGGCCTCGGTGAAGCGGCGGCCGACGATCTGGAGCCCGACCGGGTGCCCGTCGACGAGGCCGGCCGGCACCGAGACGCCCGGGTGGCCGGAGAGGTTGAACGGGATCGTGAACTGCGCCATCGCGGCGGGGCGGACCTCGCGACCGTCGATCTCGGTGGGGAGCGGGCCCTCCGCCGGGACCGACGGCACCGCGCACGAGGGCAGGAGGAGCAGGTCGACGTCGTCGAAGGCGACCTCGATCTCGTCGCACACCGCCGCGGCGCGATCGATCGCCTTCGCCAGGTCGGTCGCCGTGACCCGCGGCGACCCCCGGTACGACCACCGGCCCTCTCGCGAGAGCAGGGACTCGTCGACGTCACCGGCGTCGGAGAACGCCCGGATCGACCCGGCGGCGCCGACCGCGCTCCACGCCGACGACGGGTCGCGGAATTGGACCGGCCGGTCGACCAGCGTGAGCCCGGCGGCATCGACGAGCGCGTGGGCCGCGTCGTCGACGAGGGCGAGGACGCCCGGATCGACGGCGGCGTGGCCGAACCCGGTGACGATGGCGGCCCGCATCCCGTGGTCGACCGTGCCGAGCGCGGCCTCCCACGACGCCGGATCGGGCGGCAGCTCGGTGCGGTCGTGACCGTCGGGGCCCCGGACGACGTCGAGGAACCGGGCTGCGTCGGCGACCGTGGTGGCGAGGGGGCCCAGCACGGCCGTCGGCCACAGGTCGCGGGCCGAGCGGGGCACCCGGCCGAGCGAGACCTTCGGTCCGACGAGGCCAGACAGCGCCGCCGGCAACCGGATCGAGCCGCCACCGTCGCCACCGGTGGCGACGGGGACCAGCCCGGCGGCCACGGCGCCGGCCGAGCCGCCGGAGGACCCGCCCGGGCTGGTGTCGGGGTCCCACGGGTTGCGAGCGGTGACGCCGCGCGCCGGGTGATGGGTGTAGGCGGTGATGCCGAACTCGCTCGCCGAGGTGAGCCCGACCGCCACGGCGCCGGCGTCGAGGAGCCGCCGCACGTGGGTGTCGGTGCGGGTCGCCACCCGGTCGGCGTAGATCGCGGTCCCGGCGTTGTCGGGCCAGCCCTCGACCCGGTCGAGCTCCTTCACCCCCAGCGGCACGCCGGCCAGCGGCAGGTGCTCGCCGGCGGCGACGCGTCGATCGACCGCTGCGGCGTCGCGCCGGGCTCGCTCGGGGTCGAGGAAGGTGAAGGCATCGAGCTCGTCGTTGGCGGCGGCGATCCGGCGCAGCGCCTCCTCGAGCACCTCGGCGGCCGACAGCTCACCGGCCGACACCGCCGCCGCGACGTCGATCGCCGTCCAGGAACCGATCGCGGGGTGGTCACTCACGATCGACCCACGGCGACGGCGCCGGTGAGCGCACCCGGGTCGGCATCGAGCCAGGCCGGTGCGAGGCGTCGCGGCAACCGGACGCCCTCGGGCTCGGCGTGGGTCCCGAAGCACCGGTCCCACAGCGACGTCGTGACGCCGAAGTTGCGGTTGGGGCGCACATGGTGGTCGAGGTGGCGCAGGCGGCGCTGGTCGTCGGGGCGGCGCGGCGGCCGGTGATGCACGTTCCAGTGGAGCCGGTCGTAGGTGGCGTAGCCCAGGCCCCACCCGGCGGCGAGGCCGGGTCCGACGCGGGTGTGGCGGCGGCGGATCGGCGTCGTCGCGACCCAGCCGAGCAGCGCCATGCCGGTCACGGCAGCCGTGCGGGCCCGAGGGTCGGTCGCGGCCGGGTCGACGTGGTGGCGGCGGTGCTCGGTCGCCATCGGGTCGCGCCCCCCGGTGCGGTGCATCGGCCCCCGGTGGAGCCAGTACTCGGCGAGGGTCCAGGCCGCCCCGCCCGCGGCGACCCCGAGCAGCGCACGGACGACGACCATGGGTCGAGGCTACGCGGCGGGGCCGTCCGGATCCCGTCGCCGATCGGGCTTCACGCGCCGGGGCGGCCGGTGGGCGGCGGGGGCGCCGAGGCGTCGACGACCCGGCGGTACGAGCTGAGCAGCGCCCGCCACATCGCCCGCTGGTCGGCGAGCTCGTCGTCGGAGAACTCGCCGAGCGCGACCTGCTCGACCTGGAGCGTGCGCTCGCCGACGTGCTCGTTGATCTCGAAGGTGACCTGGCTGCTGACGGCGCCGGCGAGGTCGAAGGAACCCTCGAAGACGATGCGCTGGCCCCGGATGACCTCCTTGATCGTCCCGCGGACGATGCCCGAACCCGATCCGAAGTCCTCCCACAACAGGCCGCCGACCCGCAGGTCGAGCTGCACCGCCTGCGTCTCGGGCCGGCGCAGCGGCTCGCACCACCACGGGTCGAGCCGCTCGGTCAGCATCGTCCACGAGCGCGCCGCGGTCGCCACGAGGCGGACCTCGGACTCGAAGCGGGCGTGCTGGAGCTGCGTCACGACGGGCCGAGGGTAGAGGCCGGTGGTCCGCATGGGTCGCTCACCCCGGCTCATCGCGTCGTCACGACCCAGCGCACGCCGAGCCGGTCGAGCGCGATCCGCCCGTCCGGACCGACGACCTCGCCGGTCGCGTCGAGGACGTCGAGCACGGTGCCCGGGCCGAGGTGATCGAGGACGTCGACGCCGACCGAGCGGGGATCGTCGTGCAGGTTCGCCAGGCCGAGGACGCACCCCTCGGCGGGGTGGTCGTGCAGCCAGCCGAAGACGGCGTCGTCGCCCGTGACGAACGTGGTGGTCGCGCCACCGGAGCGGAGCGGCGGCGTCGCGGCCCGCTGGTCGGCGAGCGACCGGACGGCCCGGAGGATCCGGCCGGCGGGGGAGCGCTCGTCGCGGCGTGCCGTCTCGACGAGCGACCAGTCCATCGCCGGTCGGTGCAGCCACCGGCTGTCGTCGGCGTGATCGGGGTCGTCCACGTAGGCGGTGTCGTTGCCGAGGCCGATCTCGTCTCCCATCCAGAGCAGAGGGATACCACCCCAGCCCATCGCGATGGCGTACAGCAGGCGGATGCGGCGGACGGCCTGGTCGACGAGCAGCGGATCGTCGCGCTCGACCGCCTCGGCGAGCCCGGCCAGCGCGCTGGTCATGCCCGAGGTCCGCTCGTCGCCGATCAGCGGGTTGGTCATGAACGCCGCGCCGCGGGCGTACGAGCCGGGGAAGTCGCCGCGGAAGAAGGCCGCCAGGAACGCTCGGTGCGCGGCGGGGTCGAGGCCGACCGCCGCCGCGTCGGCGTCGTCGACCGCCCAGCCGATGTCGTCGTGGATCCGGACGTAGGTGCACCAGGCCGTGCCGGGCGGTGGGGTGCGCATCCGGCCGAGGGCCCGGGTCATGAGGTCGGCGCGGCGTGTGGCGACGCCGTTCCAGCTCATGACCATGAGCTGGTTGTGGTAGGCGAGATCGGCCTCGGGGCGGTGCCGGTCGTGGCCGCCGAGGTACTGCACGAGCTGTCCCGGCGGCACGATCGCCTCGGCCTTGCACAGCACCCCCGGCGCAACGATCGCGAGCAGCGCCCGCCAGGCCTGGACGAGGCGATGGGCCTCGGGCTGGTTCTGGCAGTCGGTGCCGAGCCGCTTCCACAGGAACGGCACCGCGTCGAGGCGGAGCACGTCGACGCCGCGGTTGGCGAGGAAGCACATCACGTCGAGCATCTCGGCGAAGACGTCGGGGTTCTCGTGGTCGAGGTCCCACTGGAAGTCGCGGAAGGTCGTCCACACCCAGGCGTCGAGCTCGTCGTCCCAGGTGAAGTTGCCGGGGGAGAGCTCGGGGAAGACCTCGGGGAGCGTCTCCTCGTAGCGATCGGGGAGCTCCCGGTCGTCGAACACCCGGAAGTAGGCGCGGTGGCGGGCGCTGCCGGCGCGGGCCAGGCGTGCCCACTCGTGGTCGTCGGCGGTGTGGTTGCACACGACGTCGACGCACAACGACATGCCCCGTCGGCGCAGCGCGGCGGCGAGCTGGTCGAGGTCGTCGATCGTGCCGAGGCGGGGATCGGTGGAGCGGTAGTCGGTGATGGCGTACCCGCCGTCGGAGTCGCCCTCGCGGGCCCGCAGCACCGACATCAGGTGGAGGTACGTGACGCCGAGGTCCTCGAGGTGGTCGAGCCGGTCGGCGACGCCGGCGAGGTCGTCCGCGAATCGGTCGACGTAGCAGACGTAGCCCAGCATGCCGGGGTCGTGGAACCACCCCGGGTCGATCTCCCGTCGGCGGTCGAGCCGTCGGAGGTCCGCCGAGCGCTCGTCGTAGGCGTCGAACACGACCGGGAGGAACCGGTCGAGCAGCCCGGCCGCGTCGTGGTCGGGGCCGAACACGGCGTCGAGCGCCTCGTGGGCGTCGCGCCAGCGGCGCTCGATGCGGGCGAGCAGGACCGCGCCGTCGTCGAGCCCGAAGCGATCGTCGAGCCGGGTGGCGAGCGGGCCGCGGCGCTCCCGCCACGACTCGGTCGCGGCGGCATGTGCTGGGGACGGGGCGATGGGTGGCCGTTCACGCACGGGGTGCGACCCTATTGGTCAGCGGCTCGACGCCGCGCCCTCGGTGAGCGCCACGGCGGGCTCCCAGCCCTCCGGGGTCACGATCACGGAGGTGACCGACCGGGGGAGCGGCACGTAGCTCACCTCCGCCGATGCGAGCTCGACGATGGTCAATCGCGAGTCGGTGACGTCGGGTCCGACGACGTGCGTGAGCTCCGGGTTCGCCGTCGTCTGCTGCCAGGTGTCGAAGCCGAGGTCGAAGCGCTCGGCGGTCATCTCGTCGGCGTCCACCACGACGAACGAGGACGGTCGGTTCCACTCCCGGAACAGCGCCCGGCGCCCGTCCGCCGACCGCTGGACGAGCTCGACGCCCCCCTCGGGCCGCACGTCGGTCATCAGGCGCCGACCCGTCCGCAGGTCGAGCAGCTCGACGCCGCAGGACAGCTGGTCGTCGCAGACCAGCAGCAGGAGCCACTCCTCGCCGCCGAGCGCACCGATGCCGTCGGCGACGCTGGTGAGGCGATCGTCGTCGCCGATCCGGACGACGCTCGCCGACGCCACCGACGACACGTAGGCCGACCCGTCGCTGCCGCCGACGAGGCTGACCCACTCCGGCACCGACCGGACGGTCGTCCGTCGGCCCTGCTCGTCGATGCGCACGAGCTGCCGGTCGTCGCCGACGCCGTCGACCATCCAGATGTTGTCGTCGGAGACGACCACGCTGCCCGGCCACACGTTCCAGCCGAGCCCGGTCGAGGTCGTGAAGCTCCAGTCGACGAGCTTGCCGCTGCCGTTCTCGTCCCGGACGACCACACCGCGCTCGGTCGTGTCGATCACCCGCTCGACCGCGTCGAGCTCGACGCCGGCGAGCTCCATCACCGCGCCCGTGCCGAGCTGGATCGCGAGCGCCGGGCTGCCGGGGACCACGACGGTGGTGCCCGACAAGGCCGCGGGCACCTCCGACACGTCGACGGACGTCACCGCCTCGTCCGGCGGCGGGAACGCCTGGATGGTGACGTCCGGCGTCGGCTCGGCGGCGGCGGGCGGGACCGTGGTGGCGGTCGTCGGCTCCGCGGGCGCCGGCGTCGAGGTGGACGGCACCGTCGCCGCCGCGGCCGTCGGCTCGTCGTCGCCGCTGCGGGAGAGCGCGAGCACGGCGGCGACCGCCACGATCCCGCCCACCGCCAGCACCAGCCCGCGTCGGGCCGGCGGTGTCGACTCGACGGTGCGCGACGAGGCGCTGAGCGCGACGTCGGGCCCGGCCTCGAGCATCTCGATGCGCGTGGCGCCGGTGGCCATCCCGCACTCGGGGCAGAAGCGGGCGCGGGCGGGCACGGTGCTCTGACACGAAGCACACGCCGTCGCCCCCACGGACCTCAGCCTAGGTTCGGCCCCCGTTCCGGGGGATTCGGCGCCTGGCGCCGGGGTCTCAGCTGAACTTGGTCCTCGGGCGCTCGACGGGCTCGCCGTCGAGCTCGACGTCCACCTTCTCGTCGTAGAAGGCGACGAGGTTGCCGATGCCGAACGACTCGGGCAGCGGCGTGGGGTAGCTCCAGGCCAGGTCGTCGTGGCGGGTGCCGTCGGGCAGCTCGACGGTCCACCAGCGGGCGTGGCCCTTGTAGGGGCACGAGGACGTGGTGTCGGTCGGCGTGAGGAGGTCCATCCGGACGTCGGCCTTGGGGACGTAGGTCCGCATCGGCAGACCGGTCTCGAACAGCAGCGTCGGGCGATCGGTCTCGGCGAGCACCACGCCGTCGACGCTCACGCGGACGTGTCGGGACGAGGGGAGCACGTCGACGCGCACCTCCGGCGAGCGGGGGTGGACGATCACCTCGACGTCCTCCTCGAACCAGGCGTCCATCGCGTCCCACTCGAAGCGGACCAGGTCGCGCAGCTCCTCGATCGGGGAGTCCGGGAAGGTCAGCGCAGCCGCCTCGGCGATCTCGTCGCCCAGCACCACGTCGTGGACGACGCCGTCGCCGCGGCTCGGCGAGCGCCGAACGTCGCCGGTCGGGCGCAGCTCGGCCGCGACGTCGGCCGCCGGGAGGTAGTAGGCGGGGTAGTGGGGCACCTCCCACACCAGCGCGGGACGGACGGTGTCGACCACGTCCCTCCCGCCGAGGGTGGCGCGCACCCGCTTGGCGCCGGCTTCGACTCGGACTCGACCTCGCGTGCTCATGATCGTCCCAACCGCCGAGCCGTACTGAGGATTCCTCAGAGAAGGCGGACGGCCGTCGCCACCAGTGCGGCGTTGGACTCCGCCTGGCGGCCGTCGGGGAGCCGCCGGGTGTCCTCGAGGCCGATCCGCGTGGCATGGCCGAGGCGGCCGGCGAGCTCGAGCACCGACCAGGTCGATCGACCGGAGCCGTGGACCAGGCGGTCGCCGCTCGCTCCGAGCCCGTCGAGGGCCGCGAGCATCACGGTGGCGAGCGAACCGGCGGCCTCGGGCGGCTCGCCCGAGACGGTCTCGACCAGGAACCGCCGACACCGGTCGGCGAGCCCCGCGGCGTCGAGCCGGGCGACGTCGTCGACGCTCCACAGCCCGGCCTCGACGGCGACGCCGTGGTCGAGGAGCACCTCGGCGATCTCGGCGGCGCCCGGCTCGGCCAGGTTCACCGACGCGACGTCGGGACGGTGCTCCCAGCGCCGGATCGACCCGAGCCGCCGCAGTGGGTCGGGTTCGATCCAGGCGCCGGTGGAGATCGAGATCTCGAGGTCGGGAGCGACGCGGCGGATCGCCAGCACGGTGCGCGCCACGTCGTCGGCGGCGAGGCTCTCGGCGCCGTCGGGGTCGCGCGGGTGCACGTGCACGCCGTCGGCACCGGCCCGGACGCAGCGGAGCGCGTCGTCGGCGACCGCCCGCGGGGTGACGGGGACCGCCGGGTGGTCGTCGGTGGAACGGCTGCCGTTGAGGCACGCCTGCAGGCGAACGCTCATGCGGCCTCGTGCCGCGGTTCGGGCATCCGTCGAGTTTCGCGCCCCGGGGGCGGGGCGCGGTCGCGTCAGCGACCCAGCAGCACCGACAGGCCCCGTCGGAAGAACGCGAGCGCTGCGGCGCGCTGGTCGTCGGCGTCGAGCAGCGCGGCGAGCGGCAGCTCGGCGCCGTTGAAGCCCTCGCCGTTCCAGAACGGCTCGGACCGGTCGATGTCGCCCCAGGCCGCGACGTAGAGGTACGGCTCGTCGTGGCCTGGGTCGCCCGGCGAGCAGCCGTAGCTGGCCCGCCGCCCGGAGTCCACCGCTCCCAGCTCGACCGCCGGGTCGAAGTGCTCGGGCCACAGCTGAACCCGGCCCATCTCGTCGTCGTCCGCCCCGTCGAGGCGGAGCTCCTCGAGCACGGAGGTGGCGAAGCCGTACCAGTCGGCGAGGTAGGCCACGTGCTCGGGCTCGACCCGCAGCTCGCGGCCGGCGTCGCCCAGCGGCGGGACGTCGAGACCGCCCGGGTCGGGGTTCACCTCCACGTCGAGGAACGCCGCGGCCGCCGCGTAGGTCGTGATCGGCGCGGAGCGGACCGTGTCGCCGCGCTGGTGGACGAGCTCGGTGCCCTCGACGCGGACCTGCTCGTCCTCGCCGAAGAAGGGCGTGCCGAAGCCGTCGGCGGTGGCCCGGAGGCCGATCTTGCCGTTCACCCGCTCGCGGGCCGGTCGCATGACGTAGAAGGCGAGGAGGTTCAGGTCGGCCCGCGCCTCGGCGAAGCCCGGCGGCGGCGAGCCGATCCGTCGGTACGCGCCGAGCCACCGCCGCGAGGCGAACCCGGCGATCCGGTCGTCGTCGGCGGCGAGGTCGCTCCACGTGAGATCGCCGGCCGAGGTCGGGGTGACGACCCGCCGTCCCGGCACCGCCGCGCCGACCGCCGCCGGGTCGTCCGCGAACCACTCGTCGACGACCGCGGGCGGCGAGGGCTCGAGGAGCCGCACGTCGTAGCCGTCGCCGAGCAGCGCCTCGGCCTCGCGTCGGGGATGTCGGGCTGCGGGCATGATCGAGCGCCTCCTGCGCGGTCGGGACGGGTCGTCACCGAGCTCGTGGAGGCAACCCGGTCTGCGGCGTCGCGCTTCCGGCCCGTCGGGCCCGCGGTGCTCAGCCGGCGTGATCGTGGGCGAGCACGTCTCGGATCGACACGATGCCGACGACCTTGTCGCCGTCGACGACCGGCAGGTGTCTGATGCCGCCGTCGAGCATCTGGTCGGCCGCGACCTCGGGACGGGCGTCCGGGCCGACGGTGGCGACGTCCATGGTCATGACGTCCTCGACGCGGGCCTCGTCGGGGTCCTCGCCGTCGGCCAGCGCCCGCACGATGTCGCGCTCGGACAGGAAGCCGGCCATCGAGCCGTTGCGCTCGACGACGACCGAACCGATCTCGCCCCGGGTGAGCACCTCGGCGGCCTCACGCAACGTGCTCGTACACCGGATGGTGGTCGGGGCCGGCTGCATGAGGTCAACGATTCGGGTTCCGGTCATGAGGTCAGCCTCACGCCGGTCGACCCGGTCGCACAGGGGCGAAGGTCCCGGTGCGGGTGCTGCCCCTCGGGGCCCGGCGCGAGTAGCATCCCCTCAGCGGTGCGGACGATCACCGGTGCGCCTCATTGCGCCAGACGTGGCCCCTGACTACGTTGTAAGCGCTTACAGGCGTGGTGTTCGAACGCCCGTTGGTCAGCCGCCCGCCCCGGGCGGTACCCGCCAGGGGACGTGCGGGAGACAAGCGTGGAGGCCGATCGGCCTCCGGGAGGGAAAGTATGTCCAAGCGATGGTTGAAGCTGCTCGGGGTCCTGTTGGCCCTGGGCATGATCGCCGCGGCCTGCGGTGACTCCGACGACGACGACTCGGGTGACGACGGTGGCGACACCACCGAGGCCGACGCCGGCGCCGAGGGTGGCGACGACGGCGGTGACGGCGGTGCCGAGGGTGCCGACTTCGACGGTGCGGTGGTCACGATCACCGGCCCGGAGCGCACCGACCAGGACGTCGGCTCGATCAACGATGCGCTCAACCAGTGGGCCGAGGGCGTCGGCATCACGGTCGAGTACACCGGCGACGCCGACTGGGAAGCGAACATCAACACGCAGGTCGAGGGCGGCAACCCGCCGGACATCTCCTTCTTCCCGCAGCCCGGCAAGCTGGCCGACTTCGCTCGCGCCGGCAGCATCGTGGCGCTGACCGACGCGGTCAACCAGTCGATCGACGACAACTGGCTCCCGGGCTTCCAGCTCCTCGGCGAGGTGGACGGCACCCAGTACGGCGTGCCGGCCAAGACCGACCTCAAGTCGCTGGTGTGGTACCAGCCGGCCCGCTTCGAGGCCGCGGGGTACTCGGTGCCGGAGACCTTCGACGAGTTCACCGCGCTGGTCGCGGAGATGGCGGCTGCCGACGGCCCCCGGCCGCTGTGCGTCGGCATCGAGTCCGGTCAGGCGACCGGTTGGCCCTTCACCGACTGGGTCGAGGAGATGATGCTGCGCCTGCACGGCCCGGACGTCTACGACCAGTGGCTCACCAACGAGCTGCCGTTCGACTCCCCCGAGGTCCAGGAGGCCATGCAGGCCGTCGTCGACCTCTGGGCCGAGGACAACGTCTTCGCCTCCTCCGGTTCGGTCTCGGCCACCAACTTCGGCGACAACGCCCAGCCGCTGGTCGACGGGCAGTGCTACATGCACCGTCAGGCCAACTTCTTCGGCGGCTTCTTCCCGGAGGGCACGCCCTTCGCCGACGGCTCCGAGGGTGCGGTCGACGTGTTCTACTTCCCGGACATCAACGATGACGCTCCGATCCTGATCGCGGGCGTCTTCGCCGGTGCGTTCAACGACGACCCGGCCACGATGGCGGTCATGGAGTACCTGGCGACCTCCGACTACGCCGAGAACCGTCAGCGGATCCAGGCCGAGCTGCTCGGCGGCACCGACATCACCGGCTACCTGTCCGGCTCGAACGGCCAGGACGTGTCGGTGTACAGCCCGCTGGAGCAGAGCTTCCTGGAGATCATCAACAACGCGGCGATCGCCCGCTTCGACGGCTCCGACGTGATGCCGGCCGACGTGGGCGCCGGCACCTTCTGGACCGAGGGCACCTCGGTCGTCAACGGCGACATCGACGTCGCCACGGCGGCGCAGCGGATCCAGGAGTCCTGGCCGGCGTCGTAGCAGCGACGGCCACGAGATGACGCAGTCCGCGGGGTCCGACCGGGCCCCGCGGGTCTGCACGTGACGAGGCACCGGCACTAGGGTGCCGGTGCCTCGTTCGTTCTCCGGTGACATCGGTCACCAGGAGCCGAACGAGTGTGGAGACGGGAGGGGGAGCACGTGGTCGCAATCGACCAGGACGAGGAGCTCGCCGAGGCGAGTCCGGCGGACGGCTCCGGCGGGGGCATCCTCGGCGGGCGAGGTCCGGAGTCGACGGTCAAGCTGGTGGTCGGGGCGCTCGTCCTCGTCGGCCTGCTGATCTGGGCGGTCCTCGAGGAGAAGATCCGTTCGACGATCATCACGGTGGTGGTGGCGGTCGTCGCCAGCGCCGGCCTGTGGGTCGGCGCCAACCTGTTGTTCAACGAGGCGCGCGATCGGTGGGACCGCTTCAACGCCATCGCCTTCGCCGTCATCGGTGCCGTCATCGGCATCCTGATCCACGGCAACCAGCTCACGATCGGTTCGGGCGAGGGGTTCCTGCCCTGGGTGCTCGGCCCGCTGGTCGGCGCCGGGCTCTTGGGGGCGATCGGCGTGGCCCTGGCGGTCACCGACGACCCGAGCCGCCGGCTCACGATCGGCCTCGGCGGGGGCGCGGTCGCCGGCCTCCTCGTCGGCCTGCTGATGCGCGAGGAGTACCACCCCGGCCTCGATCCCGTCGCCACCATCGTCTACACGGCGATCGTCGGTGGCCTCTTCGCCGGGCTGAGCGTGCTGCGGGGCCGGCCCCCGCTCGGCAACGCGCTCATCGGGCTGGCCCTCGGCTGGCTCCTCGGCGCGTGGGGTGGTGCCGACCTCGGCGACGGCTCGATCGCCACGTCGGTGATCGCGGCGCTCGTGCCCGCGCTCCTCCTCGGTGCCCGGCTCGGCCTCACCAAGAACCTCGACTACGGCGGCCGGCTGCTGCTCGAGAACCGGTCCCGGGCGGTGATCTTCGTCGGCCCGGCGGTGCTGTTCATCACGGTCATGCTGGTCATCCCGACCATCCGCACCGCCTACCTCTCGCTGCTCGACCGGGACTCGGTCGACTTCGTCTGGCTCGAGAACTACGGCGCGGTGTTCACCGACCGCGACAGCTTCGACGGCTCCAACTGGGCGAACATGTTCACCAGCGCCCCCTTCCTCATCGGGGTCGCCCTGTTGGCGCTGGCGGTCGTGATCGGCACCAGGGACAAGCGGCTGACCGGCCGAGCGGTCGAGCTGGGCAGCTCCTCGTCGTTCCCGCTCGTCGGCGGCTTCCTACTGCTCTGCTTCGGCGTGTTCACCGCGCTGCGGGGCACGCTGATCAACAACCTGTGGTGGGTGGTCGTCGTCACCTTCGCCTCCACGGCGCTCGGCCTCGCCATCGCGGTGCTGGCCGACGGGCGGAAGGGCGAGCGCTTCGCCAAGTCGATCATCTTCATGCCGATGGCGATCTCGCTCGTCGGCGCGTCGATCATCTGGCGCTTCGTCTACGTCGCCCGGGACCCCTCGGTCGAGCAGACCGGTGTGATGAACGCGCTCTGGGTGGGGCTCGGCAGCCTGTCCACCGGTTCGGGCATCCCGACGATCATCGCGACGGCGATCTTCGGACTGGTCGTGATCGGGCTGCTGGCGATGGTCGGCCGGGCCCTCGCCAGTGGCAACCCGGGCCAGGCTGCCTTCCCGGGCGTGCTGGTGATCCTCCTCGGCTGGCTGTTCCTGAAGTTCGTCGGGATCATCGGCCGGGGCCTCGGGGGCTTCGAGGTCGAGGACGACGGCTCCATCTCGGGCCAGGCGGTCCAGTTCGTCCAGGAGACGCCGTACAACAACTTCTGGCTGATGGTGGTCTTCATCTGGATCCAGACCGGCTTCTCGATGGTGATCCTGTCCGCGGCCATCAAGGCGGTGCCCGACGAGCTCATCGAGGCCGCCCGGATCGACGGGGCGAACGACGTCCAAGTCTTCTGGCGGGTGACGTTGCCACAGATCGCCACCACCATCGGCGTGGTGGTGACGACGCTGATCGTCGGCGTCATGAAGGTCTTCGACATCGTGAAGGTCATGACCAACGGTCAGTTCGGCTCGCAGGTGCTGGCCAACGACATGTTCCAGGAGGCGTTCAGCTTCACGAACATCGGCAAGGGGGCGGCGCTGGCGATCCTGATCTTCGTCTCGGTCCTCCCGATCATGATCATCAACATCCGCAAGATGCAGCAGGAGGCCTGAGCGATGACGAGCACCATCTCATCCGACGACGCGGCCCTCTACGGCGTTCCCGAGGAGCAGCCCAGCGGCATCGTCGACCGCATCTACGGGTTCCTGCGCAGCATCCCCACCTGGATCCTGTGGATCATCGTGGTCATCTGGAGCATCCCGACCTTCGGGCTGTTCGTGAACTCGTTCCGCGACCGCGACGCCCAGCGGGGCACGGGTTGGTGGCAGCTCAGGCCGGACGAGCTGACGCTGGACAACTACGACCAGATCTTCTCGGCCCGCCAGAGCCTGACGGACTCGCTGCTCAACTCGGCGGCGATCGCGATCCCGGCGACGATCATCCCGATCGCCATCGCCGCGTTCGCCGCCTACGGGTTCGCGTGGATCGACTTCAAGGGTCGCAAGGGGTTGTTCATCGCCACGGTCGCGCTGCTGGCGGTGCCGTTGCAGGTGGCGCTGATCCCGCTGCTGCAGATGTTCAACAACGGCGCGCACCTCACGCTGCCGCTGCTGGACAAGACGATCACCCTCGTCCCCGACTTCGATCTGGCCGGGACCACGACGGCGGTGTGGTTGACGCACACCGGGTTCGCGATGCCGTTCGCGATCTTCCTGCTCCACAACTACATCTCGACGTTGCCGAAGGACCTGTTCGAGGCGGCCCGGATCGACGGCGCCGACCACTTCACGATCTTCTGGCGACTCGTGCTGCCGCTGTCGGTGCCGGTGTTGGCGGCGTTCGCGATCTTCCAGTTCCTCTGGACCTGGAACGACTACCTGATCGCCAACACGATGATCGGCGCGAACGGCGCGGAGCAGCCGACGACGATCCTCATCGCCAACCTGGCCGGCGACTTCGGGCGGAACGAGAACATCCTCCCGGCCGGTGCGTTCGTCCAGTCGTTCGTGCCCCTGGTGGTGTTCTTCGCCCTGCAGCGGTACTTCGTCCGCGGCGTGCTCGCCGGAGCCGTCAAGGGCTGACGACCTCGACCGCGACGCCCGTGCGCCCGACTCCCCTGGGGGTCCGGGCGCACGGGTAACGTCGCCCGCCATGCCGAAGGCTCAGGTTCAGGGTCGATTCACGACGATCGGCGACGTGCCGGCGTACCGGATCGACGGCGTCGAGCGGATGGAGCCGTTCCTGACCACGGTCGTGTCCGACAGCGACCTGTGGATGTTCCTGTCGAGCACGGGTGCGCTGACCGCCGGCCGGGTCGATGCCGACCACGCGCTCTTCCCGTACCTGACCGACGATCGGATCCACCGCGCCGCAGGCACGGTGGGTCCGGTCAGCGTCGTCGCCCGGACCGTCGGCGGGCGGCGCGAGCTCTGGCGGCCGTTCGCCCCGGAGTGCCCGACCGACTGCTCCCGGGCCATCACCAAGTCCACGATCGGTGATCTGGTCGAGCTCGAGGAGCGCCAGCACCGCTGGGGGCTCACCTGGCGGGCGACCTGGGTGCCGTCGGGCGCCTACGGTTGGGTGCGGCGGGTCGAGCTCGTCGACGACGGCGCCGAGGAGCGGGACCTGGAGGTCCTCGACGGCCTGCTCGACGTCCAACCGGACGGCCTCGACCGGCTGACCGAGCAGAGCCGGTCCAACCTGGCCGACGCGTACAAGCGCTCCGAGGCCGGCCGGTGGGGCACCGCCGCGATCTACACGCTCGAGTCGTTGGTCACCGATCGAGCCGAGCCCGGCGAGTCGCTGTCGGCCGCGGTGGTCTGGTCGGTCGGGTTCCCGACGTCCGGACCGTCGCTCGACGAGCGAGCGGTCGCCGACATGGTCGCCGGGCGACCGTCGACGGACGTCGCGAGGCTGACCGGTCGGCAGGGCGCGTACCTCCTGCGCGGCGCCGTGACGGTGCCCGCCGGCGGCCGGGCCGACTGGAGGATCGTCGCCGACACCCGCCTCGACCAGGCCACGGTCGCCGACCGGGTCGCCGAGGTGGCGGGCCCGGGCATCGTCGACCGGCTGGACGCGGACGTCGCCGCCGGGCGTCGACGTCTCCACGTGCTCCTCGCCGGCGCCGACGGCTTCCAGACGTCCGCCGACGCGGTCGCCGACGCGCACCACCTCTCGAACGTGCTGTTCAACTCGATGCGAGGCGGCGTGTTCCCGTACGGCTACGCCGTCCACGCCGACGATCTCGCCGAGTTCCTCCGCGTGCGCAACCGACCCTGCGCCGACCGGCACGCCGACCTGCTCGACGCGGTGGCCGATGGCGTCCGGCTGGCCGACCTGCACCGCCTCGTCGACGAGCGCGACGACCCCGATCTGGTCCGGCTCGTGCTGGAGTACCTGCCACTGACCTTCTCGCGCCGCCATGGCGATCCCAGCCGGCCGTGGAACTCGTTCGCCATCCAGGTGACCGACGAGACCGGTGCGGAGGTCCTCGCCTACGAGGGCAACTGGCGCGACATCTTCCAGAACTGGGAGGCGCTGCTCTGCTCCTACCCGGCCTACTTCCCGCACGTCGTGACGGCGTTCCTCGATGCGTCGACGCTCGACGGCCACAACCCGTACCGGATCTCCCGGGACGGGATCGACTGGGAGGTGCCCGACCCCGACGACCCGTGGAGCAACATCGGTTACTGGGGCGACCACCAGATCGTCTACCTCCTCCGGCTGCTGGAGGGGTGGGAGCGCTTCGCGCCGGGCGAGCTCGAGCGGTGGGCGGAGCGGGCGGTCTTCACCTACGCGGACGTGCCGTACCTCCTCGCCGAGCACGACGAGATGGTCCGCGATCCCCACGACACCGTCACCTTCGACGTCGAGCGGGCGGAGCGGATCGCGGCCCGGGAGGCGGCGATCGGGACCGACGGCCGCCTCGCCGTGACCACCTCGGGGGAGCTGGTGCGCGCCGGCCTCGTCGAGAAGTTGCTCGTGCCCGCGCTGGCCAAGCTGTCGGCGTTCGTCCCGGGCGGCGGGATCTGGATGAACACCCAGCGGCCGGAGTGGAACGACGCCAACAACGCGCTCGCCGGCAACGGCCTGTCGGTCGTGACCCTCGCCCACCTGGTGCGCTACCTCCGTCACCTGCGCGACCTGGTCGCCCGCCTGGGCACGGACGCGGTGCCGGTCTCGCCCCACGTCGGGCGGTGGATGGCGGAGGTCGCCGAGGTCCTCGCGGCGCACGAGCCCGTCGGTCGCGACGACGACCGGACCCGGCGGCAGGTCCTCGACGCCCTCGGCGCCATCGGGGCTGCGCATCGGCGGCGCGTCATCGAGGGGATCAGCGGACAGCTGACGCCGCTCCCGGCGACGGAGATCGAACGGTGCTGCGATCGCGCCCTGCTGCACCTGGAGGACACCCTGCGGGCTGCACGGCGTGACGACGGCCTCTACGACTCGTACAACCTGCTCTCCTTCCCGTCCGACGAGGAAGCGGCAGTCGCCCACCTCGGGCCGATGCTCGAGGGGCAGGTGGCCGTGCTGGCGTCCGGGATGCTCGACGCCCGCGCCTGCCTGGCCGTCGTGGACGCGCTGGCCGGGTCAGACCTCTACCGGGCGGACCAGGACTCCTACCTGCTGTACCCGGCCACTGTCCGGCCGTCGTTCCTCGACCGGAACACGCTGACCGACGCCCAGGTGGCCCGGGCGCCGTTCCTCGCCGACCGGGGCGACGCCCGCTGGCGGGCGATCGTCGTGCCGGACCGCGCGGGTCGTCTCCACTTCGCCGCCGGGCTGGCCCACGCCGGACCGCTCCGCGCCGCGCTCGACCAGATCGGAGCGACCGCCGAGGAGGCGGAGGTCGTCGAGGCGATCTACGAGGAGCAGTTCGACCACGCCGCCTTCACCGGCCGGTCGGGGGCGATGTACGGCTACGAGGGCATCGGCTCGATCTACTGGCACATGGTCGCCAAGCTCCTGCTGGTGGTGCAGGAGCGTCAGATCGAGGCCCGGCTCGCCGGTGAGGCAGAGGAGGTCGTCCAGGGCCTGGCGAGCGCTTACCGCCGGATCCGCGACGGGTTGGGCTTCCGCAAGGGGCCGGACGTCTTCGGCGCCTTCCCCGTCGACTGCTACTCGCACACCCCGGCCGGCGCCGGCGCGAAGCAGCCCGGCATGACGGGCCAGGTCAAGGAGGAGGTGCTGGCCCGCTCCGGCGAGCTCGGGCTCCGGGTCGTCGACGGCACCCTCGAGCTCGGGCCGCCGCTGATCGATCCGACCGAGCTCTTCGGCGCCGACCTCAGCGGCGCCGTCGCCCTCACCGTGTGCTCGGTGCCGGTGACGATCTCGATCGGGGCGTCGTCCGGGACCCGGGTGACCTGGTTCGATGGGCGGGTCGAGGCGTCCGACGGGAGCGTGCTCGATCGTGCGGCCGCGGCCGCGGTCTTCGGCCGCGACGGCTCGATCGAGCGGCTCGACCTGACCCTCGACCGCGGTGAGCTCGCCACCGGCGGGTGACGATCAGCCGGCGAGCACCTCGTCGAGCTCGACCGCACGGCGCTCGTCGACGGAGCGGTGGGCCGCCACGCCGATGGCCACGGCCAGCAGGCCGTCGTCGAGCGACACGCCCGGGGCGGAGCCCGTCCGCACGGCCTCGAGGAAGTCGAGGTGCTCGAGGTACGACGACCCGTGGTGCAGCCCCTCGTGGCGGATCCGCGAGTCGTGGATGGTCTCGACCTTCACCCCGAGGCGGCCGTCGGCGCGGTGCCCGAGGCGGTACTCGGCGGACGGGGTGAAGGCCTCGACCTTGCCCCGGTCACCGACCGCCACCACCTCACCCTGCTCCTTCGACGCCTCGGCGAACATGCACAGGTCGAGCATCGCCCGCACGCCGTTGTCGTAGTCCACGATCACGTAGGCGTTGTCGAGGATGTCCGGGACCTCGCCGTCGTAGCGCTCGTCGAGGTGGTTGACGTCCTGGCCGGCGGAGGCGAACACCCGCGTGGGTCGGGCCGCGCCGATGAGGTTCATCAGGTCGAAGAAGTGGCAGCACTTCTCGACGAGCGTGCCGCCGGTGTTGCGGTTGAAGCGGTTCCAGTGCCCGACCTTGTCGAGGAAGGGGAACCGGTGCTCCCGGATCGACAGCATCCGGAGCCGCCCGATCTCGCCCGACCGCACGTCGTCCACCAGCCGGGCGATCGACGGCATGTAGCGGTACTCGAGCCCGACCCACACGATCGACTCGGTTCGCGCCGCGGCGTCGATGACGCGGCGGCAGTCGGGCACCGTGGTGCAGAGCGGCTTCTCGGTCAGGACGTGCGTGCCCGAGGCGATCACGTCGAGCAGCACGTCGACGTGGGTCATGTTGGGCGAGGCGACGACGACGGCGTCGGCCAGGCCGCTGTCGAGCAGCTCGCGATGGTCGGCGAAGGTCGCGAGGTCGTGACCGGCCGCTGCCCGCCCCGCCTCGAGCGACGAGGGCTCCGGGTCGGCGAGCGCCGTGACGACGCCACCGTCGAGCGCACCGATGTTCTCGATGTGCTCGATGCCCATCATCCCGGTGCCGATGACCCCGTAACGGACCTCGTCCATCGCTCGCTCCACGTCCTCGTTCCCACCCGGGACGGCCCGCGGATGGGATGAGTAGCGTAGGCGTCCGTGACGCAGACGAAACAGAGCGACGGACTGGTCCGGTCGGCACCCCGGACCCTCGGTGACGGGCTGGAGGTGGGTCCGCTCGCGTTCGGCTGCTGGCGCTTCACCAGCGCTGACCTCGCGGAGTCGCAGTCGCTGATCGAGGCCGCCCTCGAGCACGGCATGAACCTCATCGACACCGCCGACGTCTACGGCCTGGACTTCGGCGGCACCGGGTTCGGCGCCAACGAGGAGAACCTCGGCCGCGTGCTCGCCGCCGCTCCCGAGCTGCGCGACCGCATGGTGCTCGCGACCAAGGGCGGCATCCTGCCGCCGGTGCCCTACGACCAGAGCCCCGCCTACCTCCGCCAGGCCTGCGAGGACTCCCTGCGCCGCCTCGGCGTCGACGTCATCGACCTCTACCAGATCCATCGACCGGACCTCTTCGCCCACCCGGCCGACGTCGCGGCGACGCTGACGGCGTTGCGCGACGAGGGCAAGATCCGCGCCGTCGGCGTCTCCAACTTCACCGTCGCCCAGACCGATGCGCTCGCCGCCCACCTCCCGTTCACTCTGGCGACGGTGCAGCCCGAGTACTCGGTGGTGCACCTCGACCCGATGCGCGACGGCACCTTCGATCGGGCGATGCAGCTCGGCCACGTCCCGCTGGCCTGGAGCCCGCTCGGTGGCGGACGCGTCGTCACCGGCGAGGGCGTCCGCCCGGAGCTGCTCGACCTGCTCGACCGGCTCGCCGAGCGCGAGGGCGTCGACCGGGCGGCCGTCGCGATGGCCTTCGTCCTCGCCCATCCGAGCGCGCCGGTGGTCATCGTCGGGAGCCAGCGGCCCGAGCGCCTCGCCGGCGCCACCGCCGCCCTCGGCGTCCACCTGGATCGCAACGACTGCTACGACATCATCGAGGCCGCTGAAGGGGTGCCACTTCCATGACCACCGTTCCCGAGCTCGCCTGGTTCTCCGCGCTGTGCGACGACGACTACGAGTTTCTCGGGGTGCCCGACCCGCGCCTGCGCAGCTCGTGGGAGCACTGCCGGGGCATCGCCCTGCGCGCCGAGGAGGCCGGGTTCGACAACCTCCTGCTGCCGTCGGGCTACGCGCTGGGCATCGACAACACGGCGTTCGCCGCGGCCATCTCGCAGGTCACGGAGCGGATGCGGGTCCTCCTCGCCATCCGGTGCGGTGAGCTGGTCGTGCCGCAGCTCGCCCGCCAGCTCGCCACGGTCGACCAGATGCTCGGCGGCCGGCTGACGATCAACATCATCTCCTCCGACCTGCCCGGCGAGCAGCTCGACAGCGCTCCCCGGTACCGGCGCAGCACCGAGATCATGCACGTGCTCCGCCAGCTCCTGAACGGCGAGGGCGTCGACTACGACGGCGACTTCATCTCGCTGAAGATCGATCCGCCCCGCGTCTCGACGGTCTCGGGCACCTGCCCGCCGTTCTACTTCGGAGGGCTGTCCGAGGCGGCCCGCGAGTGCGCCGCCCGCGGTGCCGACGTGTTCCTCATGTGGCCCGACAGGGTCGAGGGCGTCCGCGAGGTCGTCGCCGACATGGATGCCCGGGCGTCCTCGTTCGGGCGATCGCTGCGCTACGGCTGGCGCAGCCATGTCATCGTCCGCGAGACCGAGGACGAGGCCCGTGCCGCAGCTCGGCGGTTGCTGTCGCGCCTCGACGACGAGGAGGGCCGCAAGATCCGGGAGCGCAGCCTCGACAGCGCCTCGGCCGGGGTGGCCAAGCAGGCCGAGCTGCGCGAGGGCGCCGACGACGAGGGCTACGCCGAGCGCCACCTGTGGACCGGCGTCGGCCGCGCCCGCAGCGGCGCCGGCGCGGCGATCGTCGGCGACCCCGACCAGGTGGCCGCTCACATCCGCTCGCTCAGCGAGGCCGGCATCGGGGCCTTCATCCTCTCCGGCTACCCGCACGTGACCGAGTGCGACCTCTTCGCTCGGTACGTCCTGCCCCAGCTCGAGCACGGACCGCTCGACGTCACGCCGCAGCCGGTGGCCGTGTCGTGATCGCGTGATGTCCGGCCCCGGTGCGGCTCGGCGGGTCGACCTCGCGGTCGGCCACCTCGTCCTGAGCGGCGGTGGCTTCGTCGCCGCCGCGACGACGCTCGTCGAGGTCGAGCGGGGCCTGTACGCCTTCCTGCTCTTCGTCGCCGCGACCTGGTTCGCCGTGAGCGAGCTGGCGAACGTGCTCGACAACATCTGTGACGTCGCCTGGGACTGGCAGGACGACGACGGGACGCCGCGCCGCCCGGCGTGGAGCGACCGCCTCGCGCTGGGCACCGCCGCCCGCCTCGGCGACCTCGCCGATCGGCTCGATCGGCCCGCCGTCCACGAGCCCATCACCGTCGGGCACGGCATCGAGGTCGTGGAGATCCTCGACGACCCGTTCCGTCCCTAGGCTGAGCCGATGGCCCGCTACACCACGACCGTCTCGAGCCCCCATCCCCCCGAGGCGGTGTTCGACTCCCTGGCCGACTTCTCGACCGTCGCCCAGTGGGACCCCAACGTCGAGAGCGCCGAGCGGATGGACGACGGCGCCCTCGAAGTCGGGTCGAAGTTCAAGGTCCTCAACGACTTCTTCGGCCGCAAGCAGAAGCTCGTCTACGAGCTGCTCGCCTACGACCGCCCGAACGAGTTCGTCGTCGAGGCGAAGACCTCCTCGTTCGACTCCAACGACACCGTGACGATCACGCCGACCTCGTCGGGGTGCGACGTCACCTACGACGCCATCATCACCATGAAGGGCGCCGGCCGGTTCTTCGATCCGCTCATCGGGCTGCTGTTCCGCATCGTCGGCGGCAAGGCCGAGAAGGGCCTGCGGGAGTACGTCAACCGCGACGACCTCGTCGCCGGCTGAGACCGGCGAGTAGGTTCCGGCTCCTCACCGGGGAGGGGAACCGATGTCCGACGACCTGCTCGCACGCCATGACGCCACCGGGCTCGCCGCGCTGATCCGCGACGGCGAGGTCACGCCGACCGAGGTGACCGAGGCGACGATCGCCCGCATCGAGGCCACGAACGGCGACGTGAACGCCGTGATCCACCCGGCGTTCGAGCGGGGCCTCGCCGAGGCGGCGTCGCCCGACCTGCCCGACGGGCCCTTCCTCGGCGTCCCGATGCTGATGAAGGACCTGTGGCCATCGACCGCGGGCGAGCCCTTCCACCTCGGCAACAAGGCGCTGGCCGCCGCCGGCTACGTCCACCCCACCGACGCCGACCTCACCACCCGCTACCGCGAGGCCGGCTTCGTCATGGTCGGTCGCACGAACACCCCGGAGCTCGGCCTCGTCGCCACCACCGAGCCGGAGGCCTACGGACCCTCGCGCAACCCCTGGGACACGTCGCGCAGCCCCGGCGGTTCCAGCGGTGGTGCCGCCGCGGCGGTCGCAGCCGGCATGCTCCCGGCGGCGAACGCCTCCGACGGGGGCGGGTCGATCCGCATCCCGGCGGCGTCGTGCGGTCTCGTCGGGCTCAAGCCCTCGCGGGGTCGGGTGCCGATGGGGCCGCTCCAGGAGGAGTGGAGCGTCTCGGTGCAGCACGTGGTGTGCCACACGGTGCGGGACTGCGCCGGCATCCTCGACGCCACGGCCCGGCCCTTCCCCGGGGACGGGGTCATCGCGCCGCCGCCATCGCGCCCCTTCGCCGACGAGGTCGGCGCCGAGGTCGGCCGCCTCCGCATCGGCCTGCTGGCGGTCAGCCCCCGCGAGGACACCGTGACCGACGACGCCTGCCAGCGAGCGGCTCGCGACGCTGCGGCGCTGCTGGAACGGTTCGGCCACGACGTCGTCGAGGCCCACCCCGATCCGCTCGACCGGACCCACGAGCTCGGCGACGCGTTCATGACCAACTGGTTCTCCAACTCGCGCAAGAACCTCACCTGGATCGCCTCGGTCCTCGGGCGCGAGCTGAACGAGGACGACGTCGAGCCGGCCACGTGGCTCATGGCCCAGATGGCCGACCAGGTGACCGGCCAGCAGTACATGGAGGCGCAGAGCGCCATGGCCCGGTTCCGGCGAGAGATGCTGCAGTGGTGGGCGGACGGGTTCGACCTGCTGCTCACCCCGACGATGGCGGCGCTGCCGCCGGAGCTCGGCGACCTCGTCGCGACGGAGGACGACCCGACGCGTGCGCTGCGCCACTCGACCCCCTACGCCGCCTTCACCTCCCCGTTCAACGTGACCGGTCAGCCGGCGATCTCGCTCCCGCTGTCGCGCAGCGAGTCCGGCCTGCCGATCGGGGTGCAGCTCGTGGCGGCCTACGCTCGCGAGGACCTGCTGTTGCGCATCGCCGCCCAGCTCGAGTCGGAGGTCCGGTGGGCCGACGTCCGGGCGCCGATGCACCCGTGAGCGAGGAGGCCTCCGTGATCGAACTCATCGACGAGCTGGTCGAGTCCGGAGCCGACGACGCGGCGGGACGACTGGCGAGGGAGGCGGGCGATCGCGAGCCGCTCGAGACCGCCCGCGTCGAGCTGCAGCGCCGGGTGCGCCGCAACAGCCGCGATCACGCGGCGGTCCGCGGCCTGCGCCTGGTGTCGGCCGCGCTCCGCGAGCTGCCGCGCGACGAGGAGTACGTGTTCTTCAACCGGCACAAGGGCCGTTGAAGAACGCTTCTTCCCGCTCTGGTCTCGCTTCCTCGATGCTCTGCGTCACTGCGTGACGCGCCGCATCCGCTCGCTCGTCGGGCCGCTGGGCCCTGGCTTCAACCGTCACAAGGGCCGCAGCTGACGCTGATATGGATTCCTGAGGGCTTGCTCCTCGGGTCCAGAGGTGCCAGAAGGGAGCCCTCGATCAGTTAGAGGGCTCGGCGTTCCAGCGCTGTTCCTCCTGACACCCCTGGAGGTGTTCATGCTCGCGTCTGCGCAGCCGGTTTCGTCGCGGTCGTCCGGTGTTCGGCTCGAGGACCTGGTGGCGGTCCCTGTTGATGTCGGGAAGCACTCGGCGATGGCCAAGGTCGTCGATTTCACCGGTGCCGAGTTGGCGAAGCCCTTCGAGTTCTCGCTCGACCGCAGCGGCGTGCGATCGCTGGTCGAGCGGGTTCGTCGGTCGGCGCCGGTGTCGGTGTCGTTGGTCCGGGTCGGTCTCGAGGCCGCTGGCCACTACCACCTGCCGCTCGCTGGTGGGGTTCTGCCGGAGGATTGGGAGTTGCGGGTGCTCAACCCGGGGCACGTCTCGATGCAGCGCAAGGTCAACG
>JBCBSZ010000014.1:0-89282 GCA_039818945.1 Actinomycetota bacterium
GCCGTTGGTGCCGAATCGGCACCAACGGCGACGCCGACTTCGCCCTCGACGACAACGGCCAACGCATCCAAGACATCACCTTCACCGAACCCACCACCAGCCCAACGGCAGGAGCGGACGCTCTCCCGCTCGAGGCGTCGGCCACCAGCGGGCTTCCCGTCGCCTACGCCGCCAGCGGTCCGTGCCGCATCGAGGACGCTGCGCTCCTCGTCGAGGAGACCGGCATCTGCACCCTGACGATCTCCCAACCCGGCGACGACGTCTGGGCCCCTGCCCCCGACCTCGAGATCGAGTTCGACGTCGGCGCCGGCCAACAAGAGATCGTCTTCGAACCGCCCGAGGTTCTCGCCGCCGACGACCCACCCCTTGAGCTCGACGCCACCGCGACCAGTGAGCTCCCCGTCGAGTACTCAGCCGACGGAGCCTGCGAGATCATCGACGACACCCTCGTGGTCACCGAAGAAGGCACCTGCACCCTCACCATCACCCAACCCGGCGACGAGACCTGGCAACCCGTCGAACGCGTGCTCAGCCTCGAGGTCGGACCGCCCGCCAACCGCCAAGCCCAGAGCCTCTCGTTCGCATCGCCGGGCAACTTCCCCAATGGCACCAGCGTGAGGCTGCGCGCCTCGGCCAGCAGCGGGCTCCCCGTCGGCTACACCACCTCGGGTGCGTGCCGCGCCAGCGGCACCACCCTCACCCCTACCCGCGGCGGCAGCTGCACCATCACCGCCTCCCAGCCCGGCAACGGTGAATGGCTCCGAGCCACCTCCGTCACACGTTCGGTGACCGTGACCCCCGGCGACGGCGGCACCATCACGTTCCTCTTGCCGAGCCAGCTGCAGACCGGGCAGACGTTCCCCCTGCCCGGTCTGACGACCCGTGGCCTGCCGGTCACCTACGAAGCCGAGGGAGCGTGCTCGGTCGACGGCCGAACGCTCAGCGCCGACTCCGACGGCACGTGCACGGTCACCGGGACCCATCCCGGCAACGCCGACTGGAGCGCGGTGAGCGTCGTCCAGACCACGCAGGTCGCCACGGTGGTCGATCCGCCCGATCCGCAGACCATCAACTTCGCGCCGATCCCATCGCTCCGGGTCGGCGACTCCGCACCGCTGACGGCGACCGCCACGAGCGGTCTCGACGTCACGTTCACCGCGACGACCGACACGTGCTCGGTGTCCGGCTCGACCGTGACCGGCGTCGCCACCGGCACGTGCGAGATCATCGCCAGCCAACCCGGCAACGCCGACTGGGCCGCAGCCGACCCGGTCCCCAACTCCGGCACGGTGAGCGGCCGGATCCCGACGATCACCATCACCGTCTCGGGCCCGCTCTTCGTCAACCAGACCGCCACGGTCACCGCCACCTCCACGAGCGGCCTCCCGGTCACCCTCACCGCCACCGGTGACTGCCGCCTCGCGGGCGCCACCCTCACCGGCACCGCCGAGGGGACCTGCACCATCACCGCCAACCAGGCCGGCGACACCGAGTGGGCCGCTGCCACCGAGACCCAGTCGATCTCCGTGAACCTGCGACCACAGGAGATCACGATCGACGGCCCGTCGTCCTCCCCGGCGAACCGGTCGTTCGGGGTCACCGCCACGGCCACCAGCGGTCTGCCCGTCTCGCTCCAAACCGAAGGACCGTGCAGCTTCGATGGGCCGACGGTGTTCCCGTCCGGGGAGGGCCAGTGCACGATCACCGCTTCTCAGGGTGGCAACACCGAGTGGGCAGCGGCTGACGATGTCGTGCTGGTCGTCCAGCTGACCGCACGCGAGTTCACGGTCTCGGTGACCGTCGGCCCCGACGGCTCGGTGACGGGTTCCGGCATCTCCTGTCCGGGAACGTGCACCACGAGCGTCGTGGACGGGACGAGGCTCGTGCTGATCGCCCGCGAGGACGAGGGCTCAGGGCTCTCGGTGCGTTGGGAGGGCGCCTGCGAAGGCCAGAGCGGACGGGAGTGCACGCTCACGATCGAGAGGAACACCTCGATCACGGCCAACTTCGAGTTCGACGACTTCTGACCCGGTGCCCGTTCGGGCAGCGATGACCGCCGGACGGACCTACCCGCCGCCCAGGCTGGTCGCCACCCTGGAGGCCGTTGCGCCCGCGGTGGACAGAGGGGCCAGGTGACCGCACGGATCGATCGCGAACCGGCGCCAGCCGAGCACGTTCCGAAGGCCGACCCGGCGCGGCCCGAGGTCTCGCAGGCAGCGAAGACCCCGGCATCTGCGCGGCGCCGTCCCCGGATGGCGCGGCCGACGGCCATCGCGATGCAGCGGCGGGCCGGCAACCGTGCCGTCGCCCAGCTCCTGCGAGCCGAGCCGGCCGCCACCGACCGGGCACCCGGGGTCGATGCCCAGCCAGCCACGTCGACCCGACCGGAGTCGCCGCCGCCGACGACCGCCCCCGGCGGGGCGGGACCGCCCGGGCAACCACCCCGCGACGGGGCGCCGCCGCCGGCCGCACCGAGCGAGCCCGGGGTCGGAGGTCCCGGCGGCGATCGCCCGACCGCTGAGCGAGCGCGCTCGAACGGGGCCGAACCGGTCGCGGGCCCCGCCGGAGGTGGGAACGGCTCGGCGCCAGCGCCGTCCGGAGCCCCCACCGCAGGGCCGCCGGCTGGGACGGGCGCGAGCGGTCCGTCAGCCGTGGACGCCTTCGCCGAACGGGCGCGACGCTCCGGCGAGCAGGCAGCCACGCACCCCACCGGCTCGTCGCAGGCCGCCGGCGCCCAGGGCGCATCGAAGCCGCCGCCCAACGATGTCGCCAGCCAGGCCGCGGCCGCGCAGGTCGGCGACATGGATCGCACCAAACCGGCGCCCTTCGACAAGGCGGCCTTCATGGCTGCGGTCCGGGCCCAGGTGCGCCAGGCCGCCCCCCGCAACCTCGACGAGGCCGACGACTTCGCCGGATCCGGCGCGGCCGGCCGCATCCGCGACGGCATCAAGGGCACCGTCGACGGCACCACGGAGCGCGCCGCGGGACCCGTCGCCGACGTGACCGAGGCTCCGCCGGATCCGGCCCGGGGAACTCCGAAGCCGGTGACCCCGCAGGCGCCGCTCACACCCGGGGCTCCCCCACCGCCGACCGGCGCCGAGCAGGTGGTGCCGCCCCGCCGCCCGGCCCCGGCGACCGATCTGTCCGCCGGGCCGGCCGAGGTCGACCAGCAGATGGCCGAGGCCGAGATCACCGACCAGGACCTGTCCAACTCCAACGAGCCCGAGCTCGAGGGCGCGCTCGAGCAGAAGCGCGAGCTGGCTGCGCACGCACGGACCGCACCGGCGCAGGCCCGTGCCGACGAGGCGCAGCTGCGCGACCAGACCCGGGCCGAGCAGGCACCCGTCGAGACGAGCGCGCGGGGCGAGATGGGTGCGCTCCGCAACGCCGCCTTCGTGGCGACGGGTGCACGGCGGGAGGCGACCCAGACCGAGGACGAGTCGCGCCGGGCCGAGGTCGCGAAGCAGCTCGAGCAGATCCACACCCAGACCAAGACCGAGGTCGAGCAGATCCTCGCCGGGCTCGACGCCAAGGTCGCGACCGAGTTCGACGCCGGCGAGGCGAGGGCCCGTCAGCGCTTCGAGCAGTACGTCGACGCTCGGATGTCGGCGTACAAGGACCGGCGCTACTCGGGCCTGACCGGCAAGGGCCGATGGCTCCGGGACAAGTTCATGGGCCTCCCCTCCGAGGTGAACCGATTCTTCGACGAGGGGCGCCGGCTCTACCTCGCCGAGATGGACCGGACCATCGCCGCCGTCGCCGACGTCGTCGGGACGGGCCTGACCGATGCGAAGAACCGGATCGCCGAGGGGCGCCGCCAGGTCGACGAGTACGTCGCATCGCTCCCCCGCGACCTGCGCCAGGTCGGCCAGGAGGCGGCCGACGACATGGACGCCCGGTTCGGCGAGCTCGAACAGTCCGTCGACGCCAAACGGGACGCTCTCGTGCGCGACGTCGCCCAGCGGTACCAGCAGGCCAACGAGGCGATCGATGCCCGCATCGAGCAGCTGCAGGCCGAGAACCAGGGCATCGTCGGTCGCGTCGTCGGCGCCATCGGCGGTGCGATCCGCAAGATCCTCGAGATCAAGGAGATGCTCTCCTCGGTGCTGTCGACGGTGGCGTCGGCGGTCATGGCGATCATCCGCGACCCCGGTGGCTTCGTCAGCAAGCTCTTCGGCGGCATCAAGCAGGGCTTCGAGCGCTTCGTCGGCAACATCGGACCGCACCTCCGCCGCGGCCTGGTCGCCTGGCTGACCGGCACGATGGCCGCCGGTGGGATCCAGCTCCCGGAGCGCTGGGATCTCAAGGGCATCCTGTCGCTGGTCCTGCAGATCCTCGGTCTGGTGTGGTCGAACGTCCGGCGCATCATCGTCACGCGCATCGGCGAGCCGGTGATGGCTCGGCTGGAGTCGACGGTGGGCTTCTTCCAGAACATCGCCTCGGGCGGCCTCGCCGCCGTGTGGTCGTTCATCGTCGACAAGGTCGGCGACATCAAGGAGATGGTGTTCGGCAAGATCAAGGAGTTCTTGATCGAGCGGGTCATCAAGGCCGGCATCGTCTGGCTGATCAGCCTGCTGAACCCGGCCGGAGCGCTGTTCAAGGTCGCGAAGGCGATCTACGACGTCGTGACGTTCTTCGTCCAGCGGGCGGCCCAGATCGGCCAGCTCCTGTCGTCGATCTACCGCAGCGTCCGGGCCGTCGCCAGCGGCGCCTTCGGGTCCGTGGCCGGCTTCGTCGAGGACGCGCTCGCGAGGTCGATCCCCGTCGCCATCGGCTTCCTCGCCAGCCTGCTCGGCCTCGGCGGCATCGCCGACAAGGTCAAGGGGATCATCGAAGCGATCCGCAAGCCCATCAACGCCGCCATCGGCAAGGTCGTCGACCTCGCCCTCCGCTTCGCCCGGCCCCTCATCTCGGCGATGGGCCGGGGCGCAGCCCGGGTCCGCTCCGGCGTCGACAGGGCCAAGGCGTGGGGCAGACAGCAGGCCGGCAAGGCCAAGGCGAAGCTCTCCGCTGGAGCCAAGCGGGTCCGGGAGAAGCTCGGCATCAAGACCGCCGAGGAGCAGGCAGACCTGCGGGCCTCACAGATGACCGAGGCCGAGAAGGACGCCACCCTCGACGCCGCCCTCGCCGAAGCCAAGCCCTTCGCCGAGAGGAGCAAGGACGACATCGGCCTGAAGGCCGGCCTCCTCCACTACCAGCGCAAGCACAAGCTCCGCTCGCTGGTGCGCCGCGGCCAGGGCCCGCAGTACGAACTGGTCGCTCAGCTCACGCCCGACGAGAAGAAGGTCGACTACAAGCGCGCTGCGGGCGATGCGGACCAGTCCACCGGGCTTCGAGCCGGTGACAAGGTCCTCGTGCTCACCGCCGGAGATCAGTGGGAGACCGCAGACCACGCCGAGTACGTCGACGCCGTCGAGATGTACGGACAGCCGTTCGCACGGTTCCGGCTGACCGTCAAGACCCGAGGTGCAGGGATGATCTCCATCCCTGTTGCAGACAGTCATCGCTGGCGCAAGAAGGAGCGTCAACGTCGCGAGCCGCACGTGATGAAGCTGACGATCGTCGTCGACGGCCGGGAAGTCGCCAGCGAGACGTTCGTGAGTGGCGAGATGACGAAGGAGCAGTATGAACTGGGGTGGCCCGAGAGCGCGCTGGCAACTCACACTGAGCGGAAGGCCCTGCGGAAGTATGAGGAGTACCTTCGCCCAGGCGCTGTGTGGACCATGACCGGCCACTATCTGGCCTGCAAGCGCTGCAAGCACCACCTGAGGCGAGCAGCGGACAGCGGTGCGACGATCGTCTATCAACCCGGCGGCTTCTAGATGAGCGATCCAGGACCCACATCTGACGCCTTCGTCGTCCGGCGATGGGCGGCTCGGCATTACCTGGATGAGCACCTCGCCGTGTTGTCCTTGATGAGCGAGCACGACCCTCCGCGCGAGATGCACCTTCAGCGCGATGTTGTCGCCCAGCGCGGAGCTGGCGTGGAGATGGCAATCACGGACGAGGTGGGCGCAACGGTGTACGGAGGCCTGCTCGGATGGGATGCATCACCGGACGAGGGGAGCCTGTTGCTGTCAGACGCTGCTGCGCACGAACTCGGTTTCACACGAACGGTGCGCATCGTGTTCCCGGCGGAGTCGAACTCCTCACAACAACTCGTGGCGTGCCTTGGTTGGATCGTCGAGCCCCTCGGCCGAGCCATCCCTCAGGCCTTCGTCGAGACCGAGGATCCGGCCTAGCTGGCCCGGATGGCCGCTGTGGACCGCGCCGAGACCTCGTCGTCTCGAGCAGGCTCGAGGCCACGCCAGTCAGAGAGCCGCTGGGCAGGTGTCAGTCGCTGCGGGCCAGTCGCGTGGTGAAGCGGAGCTGGGTGCTCGGCGGCAGGAAGGACTGGATTACGGTCGGCACCTGGCTCCCGCTCTCGCCGCCGGTCACCGTGACCCGCACGTCGGTGCGGGCCTCGCCCTCGGGCGCGGCGCCCGGGTCGAACGTCGTCCACACGCCACCGCCGTCGTCGACCTCGACCTCGCCTCCGGTCAGCGCCTCGACCAGCTGGCCGAGGGCGTCGGCGGTCCCGCGGCGTTGCTGCAGCTTGGCGATGCGGTCGATGGTGCGGCGACTCCTCGTCTCGTCCCAGCTCGGATCGATCTCCACGCCGAACCACGCGGCCAGCCAGGCGACGAAGTCGATCGGCGCGGTCTCGGGATCGATGTAGGCGTTGAGGTTGTCGAGGGTGAGCAGCACCGGTGCGAGCACCTCGTCGAGCCCATCGACGAAGCTCGCCGTCATGTCGTCGGTGCGCAGGACGGCCGGCAGCGCCTCCGCCAAGGGTCGCGAGGTCGGGAGCCCGGGCAGGCCGACGCGAGACATCAGTTGTCCTCCGGACCGCGTACCTGGATGCTGTGGCCCATCGGGAAGAAGAGGCTGTCCGGGTTCAGCGGGATGCGATCGGTCGCGGCCTGCCGCTCCTCGTTGGTCGGGTTGGTCGGGAACATCTGTGCGCCCTCGACGAACATCACGCCCTCGACCGCCTGCAGCACGCCGTAGAGCTCGCCGACGTGCAGCGGCCGGCCGTAGGGCCAGCCCTCGCCGTCGGGTCCTCCGACGAGCGGCGACAGGTACCCGTACAGCGCCTGCATCGCCTCCAGCTCGGCCCGGTCCCGATCGACGTTCGGCCCCACCCGGATGTCGGCGGCGACCGTGACGCCGACGTAGCGCGACGGCCCGACCATCACCCTCGTGCCCACCATGCGTCGCGGGGCGAGGTAGGACTGGATCTCCTCGAGGAGGTCGGCGCCCGGCACGAGCTGGTCGAACCGGAACTCGCCGGTCGTCTCGAACGAACCGACGGTCGGCACCACGAACAGCTTCACCGCGACACCCTCGCCCGGCGATGCCGGCGCACCGTCCTCGCCCACCTCGACCGCCCGGACCCTCGCCACCCGGCCGCTCGCCTGATGGGCCAGGTACTCGTAGTCGGCGAGCGTCACCGCGCGATCGCGGGTGCCGAGCACCAGCGGGCCTCGGTCCCGGGCGTTCTCCGGCGTCTCCGCGTCGAGCCCACCGGCTGCGGGCACGCGGTTCTCGACCTGCGAGACGAACGGGATCGCCGACCGCAGGGTCACGATCTCGTTCCGGGCGACGTTGCCGTCGCGACCGCCGCCGGTGCGGTAGCGGCGCACGCGCAGTCGCGCTCCCTCGGGCGGGATCGCCCCGCGCTGGCGGATCGCGCCGTCGCCCTCGCGCACCGCCGGGCCGAACAGGACGACGCCGTCGTGGGCCTCGAGCTGCCAGTGGTGGTCCTCCACGTCGCTCTCGGCGAACGTCTGGACCTCCATCCACTCATCCCACCCCTCGCCGGTCGAGACCTCGAGCACGTGGGGCGTCTCGGAGCGGACGACGGGCGCCCGGGTCAGCGCGAACCGCTGGCCGGCGGAACCGTCGGACACGCCGATGATCTCGGACTCGACGTCCTCGCCGTGGACGGCGACGGTCGTGCCGCCGACGGTCGAGGCCGAGATCTCCTCGAGGGTCGGCGTCGCCGTGTAGACGGCCTGGTCCTCCTCGGGCTCGGTGACGACGCAGCGGAGCCAGCCGGCGGTCCGGCCGAAGAGATCGGTCTCGGCGTGGCCCGCCGGGAGGTGGATCGTGACCGGGCCGGACTCGATGAAACCGCCGGTGCCGTCCTCGACGTCGCACTCGACCCACCCGCCGTCGGTCATGGCCTCCCACATCAGCGGCGGGTCGTGACGGTCGATGCCGTCACCGTCGGGGCCGACGACGAGATCGAGGCGCACCGAGCACGACGGCGCCGCGGCCGACAGCCCGACGAGCAGCGCGTCGCGCGGGCGGGGCACCTCGTTGAACAGGTCGAAGGGCTCCTCCCGGGCGAGCTCGTCGCGTCGTTCCTCCGGCGCGGCGTCGCCGTCGCCGAAGGTGAGGAGCTGGGTCATCTCGACGGGCACGATCGGCAGATCGGCGACCGTCGCGAACACGACCGGGGGCCGGGCGCGGTGGCGACGCGTCGCCACCTCGGTGCCCCGCTCGATTAGGACCGTCTCGTCCAGCGGTGCCGACAGCCAGAACGTCACCGGCACGGTGGCGGCCGACGGGGGCAGGCGATCGACGCCCATGAGCTCCAGGTACCGCAGGTACTGCTGATCGGGGACCCGGTTCAGGCGGTAGATCAGCTGGTCGACCATGTAGGCGAAGGCCTCGATCAGGGTCACACCCGGATCGGAGACGTTGTGGTCGGTCCAGGCCGGGCACCGACGCTGCACCATGCGCTTCGCCTCGTCGACGAGCTCCTGGAAGCGGCGGTCGTCGAGGTTCGGTGCGTGCACGGAGATGGCCATGGCTCAGTCCTCGTGGGGGATCACGTAGAAGGGGAAGACCAGGTTGCGCGGGTCGTTGGTGTCGCGCAGCTGGTACCTGATGTCGATCAGGAGCAGGTTGTGCTCCTCGGTGTCGCGGTCGACCGCGACCTCGATCAGCTCGATCCGCGGCTCCCACCGCTGCAGCGCGTCGGTGACCTCGGCCTCGAGGCGCGCCGCGGTGATGTGGTCGGCCGGTGCGAACACGTACTCGTGGATCGCGCAGCCGAACTCGGGCCGCATCGGCCGCTCCCCCGGCGCGGTCGCCAGGATCAGCCGGATGCTCTCGACGATCTCGTCGTGACCGTCGACGAGCGCGACGCCGCCGGTGCGATCGAGCCGCATCGGGAAGGCGACGCCGCTGCCGACGAAGGGGGTGGGATCCGTCATCGCATCATCCGATCAACACGGTCGGCGCCCCGACCACGATCGGTGCGCCGCAGCCGGACATGTCGCCCATGCGCAGGGCGGGGAACCCGCCGACCGTGACGGTGAGCGATCCCATCGGGAACGGGGTCGGTGGGTGGGGCGGGAGTCCGGGGAACGAGCAGGTGTGGATCGTGGACGGGCCGACCACGGCGGCGGGCATGCCGCCGATCAGCACCGTCGGCACGCCGGCACCCGTGATGACGCCCGGGTGTCCCGTCGGGTCGCCGATGCGAGCTGCTGGTGGCATCTCCGTCCCTCCTCAGTTGATCTTCACGAGCGCGCCGGTGATCTCGGTCATGGCCGAGCCGGCGAGCTTGGACTGCGGGGCGGACACCTCGGCCTGCGCCGATCCGGTCATCTTCGCCTGGACCCCCTTGGCCTCGAAGTTGGCCCCGCCGGCGTCGACGGCGACGCCCATGCCCTTGATCGACACCGCTCCCTTCGCCTCGGCGGTGAAGTCCCCCTTCGCCGACAGCGACATCGCCCCGTCGGAGCTGATCTTCACGTCGGCGGCGGAGGTGATCTCGATGTTCCCCTCGCTGTTGACGAGGATCGTGGTCTGCTCACCGTCGAGGTGGACGCCCATCTTCGACTCGGCCACCTCGATGAGGATCGAGCCCTTCTCGTCGTCGAGGGTGACCTGGTGGCCGGTGCGCGAGACGATCGTGCGCCGCATGATCTCCTTCTCCACCCGGAGGCCGGGTGGCATCTTGTCGGTGCCGTTGTGCAGACCGCCGAGCACGTAGGGCAGGCGCACGTCGCCGTGGTGGAACGCGACGAGCACCTCGTCGTGCACCTCGGGCCGGAAGACGATGCCGCGGTCCGGCCCGCCACCGGGCATCACGATCCGGGCCCACGGCGACACGGCCTGCTCGCCCAGCCAGGGGAAGCTGACCTTCACACGGCCGAGCTGCTCGGGATCGTCGATGTCGCTCACCACCCCCGGGACGACGCCGTTCACGTCGGGCACGGGCGAGCCGAGCCCGGCTCCGGCGACGCCGTACAGCGAGCGCTGCTGGTGCCCCGAGACGCGGAAGGTCGTGCGGTAGCCCACCTCGGGCGAGATCGTGTGCCGGCAGGAGGTCAGCGTGTACTTGCCGTCGAAGGGCTGACCCAGGCCCGAGACGCTCACGGCCCGACCTGCCCGCAGCTCCGGGTCGCCGTCGGTGACCCCCTCGAGCTCGGCGGCCACGCTGCCGAGCTGCTCGACGATCGACTTCGCCGCAGCGTTGGCCGTCTCGACGTTGTCGACCGGCAGGTCGGACCGCACGAGCGTGGCGCCGCCGAGATCGCGGGCGACCGCCGCCGGGTCGACGCCGCTCTGGTGGGTCGTCGCCTTCTTGGCCTTGGCCTCGCCGACGACCTCCTTCTTGGTCTTCGGGTCCCAGCCCCTGACCTCGACGTCGCCGACCTGGTCGGCACCGTTCATCGTCGCCCGCAGCCGCAGCAGGTTGCGGCCGGCCACGAGCTGCCGGGCCGTCGCGGTGTCGGGTGACGCCTCGCCGGGTGCCTCCGCAGCGTCGTTCGGCTCCCGGAAGCTCAGCTTGTCGTCATCGTCGACGACCACCTCGTGGCCGCCCTCGGCGGCGAGCTCGCTGAGGAAGTCCCAGTCGGAGCGGTTCCACTGGACCAGCGACTCGTGCACGGCGTTGAGCGAACCGGTCTCGCCGACGCTCAGACCATGCCGCTTGGCGACCTTGGTGACGACGTCGCCGACGGTCATGTCCAGGTGCGTCTCGGTGAGCGAGCCCCGCTGCAGGCGGTGCGTCTTGTCGTAGCCGCGGATGATCGTGCTGACCCGCTCGCCGTCGACGTCCATCTCGAGCGCCGTGATCTCGCCGACGAAGATCGGGCCGCCCGACGCCTCGGTCTCGGTCTTGACCCGGATCTCGAGCTTCCCGCCGAGCTTCGCGCCGGTGTCGCCGATCGCCGCCCGAGCCGCGTCGTCCAGCACGACGATCGCGGCGTCGGGGAGGTTGACCTCGTCCTCGACGATCACGTCGGTCACGCGGGCGGCGACGTCCTGGGAGAGCTCGGTCCCGTCGACGAGGATCCGGAACGAGACGGCGGCCTGCTGCTCGCTCATCGGAGCATCCTCGCTGCGTCGCCGGGCGAGGGCACGAGGAGGTAGGCGCCCAGCTCGAGTCGGGCCGGATCGTCGATCTCGTTCGCCTCGGCGATGGCCCGCCACATGGTCGGGTCGCCGTAGTGCCGATGGGCGATCGAGGCGAGCGAGTCGCCCAGCGTCACCCGATGGGACCGGTCGATGCGCGGCGTGAACGACGTCGGGTTCTGCTTCGGCCAGGTGCCAGAGAAGACCGACAGGCCCACCGAGCACACCGCCCGGATCGGCACCCCCTCGGCCGAGAACATCGTGAACTTCGCCGAGACCGAGCTGGCGACGGCCAGGAACCGCCGGTCACCCCACACGAACTCCAGGACCGGCGGGAAGGGTCGGTCGTCGAGGGTGCCGGGTGCCGGCTGGACGCAGGCGAGGAGGTGGTCGACCTGGTCGAGCAGCGGCATGTCCGAGCCCGAACCGGGTCGGGTCGGCTCGTCGAGGAACACCTCGAGCGTCATCTTCGCCGGGCCGCTGCCCTTGTACTGCGGTGGCCGGACGCCCTGGGCCGAGGCCTTGCTCTCCCACGAGGCCTGGGCCTGGACGGCGTACTCCTTCGGGTTGAACTGCAGCTTGATCTCGGCGATCGAGTCGCCCTTGCGGACGTTGCTGTCGGACAGGTTCGGCTTGAAGATGCCCAGCACGGCGCGGTCGGCACGCCGCTGGTCGATCACCCCGGTCTCGGTCATCAGCTCTGCCCGAACCCGTGGTGGGCGAGCTCGAGCGACTCCGTGGCCGCCTTCGCCGAGTCGAGGGAGAACGACGGTCCCTGCCACTTCACCAGCACGACGTCGTTGAGGGTCCACGTCGCGAGGTCCGGGCCCGACGGTTGGGTGGCGGTGATGGTCGCGGTGCGGCGCACGCCGGGGTCGTTCATCGCGGCGAAGAGCATCGCGATGTTCTGCGAGTGCGAGTTCACGACCCGGGTGAGCTTGATATTGGGGTACGTGACCCGTCCCGGGAGGTGGAACACGTAGCCGTTGGTGCCGCCCTCCTCCCGCTTCTCGATGGCGACGTCGGCGCCGAGCCCCTCGCATCCCGAGAAGAGCCCGATGTTGATGCCGAACACGGTCACCTTGAAGAACTGCGTCCGGCCCGCGATGTAGCGGGGGCCGGCATCGACGGTGCTCGTCACCGACTGGTTGTAGTTGTTCGCTGCCTGGTCACCCGAGATCATCGGTCACCACCTCCGGTCGATCAGCCGGCCGCTCCGCTCCCGGTCGAGGAGCAGCTCCCGCCGCAACCTCCACTGGACGCGGTCGTAGATCCGCTCGACGAGCGCTTCGTCGGAGCCCTCGCCCTCCGCCTCCTCGCCGGCTGCCTCCCCGCTCGCCTCCTGGGCCGCAGGCGCCTCCTCGCGCTGGAGGGTCGTCACCGACGTCGACGAGGACGTCGGTGCTGCGGGCGGGCCGGGCTCGGCGGCGTGGCGCTGCACGACCGGGTCGTTCGCGGGCGGCTCGACGGGACCGGGTTCGCCGAACGAGCCGAGCGCCGAGCCGTCGTGATCGACCATCGTGAGGTCGGCGGGCAGCTCGAAGGTCCGCTCCGCGACGAGCGGCGAGGCCATCTCGCGAGCCGCGCCCTGCGGCGGCGAAAGGAAGCTCGACGATCCGTCGACGTGGCGCTGCAGCATCGGGACCTGGAGGCCGCTGCCGCCGTGGACATGGCCGAGTTGGGTTTCGGCGGCGGGCGGAGCCACCCCCGCCCCCAACGCCGCGGAGGCGAACCCGACGCCGTCGCTCGCCGTCATCATCGACTCGACCGGACGACCCGGTGGGGGTGGCGCGCCGAGCATCGGCGGTGCGAGCGGTGACGAGGTCGGGGCGCCGGCGAACCGCTGGACCGTCGGGCTCCCCGGTGACGGGGTGGCCGTCGTCGCCGCGGGAGCGGTGACCGGATCCGGCGAGGCACCGCTGCGGCCCGTCGACCCGCCGCCGAGCGGCGTCGGGAGGGAGCCGATCGTGCCGTCCATGGCCCGCTGGGAGACGATCGGGCGCACGACCGAGGGAGCGGGGGTCGCACGCTGCACCGGCTGCCAGGACGTGGTGCCACCGCCGACCGGGGTGAGCGCCGGCGGCTCGAGCACGGGATCACCGATGGCCGCGTCGCCGTCGTCGAGAGCTCGCTGGATCGGTGGCGTCGACGGTGCGAGTGGCGTCTCGGGTTCGTGGTCGGGCGGGCTGCCGGTGTCCGCGGTCGGCATGAGCGCGCGCTCCCCGACCAGCGGCACCTCGACGGGGTCAGCTCCGGGGTCGGGGTGGGCCTCGTCCGGCATCGGCGCTTCGTCCGGCCCCGACCCCTCGTCCGGCCGGCTCGCCGTCGGATCATCGACCTCCGGCGCAGCCGGGCCCGGCGACTCGGCGACGCCGCGCTGGAGGCCGGGCTGGACCGGCGCGACCGGGGTCGGGGCCGAGGACGTCGGTGTGGACCACTCGCCGACCACGTGCGATGTGGCCGGGGCGGTGGGGTGGGCGTCTCGTGCGGGCGGCGAGTCGGCGGAGGTCGCCCGAGGCGCGGGAGGGCGGCCGGACTCCGACCCCTCGGCGCTGCGCTGCACCAGTGGGGCGCCCAGGCCGAGCGGCCGGGCGGTGGGTGATGGCGTCCCGGCGATCGTGGGTCGGATCTCGGTCGGCTCGGACGGCGCTGCGTCTCCGCGCCCCGGTGCCGTGATCGGGTCGCCGTCCGACGGCGCGGTGGACGGCGCCGCGGTCGACGGTGGCTGCGGGGCCGGCGTCTCGGCGAGATCCGGCCCGATCAGCTCGGAGGTGCCCAGCAGCGGTCGCTCCTCCGGCACCGGGGCCTCGACGGTCGGCGCTGCCCGCTGCTCGACGGGCCCACCCTCGGGAGCCGGCGGCGCCTCGGCAGGCAGGTCGATGCCTCCACCGTCGGGAGACGGCGGCGTCGCGGCGGACAGGTCGACGTTCCCGGCGTCGGGGGAGACCGCGGCCGGAGGCACCTCGTCCGACGCAGATCGCTGGATCGGGAAGGTGGTGGACCGGACCTCGGTCGGTTCGGGCCCGCGGGCCTCGGTCTCCGGCGCGGGTCGCGAGGCGAGCGGCGACGGCGGCGGGGTGGTGGGCACCGGTGAGGTGCCCGAGGTGGCCCGCTGCACGGCGACATCATCACCGTCGCCGGCGAGGTCCAGGGTGGGAGCGACCGCTGAATCCTCGACGCCGACCGTCGACCGCATCTCCACGTCGGCCGTCTCGTCGAGGACGGGACCAGCGTCGACGGGTGCGGGCGGGACGGGCTCGGCTGCCGGGGGCGCCGGCGGGACGGGCGGTTCGATGGTCGGAACGGGGCGGGGGGCACCGCGCGAGGTCGTCGGCGCCGAGACGACCGACCGCTGGACCGGTGGGGCCGGCGTGGCCACGGTCAGGACCGAGCGCGGCATCCACGAGCGCGACCTGCTCGCCTGCGGTACCTCGACGTCGCCGACCTGCTCGGGGGCGGGCGGTGCAGGATCGGGATCGTCGACCACGCCGGGTCGGATGACCCCGATCGGGCCGTGGTCGTCGACGAGGTGGCCGAGCTGACCCAGCGTCGACGGGTTGCGATAGCTGGCGAGCCAGCCGTCGCCCTGTCGCTGGACGACGCCGATGTCGCTGCGGATCGCGACCGGTGCCGGCTCCGACCGTCGCCAATCCGACGGCGGGGCGCGATGGACCTCGCCGCGCTGCGGCTCGGGATCGGCGGCGGGTGCGGGTGTCGCCGCGTCCGCGCTCGGTTCGCTCCTGCCGAACGGCCACCACCTCATGGGCCGCTACCGCTTCGTGCCGGCTGCGTCGAGACGCCCGATCTCGCCGATGAACCGACGACGAACCCCGTGCTCGAGATCGAGCAGATCGTCGAGTGACCAGTGGCAGTGGAACGCCAGGTAGGCCATCTCGCGATACAGCTCGTCACCCGAGCACGTCATGATCCCCCCGGGCGACCACCGGCCAGATCGACCGTGAACTCGTGTCGGCACGACGGGCAGGCGATGCCCAGGTGGGTGTGACCCTCGGTGTTGACCTGCCGGTAGAGGTCCTGGAGGAAGGCGAGATCGGAGGCGTAGAGGTTCTCGATGTGACCGGCGTGCACATCGGTGATCGAGCCGATCTGCTCGACGACCCGTCCCAGCAGCACCACCGTGAGGTACGCCGGGTTCTCCTTGACCCGGTCGTCGGCGAGCGGGACGAGCTCGTCGCGGGCCGTCGCCAGCCGCATCCGACCGTGGCGGTGGAGCTCGCCGCTGGCGTCGCGGAACCCGCGCGGCAGCTCGAACTCGACGTCGCCGCTGAACGCCGCGTCGGTGGACTCCTCGACGGTCGGAGGCGGGGCGAAGGTCCGCTGCATCAGGCCTCCGGCTTCATCTCTTCGTACGTCACCGTCAGCTTCTCGGTGAGGACGTTCGTGTCACCGGCCTTGAGCGAGCCGATCTCGAGCGTCTTCGGCCAGGCGTTGGTCAGCGAGTACCGCTTGATCGGGTTGCCCTCGTAGTCGAAGACGATGATCGAGCCGTTCTTGCGGGCCTCACCCATCTGCCCGAAGCACGACGTCTCGATCCAATCCTCGAAGCTGCTGTCGTCGGTGAGGCCCCGCGTGAGCGTGACCTCGCCCGCCTTGGGGCGGCCCGGCAGCTTCTTGATGACGTACTGGCCGTCCGGCGTGTTCTCCTTGAGCTCGATGACGTCCTGCTCGATCTTGAGGCCGGAGACCTCCTGGATCGCCTTGATCTGGATGCCGTCGAAGTCCAGGCCGAACGAATGCCCGACGGAGGTGTCGAAGTCAGCGAATGCCATGGTGGATCCTCAGTTCCCTTCTGCTGTCTGTCACTCGGCCACGAGGCTCGTGCCGCCGGAGAACTGCGCCAGGCGGAAGATCACGAACTCGGCCGGCTTGACCGGCGCGACGCCGATCTCGCAGGTGACCTGCCCGAGATCGATCGCCTCGGCCGGGTTGGTCTCGTCGTCGCAGCGGACGTAGAAGGCCTCGTCCGGCGTGGCGCCGAAGAGGGCGCCCTTGCGCCACTCGTTCACGAGGAACGCGGCGACCGAGCGGCGGATCTTCGCCCACAGCGCCTGGTCGTTCGGCTCGAACACGGCCCACTGGGTGCCGAGGAGGATCGAGTCCTCCAGGTAGTTGAAGAACCGGCGGATGTTGACGTAGCGCCAGCTCGGATCGCTCGACAGCGTGCGTGCGCCCCAGACCCGAACGCCGCGGCCCGACATGGCCCGGATGCAGTTGATGCCCTCGGGGTTGAGGAGCTCCTGCTCCTTCGAGGTCAGGTGGTACTCGAGGTCGACGGCGCCGCGGATCACCTCGTTCGCCGGGGCCTTGTGGACGCCGCGGGTGTCGTCGTTGCGGCTCCACACACCGGCGAGGTAGCCGCTCGGCGGCAGCGGGATGTTGCCGCCCGAGACCGGATCGAAGACGTCGATCCACGGGTAGTACAGGGCGGCCTGCTTCGAGTCGTAGCCCGCCTGGTCCATCCGCCAGTCCTTGACCTGCTGGGCGTTCAGGTTGTTCGGCGTGTCGAGGATCGCCATGCGATTCCCCATCAGCTCGCAGTGGGCGATGATCCCGAGCTGGATGGCCTTGAAGCCGTCCAGGTCGACCATCCCCTGCTCGTAGGCGTACACGGCGTCGGGGACCGCGACCATCGTGATCTCCGGGATGGCCTCGAGGCCCCCGAAGCCGGTCCGGTCGGCGACGTCGCCGACGTAGTCCTCCGGCGTGATGGTGGTCGTGGCGGGCACGGGGGCGGGATCGGCGCCACCGGCCAGCTGCGAGGTGCCGAGATCCGGGATCTCCAGCTCGCTCGGCTTCACCTCGGTCTCGACCGAGACGAGCCTCGAGCGGTTGAGCGCGGTGACGATGTTGTGGCGGCCCTTCACCGGGACGGCCTCGTACTCCTCGACCTCGTCGCCGCGACGCACGGTCACGTCGACGGTGCCCTCGGCCACGTCCTCACCCTCGGGGGCCTTGAAGTCGACGCTGATGTCGTTGCCCTGGACGCCGGGCTCGGCGGCGCTGATCTTCAGCTGACCGACTTCGGCCGAGGCGGCGGTGCCGCTGGTGGTGGTCGGCCCGCTCGACGTGCCGTTCACCCGGACGACGTAGGCCTGACCGCCGCCGTTCTGGAAGAAGCCGTAGACGGCGTGACCGAGGTAGCCCTCCTCGGACAGCTCTCCGAACGTGGCGACGAACTGGGTCCAGTTCGTGACCAGGACCGGCTGGTTGACCGGTCCGTCCTTCGCGAACCCGACGAAGGCCGCGATCGCCGTTCCGACTCCCTCGATCGGCTTCGAGCCGGAGTCGACCTCCTCGACGTACACCCCGGGGGCGAGATAGGTAGGCATGCGCTCCTCCACAGACGACTGCTCTCACGGACTCTGCCCCGGCGTGCCGAGGCGGGGACATGTCCGGACGGCCCAGCGGCCGGGCGAGGACGTTGCCCCGACGGGCACGACGTCACGAGGTGACGTCGCTGCCGTTGCGCGGTGGCGGCCGACGGACCCGCGCCGACTCCCACCCCGGCGGGATCGGCCGTCCGCCGACCTCCTCCCGCTCGTCGTCCTCGATGTCCCCGACCCGGTAGATCGGTTCCACGGTGACGGGTGGCCCGACGCCGTCGACCCGGTCGGGCAGCATCGGGGCGATCACGACGACGTCGATCGAGGGCTTGAGATCGCCGCCCATCGCCGACCAGACGTCGGACAGCGACCGGTCCTGGGGCGGCGGCATCGCCACACCGAGCGGCAACGGTGCGCCGAGCTCGGCGAGCGCGCCCTCCTCGGGCAGGGGCAACGAGTCCTTCCGCACGAAGCAGTTGAGCAGCGCAGACAGCAGCCGGTGCTCGTCCTCGGGGCGCTGGGTCCAGGCGGTCACCAGGTAGGCCAGACGGAACCACACCGGCATCGGGCGTCGGCCGTTGATCTGACCGTTCTCGTCGCGGGTGATGATCGTGCCCGACTCGTTGCGACCGACGTCGCGCCGCACGTCGTAGAGGTAGGCGTTGACCGTCGGCTGGGTGCGGCGGGCCGCCCAGTCCTTGTCGGGGGCCTCGAGCGACACTTCGATCTGCTCGCCGTTGGAGATCTCGTCCTCGATCAGCTCGCGCAGCAGCGCGTCGACCTCGTGGATGACCATCAGATCATCCCGTTGCGCAGCGCGTAGGCGACCGCGTGCGACCGGTTGCGGAGCTGGAGTCGCTTGGTGATGTCGTGCACGACGCCCTTGACCGTGCGCTCGGAGTAGCCGAGCTGGCGTCCGATCTCGGCCGTGCTCATGCCGTCGGCGAGGAGGGCGAGGACGTCGCGCTCGCGATCGGACAGGTCGGGCCGCTCGCGAGGTGCGCCCACGCCGCCGTCGGCGAAGCGCTGCAGAAGCCCGCCGATGAGCTCGTCGGGCACGACGGCCATCCCGCCGGCGACCCGCTTGACCGCTGCGGAGACCGACGCGGCGGTGGCGTCCGCGCGGAGGACGACCCCGGTCGCCCCGATCTCGGCGGCGTCCACCAGCCCCCCGGCGTCGAGGCCGTCGACGATCAGCACGACCCGAGGGCACCCGTCGCGCTGGATGCCGGCGACGGCCGTCCTGGCCTCCTCGTCCACGCCGGGTACCCCGACGACCGCGACGTCTGCCCGATCGATCTCCCCTCCGGTCAGCACCTCCAGCTCGGGAGCGGAGCGCAACACGCTCCGCAGCCCGGCCTCGAGGATCAGATCGCTCGCATAGACGTACACCCGGATCCGAGACATCGGCGGCCCTCCCGCAGCTGCTGGGCCGCACGCTTGCGCATCTCGGTCGACGCGCGCTCCACAGCGACTCCACGACGGCTGCCCGAAGGGGCACGGGGTGGTCCGTCGGTGCGACGATCAGCCGACGACGTCGAGCTCGCGCATCGCCTCCTGGTGCCGTGCGGTGGTCCAGGCGTGCCAAGCGACATCGCCCGACCGGGCGGCCAGGTCGACGAGGCGAGTCCACAGGCGGGCGTCGAGCCGGTCGGCGACCAGCCCCGCCTCGCAGGACTCCCCGGCCGTGCGGAGGTCGCCGCGTCGCTCGAACTCGTCGGCCAGCGCCAGCGCCAGGCCCACGGCATCTCGACGCACGACGTCGCGTCGCTCGACGACCCAGTCCGCGGCCCCGCACTCGGGAAGGAGCTCGAGACCGACCGATCGCAGGACGTCGAGCGCCTCCTCGGCCGAGACGTCCGGCTGCGCCGCGGCTGACGTCCAGACCCGAGCGGCGTGGGCGAGCCGCCGGATGTCGACGGTCGCGTCTCCGGCCAGGTCGAGGGCGTACGTCGATTCCTGTCGGACCAGTGCGACGGCGGAGCCGACCTCGTCGACGAGGTGCTTGCGCACCGACGACACCGCGGTGTGCAGCTTCTTGCGAGCCGCCTGGTCGGTGTCGCTCGGCCACAGCGCCGCGCAGAGCAGGTCCTGATGCACCGGCTCACCTCCGGACGCCGCGCACATCCGGAGCACCTCGCGCGCCCGCGGTCGGAGCCCGGCCAGGTCGACGACCGTGCCGTCGACGGTGATCTGCAACCCGCCGAAGCAGCGCACGTCGACCACGGCCCGCGAGTCGTCGGCCGCTGCCATCGCTGGGGCCGCGGCGGCGGGCGACGGGGTGAAGCGAGCCCAGGGCGAGGGTTGCGAGCTGCCATCGCGCCGTGCGACCGCCTGCTCGAGCAGCGGGCCGCCACCGGTGCGCCGGGCGGTCGCCGCCGCGCGGGAGACCACCCCGTCGTCGACCGAGCCGCGCTGGTGCCGCACGGCGAGCAGGAGCCCGGTGGACCAGGCGTCGAGCAGCGCGAAGGGACCGCTGTCGAGCTCGGGCAGCTCCTCGGACGGGTCGGTTCCGGCGACGGCGACGGCCAGGCCGGTCGCGACGGCGTGGCCGAGCGGATCGTCGGCGGCCGCGGTCAGCCGGGCGAGGTCACGGACCGGCCCGGGATCGCCGTCGACGGTGCCCAGCACGGCGGCACCGAGCGCGACGAGCCACGGCTCCTCGACCCGCGAGACCGCGTCCTGCAGCGACGCCGCAGCCGCGTCGTGGTCGTCGGCGTCGAGCCACCGTCCGAGGCAGGCGCCCGCCGCGGCGACGAGCCGGATGCGGTGATCGGCGCCGCCGGCCACCACGGACTCGAGGTCGTCGACCGCTCCCGGTCGCGCCGAGAGGAGTCGCCCGATGCCCCGCACCATCAGCTCCGGGGGCCGCGGCTCGGCCGACCCCGAGCCGGTCGGCTCGCGCCCCGCGAGCACGTCGCGGAGCTGCCCGATCCACCCCTGCCGCGCCGGTCCCTCGCTGGTCAGGAAGCCCGCCAGCTCGATCCGTTCGTGCCGGGCGACGGCCACCGCCGAGTCGGTCAGGTCGTTGCCCTCGACCGAGCGGTACTGGTCGATGGCCTCGGCGAGCCGGCCCCGGGCGCGGAGCCGACGGGCCTGGGCGAGCTGCCACCACGGATCGGCGGCGATCATGTCGGGCACCCGTTCGGCGAGCATGGTCTCGGTCTCGCCCGAGATCTCGGCACCCCGGGCCTCGAGCATGCGTAGCACCGCGTCCCACGCACCGGCGCGGGCGTAGGCGTCGAGCGCCTCGGACAGCCGGCCCGCCTGCTCGAGCACCCGGCCGGCACCGAGGTGCCGCTCGCGGAGCATCGCCTCGCCGTCGGTGTGGACGATGCGGCCGGCGAGGTGCGCCCGGAGCACGTCGTGCACGACGAAGCCGTCGCCGTCCCCGGCCGGACCGACGAACAGCTGCCGCCGCGCGAGCTCGTCGAGCAGGTCGGCGCTGTCGCTGCGTCCGCGCAGCTCGTCGGCCTCACCCGGTCGCAGCCGGCGTAGCCCGATCGTCTCGATCAGGAAGTCGCTCAGCTCCACGGGGAGCGCATCGACGACGTTGCGCTTCAGGAACTCCCAGGTCGGGCCACGCCGACCCTCCATGGCGTCGAGGACCCGACGCCGTTCGGTCGGGCTGACGCCAGCGGTCGCGAGGTGGAAGAGGTGCAGGCCGGCCGCCCACCCGCCGGTCTTGCGCTCGAGCTCGGCGACCTCTGCCGGCGCGAGCGTGACCCCGTGGACCTCGCGCCACAGCTGGTCGATCTCCCACGACCGGAAGCGCAGCAGGTCGGGCGAGTGCTCGTGGAGCAGCGCTCGGACGCGCAGCAGCGAGTAGTTGAGCTCGGGCCGCGAGCGCCCGACGATCATCAGCGTCGCGGCCGGCGGCAGGTCGGCCACGAGCTCGTCGAGCAGGCGGGCGCCACCGGTGCCGAGCAGCTCGACCTCGTCGAGGACGAGCAGCACCCGCCCGTCGTCGACGGTCTCGAGCCGGCTGAGCAGCTCGTCGGCGGAGGTCCAGCTGTCCCCGTCGCCGAGTTGGATCGCCGACGCGGTCGCGGCGAAGAGGTGGCCGAGCAACCGCGACGCATCGGCGTCGGACGACGCCAGTCGGTACCAGATCACCGGCCGGGTCTCGCTCGCCGCCAGGTGCGCGATGGCGGTGGTCTTGCCCGAGCCGGGCGGTGCGGCGACCACGACGAGGTTGGCCTGCTCCATGGAGGCCCGGAGCGCGCGCGAGACCCGATCGCGGACGATTCCTGACGGCGTCGTCGGAACCAACCGGGCCTGTGGCACCCGCTCGATCAGAGCACTCCCCCACTCTCTGGCCCCGGTCAGGCTAGTTCTCGAACGGTGGCGATTCTCCCGAGATCCCCGCGGAGCGTGGGATACGCTCGCGGCGTGCCGGACGGGCGGCTGGGGGCCGACGAGATCTTCGCCGTGGCGCTGGAGGCCGGGTTCACCCCGGAGCAGGCGGTCACGATGACCGCCATCGCGCTCGCGGAGTCGGGGGGGCCAGGCCAACGCCCTCAACGACACCGACATCGAGACGTCGCGAGGCCTCTGGCAGATCAACTACGACGCCCACCACGAGGCCGTCGACGCCGCCGGCTGGGACCTCTACGACCCGGTCGACAACGCCCACGCCGCGTTCGCCGTGTCGAGGCAGGGCGGCGACATCAGCCCGTGGTCGGTCACGCAGCGTGGCGACGACGGAGCCCGCTACCTCCAGTTCGCCGACGACGCCGAAGCGGCCGCGCAGGCGGCCGGCCACGACGTCGAGGTCAACCGGGCGGGCACGAGTGGCTTCGGCGATCGCACGCCCGCCGATGCCAACGCCGACCCGGCCGACCCCGCTCCCGCACCGGCTCCGGCCGAGCCGGCTCCGACCGACGCTGACGCCGACGACGTCGACCCGGAGTTCGTGGCCGAGGTCGCCACCGCCTTCGGCGAGATGTCCGCCGAGGCCGAGGCGTTCGCCCTCCAGGCGAACGAGGGCGTCGCCGTCGGCGAGTTCCTCCGCCGGGCCCTGGGCCAGGACGGCGATCGCTACGTGTGGGGCGCCGACCCCGACCCGAACGACCCCGACCCCGACGCGTTCGACTGCGCCGAGCTGGTCCAGTGGGCGACCGAGCAGATCGGGTCACCCAATCCCGGTGGCAGCACCAACGAGCAGAACCTGTGGTTGCGCGACCAGGGCGCGATCGAGGTGCCCGTCGAGCTCGCCGCCGAGATCCCCGGCGCTGTGCTCTACAGCTACAGCTCGGCGCGGGCGAGCGCCGGCCACGGCGAGTACTCCGGTCACGTCGCCATCAGCCTCGGCAACGGCGAGACGATCGAGGCCCGCGGTGCCGAGTGGGGTGTCGGCTCCTGGGAGATCGGCAACCGGTTCGACACGGCCTTCCTGCTGCCGGGCATCGACTACACCGACCTCGACGGGCTCGACGAGGCCGAGCTGGAGGAACGGGCCAACGGCGTCCGCTTCGATCCGGGCATCGACAGCGACCACGACATGCTGTCGGACAACTTCGAGATCGCGTACGGGCTCGATCCGGGCAACCCCGACGCCGACGGCGACGGCATCACCGACGGGTACGAGATCGTGGCCCTCGGCACCGACGCGATGAACCCCGACTCCGACTACGACGGGCTGACCGACGACGTCGAGCTCGTGCTCGGCTTCGACCCGATGGTCGCCGACAACCCCGACCCCGAGGCCGAGGTCGAGCTGCCCGACGAGTGGGTCGACAACGACGGCGACGGCATCGTCGACCACTTCGAACGCGTGCTCGGGGTCGACGACATGCCGGACTTCGGCGACGACGCCCCTCCGGACGACGTCGACGACCTCTTGCCCGAGGGGGCCACCACCGGCCTCGAGAACGCCTGATCCATGGCTCCCGTCGTCATCCTCGACCGCACCGACCTCTCCACCCAACCGGGCGTGCCGGTCCAGCTCACGGTCAAGGTCAAGAACCCCGGCCGGCGCGTCGCGACGTACGACCTCGAGGTCGTCGGGGTGCCCGACGAGTGGACGGCGATCTCGCCGGCGCAGGTCCGGCCGGTGGAGCGCAACGGCGAGGCCGCCACGGCGGTCATCACGATCACGCCGCCGATGGGCCCGGCCGCACCGCTCGGCCAGGTCCACTTCGGCCTCAAGGCGGTCTCGTCGGTCGATGGATCGTCTGCGGTCGACGAAGGGGTCCTGTCGGTCGGCAGCGTCGGCGGGCTCGAGATGGCACCGACCCGCACCCAGCGCACGGCGCGATGGCGGGCGAAGTTCCCGATCGAGCTCCGCAACACCGGCAACGACGAGATCCGTCTGGCCCTCACGGCCCACGATCCGGCCGACCAGACGGCGTTGACGTTCGACCGCGACGTGATCACCTTGGCCTCCCAGGCCGCGACGACGGCGATGCTGACCGCCAAGTTGCGGGCGCCGACCCTGCGGGGGGCGCCGGCGCTGCACCAGCTCACCGTGGGGGTGCACGACCACCCTCGGGGCGCCGACATGCCCCGACCCGGCTTCCAGCCGACGCCGGGGGCCGACCCGCTGCACCGGTCGGCGATCCTGACCGTCGCCCAACAGCCGGTGTTCTCCAAGGGCGTCACGGCGATCCTGGGTCTGGTCATCGTCGCCATCGCGGCGCTGCTCGCCTATCGACTGCTCGTCTTCAGCCCGGCGGAGCCGGAGGTGGCCGCGACGCGGGCAGGGCCGGACGTCGAGTTCGAGGCACTGGCCGGCGCGATCTCGTTCAGCTGGGAGCCGGTGAGCGGGGCGAGGACCTACCGGGTCGACTACCGGACCGCGACCAGCGCGAACGCCGCCGAGCTGGGCAGCGGGAGCACGAGCCACGTCTTCAACGGTCTCGAGGTGGGCGTCGAGCACACGGTGACGCTGACCCCGGTCGCGGACAGCGATGGCGCCTCGACCGTCTTCCAGGCCACGCCGACCGAACCGACGCTGACCACGCCCACCGGGCTGAGCGCCGAGCTCGTCGACCCCGCCACCGGTGAGCACCTGGTCTCCTGGACCCACGAGTCCGACGTCGAGGCCAACATCGAGGTCCTCGTCGACGGTCAGGTGCAGGGTTCCTTCGTCGGGGTCTCGTCGGCACCGATCGTGCTCCAGGCGGGCACGCGGTCGCTGGCGGTCCGGGCGGTCACCGACGACGGCCTCGTCTCCGGGCTCAGCGAGCTGCTGGCCGTCGAGGTCCCGCCCCCGCCCGCCGCCGACGAGGGCGAGGGCGAAGGTGGCGGCGGCGAAGGTGGCGGCGGCGGCGAGGGTGGTGGAGCAGGTGGCGACGCCGAAGAGGAGGGCCAGGTGGTCGGGGCCGGCCGGGGCAGCGCCGCCGGCGACCTCGTCCCGACCTGGTCGGCGATCGTCGACACGGCGCTGCCGGTCACCTCGGGCGGCGTCGAGGGGGTCACGGGCCAGAAGCTCGTCGACAGCTACAGCGCCGTGCTCGCCGGCATCCCCTCGGCCCAGGGCCTGACCGTCGTCCCCTTCCAGGCCGGTCAGTTCATCTTCCGGTTCGGAGACGCCACGCCGTCGGAGGAGCCGCAGGGGTGGCTGATCGCCGTCCTGGCGAACGACGAGGAGTCCGCCCGCGGCATCTGCGCGAACACCGAGATCGGCGAGGTGCTCGACAACTACCAGGGTGACCCGGGAGCGTTCGCCTCGCGGTGCCAGCCCCTGTTCGTCGAGCCGGCGTCGTAGCGCTCGCTCAGCGCGAGCGCTCGAACCAGACCTCCGAGAGGGCGACGAGGGTCTCCTCCGGGGCGCCGAGCTCGACACCGACGACCCGGATCTCGACGCTGACGACGTCGTCGGCCGACAGCGACACGGTCTGCGCCTCGGGTTCGCTCTCGAGCGTCACGAACTCGCACTCCTCGACCGGTCCCGTCTCGCTCGTGTAGCGCAGCTGCAGCACCCGGGGCTGGGGACGGTTGGCCCTGGCCTCGTCGTCCTCCCAGGCACCGGCCCAGATGCGGGCGCGATCGAGGTCGGTCGGTTCGTCGAACGTGACGTCGACGCCGGGGAAGTCGATGACGAGGCACGGCTGCTGCTCGCCGGGGATGACGAAGCCCTCGCCCTGCGTCGTCCATCGACCGGCCCAGGCGCGGTTGGTCGTCCCGTCCGCGAGCAGCTCCGGTTCCCACCCGATGACCGGTGGACCACTGACGCTGGTGACGCCGGCGACGTCGACGTAGCGGTAGCGGTCGATCAGCACGACGTCCTTGGTGGCGTCCAGCGCCTGCGAGCGAAGGCCGGGGACGAGGGCGATGACGAACACGCCGGCCGCGCCGCCGAAGATCGCCGTCCGGAACATCCGGGCCCGGGTCGACAGCCCCCGGACGCGCCGCACGGAGTGCTTCGCCGAGGCGGCGCTGGCGCGGGGATCTCGTCCGGTCACTCGGTCGCGCAGCCGTTGCCACCAGCTGCGCCGGACCTCCGGGTCGGCCTGTTCCCAACCGGGGCCGGCCAGCTCGGCGCCGCACACCGCGCAGAAGTGTCGATCCGAGTCGTTGGCCGTCCGGCACGTCGGCACCCGGCAGATGACGTCGTCCGGACGCCCGGTGCGCCCCGGGATCTCCTCGACGTCGGGGCGGTCCCGCAACGCCTCGGGCTCGATGGCCTGGAAGGTCGCCGGGTCGTGGACCATGGCCGCGGGTGCCGACGGCGGGTCGGGCAGCGCGGCGGGCTCCACGGCGGTCGGCTCGACGGCGGCCGGCTCGACCGGGGCCGGTGCGGTCGGCTCCTCCGCCGGCGCGGGAGCGGTCGGTTCGGCCGCAGGCGGTTCGGGCACCGATGGCGCAGGCGGCGGCGAGGCGACCTCGACGAGCGTCCCGGCGTGAGGCAGGTACTTGCCGCAGGTGCAGAACTCGGTGCCCTCGGGGTGCCGCTCACCGCACTGACACTCGATCTCGCGCCGCACCACGCGAATAGTGTGGTTCACCGACGAGGAGCGTGCGACCGTGAGCCAGGACTCGGAGGCGTCGGACCAGCCGGATGCGTCAGCGAACGCGCCGGACGGGAACGAGCTCGGTGACGACGATGATCTGTTCGTCGCCCGGGCGACGCTCGCCCCGGACGCGTCCGATAGCGACGGCGACGGCATCACCGACGACTACGAGATCATGTCCCTCGGGACCGATCCGCTGTCACGCGACTCCGACGGCGACGGCCTCGAGGACGGGATCGAGGTGGCCATCGGCTTCGATCCCACCGTGGCCGACGTGTCCGACGATCCGGATCCCGAACCTGCGGGTGACGGTGCGGGCGAACCCGACGCCGAGCTCGAGGTCGAGGCCGCCGCGGTCGATCACGGTCTCGACGACGCCACCGCCGAACCCGTCGACGACGGGGGCGAGGCCGGCCTCACCGCCTTCGAGCCGGGCTGACGAGCCCGGCGCTCACGCCGTCGAGTCGACGAGGAGCTCCGAGACGCTGGAGGTCATCCGATCGAGCGCCAGCTTGATCTGGGCCAGCTCGCGCCGCATCTCGTCCTGATCGACCGTGCCGGCCGCACGCTGCGCCCCGATCCGCTCGGCGAGCACCGAGCCGTTCATCAACGAACGCTGGGTCTGACGCGATCGCTGGTCGAAGTGCTGGCGCAGGGTCTGCGCCGCATGGCGGATGACGTTCTGGGACTCCTCGGTGAGGTCGATCCAGGCGGTGTCGCGGTACTGCAGCGCCGTGGCCGCCAGCTCGCGGCGCTTCGCCTCCCGACGACGGCGACGGTCGTCACCGATCGTCCTCCGGGCCAGCATGAGGCCGAGCGGGAGCCCGAGCAGGATCGGCGCGAACGGCGCGAGCACGCCGATGCTGGCCACGCTCGTCGCGTTGAGACCGAGACTCGTCACGGTCATGGCGGTCGACCCCATGACGACACCGCCGGTCGAGCCCTGCGCCACGGCGATGACGTCGCGCATCCGACCGGTGTCCTGCTCGCTGCGCGATCGGAGCACCGGCGAGCTCCTCGGCGAGAACTCGGTGTCGATCGTGAACTCGAGGTCGTCGGCGGTCTCCGCCGTGTAGAGGTCCTGGACCTCGGCGGCGAGCGAGTCGATCTCGCGCTGGATCCACTCGTAGTGCTCGCGCGACACGTCGATCACCCGCTTGTACAGCGCGTCGAAGAACTGCTCTTCGTCGACGTCGGACTCCTCGGCGAGGTAGTTGTCGACCCACGGGCGAACGGCGTCGCGGTCGCGCTGGCGCTCGAAGGTGGCCCGCCGCTGGAGGTCCTCGATCCCGCTGTTCAGCCGGCTCTTCCACTGGGCGCCGTCGCGCCGGGCGGCGGCCTGCCGCTCCGAGGCGGCCCGGCACTCCCTCGCCACGGCGTCGGCGTCGCCGTCCACGGCGCGCTGGGCGGCGTCGACACCGATCTCGAGCTGGGCGACGATCTCGCGCAGCTCCTGGCGCGCCGAACCGGCGAGGCGGTCGCGAGCCGAGGTGAAGGAGCCGGCGTGCAGCTGCTCGAAGAGCTGCTCGAACCCGGACTCGCCCTCCAGCCGTCGATCCTCGTAGCGGAGGGCGTGGAGGTGGAGGTGGGCCGAGACGGCGATCAGCGCGAGGTCGCCGAGGCCGGCGTCGTCGAGGCGGCGCCGGTTCCGGGCGACCATCGCTGCGGTGTCGGCGCTGAGGTCCGACTTCGTGACCACGCAGATCGTCGGTCCCTGACAGCGCTCGGCGGCCTCGCTCAGGAAGTCGAGCTCGGTCGCCGTGAGCTCCTGGGTGGCGTCGGTGACGAACACGACCCCGTCGGCCCGGTCGGTCAGCGCGAGCGTGAGGCTGGCGTCGGCCGAGCCCAACCCGCCCACGCCCGGCGTGTCGACGAGGGCCAGCCCGCTGGCGAGCACCCGACGCGGCACGGTCAGCTCGACGAGCGGGACGTGGGAGCGCTCACCCCGCAGCCCGACGTCCTCGAGGATCACGCCCGCGACCTCGTCGAGGGCGACCTCACGTCGAGAGGCACTGTCGAGCGGCCCGTCGGAGACGAAGGCTCGGTGCGTCTCGGCGTAGCGGACCAGCGTCGGGACCGCGGTCGCGGCGACGTCGTCCACCGGGCAGACGTCGGCGCCCGTCAGCGCGTTGACCAGCGTGCTCTTGCCCTGCTTGTACTCGCCGACGACGATCACGCGGGCCTCGGCCCGGTTCAGCTCCTCTCGCAGCTCGTCGATCCGGGCGACCAGGTCGGCGCGGCCCTGTGCGTTGACCAGTTGTCGGGTGAGCTGGAGGCTCTCGAGACGCCGACTCGCCGGCTCGGACTCCTCGCCGGCGACCGGTTCCGACGGTGAGGCCGGCTCCGGGGCCGGTTCGACCGGCGGGGTCGCCTCAGGGGCGGGCTCCGGCACCGGTTCGGCCGGCGGGGTCGCTTCGGGGGCCGGCTCCGGCTCGGGAGCCACCACGGGCGCCACCAACGACGCCGCCACCTCCGACACCGACGGCCCCACCGACTCCGCCACCGCCACCGGCTCCGACTCAGGGGCGACCACCGGCGCGACCAACGACGCCGCCACCTCCGACACCGACGGCCCCACCGGCGCGACCAACGACGCCGCCACCTCCGACACCGACGGCCCCACCGGCTCGTCGACCGCCACCGGCTCCGACTCGGGTTCGGTCGGTTCCGGTTCTGGCTCCGGCTCGGCCGCCGCGGCCTGCACCGGCTCCGACTCGGGTTCGACCGGCTCCGACTCAGGGGCGACCACGGGCGCCACCAACGACGCCGCCACCTCCGACACCCACGGCCCCGCCGACTCCTCCACCGCCACCGGCTCCGGCTCGGGCTCGGGCTCGGGCTCAGGCTCAGGCTCAGGGTCAGGCTCCTCCACCGCGACCGGCTCGGCCTCCGGCTCCGGCTCCTCCACCACGGCCGGCTCCGGCTCGGGGTCCGGCTCCGCCACCGCAACCGGCTCGGCCTCCGACTCCGGCTCCGACTCCGGCTCCTCGACCGCGGCCGGCTCCGGCTCCTCCACCACGGCCGGCTCGGGCTCGGGGTCCGGCTCCGCCACCGCAACCGGCTCGGCCTCCGACTCCGGCTCCTCGACCGCGGCCGGCTCCGGCTCCGGTTGCGGCGGCGAGGTAGGCGCCACTGATGGGGCCAGCATCGCCGCCAGCGCGTCGGCGTCGCGCTCGTGCTCGATCGGGCTCCCGCAGGTCGAGCACCGGGTGGCCGACGCCGCGGCCGGCGTCCCGCAGGTGGCGCAGCGCGTCACGCTCGCGCCCTCGCCACGCCGCGTCGCCCCACCCCGGTCATGCCCGTCCGATCAGCCCGTCGGCGTGACCGCGGCGACGCCGCGCACCGGCGTGTCGGGCGGGTTCGAGCCGAGGCTGCCGATGAAGTCCAGCGACGAGAAGTTGAACAGGCCGCCGTCGGACCCGACCAGCAGGTACCCGTCGCCGAAGGCGACGGCGCCGACGACCGGACCGTTCAGGGGCACGGAGCCCATGGAACCACGGAAGTCGGCCTTGAACGAGAAGATCCCGCCGTCGGACGCGACGAGCCAGTACCCCTCGCCGTCGGGGTCGGGCGCGATGCCGTTGACCGGCTGGTTGAGCGGGATCCCGCCCATCGAGCCGTGGAACTCGGCGTCGCCGAACGCGAACACGCCGCCGTCGCTGCCGATCATGTAGTAGCCGAGCCCCGACGGTGTCGCCGTCGAGGCCACGACCGGTCCGTTGAGCGGCAGCTGCGAGACGTCGCCGAAGAACTGCGCCGCGCCCCGCGCGACCGCCCGCCCTCGGGAGGTGAAGATCCAGTAGCCGTCGCCGTTCGGTGTCGCCGAGAGCGCCGACGGGGTCTCGCCCGGCTCGAGCACGCCCGGATCGAGGTTGCCGTGATGCTGGGCCGAGCCGACCACCGAGACGGTGCCGTCCTCCTTGAGCACCCAGGCGCCCCGCCCGTCGCCGGTCACGTCGACGTAGACCGCGCCGCCACCGACGCCGGTGGCACCACTCCTCGGTGCCCACGGCTCGATCGGGTCGCCGAAGCCGTACAGCTGACCGTCGGACTCGATCATCACGTAGGCGCCCTGCGACGCGATCGACAGCGGCACCCGCTCGGAGCTCGCGAGCGCGACACCGTTGTCCGCCGTCACCCGGACCGTGTAGTTGCCCGGACCGAGCGATCCCAGCTGGACCGTCCGCGGCGAGTCGAGCGCGCTCTCCAGGAAGAAGCCGTCGACGTTGCGCTGGCTCGGCCCGACCGTCGTGCCCTGGTCGAACACGTCGTCGGCGACCTCGGTGAAGTAGGTGACCCGGTACCGGCGGTCGCGCTCGTTGGCGCCACCCCAGTCGATCTCGTCCCACGTCACGAACCAGAGGCCGGACCGCTGCTCGAAGCGCAGACCCTGCGGTTGGAACGACGTCTCCTCGGGACCGCCGCCCGAGCCGTCGTCGGGGAACTCGTAGACATACGCGGCGCCGGTGTCGTCCTCGACGCCCTCGCCGCGCAGCGAGCCGACGATGAACCGGGAGCCGTCGAGCGCGACGGACTGGCCGAACCAGTTCTCCGCCTCGCCGTCGCTGGGCGCGATCTTGAACCGCTCGACCCACACGCCCTCGCCGACCCGTTCGAAGATGTAGACCGAGCCGGCGTCGCGGCCGCGGTCGTCCTCGCGGAACGCGCCGACGATGACGACATCGCCCTCGATGGCGACCGCCTCACCGAAGTCGTCACCCATCGCGCCGTCGGACGCGCCGAGCTCGGCGGTCTGACTCCAGGTGCCGCCGGGCTGGCGGACGAAGATGTAGGCGCCTCCGGAGTTGACCGAGTTGGCCCGGCGGGCGCCGATGACGGCACGGCCGTCGTCGGTCTCGACGTCCCAACCGAACCAGTCGCCGGACGTGCCGTCGCGGGCCGTGACCTTGGAGGCGAGCGACCAGCTCGAGCCGGAGCGGGTGTAGAGGTACGCGGAGCCCGAGTCGGTGCCCTTGTCGTCGTCGCCGTAGGCGCCGACGATCGCCGTGTCGCCCTTCACCTCGACCGACCACCCGTAGAAGTCGTCGTTCGCGCCGTCGCCGGCGGAGAGGCGACGCTGCTGTGTCCAGGAGCCCGACTCCCGCTCGAAGATGTAGGCGGCTCCCCTGCCGTCGGCCTCGAAGGCGCCGATGATCGCCGTCGTGCCGTCCATGGCGACCGAGATCCCGAAGCTGTCGCCCGCACCGGCGTCCGATGCCTTCAGCTTCTGCACCTGGACCCAACTCGAGCCCCGGCGCTCGAACACGTAGGCCGAGCCCGAGTCGGTGCCGTCGTCGTCGTCGAACGGTGAGCCGACGATGGCGATCTCGTCGCTGATCGCGACCGAGAACCGGCTGAAGAGATCACCCGCGGCGCCGTCGCTCGGGACCAGCTTGTCCTCCTCGCGCCAGGTGCCGCCGTTGTCGCGCCGGTAGACGTACGCCGCTCCGGCGTCGGTGCCCTCGTCGTCGTCGTGCTCGGCGCCGACCACGGCGAAGTTGCCGTCGATGGCCACCGACTGGCCATACCAGTCGCCGGCCTCGTCCGGACCTCCCTCGCCGTCGCTCGCCCGCAGCTTCTGATCGAGCGTGGGCCACGAGATCGTGCCCCCGGCCGGTGTGATCGCCGTCGCGATCAGCACGACCACCAACGTGACGAAACCAGCTGTTCGGCGCATGCGCCCCTCCGACCCGCGAACGACGCCCAAACTAGCTCGCCTCGCCGCTGTCACAAAGAGTGAACGCTTGTGCCCAGAGTGTTGGCAGAGCGTTGGCGTCGTGTGATGCCGCTGTGGTGGGTCAGGGCAGCCGAACGGCGGTCCGGCGGTGCCCGAACCCGGCCCTCAGCCCCGCAGGCGCTCCAGGGTCTCGGTCACCGTCGCGGCGATCAGGTCGACCTTGTAGCCGGTCTCGGGCAAGGGGTTCGCGCCCTCGGTACAGGCCTCGGCCGCCGCCGAGATCGTCGCGTCGTCGAGGCTGGCGCCGGTCAGGATCGCCTCGGCGGCCGGCATCCGCAGCGGCACGGTCGCCACGCCGCCGATCGCCACACCGCACGCTGCGATCCGATCGCCGTCGAAGCGGGCCCGCACGACGCACTCGACCAACGGCCACTCCGCCTCGAAGCGGCTGATCGAGCGGAAGTAGGCCCCCCGCTCCCCCGGCCACGGCGCCCCCACGTGCACGGCCGCGATCACCGCACCGTCCGGGAGCTGGTGATCGCGGGTCGGGTCGACCCCGTCGCCGAGCAGGTCGTCGATGCTCATCGTCGAGCCGTCGGCGAGCTCGACGGAGGCCTCGTGGGTGAGCAGGGCCATCGCGATCGACGACGGATGGGGGTGCACGCACTCGGACCGGTCGAAGGCCACCCCGTACAGGTGGCGACCGGTCCGGGCCGGACACCCCTCACCGCCGGACTTCACGCACTCGAGGCCGGGGTGCCGGAAGTACCAGCAGCGGGTCCGCTGCGCGAGGTTGCCACCGATGGTTCCGTGGTTGCGGACCTGCGGGGTCGCGAGCGAGCCCGTCGTGATCGCGAGCGCGGGGAAGCGCTCCGCGAGCTCGCGGGCCACGACGGTCATTCGGGTGCCGGCCCCGATCCGTACGCCACCGTCCGCGGCGTCGGCGATACCGGCGAACCCCGCGATGCCGGTGAGGTCGACGAGGTCGGGCGCCGCGGCACCGACCGATGCGGCGGAACGCAGCCGCTCCTGGAGGTCGGTCCCGCCGGCACGCACGACGGCGCCGTGTGGGACTTGGAGCTCGGCGAGGGTCGTGGGGAACTGGATCATCGGAGGCCCTCCAGGACGCGGTCGGGTCGGATCGGGAGCTGGGTCGGACGCCACCCGGTGGCATGGAAGACGGCGTTGCCGACCGAGGCGGCCGGGCTGACCGTGGCCACCTCGCCGAGCCCGACTCCACCGCCGGGAACGTGGTCCCAGCCCTCGGTGTGGAAGTGGACGGTGATCTCGGGCGTGTCGCCGAGCTGGGGGATGCGGTAGTCCTCGAGGTTCGAGGTGAGGGTGAGCCCCGTGTGCGGGTCGATGACCTGTTGCTCGTAGAGCGCCAGGCCGATGCCCTGGATGACCGATCCCTCGCACTGGTTGCGGGCCTGCGCCGGGGCGTGGATCCGCCCGACGGCGAGGCCGGCGTGCACGGTGAGCACCCTGATCTTGCCCGTCAGAGTGTCGACCTCGACCTCGGAGACGTGGAGGGCTCCGGAGAAGCCGCGGCCGATCTGGATGCCCACCGGGAGCGTGACGGGGACGGGCCGGATGCCCCGGTCGCCACCCCGTGTGGCGCTGGCCGCCATGCCGTCGTGCTCGGCGGTGGGGTGGGCACCGACCTGCTCCTTGAGCGCCTCGGCGGCCTCGACCGCCGTGGAGTACACGGACACCGACGCCCGGGAACCGCCGGAGGTCGGCCCGTGCGGCGTCTCCCCGGTGGCGACGCCGAGGTGGACGTCGACGTCGATCGGATCGACGTCGAAGACCGAGGCGACCGCGTTGGCGAGGAGGGTCTTGGAGCCGGTGCCCGGATCCTGGGTGGCGGTGATCGCGGTGAGCCGACCGCCGCCCTCGATGCTGACCCGCACCTCGGTGTCCGGGTCCACCATGTAGAGCCAGTTGGCCGCCGCCGCGCCGACCCCCCGCCGGTACCGGCCGTCGTCGGCCGCGACCGGACCTCGGCCCTTCCAGACCTCGAGGCCCTGCGCCCAGCGGTAGAGGGCGTGGCGCTTCCGGTTGCCGTCCATCGTGAGGCGCAGGTCGATCGGGTCGCGCCCGAGCTGGTGTGCGAGCTGGTCGACGGCGCTCTCCAGCGCCCACGCCGCCGTCGGCCCGCCCGGGCCGCGGAACGGCGACCCCGGCGGGGTGTTGGTGACGACGTCGGCGTCGCTGATCGCCCGGGGCGACCGGCCGTACATCATCGTGGCGAGCGCAGCGTAGAAGCCGTTGATCGCCGATCCGGCGTGGGCCTGCCCGTGCACGGCCATCGCCCGGTTCCGCCCCTCGTCGTCGACGAGGATGGCGACGTCGGTCGAGCTGCCCGGGCGGTTGCCGGTGGCGGTCAGCTCCTCCCGTCGATCGAGCACGCAGCGGACCGGGCGACCGGTCGATCGGGACAACTCGATGGCGGCGAGCATGTCGGCCGTCGGGGTCAGCTTGGACCCGAACCCGCCACCCACGAAGTCCGCCGTCACCGAGACCTGCTCGGCCTCGAGCCCGTAGCGCTCGGCGAGGTGGCGCCGGGTGTCGTCGGCGGCCTGCGTCGAGGTCCAGACGCGCAGGTGCTCGGGGTCGGTCCAGTCGGCGACGGCGCAGTGCGGCTCGAAGCTCGTGTGGAGCTGCACGCCGCTGCCGACGGTGAGCTCGACCAGTCGGTCGTCGCCGGCCGCCCGGGCCTTGTCGATGCGGCGCCGTGCGAGCGGGCCGAGGAGGCCGCCGCCGAGCTGGGACCGGACGTTGCCGTTCCACCGACCGGGCAGGCTGGTGCCCTCGGCGGCGTTCGGCGCTGCGCTCCGGGCGGCCTTGTCGGGGTGCACCTCGGGGGCGCCGGCCGCCTTCGCCGCGTCGGGGTCGGTGACGAAGGGCTTCGGGGTGATCGTCAGCGGCAGCTCGGCAGCGATCCGCTGCGCCTCGGCCAGCGTCGGTGCGGCGACGGCGGCGAGCGGCTGGCCGGCCCAGGTCGCCTCGCGATGCTCGCCGAGCAGGTCGACGACGTGGTCGCCCGCATCGCCGGGCAGCGGCCCGACCGTGGCCGCGCCCACGGGGCTGCGCACGATCACCGCCTCGAGCGCCACGTCGAGGTGGAGGTCGGCGGTGTAGACGGCCTGGCCGGTGACCTTGGCCCGCCCGTCGATGCGCTGCGCAGAGGACTCGGCAGCGGGATCGTCGTGCTCACCCCGGCAGGCGGCCGCCACCGCCCGGTGGATGCCCTCGTAGGCACCGCACCGACAGAGGTGGCCGGCGAGGGCGTCGGCGATCGTGTGGCGATCCGGCTCGGTGTCGCCGTGGGCCGACCGCCACCGATCGACGAACGACACCGCGTCGACGACGAAGCCGGGCGTGCAGAACCCGCACTGGAGCGCGTCGTGGGCGAGGAAGGCCCGCTGGACCGGGTGGAGCTCGTCGTCGGTCGCGAGGCCTTCGACGGTGGTCACCTCGGCGTCGCGCAGGGCGGTCGCCGGCGTCAGGCACGAGGCGGCGGGCTCGCCGTCGATGGTCACCGTGCACGCGCCACACACCCCGCCGGCGCAGACCAGCTTCGTGCCGGTCAGCCCCAGCTGACCCCGGATGACGTCGACGGCGGACTCCGACCCCTCGACGTCGATCTTCACGGGCGTGCCGTTGACGGTCGAACCGAACGTGACCATGGCGCTGCCTTCCGTTGCGTGTGGGCACCGTAGCAGGGATGCGGAAGAAATCTTCCGACAAGCGGAAGATTTCTTCCTCGATGTACCGTGCGTGACATGGTCGAGGGCGCCGAGGACGTGACGAACCGCATCCGTGCGGTCGCCCTCCGCCTGTTCACCCAGAACGGCTACGGCAACACGAACATCGAGCAGATCGCAGCGGAGGCCGGTGTGGGGGTGGCGAGCCTCTACCGCCGCTGGCCCGACAAGGCGGCGTTGGCCAACGACCTGCTCTCCTCGGCGCTCGACGACATCGAGGAGCTCTACCGCCCCGTCGAGGGATCGCGGCCCAAGGAGCGCTTCCTCGCCCTGTGGCGGAGGGTGCACACGTACGTGCTCGCCCGACCCGAGTCGTTCCTGTTCCTCGAGGACGGAGCGAAGACGACCTTCATGTCGCGGGAGAACGCGGACCGGAAGCTCGCGCTGCTCGGCGATGCCGAGGAGCTGCTCGCCGCCGTCGGGGTCAAGGCCTCGAACGACGTCGCCAACGCGATGGTCGTGGGCACCCTGGTGGCGCTCGTCCGAGCCGGTGTCGAGCCGGATCTGGACGACCTCGGCGAGCGGCTGTGGCAGGCGCTCCGAACCTGAGCAGCGGCCGGATGATCGGGTGGTCTCCCTGCGACGCCGGCTCGTCGACGGCCGGGGAGACCGCTCCGCGTGGGCGTGGCGGTCGTACACTCCGCCACATGGGGCGCACGTCGGGACCGCGCGACCTCGGCGCGTAGGACGGCTCGCCGCACGTGGACGGTCCCCTCACCGGTCGACGGGTCGCGGGGTACGAGCTGGGCGAGGTGCTCGGGCGCGGGGCGACGGCGACCGTGTACCGGGCCCGCCAGGTGCGCCTCGGGCGGGACGTCGCCGTCAAGGTGTTGGACCCGACCTTCGGTGACCAGCCCGAGTACGTCGAGCGCTTCGAGCGGGAGGGGCGCGCCGCCGCGGCGCTCGACCACCCGTCGATCGTCACGATCCACGAGGCCGGCGAGATCGACGGGCAGCTCTACCTGGCCATGCAGCTCATCGAGGGCACGACGCTCGCCGAGCGCCTCGGGACGGATCCAGGACTCGACGCCGATCAGACGGCAGCGCTGCTCCGCCCGGTCGCCGAGGCGCTGGACCATGCCCACGCCGCCGGGGTCGTCCACCGCGACGTGAAGCCGTCGAACATCTTCCTCGACGATCGCGGCAACGTGTTCCTCGGGGACTTCGGGGTGGCGGGCCTCGTGCACGGCGTCGTCCGCGAGACGATCGGTGCGGTCGGCACCGCGGACTACATGGCACCCGAGCAGGTCGACGGCGCCCAGGCCGGGCCGGCGGCGGACGTCTACTCGTTGGGCTGCGTGCTCCACGAGTGCATGACCGGCGAACCGCCCTTCCCCCGCCCCACGCTGCTGGCGACGCTGCGGGCGCAGGTCGACGACGAGGTAGCACCCACCGGCGACGAGCGGCTCGACGCCGTCCTCGCGACGGCGCTGGCCAAGGACCCGGACGCGAGGCCCGAGCGGGCCGAGGACCTGATCGACCGCCTGGTCGGCGTGACCCCGACCGACCCCGCTGCGACGATCCCCGTCGATCCGGCGGACGGAGGCTCCGCCGGTGGGACCCGCCGCCTCGTCGCGGCGACGCTGGTGGCCGTTGCGGTGGTGGCCGCCGTGGTGGCGGTCGTGTTGATCCGAGGTGGCGGCGATGACGACTCGCCGGTCGTGGCGGATCCGCCGGCCGTCGAGACCACGCCGACCTCGTCCGCCGAGTCGAGCGCGACGCCCACGACGGCCGCGGGCCCGGGCGGCGGCGATCCCGCCGACGAACCGGTCACCGCGCCGCTGAGGACCACCCTCGAGATCGGCATCGACGCCGCGCTCGAGCAGTTCGACACGCTGAACCCCCACATCGAGCCGTTCAACACCCAACCCCTGCTCGGCAACGTGCTCCCCGTGCTCTACGAGCTCGACGAGCAGTTGCTGCCCACGCCGTCGTTGGCGGCGTCGGCGCCTGTCGTCGTCAGCGAGGACCCGCTCGTGATCGACTACCCGCTGCGGACCGACGCCGTGTGGGACGACGGCACCCCGATCACCTCCGCCGACGCGGTCGCGACCTACGAGTACCTGGTCTCGCTCGGCGACGACCTGGTCGGTCGCCAGCCCTACGACTCGATCAGCGCGGTCACGGCGCTCGACGAGGCCACCGTCCGGGTCGAGTACGCCACGGCCCACTACTCGTACTTCCTGTTCCTGTCGGGCAACCACCCGGTGCTCCCCGCGGCGGCGCTCGCCGACCACGCCGCCCTGGGTGGCGCACCGGCCGACTTCCTCGCCGACGACATCGGCTTCTCCGGCGGACCGTTCTCCCTCACCCGAGCCGACCTCGGCGACGGACCGGGGGCCGGTGTCGAGCTGCGGCTGGTCGCCAACCCGGCGTGGTGGGGAGCTGCGCCCGGCCTCGAACGCATCACGATCCGCCACTACGGCGGGCTCACCGATGCCGTCTCGGCGCTGGGGTCGAGCGACGTCGATGCCCTGTACCTCCGTCGTCCGACGATCGGGACCGCCGACGAACTCGCGGCGGTGCCCGGCGTGACCCCCCGCACCGAGTCGGTCGGGCCGTCGGCGATCGCGGTGTTCACCCAGGCCGACCGGCTGGGCGCGGAGCCAGCGGTCCGGCAGGCGGTCATCGCGGCGATCGACCGGAGCGCCCTCGCCAACGCCGTGCTCGGACCCGCGGTCGGGGGCGCGGTCGAGCCCCTCGACAGCCTCGCCTGGACCCCGGAGCACGCCCTCGCCCAGGCACCGTTCGCCGGGGTCGGCGGCGACCCCGACGAGGCCCGCCGGATCCTCGCCGGCGCGGGCTGGACGCTGGTCGAGGGCGATCCCGTCGACACCTGGGTCCGCGACGGCGAGGAGCTCCGACTGACCCTGCTGATCGAGCGGGCACCGCCGATCGGCCAGCTCGGCGCGTCGATCCCGATCCAGCTCTTCAACGATCTCGAGGCCGCCGGGATCCAGCTCGACGTGTTCGCCGAGGACGCCGACGTCTACGCGGCTCGGGCGAGCGCCGGTGACCACGACCTCCGGATCGCGTTCACACCGACGCAGGCCGACCCCACCGCCAACCTGGTCTTCTTCGGCGGCGCCGACCGGGCCTTCGGCTACGACGGGCCGGCTGCAGCCCTGATCCAGCAGGCCGAGGCGACGATCGACGACGACGCCCGCCTCGCCCTCGTCGAGCAGGCCGAGGCCGATCTGGTCGAGAGCGGGTTCGCGTTGCCGCTGTTCCGCACGGCCGCGCTCACGGTCGCACCCGACGACGCGACGGTCCCGGCCTCGAACGGACGCTTCGCCGGCCCACTGATCGACCTGCCGGCGTGGGCCTTCGCCCCGTGACCTCCTACTCCCCCGCCCTCTGGCGGGCGCCGCGCATGGACGGTCTGATCGACCGGCCCCGGCTCCGGTCGGCATCCGACGCGGCGGTCGAGATCGTCACCGGCCCATCGGGCATCGGCAAGACGGCCTACGCGCTCCAGGCCGCCGGCGACCGCGAGTCCCGCCTCGCCTGGGTGCGCTGCGTCCCCGGCACCGCTGCGGCGGCGGACCTCGTCGCGCTCGCCCATCGCTCGCTCGGCGTCGACCACGCCGTCTCGAGCGATGATCCGCTCGTGCTCGCCGGGGAGCTGCTCGCCCGGCTGGAGGCGGAACCGACGGTGCTGGTGATCGACGAGCTCCACGCCGCCGACCCCCACACGGTCGATCCGATGCTCGCGGAGATGATCGCGCTCCTCGACCCGATCTCGTCGGTCGTGGTCACCTCGCGGCCCCGGCCGGCGGGGCTCATCGGTCGGGTGTCGCGCTTCGCCCGCGTCGTCGGCGATGACGAGCTGCGCTTCGATCGAGACGAGGCGGAGCGGCTGTTCGTCGCCCGGGGATGGGCGACCGACGACGTCGACGCCTGGCTGGAGGGCAGCGCGGGCTGGGCCGTGGCGCTCGATCTCGCCTCGGGCGCTGCGGCCCCCGACGGCACCGACCCCAGCTCGATGCTCTCGACGCTGGTGCGGAGCCGGGTGGGCGACGCCTGGCCCGACCTCGTCGCGGTGGCCGCCTGCCCCTATCTGACGCCGGAGATCGAGTCGGTGGTCGGCATCGACGACGCCGACCGCCTGCTCGAGCTCCTGCCGGTCAGCGTCGCCGGCGGTCGCAGGACGTTGCCCGGCGCGCTCCGGGAGGCCGTGCTCGATGCCGCCGATCCGGGTCAGGTCGAGGCCGCGCGCCGTCGAGCCCTCGCCGCGCTCCGCACGGTCGACCCGCTCGCCGCCGTCCAGCTCGCCGTCGAGCTCGACGAGCTCGACGCCGCGGCCGAGCTGCTCAACGACCTCGTCGGGACGATCTCGGTCGAGGCGGCGATGACCTGGGCGTATCGACTGCCGCCCGCGCTGCGGCATCGGCTCCCACCTGCGCTGACCGGCGGCCGCGCGACCGTCAACCCCGACCTCGCCGAGCTCGAGGCGTCGGAGCGGCTCGAACGGGCGACCGATGACGAGGAGCGGGCCGCCGCCGCGTTCTCGCTCGCCTCGGTGCGCACCGCCCAGGCCGAGCTCGACGATGCCGCCGGCCTGCTCGAACAGACGCTGGCCCTGACCGCCGAACCATTGCTGCGGTCGCGGGCACAGCAACTCCAGTCGTCGGTGCGCTGGTGGCAGGGCGACCTCGGCGGGGCGAGGGCGTCGATCGCGGGCGACCCCGAGTCGGCGTGGTCGGGCTTCGTCGAGGCGATGATCGCCCTCGCCGAGGGCGCCGACGATCTCGCCGGCGACGCGGCGCGTCGGTCGGTCGCAGCCGACGAGGCCGCCGGCTCGCCGACGACGCTCGGGAGCACGGCGACGGCGCTGGTCGAGGCGGTGCGCGGTGATCGGACCGCTGCGACCTCGACCGCCGAGGAGGCGTGGGCGGGAGCGCTCGACGCCGGCGGGTTCGAGCTCGGCGCCGCCGGTGTCGCGACGGTCTGGCTCCGGGCCGCCGGCGGCGACGCCGAGGGCGCGAGCGCACGAGCCCGCGAGGTCGAGGCGCGGGTCGGGCCGCGCGATCCGTTCGCCCGGGCCGGGATCGCCATGGCGCGGGCGCTGCTCGCAGGGCAAGATCCCGACGACCACGGTCGTGCCGAGCGCCGGCGGCGGGCGATCCGGTCCACCGGCTTCGCTGCGGTCGAGGCGGTGTTCGATCGGCTCCGATCGGAGGAGGCCGGCGCCGAGACCGGCCTCCTCGTCGAGCTGCTCGGCGAGGGGGCCGTCGTCGTCGACGGCGTCCAGCTCGACGCCTCGGCGTGGAGGTCGCGGAAGGCGGTCGAGGTGGTGCGCTACCTCGCGCACCGCGGCGGTCGGTGCCGCCGGGAGGAGGTCATCGAGGCGATCTGGCCCGATCGGCCACCCGCGAAGGGCCGTGCCCTCCTGCGCAACGCGCTCAGCGAGGTCCGAGCCGGGCTCGAGCCGCAACGGCGAGCCGGCGAGGACTCCCGGTTCGTGACCGCCGACCGGGAGATGGTCCGCCTGGAGGCCCGCACCGACCTCGCCGACGCGAGCGAGGCCGAGGACGGGCCGTCGCTCCGGCTGCTCGCCACCGGCGTCGCCGCCGACCTCGACGCCGACTGGGCGACCGACGTGTCGAGGACCCGCGAGCGGTTGCTCGCCGAACGGGCCGATCGCATCCGCCGCGACCCGACCCATCCCGACCGACGGCTCGCGCTCGAGGTGCTCGGCGAGCTCGAACCGTGGAACCGGTCGTTGATCGACGAGCTGGTCGAGCTCCTCCGCGCCACCGGCGACGAGGCCGGAGCGGCCGCCGTCGAGCGCCGTTGGTTCGAGGACGAGTAGCCCCGCCGGCGCCGACCGACCGCCGATCACTCGCCGGGCTCGTACGGCTCGACGATCACGACGTCGGCCGACCGCAGGCCGAAGTCCTCGGCACACGGCGAGTCGAACGGATCGTCGCGGACGTCCATGACGCACGGCCCGACGTGGTCGGCCGACGAGCGGGGCGTGACGGTCATGCAGGCCGGGCCGTCGAAGGGGTCGATCGACTCGTCACGGGCGTGGGCCGCCACGTCGACGCCGGCACCGGGCTCGACCCGTGCGAGGATCCGATCGCCGCCGATGCACGGCTGACCGCCGAGCTCGGTCCGATCGATGGTGACCCAGTAGTCGCCGGCGGCCAGGTCGTGCCGGCTCACCGCGGCCGTGCTGTGGGTGGTGTCGACGATGGTCGCGCCGTCGCCGTCGACCGGCTCGATGCGGTACGGCACGCCGCCCAGGTACGAGGTCTGGGCGCCCTGACGGCTGAACCGCAGGGCCTGGACGGAGATCGCGCCGGACTCCTCCGGCCCGTCCGCCGCGCCGCCGCAGGCGGTGAGCAGGACGACGGCGAGGATCGCTGCGACCAGTGCGGCGATGCGGCGGGCGTTCGGGGTGGGGGTGGGCATCGGTCACTCCTGTGTCGTGGTGGGTGCCGTCATCGTCCGGGCCGACCGTCAGAGCACCGCAAGGGTCGGCGTCAGGACCCGGGCGCGCCGGTGGGGCGCACGTCGCCTGACGTGCGCCCCGGGCGGGTGGCCGTGCTGATCACTCGGCCGCCTGGAACCGGATGGCCAGGCAGTCCTCCGGCACGATGGTCAGCGAGCCCTGCTGGAAGACGTAGGCCGTGAGCACGGCCTGCCGGCCCTTCTCGAGCGAGAAGTCCCGGGTGTAGCCGTCCTCGCAGACCAGCGTGTTGAAGCCCGAACCGTCGACGGTCACCCGGTAGCTGCCCGGCTTCAGCGAGTTCAGGACGCCGGGATCCGCCTTGACCGTGGTCCCCGAGATCTCCGAGCCGTCGTCGAGGGAGGTGATCGTGAACGGCACACCGGCGTGCAGCCCGTTGTCCTTGACGCTCTCGCCGTTGCCCGTGAAGTAGGCGATGACGATCGCCCCGGTCTGGTCGTCGGCGGCCGCGTCGGCCTGCGGCTGCTGTTCGCCGCCGTCGGCATCGGCACCATCGACGGCGTCGGCGGCGGCGTCGGCCTCCTCGGCCGCCGGCTCGGGCCGGGGCGGATCACCGTCGACCTGGGGCGGGAGGCCGACCTCCACCTCGTCGGCGGTCGGCTTGGCGAGGTCGTTGTCGTAGACGTTCGGCGTCTGGGTCGCCCAGCCCGCAGCGACGGCGGTCGTCGCGGCGATCGTGGCGGCGAGCGCCCACTTCAGCGCCGTTCGCTTGCGGGCGGTCCTCGTGCTGCGCTCCCGCCACCGCTGCTCGGCCTTCGCCCGGATGCGATCGGCGGACTCCCGGGCCAGACGGGCCCGGCGCTCGACGCGGGCGGCTCGCTTGCCCCGCCCGGCGGCTCGCAGCTCCTCGGCCCGCTGAGCGAGCCGCTCGGCCTTGGCCTGCTTGCGCTGCGCCACCTTGATCTGCTTGCGATAGGCACGGTCGTGCAGCGACTGGGACTTGGCCGTCCGGGCCAGCCGCTCCTGGGCGTGGCCGGCCCGGAGGTGGATCTCGTGGAGGTTCTCGGCTTCGAGGGTGCTGGGGAACTCGTTGGTGGGCATCGGTCCGTCTCCGTGTGGTGTGCGTGTGGAACGTGCACGCATCGTCCGAGACGACCGTGAGAGCACCGCAAGGACACCGTCTGACGGCGCCTCCTGCCGGGGACGGGCATCGGCGGCGGCTCGGGAGACGTGACCCGGCCGAAGCATCGCGAACCGTTCCGCTGCCTCGTGCGTACGGTGCAGGTGGAAGAGGAGGTGCCCGATGAAGGCCCGGATGATGATGCTGCTCGTGCTCCCCGTCGCACTGATCGCCTGCGGCGACGACGACGGTGGCGACGCCGACGCCCCTGCGAACGACGGAGGTGGTGCCGGTGGAACGGTGCTCGTGATCGAGGACTTCACGTTCCCTGAGTTGACCGTCGAACCGGGTGCGACGGTCGCCGTCGAGAACCGGGACGGCGCCCCGCACACCGTGTCCACCGCCGACGGCTCGTTCGGCGCCGGGCAGGTGGACGGCGGCGCGACCGGTGAGTTCACGGCCCCTGGCGAGCCGGGCGAGTACGCCTACTTCTGCGGCATCCACCCCGACATGCAGGGCACCCTCGTCGTCAGCTGACCCCTCGCCGAGCCGGCCGGCTGCGACGTGCGGAGCAGCTAGGTTCGCGTCCGCACGTGGAGGGGACTCAGCGATGGCCGACGACAAGCCCTGGATCTACACCCAGAGCGTGGCGAGCGTGTACCCGCACTACGTGGCCAAGGCCGAGAAGAAGGGTCGGTCCAAGCGCGACGTCGACCAGATCATCCGCTGGCTGACCGGCTACTCGCAGCGCCAGCTCACCGCCAAGCTGAGGTCCGAGGCCGACTTCGAGACCTTCTTCGACAAGGCGCCCGAGCCCAACCCCGACCGCAAGCTGATCACCGGCGTGGTCTGCGGCGTGCGCGTCGAGGACATCGACGAGCCGACGATGCAGGAGATCCGCTACCTCGACAAGCTCGTCGACGAGCTCGCCCGCGGCAAGGCGATGGAGAAGATCCTCCGCACCCCGGGCTGAGAGCGGCCGGCGCTGCTGGTCACCACCGGACGTGGTCGGCCCGGATGGCGTAGAACAGGCAGTCCCCGCGGGCGGCCTGCGGCTTCGTGGTCACCATGAACAGCTGCAATTTGCGCGCCGGTCGCAGCACACCGTTGCCGTCGCAGCTGAGGACGTCGGCGATCACGTCGCGACCGTCGACGCTCATCGCCCGCAACGCACCCAGACCGCTGTCTCCGAGCCAACCGAGATGGCGGTCCGCTGAGACGACCCCGAAGTTGAACCGCTCCACGTCGCGGACCAGGACGACGTCGGCGCCGCCGGGCCCGTCGCCGAACCCGATCGTGTGCGACGGCTGGAGCTCCACACGGACCGGATGCTGCAGGAGCTCCATCGGGAGGTCGCGGTCAGGTGCTGCGAGCGGGTCTGGTGCGTTCAGGAAGAGCTCGATGCCCTGCTCGGCGACGCCGTCGGCGTACGTGTCGATGGCGCCACCGCACTCGACCGTGACCGAGGGGCAGATCTCGTTCGCGGCCTCCATCAACGCGCCGAGGCGGATGCCGCTCACGATCAACTTCTCGCTGAAGCCGGTCATCAGGGCCTCGTGCTCCGTCGAGTGCTGGGGCGTGACGCCGAACGCCGGTCCGACGCCGGTGGTGTTGTGCACGTCGATGAGGCACGCAGGATCGAAGTCGGCGATCACGTCGAGCATCGATCGACACACCGCACCCCATCGACCCGTGAAGGGCGGCGCGAAGCAGCGGTTGAGATCGGGCTCGCCGTCGAGGTGCCGGTAGGTGAAGCCGGGCCCGGCGATGGCCGCCTCGACGTTGCCGACGATGAACAGCGTGTCGGCGAAGGGCACGGCGCCGGATCGCAACCACGTCCACAGGGCGCGCATCCCGGAGGGCTCGTCGCCGTGCAGCAGCGTCGCGAGCACGCGCCGGGGGCCGCGGTGGCGTCCGCGCTGGACGAAGGCCGTCGGGCCGCCGAGCGCACGCAGGAACTCGTGGACCGATCCGCCGAGCAGCTCGGTCGGCTCGTGCTCCAGGACCGCCAGCGAGCCGGTCACGTCGTCGACGGCGGTCGGGACGACGTCACCGCCGACCGCAGCAGCGATGATCGTCCGAGCTGCACTGCATGCGGGGCAAGGTAGCAGGATGGGAACAGTTCTCACTCGCCGCCTTGGGTGCCCTGACCAGAACGTTCTGTCCGATACGTACGCTGGCGCGATGACCGACGCGACGAAACGCCCGGGTCGCGGCGCACGGGCACGGATCCAGCGATCGACCCCGACGACTTGGACCTGACCGACGACGATCCGATCGCCTTCTGGGTCCGCCGACCAGCTCAGAACGGGTGGGCGTGGAGGGACTCGAACCCCCGACCCTCTGCTTGTAAGGCTGGCTTTACAAGATCCGTCTGGTGCGGTGCAGTTCCGTGCAGTCCGTCTAGCTGGGCAAACGCGCCCGTCGACCGGACGAGACGGACGGGCTGGCACGCCCCGGTGCTGGCCGGATTGATACATCGCTGATACTCGGCCGGTGCTCAGAAGGTGGGACGGAGCGCACTGAGCACGCGACTCGCTGCCTCGATCGCAGCCGACGCGATCGGCGTCGCCGGGGTAGCGGCCCTCGATCACCCAGGGATTGAGCAATGCGAGGTCGTCTTCGGTGAGGTGGGCCGTGGCGTTCTCGTCCATGAGCGCCCGAAGCTGAAACAGGTCGTGCGTCCTCCGGAACTGGATACCACTTCGCAGCAGGTCCGCCTTGATCGCCTTCTCGGCAGCGAGGTGAGCAAGGAAGCAGACCACCCGAGAGGGACCGTCCGGATGTAGTCGTCGGGCGGCACCGAGATCTTCCTCCGCCTGTGAGAACCAGACCTCGGCCTCGGCGGCTGCCCCATCAGGCGGCACGCTCGTAGACCACCTTGCCCTCGCGCGCTGGCCAGTAGAGCACGGAGCCTGGGACATCTCGGCGCTTGGCGAACTCCTCCGGCGTCGTCACGAAGACGTCGATGGGAACCGGAGCGGAGATCGCAGCACGGATCCGGCCCATCAGCAGGTGCCGCTGGCCAGGCTCGAACTCGGGAACGGTCACCAGCAGGTCGATGTCAGAGTCAGGACCATCGTCACCGCGGGCGACAGACCCGAAGACGATGACCTCGACTGGATCTGCATAGGTGACGACGTCGCGAACGACCTCATCGAGCCAGTCACCGAGCCGGCGGCCGTCGTAGCGGCCCTCCTCGTCGACCCAGTGCGTCACCACACGACCAGTGTGCCTGATCGGCGACGGGTCAACCGAGGCACGGTCAGGATGAGCGCCGGGGTAGGCCTCTCAACCGAACGCCCGCCTCGCCGCTCTTGATGGTTCGAGGACGACGGCCTTGTACGGCGAACGATCGTCCGTGACGAGCTCGTACGCCTCATCTGCCCGCCGAGCCGCCTCCACGACACGCTCGACCTTCGCGACGCCTCGACCCTTGCGCCGCAACAGTGAGCCGTAGAAGGCGGCACTCCAGATCGTCGAGTGCTGCCACGTCACGCTCCCACGGCCTCCGATCAGAACCGTCGGTTGGCCGATGCAGTGCCTGATCGCCTGTTGGAAGCGCTTCGTGCCGGAGCCGCAAGCGTCGAGCACCAGGCCCGGCGCGGCGAGTGGCAAGCGCTCGGACTGCAGGCGCTCGCCGAGGTCCAGGAGCGAGAACTCCGTGATGTCGTCGTCGCTGTAGATGACGATGTCGGCGGCGTCCGACTCCCCGTGCGAGCTCACATGCACCACGAGCGCCTCGCTCTTGAGCGCTGCGGTGAAGACGTCCTCAGATCTTGTGCGGACGAGCTCGACCTCGGCCAGGCCGTCCCACCCAACGGTGAGCGCCTGGATCATCCCGACGAGATACTCGATTGTCGTGTCGAAGTCAGCCTGGAAGCCCAGGTCAACCAGCCGGACTCGGTTCGGCCTCACAGACGATCCCTCTCAGGACGCTCGCCAGAACACTCGCGATTGTCCGGCGCCATCACCCATTCAGTGTGCCTGATCGACGAGCCCGACCAGAGGCCGCAGGGGCCCCGGTTGGGGGCTGGCTCTGCGCGAGCCACCCGAACTGGGCTCTGCCGATCAGGACGTTACGAGGTTGGTGTCACACGACCCCTCACGCCGAGCCTGCCGGCTCCCCGGCTGCGCTCGACCCCAGCGGCACGAGTCGTGAGCCAATCCCCGAGCTCAGCGATTGCGTCCGCCACCTCTGCCGGCCGTCCTGTGAGGTCGATGGCCAACGTGTGAAGGACCTTGCCGGCATGGCGCACGGTCACCGAGCGCTCCGGGCGGCCCTCGGCGAGGCAGTAGATGAGCACGCCCTCGGGGAGGTCGAGCGCGGTCGTGTAGGCCAGGAGCTGGTAGTGGTCAGCGGTGCGGGCTCTGGCATCGCTGGTGAGCTTGTACTTGATGTCGGCGACGTACACCGCTTCGCCCCGGCAGCGGAAGACGAGATCGGGGCGGATCGGTACTCGTCGCCCCTCGGCGAGGTGCGTGCCGAACTGGTCGAGGACCTCCAGTCGGCCGCGCAGTTCCCGTCTCAGGCGCTGCGTCACGAAGGCCTCGAACAGCAGATTCATGTCGACGAGGAAGGACGAGGCCGTGTGCTCACCGCGCTGATCCACGAGGTTCAGACACTCGAGGAGCAACCTGGCGAGGCGCAGCGCCGGCTCGTAGTGGGCGTTCAGGCGAGTGGTCGAGATGCGGTCGAGGTCATCGGGGCGGGCGACTTCGTCGCTGACGTCCTCCAGGGCCACGACCTGCTGGAGGAGTCGGCGCCGATCCTCGGCGAGGACACCGGGCACCCGTAGTGCCAAACGAGCGGCGGCCTTCAGGTACCGGTTCTCGGCGTTGTCGGGCGTGTACTCGTCGAACCGGCACGCAACGGGCAGCCGGATCCCGGCCTGACGGAACTGGGCGGTCATATCGATCCGGCCCCGGAGCGTCACGAGCCTGTCCTCCTCGGCCCGGTAGGAGCGCAATACCCCACGGGCGAGCGTGGTCTCGAGCGTTCGAGCGAAGAACGCTACGACAGATGGAAGGAGATCGGCACTGGTCTCGTAGTCGAACACCTCCTGGCGCCAGGCGGTCGGCGGCAGGCCTACCTCCAGGAGCAGGAAGACGTTCTCGGGCCGGATCTTCGGCCGGATCAGCACCTTGAGGTCCTCCGACACGAGCGTGCCAACGAGGTTCTGAGCCGCGATCGTATATATGCCGGGTTCCTCGGCGAGTCCAACAGAGATCGCTCCTCGCCCGGCCTCGGCGAGCCGGCGAGCGTCGTCGGGCGCGAGCCGGAGCGTGGTCGTCTCGTACTCGACGAGCTCGATCGAGCGTGTCACTCGCCGGCAGGAGCGTCCGGCGCCGGTGCGTCGTGCCCGATCTCGGCCTCGGCCTCAGCGGCCTCCTCCGCCGCCTCGAGCTGGGCCAGCTCGTCCACTCCGGACAGATCGCGGTAGCGCTGATGGACGTTGTGGAAGCGGAAACGCTCGATCTGTTGGCGGTCACCGAAGAACTGGTCCTCGATGAACGGCTCGATGTTGAACCGCCAGATGCGCCGGACGGCCTCGATGTCCAGTCCCGGCTTCATGAAGTGGCTGGGTCCGATCTGCAGGTGCGGGCCGCCGAGCGCCTCCTCGAGCTCGTCGTTGACCTGGGCCACCAACTCCCCGATCCAGGCAGGCTCGTCGTGCTCTGCGAGCCACCGGTCGAGCAGCCCCTTCATCGGACCGTGGTTCGGGAAGAAGGGGATGAAGTGGAACCGGCGCCGCAGGGCGGCGTCGACCAGGGCGATGGAACGGTCGGCGGTGTTCATCGTGCCGATGAACCACAGGTCCTGCGGCAGCTCGAACGCGTCCTCGGGTCGATAGAGCGTCCTGACGCTTTCCCCCCGGTACTCCAGGAGGAAGAGCAGCTCTCCGAACACCTTCGGCAGGTTCGCCCGATTGATCTCGTCGATGATCATCACGTGTCGACGTCCAGGTGCATCGGCAGCGCGTTCGGCCATGAGCGCCAGAGGACCAGGGGTAAGCCGGTACGTCATGTCGCCGGCTGCGTCGGCTTCTGGCCGGTAGCCCTCGAAGAAGTCCTCGTATGAGCTGGACGGGTGGAACTGCACCAGCGCTCGCCGGGTGGGGTCCGGAGCGAGGGCCTCGGCAAGCTTGCGAGCCAGATAGGTCTTCCCGGTCCCTGGCGGCCCGTACAGGATGACCTGACCCTTGTCCTCCAGCAGGGAGACGATGTCGGCCAGGAAGCCCCGATCGACGAGGAGCTCGTCGGCGAGCTCGCCGAGTAGATCCCGGTCCGGTTCGACCTCGGGCTCATGACCCCGTTGGAGGTACCAGTAGAGGAAGGACGCCATCCCGAGGGCATCGCCGGGGAAGAACCGATCGAGCCGGTTGTGGAGGGCCTTGTTGGAGGCGACCTGGAGCTCGCCGCGTGATGTGGACGTCGGTTCGTCGAGGTCGAGCAGCTGGAGCATCCGTCGCTTCCCCTTCGGTCCGCTGAAAGGGAACACGGGGATGTATGCGTCGGGATGCGTGATCGCAAGCAGCTTCATGATGACCGACTCACCGAGCCCGCTGATGCGCAGGGCGTCGTCGGTCAGCATCTTGTCGATGCGCACTGCGTCCGCGTCATCGCCCCAGCACAGGTACCGGAGCGAGTCGATCATGCTGTCGTACTCGGCCGCCGAAGCGTCCCGGAAGGAGCGGTTGAGCTCCGGCATCGGACCGGGGCTGCCGTACCTGCCGGTATTCCAGATCCGCCGGAGGTCCGCGATGTCAGCGAGGGCGATCGCATCGGGGGCGAGAAGCTCGGCAAATCGACGCCGATCGGCCTGGTCCTCCTCGATCGCAGGCGTCGGATAGTTGCGCTCGGCGCGGAACTCGGTCACGAGCGGTTCGATCGGATCGTCCTCGTCGAGCGGCGCAGTCGCGGCCTCACCTAGCGCAAGTGTGAGCAGCTGGTCGAATAGCGGCCGGAGCCGAGCCGAGACTGTTGTGACTGCCTCGGCGAGGTCGAGGTCGGCGAGCTCCTCCCGGTCGTGCCATCGCCCGTAGACGAACTCGCCCGGGCGACCGAAGAAGCCCACGTCCTCACCGATACGTGAAGCTGCACCACCCAATACCCGACACCCCGGGTAGTCAGCGGCTGACAGGACCGGCGCCACTTCTTCGTACCAGCCCTTCCGTTGGAGGCCGGGCCGAAGGGCGACCGCAGCACCTCGGTCGTTCACCCACACGCGCATCCCCAGTCCCGGTGCGTCCTTCGCCCACCAGTCGACCCACAGATCAGCGCGAGCCCGGTCGTCGGACCAATCGGGGCTCGGCTTGCCAACGGTCAGGCTCCTCCCGACGGCGGCCGACACCTCCTCGACGAGCTCGTTGCCCAGGTAGGTCGCCACGCCGACGAGCGCACGGGCGTTGGTGAACTGCTGCTCGGGTGTCGAGCTCTCCCGGTCGAGGTTGTATGCCGCCCGGTCGCACAGCACCTCGTCGAGGAAGACGGGGCGGGTGTCGTGCCACCAGGACGCCGTCTGCTCGAACTCCTCGAGGTCGAGTGTGACTTCTCGGATTCGCTCGTAGAGGCGGCGGTATCGCTCACCCGCGGCATCCGGGAGGGACGAGCCGGCGAGCATTTCGAGAAACGCGACGCTCTTCGGCCAGAGGACCGGCCAACTGCCTCGGTCAGCAAGCGCCCACATGTAGGAGAGCATGAACGGCACGCGCGCTGGGGCCGGGTGTGCGCCGACCCTGATCGACTCGACGTACTCGACTACACGATCGATCTTGCCGACTGCGTCGGTCAGCGAGGTGGGCTTCGCGAAGGCGTCGGCGAGCAGCCGGGCGAGCGCAGCAGGGTCGTCCGACCGGTTCACGAGTTGGTTGAGCATCATCTGCCCGTTGGAGCCCTTGAATCCGCTGCTCGACTGGACCGACCAGGCCTGCATCCCGTTCTGGAAGCTCTCGATATCACCCGAGCGCTCCAGCTCGGCCACGAGCTCGAGCGCCTGCGACCCGAGGTTCTTGAGCTCCTCGTAGCTCTCACCCTCGAGCCGGCCTTCGGTGTCCGAGAGCCTGCGCTCGAGGTGCGCCTCGTACCACCGACGGCGGAACGACTGCTCGGGGCTGTCGGCCTGGCCTCTCTCGTAGTCGCCGAGCGTTAGACCGGAGTCATGCTTCCACTCCAGGTTGCCGTTGGCACTTCGACCCAAGAGGGCGGCCGCTGCGGCCGACGGCGACCCAAACTCGTGGTCAGCGGTGAGAACGACACGCTCGCCGTCAAGCTGCAGAATCCCGTCGTCGACGAGCTGATCCCGGAGGCGTCGATAGTTGTGCGTCTCGAAGGAGGGGATCGTTGTGGCTCGCCCCACGGCACCAGCGCGGACCAGGAAGCCGCTTTCTGTGCGAACGCCACTGCCGCCGCAGCCTCCACGCACGAGGTGGAAGATCGGCTCCTGCTCGCTCTCAGCGCTCACGAGCAGTCCGTCGACTAGGCATGGTTTGACCCCCATCGGTGTTCTGACACGGCGATCGGCGGCCCTCTACGGGAAGGCGGGTGCCACCGAGTTCATGTGGTGCTCTGTCCGCTGAGCTCGGCAAATCACGGAGCGGGCCGGACGGGCCGGCCTGGACGACACGCCCCGGTGCAGGACGAACCGTCACATCGGTCATGCTTCGCCGCGAGCACCCGTTGGTGGTGACGCGCCGACGGCGGCGCCTCGAACCCGAGCCCCTGAAGGGCCTCCGTCGCCGTGGTGCCGCACCACTAGACATCAGACGCCAGGAGGCCGATGACCTCGAGTCGGGACTCGTCGCCCGGGATCACGAGCGGATGCCCGTGTTCGAGGCTCTTGAACTCCACGGTGTCGGCGTCGGTCATCCGATCGGGGTGGAAGGTGGACCAGTGCCCGCAAGTAGGGCACTCAGTTCCGATGAGCAGCGGACGTGCGAGGTGGAGCTTGCCCCGTCGGTCTCTCAGGTAGAGGCTCCCTGCCTCGACGTCAGGCTCTGGGTATGGCACCACCTCTCTGGGCACAATGGGGTTGTCACCGCTGAGAACACGAACTCCGAGCTCGTTCCTACTCACCAGTCCGTCCCATCGTGTCGACAGCACACGCACCAGCGGATAGTCCTCGAGAAACTCGGCAGCGCGAACCAGCGTCTCGAGGTCGAACCAGCACTCGTCTGCGATATCCGCCTCCTTGAGCGGACCATGGTCGCGGAGGTGGGCAGCATCGTTTCTGACGTCGCCGAGCCGCTGGACTGCTTCGAGCACCTCGCCGAACGTGAAGTAGTCAAGGACCTCAGCGAAGGGCTCGCTTCGGGGAAGCCTCCGCAAGGTCCGCTTGTCCGAGGCCTCTCGGAGGATCGCACGCCAGTCGCCGAGCGTGATTCCACCTCTCATCTTTGCGAGGCGGTCGCGCAGGTCCCCAAGGTGTCCGATCTCGACTCCCGCTGAGCGAGCACAGAGGATCGCCATGATCGCGAGATAACCGAGGAGGACCTCCTGGGCATGGAGGATCGAGCGGACCTCGTCCGGGCCGCCCCGCGCCGCGAGAGCAGCGCGCCACCGGTAAGCGACAGGCAAGGGAAATCTGGTCGCCACCCGATGCCCGAGATCGTCGAGCTTGCGGGCAGCCTCGGCGCGCTGTCGGAGAAGAGCGCTGTGAGCCAGCAAATTTGACCGAGCCTCTTCGAGGTCCACTCCGTCGATGGCCTCTGCCCGGAGCTGCTCGACCTCCCGCATCCACTTGCTGAAGTCGGCCGCTGCCTCGCTGACTGCCTTGAATGCACGCTCCAGTTCTTCGCCCGCCAATGGAACCCGAACGTCAAGCAGGCTCGCGGAGCTCACTCTGCCGATGTCGCCCGCCGAGGCTTCCTTGTAGGGAAGCTGATCGAGACAGCGTTGCGAGCGCAAGAAGTCCGTCACGATCGACAGTTGAGTCTCTGTGAGGCCCTCCTTCGGACGCACTGCAAGAAGGTGCTGTCCCAGGTGCAGCGGGAGGTCCTCGCTCCGAACCCGAACCGCCCGAAACCGCTGTCCGGCGGGCCGGACCGCCGGAATCAGGATGTCGCTGTCGGCAAGCGCCTCTCCGACGAGATGCTCGGGCTGCTGGCCCAGGTCATCTGTCTCGAGGCCGGATGCGCGAACGGCCCTGGCCGTGATCGTTCGCAACGCACTCGGGACGACCTCGCCCTGCCTGGGTCGAACGCTGCGGACGGGTCCGATGACCGAAGCGATGTCACGCAGCGGCACGAGCTCTCCGATCGCCGCCGCCTCCTGAGCCCGTTCCGCTCGACGCGGATGAAGTCCTCCAGGCAGCAGTCCATTCGAGACATCTGGTGGCCAGGGAAGAGAGAAGACGTGATCGGTCGCCCGAGCTGGCATGTGCGTACTTCGCATGACGTCGCCAAGATCCTCGATGCTGAGCTCGCCGTTGCACGCGACGAACACCGTGGACGAGTGCGGCCGAGAAGGGAGCTCCAACAACGCAAAGCCGACGGAGGGGCTGACCACGCGAGACAACAGGAAACCAGTGAGGTCAACGATCTTCGCTGGGGGACGCACCTCCAGTAGTGGGAGCAGCTCCGCAAGGCCACGGCGGCTGGCGAGGCTGTAGCTGCCGACAACGGCGAGTATCTCCACGGGGATGCCATCCAACGCGGCGATGAGCGCTCGAAGGCACGACACTGCCAAGTCCTCACGACCCTCGTCGCCGCGTCCGATCGGAGGCAACAGCACGACCACATCCAAGGCAGTTGCGCCAAGTCCCTCGAGCGCCTCTCTCATCTCGGCAACCGCCGTCGCGCCGCCGACCGCCAGGGCCGATGGCTCGACGGAAACAACCCGCCAGGAGCCCACTTCCGTGAGACTCCAGAGTTGCTCCTCGACCCTGCTTGGGGTTGGGAGGACCACGGCAGCGGACCGCTCCCCGATGACCACGGACAGCAGGGCCTCGAGGTCGACCTGGTCGCCTTGTCGCCGCACTGAAGGGTCCTCCTCGAAGCCTCAAGCTACAGGTCGCGGCGGCCGCTCACCGGGCGCGAGTCGGCCCCCGAGCGGTGTATGACCGCTGACTGAAGCGACGTGTGCGCATCGCTGGTCATCGGGCCGCGGCGGTGATTCGAAGCTGGTCGACGATCCTGAAGAACTCGTCCAGGTCAGACTGCGTGAAGATGGCATCCGGCCCTTCGGGTGCGACTCCGGTGAAGGGCGAGTCGTAGACGCGGGCCGGGTCGATCGTTCCGTGTTCGGTGAGGTAGTCGATGACCAGGTTCACGAAGGTGATCTGGTTGCGGCTGTAGCGCTTGTCGTCGAGGAATCTCGCGAACGCCCGCTTCGCTGCCGCCCGGTCGAGACCGACGAGTGAGCGAACGAAGAGGCCGAAGCTGCCTGCTCGTTCTGATGCTTGGGCGAAGGTGTCGTCGTCGCCGATGCCCGACGCGACCAGTACCCGCTGCAGTTCGGCCATGTCGGCGGGGGTGATGGGCTCGCCGCTTCGCACTCTGGCGACGATCTCGTTGGCGAGGTTTTCGGCCAGGAATCGCTGGGCCTTCTTGCGGAACTGCGCGAACTCGGGGCTGCCGACGCTCCGACCGGTTCCAGGGAGCTCGATCTCGGTGCCCTCGCCGAGTTCGTCGGTGAAGTCGGAGTACAGCGGCGTCTTCCGGACCCGCTCGATCAGCTGGACCAGGCTGCGCAGTCGTCGACGGGCGTCTTCGAGCATCGGGTAGCTGACGTCGACCCACCATTCGTCGGCCTGGATGTCGATGATCAGCTCCATCTGCTCGGCGACGGCCGGGATGGCGGTGCCGAGGTCTTCGAGAGCAGACGCGATGTCGATCACCCGTTTTCGCTGGCGCTCGAACGGTTCGTGCTGCAGCAAGCTCAGCTGGGCGTTGAGCACCAGGACGTCGAACCGTTTGGCGTCCTCGTTCTCAGGGTCGAGCTGGTCGGGCAGCTTCGCCACTCGGTCGTTGAGGGCGGCCAGGTCCTCGAGGCTGACCTCGTCCCACGCTTCGGAGGTGCGGAAGCGTTCGACGAGCTCCAGGTGGGGGCGCACGAGGAAGTTGTTCTCGTTCATGGAGGCGACGGCCTCGCGCAGGGCTCCGGCGATCTCGGCTCGCTCGTCGCCGAGGGCCTCGATGCCGTCGAGCGCGTGGAGGAGTTCGAGCCGGGTGCTGAACAGGATCTCGCTGAGCGGCTTCCCCCCAGCGGGTTCGGCCCGGCCGAGGTCGTGGCTGAAGTGCTCCAGGTTCTGGCAGAAGTCGAAGACGTTGAACGCAGCCTTGTCGTCACCGAGCCCGAACAGGTTCTCGCACAGCCGGGTCCCGCGGCCGAGCATCTGCCAGAACTTGGTCTTCGAGCGGACGAGCTTGAAGAAGACCAGGTTGACGACTTCAGGCACGTCGATGCCGGTGTCGAGCATGTCGACCGAGATCGCGATGTGAGGCGCCTTCTCCTTGTTGGAGAAGTCGTCGATCAGGGACTGGCCGTATCGGACCTGGTGGGTGACCACCCGGGCGAAGTTCCCGGCGTCGAGTGCCGGGTAGTTGGCGTCGAAGCGCTCCTTGATGTAATCGGCGTGACGCTGGTTCTTGGCGAAGATGATCGTCTTGCCCAGCCGGTCGCCGCCGGCGACCTTGACGCCCTCGGTCATGAGTTGCTGGAGGACTCGATCGACGGTGTCCTCGTTGAACAGCCACTTGTTGAGCTGGGCGGCGTTGACCTCGTCGGGCGGTTCGGCCGGGTTGCCATCGTCGTCCTCGCCCCAGTCGAGCTCGTCCCAGGCGTCCTTCTCATCCTCGGAGAGGTCGTCGTAGCGGATGCCCTCCCGCACGAACTTCAGCGGCACCGAGACGCCACGGGGTGGGACGAGGAAACCGTCACTGATTGCCTCGTCGAGGGAGTAGGCGTCGGTGGGGACACCAGTCTCGAGGTCGAAGAGGTCGTAGGTGTTCTTATCGACCTCGTCCTTCGGTGTCGCGGTCAGACCGACCAGCAGGGAGTCGAAGTAGTCGAAGATGCCGCGGTACTTGCGGTACACGGACCGGTGTGCTTCGTCGATCACGACGAGGTCGAAGTGCCCGACCCCGAACCGGCGAGTGCCGTCGTTGCGGTACTCATCGATCTTGCCGACCATGGTCTGGTAGGTCGACACGTAGACCCGCCCATCCTCATGCGGCTCGGTCACCAGGTTCACCGGCGCCGAGTCCGGCAGGTGGGCCTTGAACGCGTTGACCGCCTGATTCACCAGAGCGGTCCGATCGGCGAGGAACAGCACCCGCTTGACCCATCCGGCACGCATGAGCAGGTCCGTGAGGGCGATGACGGTCCGGGTCTTGCCGGCGCCAGTGGCCATCACCACCAGCGCCTTGCGCTGCCTGTCGGTCTCGAAGTGCTCGGCGATCGCCCGGATCGCTCGCTGCTGGTAGTGCCGCTCGACGATCTTGTCGTTGATGTCCAGCGAGGAGAGCGGTTGTCTCGTGGTTCGACGTTGGATGAGCAGAGCGAGCTCGTCGGCGGTGTAGAAGCCCTGCACCTGTCGTGCTGGGTACTGGGTGTCGTCCCAGAGCCAGTGTTCGTAGCCGTTGCTGTAGAACACGATCGGCCGCTGGCCGGTCTCGGTCTCGAGGCAGTCAGCGTAGAGCTTGGCCTGTTGCTGGCCGACCCGAGGGTCGACGAGCGTCTTCTTCGCCTCCACGACAGCAAGCGGGAGCCCGTCGCTGCCCCACAGCACATAGTCGACGTAGCCGACACCGGAGTCCGAGGGCATGCCGTGCACCTCGTACTCGATGTCACGGCCGTCCACGAGGTTCGACCATCCAGCCTCGGCCAGCAATGCGTCGATCTTGTACCGGCGAGTGTCGGCCTCGGACCAGTCGTGCGCCTCGATCGGGATCGCCTCGGCGGCCTTCTTGGCCGCAGCGACCTGGCCGCGAAGCTCGATCAGTTCCGCCTCCAACTCGGCGGCCGTCTGCGTTGCCTCAGCCAGCCGCTGGCGGGCGAGCGCATGCTCCTCGGCCTCACGCTCGAGTCGCTCCTCAAGTTCCTGACGCCCCTTGAGCGACGCCTGCTCGGCCTCACCGACGTCCATCAGCTTGTGGGGATCGAACTTCACGCTCGGGTCCGGCTTCTCGGCCCGCCCGTAGGTGAAGGCAAGCCAGAAGCAGAACTGGAACAGCGCCGAGACAACCTCGACTGCTTCCAGCTTCGTCGGCGGCTTCGACTCGTGCACCGCTCGGTTGCCGGCCCGCTGGATCTTTTTGGCCACGTTGAAGACCCGACCGTCGGCCAGGGCCTTGAATGCTGGCTCGTTCAGGTAGGCGTTGAGCTTCTCCTCGTAGGGCAGCGGCAGGGTCCGGTCATGCCGGTACACCCACTTGACGCCCGACTCCAGACACTTCCGCGCATAGATCACCGCTGGCCCCGGATCGGACAGGGCATGGCGCTCCGCCCAAGACGCTGTCTCGAACTCGGCTGAGAACTCAGCTTCCAAGAACGAGAACTGCGACATGCTCACAACTCGCCCCGAAACGCGCGGTGCTGAAGGGCGGCAAAGAGCGAGTCCAGGCCCTCCGCCGACGCTCCACCCATGACATCCGCATTGGACACTGCTCCGACTCGGTCGAGGAAGCTGCGCTGGAGCTCCATGGGTGGCTCAAGCAGCGGGAACGCTCTGAGCTGTGTCATGTTGATCGAAGCAATGCCCGTCGTCTGTTTGGCCATGCGAAGGAAGTACCGCTTCCCGCGGGCACTCCCGAGCAGGCGGCTGAGAAACTCGGGCGTCATCCCAGCTTCGAGCAATCGAACTCGGAATACGTGGTTCTGGTGAATGCATGGATCGATCCGGCCGTCCCAAACGGCACCACGTCCCAGCTTGTCCGGATCCCCGCCCTCAGTTAAGAGTATGTCGCCTGGCGATAGCGAGTAGCGCTCAATCTCTTGCGCCGTCGCATTGATGGTCTTCAAAGGGTCGAGCGTGATGTAGCCATCCTGGACGTTCACTACCGCCAGGAAAGGCACTTCTGCGAGCGCCGAGCCGTCGGTCTTTCGACCCTTGGTGATTCCCGATCGCACGTCAGCAACGTCGGAGAGAACCCGGTCAGCTCTCCAGCCTTTCGGGTTGGACACGGGATCGCCAAAAACGTCGATGAAGATGGCGTGAGCAAGGGTGTCGAGCTTGGCGAGGGCCTGGCGGCGCTTGGCTCGCAGTGCATCGGCCGCATCCAACACCGCGGCAATCCGCCGCTGCTCCTCGATCGGCGGCAGCAGAATCGGAATCTGCTTCAGCTTGGTCTTGTTGAGCGTCGCCCCCATTGCCGCGCGATCTGCGCCAGTGGTTAGGGGCATCGCCTGAAGTGCCCGGTACAGGTAATCACGATCCACGTGGTCATCGACAATGGGCAGGTGTGCGATCGCCTCGTTCGTGTACATCGGGGCGCAGGCGATTCCTACCTTGCCGATGCTCAGCTTGAAGCTGAGCAGGACCGTCCCTGGCTCGACCAGCCGAAGTTTCAGAGAACGAACTGCCTCATCCGTGACCTGCTCGCTCGTGGTGCTCAGGTGGCGGCCCTGATTCATGTCGGAGATCGACAGCCAGGCATGGCCGTTACCCCAGTAGCGCTGCTCGGCGCGGGCAGGGGTCTTGCCAATCTGGACATCACATATCTCACCGAGCGACTTCATGGGCCAGCCAGTCTTCATCCGAGCATCGCCTTGAGGTCGTTGATGCCCTTCTGGATCTCCTCCTCGAGCGCGGTCAGCTCGTCGAGGATCTCGGCAGGCGGCGGGTATTCGATCTCGTCGTAGACGATCTCCTTGTAGCGGTTGATGCTGAGGTCGTAGTCGTTGGCGGCGATGTCGGCCTTGGGCACGCAGAACGACTGCTCAGTGCGGGCCCGTTCCACCTCGGCACCGCCGCGCTCCGCCCATCGGGCGAGGGCGTCGGGGAGGTTGTTCTTGTCGTGCTCTGCCTCGCTCAGGCCCTCCACCTCGACGCCGAGCTTGGCCGCATCGAGAAGCGGGGTGCGCTTGTCGTCGAGGCTGTAGCCGTCGGCCTCGAGGTCGTAGAACCAGACGTGATCGGTTCCACCAGAGTTGGTCTTCGTGAAGAGCAGGATCGCCGTGGAGACCCCTGCGTAGGGCTTGAACACGCCGGACGGGAGGGAGACGATGCCGTCGAGCTTCTGGTCCTCGACGAGGATCCGTCGGAGTTCCTTATGGGCCTTGGTCGATCCGAAGAGCACGCCGTCGGGCACGATCACGGCTGCTCCCCCGCCAGGCTTGAGCAGCCGCAGGAAGAGTGCGAGGAAGAGCAGCTCAGTCTTCTTGGTCTTGACGACCTGAAGGAGGTCCTTGGCCGTGCTCTCGTAGTCGAGCGACCCAGCGAAAGGTGGGTTGGCCAGGATGAGGCTGTAGGCCTCGGTGTCGCCGGCGTGGTGTTCGGCGAGGGAGTCCCGGTACGTGATGCTCGGGTTCTGCACGCCGTGGAGCTGCATGTTCATCGACCCGATGCGGAGCATCGTGTTGTCGAAGTCGTAGCCGGAGAACATGGCGCCGTGGAAGTGTTTCGCCTTGGCCTCGTCGGTCAGGGCGGCTGGGTGCTTGTCGCGGACGTACTCGCCAGCTGCGACGAGGAACCCGCAGGTACCACTGGCTGGGTCGCAGATCGTGTCGTCGGGCTGCGGCGCTGTCATCGCGACCATCAGCTGGATGATGTGGCGAGGCGTGCGGAACTGACCGTTCTGTCCGGCGGTCGCGATCTTCGAGAGCATGTACTCGTAGACGTCGCCCTTGGTGTCTCGGTCGGCCATCGGGATGGCGTCGAGCCCGTCCACGGCCTTGGCAAGAAGGCCAGGGGTCGGGATCGTGAGCCGGGCCCCTCGCATATGCGTTGCGTGCGTGCTCTCTTGCGCACGCAGCTGCAGAAACGGGAAGGCGTACTTCTCAACCACCTCGAACATGTCGGTCGGTGCCATGTTCTTGAACCTTGACCAGCGCAGGTCGATGTAGGGGCGCCCCTCGGCGAGTCCTTCGGGCTTGAACTCTTCGCCCTCCGGGAAGATGACCTCATCGAGCGGCTTGCCAGTGCGGTTCGCCTTGTTCTCGGCGAGTGACTGTCGCTCGTCCAGGGCCTTGATGAACAACAGGTAGGTGAGCTGCTCCATCACCTCGAGAGGGTTCGAGATGCCGCCCGACCAGAAGTCGTTCCAGACCGCGTCGATTCTCGTCTTCAGCTCGCCAGTGACCATTCCACGCTCCTAGTCGGTCCTGAGATCATCGCAGGACCCAACGAACCGTTCGAGCACTGTGCTGTTCACGCTACGCATCTAGGAGGCGGCGAAAGACGAGCTGGCCACGAGACAGCTCTGCGCTATCGCCTCCGTCCGCCGCGGCTCCGGCGGGGTGGTTCGAGTCCGGACAGAGGGATCTCGCGCTTCCTCCCGGGCGGTTCGAGGGCCGCCGGCACCCGTGACTCATGCCAGCCGTACGCCGGGTGATCCTGCGAACGCTCGTCGGCGTGCGTCCATCGTCGAAGCTGGATGATGCGGCCGGCTCGCTCGAGCCAATCGGCTCGGCGCTCGGGCTCGGCGGGTGGATCGCCGAAGAGCTCTCGCCCTTCTTCACGCACGCTCGCCGCGGTCTGCGGGTCGGTCATGATCCGGAGCGCTCGATGTCCGGAGGCGGTGGCGTCGCTGACGAGGAGCTGCTCCACACGGTCGATCCGGCCGATGAGCCGGTCGATCTCACCGTCGGAGTCGAAGAGCTCGAGGTCGGCTTCGTCGACCGCGCGCAGGTCGGCCTCGAGCTCGTCGAGTGCTTGCCCCGCCTCGGCTCGCTCGGCCTCGAGCACTCGTCGCCGCTCCTCGGGTAACGGGTGCCGGAGGTCGGCGTCGAGCGAGGCGATCTTGCGCCGGACCGGCGTCGCCCGGCTCTGCAGGTCCCGTCGGATCTGCTCAGCGTCGCTGAGCCGCTCGGCGAGCTGATCCCGCCGGGCGGTCAGCCAGTTCCGCTCCTGCTCGAGCTCGTATCGCTCGACCAGTAGCTCCCCGACACCGCGAACCCGATGGGTCTCTGCGACCTGTTCCGGCGTCGCTCGAGCCTGCGCCCGGGCCTCGACGGCGGCTTCCTCTCGGCGTTGGATCGCGGGCGTGTCCGCGAGCCGTCGCTCGACGGCCTCGGTGAGACGTTGCAGCGGGGTCTCGTCGTCCTCGCAGAGCACCCAGGCGTGGTTCTCGTGGCGTCCTCGAGTGAGTGGCACGTACACGCCGGCCCGGTCGAGGTGGCGGGCGTCGGCGACCAGGATCGACGCTGCGACCGTTCGACCCTGCGTGGCGTGGGCCGTCGATGCGTAGGCCAGCTGGAGGTGCTCGGCGACGTAGTCGGCGGGCAGGGTGATCGATCCTCGGTCGCCGTGCAGGCCGACGGACCCATCCTCGCCCAGCCCGGTGACGGTCCACTGATGGCGGTTCCGCACGGCCACGCCCCGGTTCGTTCGGAGCCGGTTGTCGTTGCGGCGGGTCTGGACCCAGTCCCCCACCAGCACGGTCGCTCCGCCGACTCGCCGCTGCCCACGCTCGGGGTCGAGCTCGCCGGCTTCGATCCGTCGCTGCTGGATCTCGGCGTTGAGCTTCGTCGCCGTTGCGTTGGTCTGGCAGCTGATCGCGATCTCACCGCCGTAGGCGCCCCGGAGCGACTGCCAGTGCTCGATGACCGAGTCGACGAGCCGGTCGGGATCGGTCGAGGCGTGGAGACGGCGCTGCTCGTCGTAGGTCTCCAGCGCTTCCGCGGCGTCGGTGCCACCTCGGCGCAGTGCCAGCGACGCCTCCCGCTCCCAGGCGTTCGCGAAGCGCTGGACGGTGTCGATCTCGACGACCTGTCCCGGTGGTGCACGGTCGATGAGCGCGGCGTACATGCCTCCCCGTCCGACGGGGGCGAACTGCTCGGGATCGCCGACGAGCACGAGCCGCCAGTCCCGGGCATCAGCGAGGCGCATGAGATCCGCGAGGTGGTCGGTACGGACCATGCCGGCCTCGTCGATGATCAGCGTCCCGCCCCGCCTCATAGCCAGCTCGTCGTTGAGCGGTGGGAGACCGTCGGCGTAGCGGAGAAGCAGCTTGCTGATCGTCACCGAGGCCATGGCGACGTCGTAGCCGGCCTTGCCGAGCTCATCAGCGGCGTTGCCGGACGGAGCGGCACCCATGACCGGTCGTCCCTGGGCGACCAGGTCGGCGATCGCTGGGGCGAGGGCGGTGGTCTTGCCGCAGCCGGCCGGTCCGACGACCACGACGAGGCGGTTGTCGCCGGCGACCGCTGCGGCTGCTCGGGCCTGGGACCCGCTCAGCTCCACGTCGGATGGGATGGGGGCCGTGGGTGACGCGGTCGGCGGTTCGGACCACGCATCCAGCGCCCACGAGACGATCTCCTCCTCCTGTTCGAGGATGCGAGGCGTCGTGTAGTAGCGAGCGCCGTAGCGCTCCCCGACCGGACGACCGTCGCCGGATCGGTGGGCGACACCGGCCGGCGCTGGCGGCATCAGATCGGCGACGACCTCGGGCCGTCGGGTCACCCAGCGGGCGGCCTCGTCGATGGCCAACACGACCTCGTCGGCCGTGGCCGCCAGCTGCTCGGGGAGCCGCTGGGCGATCGCTGCGGTGAGGTAGGCGTCGTTGAACGCCGCGTGGCGCCGTTCGAGTCGCTCGACGGCATCGACTCCGGCAGCGGCGATGGCCGGGGCGGGCTCGGCGAACAGCTCGCCCTGGTCGGGACGCAGCGGCAACGTCGGCGGTTCGAGGACCCGTCCGATCGCCTCTGCGACGAGCTCGGCCGGCGTGATCTGGTGATGCCGGTACAGCTCGGCGGCCCATCGGAGCCGGAGGTCAGTGAGCTGCTCGGGTCCCGGCTTGGGTGGACGCTCGTCGGCGTAGGCCTCACGTTCGAGCCGGGCCTGCTCGATCTTGGTCGGGCGCCGACCCATCTCGGACGTGAACCGCTCGACCTTCACGGCGATGCGGGCCTTGGTGTCGGTGGTGCGCTTGGAGAAGCGCTCGAGGATCTCGGGCCTCATGCCGTCGATCTCGGCAAAGCCGTTCTCGCCGATCTCCTTCCAGGCGACGCCGAGACGTCGGGTCAGCTCGGCCTGCAGCGCGGCGTGGAACGGACGGTCTCGGCGCATGGTGCGGCTGCCTCTCGTCGGGGCCATAGGCCTCGCTGCAGTCGATGGGTCCGTCGCCGAGCTCATCGGCAGGCCAGAGCCAAGGCGGCCCCAGCCTGCTGAGTGGCTCTGACCCGGTGCGGAACCACGCTTCCACCACATGGCGAGCCGGGATCCGGTCCCCGCCAGGTCCTCGGACCGACCCCTCCGGGACACGTCGGCTACCGACCAGGGGCACCGCTCGACACGCCGAACACGGGCATCAGGAGGTCCCCCATCGACCCGACTCAGCCGCCGGGCGGGCGAGATCGCGCCGAATCAGGCCGTCGTCACGAAACCGTAACGAAGAGATCCGGTCGTTCGCCAGGATGTCGCTGACCTGGGGATCTGAGGTCGAGCGAGAGGTGTCGCGAGAGGTGCTGTCGTCGATCTGAACCTCGCGCGAGAGGTTCTTCTGAGGTCTCGCGACAGGTCGGTTCGCGCTGGATGCGCTCCTCACGAAGGAGAACACCATGCACGACCCGACGAACGACCCGACCCCACCGCCGACCACACGGACGTACTCAGTGCAGGAGGTCGCCGAGCTGCTCGGGATCTCTCGCACAACCGCCTACGAGTGCGTCCGCTCAGGCGAGATCCCGTGCCTGAGGTTCCGTCGCCGGATCGTCGTCCCCCACGACGTCATCCAGGAGCTCCTCGAGTGCCGGTGACCAAGGAGCTCAGCATCGACGCCGCAGCAGATGGCGAGGCCTCGTGCGCTCGCACGATCCGGCCGCCCTCAACGGTGCTCGAGGCGCGCAGCGACGCGGTCGACGCAACCCGACCTGTGGAGCGGGCTCGATGACTCGGCGATGTGACTGCTCGGCTGCCGAGGACGAGTTGATGTGCCTGCGCTGCTCCCTGACCGCCCTCGAGCTCGGCGAAGGGACCGACGTCGAACGCCTCGTCGAAGATCGGCCGCCCGAGTCGACCTCGGAACCGGCCGAGGCTGACCGGCACTTCATCGAGCGAATCGTGACGGAGGCCGACGCGGCGGCAGAACTGTTCTACGAGGCGTGGACGACCCACATCGAGATGGTATTCGGTCTCTCCGGCGGCCTCGTCGACCACCGACGGGTCGGCATCTGGGCCGGCGACGGCCACGAGCTCATCGACGCCCTGGAGGACCTGATCTGGCTCGGGCACAGCGAGGCGGTGGTCGAGATGGCCGAGTACGCCCACCGGTGTACGGAAGCGGCAGTCCGGTACTCGGACGACTCGAACGAATGGCGCTCCGGAGTCGCCAACCGAATCCGCCAGGTACACCTCGCCGCCTGCAAAGACTACCGGCCTGACCCCGTCGCACTGGCTGGTCGTCTCCTCGAGATGGAGCTCGGCTCTGAACTCGGCGGCTTCAGAAGTGCCGCAGCCGAGTACGCCACCGTCCTTGGCGAAACGGGGCTGGCGGAGTACCGACGCCGGCTCGAGCCTCAATGGCGTGCGCTGTTCGATGCCGGAAACGATGGCGCAGACCCCGGGCGGGCCGCTGCCGTGTGCGACGCCGTGATCGGCTGGGCCCTCGCAGTCGGCGATCCCGATGCGTCGATCGAGATCAACCGAGACGATCTCGGCCCTCCCCGATGACCACCTGGAGGTCGCCCCCCGCCTGGCGGCGAGCGGTCGAGTCGACGAAGCGATCGAGTTGGTGCGACGGGTCCTCGCCGATCACGCCGATCAACCCTCGCGACTCGACGCCAGGGGTTGGCCCGATCCATGGGCAGCGGCCGACGAGCGGATGGGAACAGCTGCGTCCGGCTCCAAGCGAACGGTCGGCTCAGGCCCATCACGCTCCGAGCACGCGCAGCGCTGTCCGGAGCGCCGTCGTGGCTCGGAGTTCTTGAGCGACCTCGTCCAGCCGGGCCGGCTTCGGTCGGGCCTGGCCGAGGTAGCGACGCAGGGCTCGATGGGCGGTGCTCTCTCCGATGAGGTGGCGGAGGCGGAACGCGTCGACGACGGTGCGCTCTCGATCGGTGATCGAGAACCGCTCGCCAGCAGACTCTCCGACTTCGACGCGGCCGAGCTCGAAGGTCGCCGACCGGAACACGTGAACGGTCGTTGGCGGGTGGTCGATCGTCGGCTTGTGCGAGCCCTCGGGAACGGCGACGTGCACGGTCGAGGGGATCTCGTCGGTGAGGTCCCAGTACGAGAGGGCGGACTCCATGGCGATCATCCCGTGCGGCGCTCGGGCGCAGACGGCCACGAAGTCGGTGTTGTCGGCCCCGGCGAACTCGGCGAGCTGGAAGAGCCCTCGCGACAGCTCCAGGATCAGGCCCTCGTCACGGAGCGCGTAGAGGGCTCGCCACGACACCCCGGCCTGCACGGCCTGCCGTGACCGGAACACCGGGCCAATTCCCTCGAGGCGCTCGAGAGCTTTGAACGACACGTATGAATTCCTACAGAACTTGACGCAAGTTCAGATGGATTTCATCCGCCAAGCCTGCCCGACGAAAGGCCAACACGCCGGGCCGACGGCAAGCCACGCCGTGCTGGGAGAAGGAGCGGCGGTGAACGGCAGCGCTGTAGCTGCGGTGGCGACCTACCTTGGGACCATGTCCGGATCCGAGTTGCGCACATCTGCCCGGTGGCGCAGCGCGCCCGTGCCGCCGGCCTTCGGTCGAGACGAGTCGACGGCACCGCAGACCGGGCGCGTCACCGTGCCCAGCTCGCTGTTCTGGTCGGGCGGGGACCTCGCCCTCGATCTCGACGACCCGGCAGATGCGGCCTACCTCTACCAACTCGTCCTCCGTGAGGGCACCGAGGCGGACGTGCTTCGATACGTCCATCCCCGCCGACTTCTCGAACTCTGGGACCAGGGCGTGTGGCCACGAGCGGTGAAGGAAGCCCGGGGACCCTGGATCGCCCGACATCGATGCCACTGACCGAGCATCAGCGGCGTTCGACGGCGACCTTCGGCCTCTCGAGCAGACCCGGGACCGTCAGGCAGAATGCGGTCTCGAACCCGGCCGGAGGCGGAACGGCGTGATCCCCGATCTCGATCTCGCCAGAGCTCGCCGGTGGGTCGATGCGCTGAACGCCGACATGCCCCCTCACGTCCGCGACCAGATCCGCTACGAGCTCGACGTGACCAACCGGACCGTCACCATCCTCGAGTGCCGGCCACCGTGGCGTGAAGACTTCGGCCCGGACTGGACCCGTTTCCCAATCTGTCGCTTCCGCTACACCAAGGTCCGGAACGAGTGGTCGCTGTACTGGCGGGACCGGAACCTGAAGTCCACGAGTACGACCTCGTGGACCCGACGCCGCACCTCGACGAGCTCATCGAGTACGTCGCGAACGACCGCGGCGGCATCTTCTGGGGCTGAGCTACACGTAGGGACTCGGTGAGGAGGCCCGGGCTGCCGCTACTCGTCGATCTCGATGCCCACCAGCACGACGATGCCGTCTTCGAGCTCGAGCCCGTGAACGACGAACGCGGGGAGGAGCGCTGAGCTGCCGATGTACATCCGGGCTGCTGAGAGCCCAGCCATCACCTCGGGGAGCTCGTCGAAAGCCGTGGCGAAGCGCTCCACGATCGACGGCAAGTCGAACACGAGGAAGTCCGTCGCCGACGGTTCACCGTTGGGTCCGCGTTCTTGGCCGAGCTGGACGTCGAGCTCCTCGAAGAAGCTCTCGGCGACCCTGACCTCGCGCCGCCTCACCTCTGCTCGGAGTCGAGCAGACCGTGCTCCTCCAGCAAACGCCGGCCCTTGTCGGCGACCCGCTCCCGGAAGGTGGGGTCGAGGTCGTCGAGAGATCCGAGCTCACCGTCAGCGACCACCTCGGCGCGCTCGTCCGGACTCATCAGCTCCATCTCAGCTGCGGTCACGACTCGTCGCTCGGCCACACACCGAACCTACCAGTCCCGTCTTCGGGCCTAACGGCGTCCACTGGCGGCCGTCCGCCGAGGACCTCAACTACATCTGCTGGGGTCGACGCACCTGCGGGCTGCGTTGCTGCCGCGTGATGCACCCCGTCCGCAGGATGGTTCCCGTGGACGAGCGCTACGACGGACGGAAGTGCTCCGAGCTGGTGCTCCACGTCGCGGACCGGATGCGTGCCCACCGCTCCAGCGGCATGACGAAGCTCAACTAGGTGCTGCTCTTCGTCGAGTTCACCCACCTGCGACTGCTCGACGCCGTCGTGTCGGGTTGCGAGTTCCAGAAGCTGCCCTACAGCCGGGCACCCCGTCAGCTCCTGCTTGTGCGGCAACGACTCCTCGAGCGCGGTGAGGCCGAACTCGTCGAAGAGGACTTCCTCGGTCGCCCGCAGCACCGCTTGATCCCCTCTCGGAGCGCCGACCTCGGCGTGTTCGACGACGAGCAGCTCCAGACCGTCGACGACGTGTTGGGTCAGCTCGACGGCATGACCGCCGGGCCGGTGAGCGAGCTGTCGCACCAGGAACCTGGTTGGCAGCTCACCGAGATCGGCGAGACCATCCCGTTCGCCACAGCGTTCCTCGACTTCCCGCAGATCGAGACACCGACCAGTCGCCGCCTGGCCAACGACGTCGCCTCTCAGTACGGCCTGACCGCTACACGTTGACCTACGAGGTCCGAGTCAGCGAGACGCTCGCGGCGTCCATCGCAGCCGAGCACGGACCCGAGCGAGCGCGAGCGGCCAGTCGTCGGAGTGGGACTTCTGGTCCGGACCACTCGCGGCCCCGTCATCGGATTCCGCGACTTCGACAACCTCCTGTTCGACACTCGTCCTGAGATCCGGCAGCTCCACATCGTCGATCCCGTCTTCGGCGCCATCGTCTTCGTCGGCGTGCTGATCGACCCGCAGACTGTCGAGCTGGCCGGCTACTCGATCGACCCGGACTACTGGGACCTCATCGACGGCGATCCGATCGACTGACCTGGGCGACACTCGCCTTCCTAAGCGGACGACGGACGCGGCGGAAGGGTCGATTCTCGCCCATGAGGAACTGGCGGATCACGAGAGAGACCTCAACCACCATCGGTGCTGCCGCGCGATGAGACGACTGCTCGGGTCGGCCCCCAACAAGCGTCGGGGCCACAGCGCAATCGCATCCGCGCAGTGCCTCTCGGAGCGTTCCCAGGCGCGTTGGGGCGGCAACCAGAGGGCGATCATCGAACTGTCGGGGCCTCACCGATCCACGTTCGACGCTATGCCGCCCGGAGCCGACCGGGTCGTCGATCCGTTCCCGACTGGAACCCAGCGTTACTCGCCCGTGAGATCCGCAGCGCCCGAGTTCGCCAGCGGAGAGCGCCGCGACGGCACTGCGGCCCGAGGTCATCTTGTGACCTACGGATCAGATCGAATGTAGGTTCTGGGGATGCTTCGCAGACTGGGAGTCGCGGGCGAATGGCGCTCGCTAGACCCTCGATCGTGGCCCAGCGACGTCCCCTTCGGACGACGGACGGTCGTCTATGGACACAATGGCAGCGGCAAGTCCACACTGGCTGAGCTGCTCCTGAGCGTCGCCGAGGGTACTTGTGCGACCGAGGCCGTGTGGGAAGACGAGCATGGTGCTCGGTCAGTCATCCAAGAGGGTGAGAAGGGGCCACCGACCCGCATCGCAGTCTTCACCCGAAGGTGGGTCGAGGCCAACCTCGCCGACTTTCTGGATGGAGAGAGCGCGTCGGCGATCGTGACGCTAGGGAGGGAGGCGATCGATGCCAAGGAAGAAGAGCAAAGGCTAACTGCCGAGATCGAAGACCTACGAATCCAAGCTAGGGAGGCAGAGAAGCAGCGAACCGCAGCAGATCGGCGTGTCAGGAAACTGACCCAAGACGTCCAGGATCGGATTGTCTCGGAGCTCAAGCCTTTCGACTACAACCATTTCACGAAGAGCCGGTACTCAGTCCCGAAGGTTCAGGACCTTCTTCGAAGCTACAAAGGGGAGTATCCCGATACGGACGCCCACGCCGAAGCGCTCGGACGGCTCGTGGAGGGTGAACTCGTGCGCGTTTCCCCGATGCCGCCGCCGCCAACCGGTGCAGCTACCGAACTCGAAGCCCTTTCCGGGGTTCTGTCTGCGACTCCCGCTCGCGTAGCGCTTGATGAACTGGCGGGCAACCCGCAGGTGCAACGATGGGTAGAAGAGGGCTTCGAGCTGCACGGTGACCACGACAACTGCATGTTCTGCTCGGCGCGCATCACCGAGGAGCGGCGGGCTCAGCTTGCAGCTCACTTCGATGAGAGTTGGCGCCGTATCCGGTCCGAGGCGAGCCGTCTCCTCGACGTTGCTTCCCTCGAGAAGCATCATCTCGAAGCTTGGACTCGAGACCTGCCACCCGCATCAAGCCTGTCGAGCGATCTGCAGGCTGTCTACGAGAGCGGCGCCGCACACACTCGAGCGGAGGTGGCTGGGCGGGTAAGGGCGCTCGAGAAGGTGGTCGATGTCCTGAACCTCAAGGTCGCCGATCCGAGCGTCACTCCTGATGGCCCAGACTGGTCCGTGCTAGCTAGTCCGCCGACCACAACAGTGCTGGCCGAGGCTGTCGATGCACACAACGACCGGGCCCGGCGACAGCAGGAGATTGCTGCGGAGAGAAGGCAAGTCGTCCTGGATCACTTGATTGGTTCGAGGAGCAGAGAGTTTCGCGACCTCGCCGCTCACGCTGAGAGTTGCGTCGAGGAGGCGTCTACGAGCCAGCAGTCTGTGCGGCTTGCGGAGCGTCGGTTGGAGGAAGTACGGCAAGCCCGGTTCACAACCAAGGACATGGCAGACACGCTCACGAAGGATCTGGCCCGTGTCTACGGCAAGCACCACCTCAGTGTTGCGGTAACGGAGGACGGGAAGTCCTACTCGTGCCGGCGCGGTGACGACCCGGCTACGGATCTCAGCGACGGTGAGCGAACGACCCTGTCCTTGCTCTACTTCCTCCGCAAACTCGAGGACGAACAAGCGTCGAGTGGCAACCCTTCCGAGAGAGTAGTGGTGGTCGACGACCCATCAAGTTCGCTTGACCGGGAGGCGCTCTACGCTACTCATCAGTGGTTGTTCGACACGCTGCGTAGCTTCGGCCAGTACGTCGTCCTGACTCACGACTTCAGTCTGCTCCGCCTATTCCTGAAGTCGCACAAGAGCGCCTGGGGTAGCTCGATGAGGCGAATCGCTCAGGGTGATGCCGACGAGTCTATCTTCCCTGGAGTCTGCTTTCGAGAGATGTATGCCGCGAGCGTGGACGGCGAGCGCCGCTCAAGGCTAGGTGAGCTTCCGAGGCTTTTGCTCAACAACACATCGGAGTACGCCTACCTCTTCTCGATGGTGATGGCCGGTGTCCTCGATTCCTCGGATCACGAGCGTCTCTTCCTGCTCCCGAACGCATCGCGACGAGTCCTGGAGGTCTTTGCCAGCTACAAGGCTCCACACCGCCCGGACTTCCTGCAACAGCTCGAGATCCTCGTTCAGTCGCAGGAAGGTGAGCCCTTTCGAGACGTGTACGACTTCTGCAACAGATATTCCCATGGCGAGGGTAGCGAGAGCATCGACGTCCTGGATGCCCGGGCCGTGCATGGGCAGATTCGACGCTGCATGGAGTTCCTGAAGTCGATCGACCCTGAACACTACGAGCGCATGTGCGAGGCCGCGGCCATCGACTCAACACAAGTTGCATAGATCCCGGCGACGTGTGACGAGACAGCGACCCGACTATGTTCGCGGCTGGTTGCCTCGACCGCGATCGGGCCCCCGCCGCAGCCGCTCCACGACCGCCGCGGTGTGGTTCGGGAGGGCGTGGGCGTAGGTCTTCATCAGGACCTCGGGGCTGTGGCCGAGGAGGTCGGCGACGGCTCGGAGCTCGCCGAGGTCGTGGGCGTTCGAGACCATCTGGGTCGCCGCTGTGTGGCGCAGGCCGTGCGTGCCCAGGCGGGGGAGCTCGGCCGCATCGATGACGTCTCGGAGGAAGCGGTCGTAGTTCCTCGGGATCACGGGAGTGCCGACCTGCGTGGCGATGATGAGGTCGTTGTCCTGCCAGCGCTCGCCAGCCAGCAGCCGCTCCGTCGCCTGTTCGGCCCGACGCCGCTGGAGCACCGCCCACGTATCTGCATCGAGCGGGATGGTCCGACGCGATCGCTCGTTCTTCGCCTCGGTCCACTCGATGCCGTTGCGCAGCGACACCAGTCCCTCGTCGATGCGGATCGACGGCGCTGCCGAGTCGACGTCGTCCCACCGCAGCGCCAGCACCTCGCTCCGACGCAGCCCGTACAGCACACCCAACCGGAAGCCGATCGCCCACCGGTGCTCGGCGCACGCCTCGAGGAACCGGTCGATCTCGTCCGCATCCCACGCCGGCACCTCCTTCACCTTCGGCGGCTTGGCGACCGTCCGAGGCAGCGGCACACGAGCCGCCGGACTACGCGAGATCAGGCCCTCGTCCACCGCCTCCCGCAACGCCGCCTTCAGCACGTTGCGGAAGATCTGGATGCTGCGCCGAGACAGATCCCCTCCGGCAGCCAGCTGGTCGAACCAGGCAGCGATGTCGTCCCGGTCGAGCTGACCTAGCGCGATGCCTCCGAGCCCGGCGTCGATGTGACCAGCCGCCCAGCGGTACTGCTCCTGCGACTTCTTCGTGATGTCGGTGCGGCTCTCCACCCACCGCCGCACGACCGAGCCGACCGTGTCCTGCGACGTGCTCGGCGCCTCGAGCCGGTACTCACGAACAGCCTTCTCGGCGGTCCGCTTCGATGCGTACGTCCCGACCTGCCGCGGCCGGTGCTTGCCCGAGGCCGTGTCGATCCCGTCGACCCGCACCACCCACTTGTCCCGCTGGCGCCGCACGAGCGGCACGCCGGTCGCCTTCCAGCCCACCGCTCCCCCTCGGATCGGCCCCCGATTCTGATACATCGCTGATACATCGCGACTTGTCCACAGTATCCACAAGGACCAAGAACCGACAAATGACCAGCTCAGATCGGGTGGGCGTGGAGGGACTCGAACCCCCGACCCTCTGCTTGTAAGGCAGATGCTCTGACCAAGCTGAGCTACACGCCCGAGGAGACGCGTCAGGGTAGCCAGTGGGGTGCACTCCCCACGGATTCGCCAATCGGGCTCCAATCCTGGTCCATAGGCTGTCGGTGGTCGGCAGGAGGGTGAGATGGACCTGGGGATCGAGGGGCTCGAGTGGAAGCGGGTCGTCGGGCACGGCGGCTTCGGCACGGTCCACCTCGCTCACGATGCCGACCACGGCCGCGACGTCGCCGTGAAGCTGCTCAACCCCCTCGCCGACGACGACGAGCGCCGCCGCTTCGACCGGGAGCGCCGCCTCATGGGCAAGCTCTCCGATCATCCCAACATCGTCACGATCCACACCTCCGGCATCAGCGAGACCCAGTCGCCGTACCTGGTCATGGAGTACGTCACCGGCGGCTCGCTCATGGAGCGCTACACCGACTCGCCCCTCAGCTGGCGGGAGACGGTCGACATCGGCCGCTCCCTCGCCGACGCCCTGACCGAGGCCCACGAGATCGGCATCCTCCACCGCGACATCAAGCCGCAGAACGTCCTCGTCGGCCGGGACGGCCGGCCGATGCTCACCGACTTCGGCATCGCCGTCGCCTCCACCGACATCTCGATGCGCGACACCATCTCCGCCACCCCGGCCTTCGCCCCGCCCGAGCTGCTCAACGGCCGGCCGGCCGACGCACGGGGCGACGTCTACTCCCTGGCCGCCACCCTCCACGCCTGCCTCACCGGCGACGGCCCCTACTCCACCTCCGGCCAGCCCGTGCTCACGGTGTTGAGCCGCATCGCCAACGACCCGGTCCCGATCATCGACCGGCCCGACGTCCCCAACGAGCTGCGCGACCTGCTCCGCCGCGCCCTCGACAAGGACCCCGAGCAGCGCCCCGCCACGATGGCCGCCTTCGCCGCCGAGCTCGCCGTCGCTGCCGACGCCACGGACCCCGACGTGACCGCGGCCGTCGCCGTCACCCCTCCCCCGCTCCGCACCGACGAGATCGAGCAGCCGACGCCCGCCGGCGAGGTGAGCGACGAGGACGGGCCCGACCGCCGCCGCATGATCATCCTGGCCTCGGCCGCCGCGGCCCTCGTCATCGCCATCGTCGCCGGCGTCGCGCTCGCCGGAGGCGGCGGCTCCGACGGCGGGGAGCAGGTCGCGCTCGACGGACCGTCCGAGACCTCGACCACCCTCGACGAGGCGGCGTCCGACGCGACGGCGACCACCACCACGACCACGACCACCACCACGACCGTGCCCGAGACGACCACCACCACGACGTCGACGACCTCCACGACCGAGGCGACGACGACCACGACGGTGACCGCCTCGGCACCTCGGACCCCACCGCCCACGAGCCCACCGCCCACGAGCCCACCGCCGACCGCCCCCCACCGCGGCGCCGACCACCGCACCGCCCCCGCCACCACCGACCACCGCGCCCCCGGTGCAGACGATCAGCATCCCCAACGTCGCCGGCCTCGGCGTCGGCAACGCCCGCGCCACGCTCCAGGACGCCGGCCTGGTCGTCAACAGCGCACCGGCGTGCTCCAACGGGGTCGCGCAGACCACCATCCCCGGGCCGGGCACCGCCGTCGAGCCGGGCAGCATCATCGACCTGGCGATCGCCCCGTGCATCGTCCCGAACTACGTGGGCCTGCGCCTCGACGACGCCATCGCCATCAGCCGCAGCATCGACGGCCTGTTCATCTCGTGGCCCGACTTCTGCGACGACGTCGTGCTCGGCCAGAGCATCGCCGCCGGGGCCGGCGTCGCCCGCGGCACGACCATCCAGCTCACCCTCACCCCCTGCGGCTGACCCACCGCCACCGAGCGGCTCAGTGCTCGGGGATCACCAGCCCGGGATCGTCGCCGTCCAGGTGTCGGCGGGCGGCGTCGGCGACCTGTCGCAGCCACCGATCGGGCTCGGGCAGGGCGGCCGGGTGGTACCAGCCGATCTCCTCCAGCTCGGGGGTGCACACCCGCGGCTCACCCGACGTGATCGTGGCCGGGAAGAGGAACGTGAGCCGCCGGTAGTGGGCATCGACGACCGGGAAGGGATCGCCCAGCTCGACCTCGACGCCGAGCTCCTCGCGCATCTCGCGGCGGGCGGTCGTCGCCGGGTCCTCGCTGCCGGCCAGGCCACCGCCGGGCAGCGACCAGCCCGGCCGGTACGAGTGCCGCACGAGCAGCCACGAGCCGTCGTCGCGCACGATGGCGCACGACGAACCCAGCCGGTACGCCGGCGACCGGACCCCGGTCAGCACGACCCGGGCCCGCTCCGGCAGCCGGCCGATCAGGCGGTACAGCGGTCGCAGGACCGGCGACCAGCGGTCGTTCATCGCACCGCCTGCAGCAGCTGCTCGTGCAGCGTCGCCGTCGCCCCGACCAGCACCTGGCGGCGCTGATCGCCCAGCTCGTAGACAGCGTTGCCCGAGCGCAACCCGAGCGTCGCCCCGGCCTCCTCACACACGAGGGCGGCGCCGCCGTAGTCCCACAGCGCGAGGCCGTAGGCGGCGTAGAACCCGTCGAGGCGACCGGCGGCCACGAAGCACATGTCCATCGCCGCCGACCCCATCGCCCGGAACTGGGCCCAGCCCTGCCGACCCCCCGGCGCGCCGGTCAGCCCGACGACCGCTCGACGGAGCTCGTCGCAGCCGGAGGCGTGGATCGTCTCGTCGCCCAGCGTCGCGCCCTTCCCGGAGACGGCCCGGTAGCGCTCACCGTTGACCGGGTTCAGCACGACCGCGGCGACGGGCCCCTCGGCGTCGACGGCGAGCAGCGAGACGCACCAGTGGGGGATGCCGAGGCTGGCGTTCGTGGAGCCGTCGACCGGGTCGACGATCACGGTCACGGCGGCGGACTCGTCGCCGGACCAGCCCGACTCCTCGCTCAGGATCCGCACCCCGCTCCCGCCGAGCACCTCGAGCACGGCGGCGTCCGCGACCAGGTCATGGCCGTACTGGGCGGCGTGATCGCGGGCGACCAACGACCAGTCGCTGTTGGCGTCGAGCGCCCTGGCCGCCCGATCGGCGGCGTCGTCGAGGAGGGAGAGGACATCGTCGGACACGGGCCCGACGGTATCGGTGCGGCGGCGTGAACCCGGGCCGTGACCACCTCGGGCGCGCAACCCCCTCCGGACGGGGCACAATCGGGGGCAGCAACCGACCACGGGATGGTGGCCGCCAGTGGCAGCAGTGGACATCGCGAGCTTCGTCGCAGACCTCAAGGACCACGTCGTGGACCACGGGCTGCACGTGCACGACGAGCGTCACTTCATCGAGTCGTACTCGCTCCGCCAGACGTGGGAGATCGACCTCCACCCCGACGGCGCCTGCGACGGCCCCCTCGACCTGCACGTCGCGCTCGAGGTCGACCCCCGGGTCCTCCTCGGCTTCGAGGACGCCCTGCTCGAGCTGCCCGATCGCGAGACCCCGGAGCAGGAGTTCGTCCTCCCGCTGGTGTTCAACTGGCTGCTGCCGCCGCTGGCCAAGGCCCCGGACTTCCTGATCCTCGCCACCGAGCTGGCCGGCATCGGCGGGCTCGATCTGCCTCTCGAGGTGTCGGCGATCGACTCGATCCCGTCGGTCACCGACGAGGCCCAGCGCTCGCTCAGCCTCACCGCCCGCCGTGAGGTCTCGCTCAACCGCATCCTCCTCGCCGAGGAGCACCTCTGCGACACCCTCGACCGGTGCCACCAGGTCTGCGGCTACCTCCTCGACCACGCCCCGGTCTGGCTCGAGGAGCTGTAGGGCGTCCCACGCTCCGAGCGACAACGGCCGGGGCGATCGGCGGTTGTCGCTCCGAGGCGGGACCGCAGCAACTCCGCAGGAGCGCTATCCCAGCTCGGCGTGCTGGCGGATCCAGGTGTGCATGGCGATGCCGCTCGCCACGCCGGCGTTGATCGAGCGGGTCGAGCCGAACTGGCTGATCGACACGACCAGCTCCGCCGCCTCCCGGGCGGCCTCGGAGAGCCCCGGCCCCTCCTGGCCGAACAGCAGCACGCACGCCCGGGGCAGCGCCGTCATCTCGATCGGCACCGAGCCGGGCAGGTTGTCGACGCCGACGACCGGCAGCGACCGCTCGGCGGCCCACCCGACCAGCCCGTCGATCGTCGGATGGTGCAGCACGTGCTGGTACCGGTCGGTGACCATCGCACCCCGCCGGTTCCACCGCCGCTCCCCCACGATGTGCACGGCCTCGGCCAGGAACGCGTTGGCGTTGCGCACCACCGCACCGATGTTGCGGTCGTGCTGCCAGTTCTCGACGGCGACGTGGAAGGGGTGCCGCCGTCGGTCGAGGTCGGCGACGATCGCCTCCCTCGACCAGTAGCGGTACCGGTCGATCACGTTGCGCCGGTCGCCCCCGGCGAGCAGCTCGGGATCGAGCCGATCGTCGTCGGGCCACGGCTCGGGATGGGGCCCGACACCCACCTCGGGCGACTCGTCCACGATCCGGCCTACAGGTAGCCGGCCGTCTCCTCGCGGAGCCGTTCGACGAAGGCGTCGACGGGGACGTCGCGCTCGACGTCGGCGCCGCGGGCGTTGACCCCGACGGTGCCGGCGGCGAGGTCGTCGTCACCGACCACCAGCACGTACGGCAGCTTCTCGAGCTTGCCGGCGCGGATGCGCTTGCCCAGGGGCTCATCGGCCTCGACGACGTCGCAGCGGAAGCCGCCGTCGCGCAGCCGCTTCGCGACCGAGTGGGCGTAGTCGTCGTGGTCGTCGCGCACCGGCAGCACCCGCACCTGCACCGGGGCCAACCAGGTGGGGAACGCCCCGGCGTAGTGCTCGACGAGCACGCCGAAGAACCGCTCGATCGATCCCAGCAGCGCCCGGTGGATGACCACCGGGACGTGGGGCTGGTTGTCGGGCCCGATGTAGGACAGCTCGAAGCGGGGGCCGAGCTGGAAGTCGACCTGGATGGTCGACAGCTGCCAGCGCCGGCCGATGGCGTCCTTGACGTGGATGTCGATCTTCGGGCCGTAGAAGGCGCCGCCGCCCTCGTCGATGCCGTAGTCGAGACCGGTCCGCTCCAGGGCGGTGCGCAGCTCGGTGGTGGCCTTCTCCCAGTCCTCGTCGGCGCCGACCGACTTGCCCTCGGGGCGGGTCGAGAGGCTGGCCTCGAAGTCCTCGAAGCCGAACGCCCGCAGCACGCTGATGACGAAGTCGATCAGGCTGATGATCTCGTCCTGCGCCTGCTCCTGGGTGCAGAAGATGTGCGAGTCGTCCTGGGTGAACCCCCGCAGCCGCATGAGGCCGTGCATCACGCCCGACCGCTCGTAGCGGTACACGGTGCCGAGCTCGAAGAACCGCAGCGGCAGCTCGCGATAGGACCGCTGCTGGCTGTCGAAGATCTTCATGTGCATCGGGCAGTTCATGGGCTTGGCGTGGTAGTCCGCCTTGTCCATCTCCATGGCCGGGAACATGTTCTCGGCGTAGAAGTCCAGGTGCCCGCTGGTGTTCCAGAGGTTCGACCGGGCGATGTGGGGCGAGAACACGAACTCGTAGCCGCCCTCGCGGTGGCGCTTGCGGCTGTAGTCCTCCATCAGCGCCCGGACGGTGGCGCCCTTGGGGTGCCACAGCGCCAGGCCGGGGCCGACGTCCTCGTTGAAGCTGATGAGGTCGAGCTCGGTGCCGAGCTTGCGGTGGTCGCGCTTGGCGGCCTCCTCGAGGCGCTCCAGGTGCGCCTTGAGCGCCTTGCGGTCGGCCCAGGCGGTGCCGTAGATCCGCTGCAGCATCGGGCGCGACTCGTCGCCTCGCCAGTACGCGCCGGCCACCCGCATGAGCTGGTAGTGCCCGAGCTTCTTGGTCGACGGCACGTGGGGCCCGCGGCACAGGTCCACGAAGCTGTCGCTGTTGCGGTACACGCTGACCGAGCCGCCCTCGTCGACGCCCGACATCGGGTCGAGGGTGACGTTCTCGATGATCTCCCGCTTGTAGGGATGGTCGGCGAAGAGCTCGAGCGCGGCGGCGCGATCGAGCTCGTCGCGCACGAAGGGTTGGTCGGCCTTGACGATCTCGTCCATCCGCTCCTGGATGCGCTCGAGGTCGTCCTCGCTGAAGGTGCCGCCGTCGGGCAGCTCGAAGTCGTAGTAGAAGCCGTCCTCGATCGGCGGCCCGATCGAGAAGGTGGCTCCGGGCCAGAGATCGAGGACCGCCTGGGCGAGGACGTGCGCGGTCGAGTGACGGAGCATCTCGAGCCCGTCCTCGGACTCCGGCGCGATGAGCTCGACCTTGGCGCCGTCGTGCAGCGGGGCGACGAGATCGACGAGCTGGTCGTCGGCCCGCACCGCGAGCGCCGTCCCGCCGAGACGCCCACCGACCTCGCGCGCGAGGTCGGTGCCCGTCGCACCGTCGTCGAGGGTGCGTTCGTCTCCATCGGGCAGGATCACGGTGACCGACATCGGACCTTCCGTTCTCGTTCGTCGTTGATCGGCGAGCGTACCGGCAGCACCCCGCTGCACCGTCGGCAATACGACCACCGCAGCGCTCGCTCACGGAACCGGACGTCGCCGTGCGGCGGTACGGTTTGCGCCCGATGGCGCGCCTCCAGGTCCACTACGCGACCGTTCCTGGTCAACGGCTCGTGCTCCAGCGACCCGACGTCGACGACGTGCCCCTGGACTGGGGCGACGGGGGATGGTGGCACCTCGACATCGACCTGGCCGACGGCGACCGCTACCGCTACGCCCTGAGCACCGATGGGGTCGCCGGGACCGAGCCCGAGGGGGCCGGAGCGTGGCGCTCCGCCGACGGCACCGCGGACGTCGCCGTCGACCGGTGGAGCCCGGTCGCCCCGCTCGACCGGCCGCTCGGCTCCTCGATGTTCCGCCGGGTGATCCGCCGCCGATCGGCCACCGGGGCCGTCGCAGCACCACCCGAGCGCACCGCTTCGCACCGCTTCCGGATCCTCGCTCCCGATCTCGACGTCGACCGCCGTCTCGTGCTCGTCGGCGACAGCGACGCGCTCGGCAATTGGGACCCGGTCGACGGCGTCGCGCTGCGCCGCGAGTTCCCCTGGTGGACGGCCGACGTCGAGCTCTCCGTCCCGAGCACCGGCCTGGCCTACAAGTACGTGGTCGTCGGCGGCGAACCGGGCGGCGTCACGTGGGAGGAGGGTCCGGACCGGATCGTGCCGCCGACCAGCGACCGTCCGGTGACCGTCACCGATCAGGGGCTCGGCTGGCGGGGCGAGCCCTGGCGGGGTGCCGGCATCGTCCTGCCGCTGTTCTCGCTCCGGGTCCGGGGCGGGGGTGGGGTCGGGCGCTACACGGACCTCGAGCCCTTCGCCGACTGGGCGGCCGCGGCGGGCCTGTCGGTCATCCAGCTCCTGCCCCTGAACGACACGACGCTGACCCACGGCCCCGAGGACTCCTACCCGTACTCGCCGATCTCGTCGGTCGCCCTGCACCCGCTCTACGTCGACACCGGCCGGATCGGCCGCATCCGCGACGCCGCGCTCGCCGCCGAGCTCGCCGACCGACGTCGGCTCCTCGACGCCGCTCCGGGCCTCGACCACACCGCCCTGATGGACGTCGTGTGGCGCGAGCTGCGCGCCCTCTTCGACCAGTTCGAGCCGTCCCTGGCCAGCAACGCCGAGTTCGCCCGCTTCGCCGCCGACGAGGCCGATTGGCTCGACGACTACGCAGCCTTCTGCGTGCTGCGCGACGCCCACGGACCGGACCGCAGCCGATGGGGCGACCACCGCACCCACGACCCCGAGCGCCTCGCCCGCCTCCTCGACCCGGCCGGACCGCACGCCCGGGAAGTCACGTTCCACCGCTGGGTGCAGTGGCACCTGCACCTCCAACTCGACGCCGCCGCCGACCACGCCCGCCGCCTCGGCGTGGCGCTCAAGGGCGACCTGCCGATCGGCGTCTCACCGGACTCGGCCGACGTCTGGGCCGCGCCCGAGCTGTTCGACCCCGCCGCCTCCGTCGGCGCCCCGCCCGACGACTTCTCCGCCTCCGGGCAGAACTGGGAGTTCCCGGTCTACCGGTGGGACGTGATGGCCCGCGACGGCTACGGCTGGTGGCGGCGTCGTCTCGCCGCGATGGGACGGGCCTTCGACGCCTACCGCATCGACCACGTGCTCGGCTTCTTCCGGATCTGGAAGGTCCCGATCGAACAGGTCGAGGGCACCTTGGGCCGCTTCGAGCCGTGCCTCCCGCTGAGCGAGGCCGAGATCCGCTCGCAACTGGGCTGGTTCGATCACGACCGACTCTGCCGGCCACGGCTGACCCGCAGCACGCTGGAGCACCACCTCGACGGCGACCGCCTCGACGAGCTGGTCGGCGAGCTCCTCGTCGAGGTCGACGACGACCGCTACGAGCTCGTCCCCGAGCTCGCGACGCAGCGGGCGATCGAGGCGCGCTACGCCGACGACCCCCGGCTCCCGGTGCTGCTCCGCCTGCCGGCCGAGCTGTTGCTGCTGGAGGTCACCGGCGCCGACGGCGCGCCCGGCTACCACCCTCGCGTCGACCCGGCCCGTACCCGCAGCTTCCACGACCTCGACGAGGCCGACCGCCATCGCTGGATGGGCCTCGTCAACGACTTCTTCCACCACCGCCACGGCGAGCTCTGGAAGCGCTGGGGTCTCACCACGCTGCCGGCCGTGCTCGATGCTTCCGACCTGCTGGTCTGCGGCGAGGACCTGGGCGTGGTCCCCGACTTCGTCCCCGGCGTGCTGCGCGAGCTGGGCGTGCTGACCCTGGAGATCGAGCGCATGCCGAAGCAGCTCGGGAGCCGGATCGCCGACCCGGCCGCCGCGCCCGAGCTCTCGGTCGTCGCGACGGGGACCCACGACATGGCGACGATGCGGACGTGGTGGGAGACCGAGCGGGCTCAGGCGGCCGACGTGTGGCGCGCCGTCGGTCGTTCCGAGGCACCGCCGGCCGACTGCGGCCCCGATGTGGCCACGACGATCGTCCGCCAACACCTCGACTCACCCGCCCAGTGGGCGATCCTGCCCTTCCAGGACCTGGTCGCGATGGACGGTGACCTCCGCCACCCCGACAGCGCCGCCGAGCAGATCAACGTGCCCGCGAACCCGAAGCACGTCTGGTCGTACCGCATGCACGTCACCATCGATGACCTGCTCGAACACCCCATCACCCGCCGCCTCCGCGAGATGGTCCAGCACTCCGGACGGGCCTTGCCGGGCTGACCCCGCGGCCGTCCCGGGCGGCGTCGTTGGGCGATGGTTGTGGCTGCGATGGTCGATCTGCGTGTTGGCCAGCCGGGGAGGCGACGATCACTCACCCATGCAGGACGAGATGCCGACCTTCACCACCGCCGAGCTGCTGGAGTTCGCCCGCAGCCTCCGCAGCGAGCTCCGTCGCTCCGGCCTCGACTACCGGGTGCCATCCGCTGCCCACCTCGTCGAGGAGCTCAGCGCCGCCTGCGCCCGCGACGCCGCAGGCGCCGGCCGGATCACCCCGATCCTCGGGGGCGTCGACGAACCCCGCGCCGAGCACCACCTCGTCGCCCAGCTCTAGCCCTGTTTCCGGCCCGGGCGGGGACCCCAACCCCGTCCCCCGGTCAGCCGGTCGCCTCGGTCACCTCGAACGAGGCGCCGTCGTGCACCGCTCCGTTCATCAGCACCTCGACGGTGTGGGTCCCGGGGTAGGGCGTCCTCGTCGAGTGCACCGCCAACGACACCGTCTTGCGCACCACCGTCGTCCCGCCGGGGGCGATGACCGGCTCGGCCCCCTTGAACACCTTCGGACTCGTCGACCCGTTGGCCTTCACGAAGTGGACCCGCAGGTCCACGAGCGCTCCGGCCTCCTCGTCCGCCGGATTGGCCAGCTCGACCGCCACCTTGACCTTCGCCCCGATCGCGACCTCCGACGGCTCGACCGTCACCGCGACCAGCTCGACCGGTGACGACTCGCCGTAGCCGATGACGTCCAGCGCCCCGGGGTCGCCGGCCTTGATCAGCGTCCGGAGGCCGTGGCGTACGAGCCGTCGTCGCTCCTCGCCCGCACCGTCCCACCACCGCCGCGCGACCTCGACGACGAGGTCGGGGTGGTCCTTGGCGATGTCGTTGAGGTTGTTGGCCACCGAACGCCGCACGTACTCCTCCGGGTCGTCGCGCAGCAGCTCCAGCAACTCGAGCACCGGCGACGGATCGTCCTGGAAGTTGCGCAGCCGCGGCGCCCACGGGAGCCGGGGCCGGGTTCCCTCCGAGACCAGCCGCCGCACGTGCACGTCGTCGTCGCGGGCCCAGGTGCGGAGCCGGTCGAGCGTCAGATCGGTGTGGTGCTCGAGATAGGTGCGGATGCTGAACTCGGCCGTGAAGCGCTGCGTCAGCTCGTACTGGGCGTCGAGGGCCTCGTCGGGGTGGTCGAGTCCCTGCTCGGCCACGAAGTACACGTACGGGAGATAGCGGAAGCTCTCCATGCCGCCGAGCTCGTCGGGGTCGGCGATCGGCTCGTCGAGCGACTCCACGATGATCCGCAGCGCCTCGACGCGGTCCTCGGGGAGGTGCCGGGCCAGGCCGTCGGCGATCCGGCGGGCCCGGGGGGTCAGCTCGAGGTCCTCGTAGCCGTCGACGCAGTGCGCGCTGAAGCCCTCGACGTCGAATCCCGGCGACACCGCCGCCATCGACTCGGCCACGTAGCGCACGACCTCGGGCCCGAAGGAGTTCTTGAGCGGCTCGGCCATCGCTCAGACCGTGGCCTCGTAGCGGCAGGCCACGGTGAGCTCGGCCACCGAGGCGGTGTCCGGGAGGCGGAGCACGGTCGAGACCAGCTCGGCGAGGTCCTCGGTCTGGATCACGGCCGCCGGGTCCATCTGCCCGCCGACCGCCATCGCCATGTCGGTGGCGACGAAGCCGGGGCACACGTTGGTGACCCGGACGCCGTCGTCCCACCCGAAGCGGCGGGTCGCGTGGGACAGCGCCGTCATCGCGAACTTGCTCATCGAGTACCCGACCTCGTCGTTGGCGATCCGCACCCCCGACAGGCTCGACAGGTTCACGACGCGGCCGTGGTCGGCGGCGCGCAGCGCAGGCAGCGCCAGCCGAGTCAACCGGTACGGGCCCTTCACGTTGACGGCGAACATCCGGTCGAGCGCCTCGTCGTCGCCGTCGTCGAGGGTCAGGTGCTCGAACAGTCCGGCGTTGTTGACCAGCGCGTCGAGGCCGCCGTAGCGCTCGACGGTCGCCGCGAGCCACGCCTCGTCGCTGCCGGCCTCGGTCGCGTCGTAGGCGTGCACGAGCACCCGGTCGGCGTCCATGCCGGCGACCACGTCGTCGAGGGTCTCGGGCCGGCGGGCACCGAGGCTGAGCCGGGCACCGTCGTCGTGGAGGCGACGGGCGATCGCGGCGCCGATCCCCCGGTTCGCCCCCGAGACCATCACGGTTCGTCCTGCGAGTGAGTGCATGGCCGACACGGTAGGTGCGGCCGCCGGGCCTCAGGACCGGGCGAGCAGATTCGGACCGCGTTCGAGCACCGTCACCTCGTCGCCGACCGACACCGTCGTGCCGGCCGGTCCGAGCGCGGCGCCGACACCGAAGAGGGCCGACCCCTCGAGCGCGTCGGCGAACCCGGCCGGCCCCTCCGAGGCGTCGGTGCACCACCGCCGCGCCCGCAGCACCTTCGCCGGCTCCCGGTGCCGCTCGCCCGTGAGCTGGTCGACCTGGGGCACGGCGCAGCGGGGCCACCCCACGCAGCTCGTCGCCGTCGCGGCCCCGACCCGGACGCTCGCCCAGGTGTCCTCGTCCCACGCCTCGGCGCCATCGATGACGAGGTTCGGTCGGAATCGGTCCATGCCGAAGGGCTCGCTGGCCTCGGCGACGAGGGCGGCCAGCGACGACGAGCTGGTGAGCAGCACCGGGGCGAGATCGCCGAGCGCGGCATCGGACCAGAGGTGATCGAGCTGCGGCGGGATCGTCCGGTCGTAGTCCGGTCCGGCGACCACCAACCGTGCGTCGGTGCCGAGGAGCGCCGAGAACCAGGCGGTCGCCGCCGATCCCGCGTCGAGGAGGTCGATCGGCAGCCCGACGAGGTCGCGAACGGTCAGCGGGGTGCCGTCGAGCGGCCGATCGATCGCCAGCTCATCGGCGCCGTCGGCTCGCAGCACGAGCCCGCCGTCGACCGGCTCGGGGCGCACCGTCGCCAGGCGGGGGTGGGTGCGCTGGGTCAGCGGGGTGCCGTCGGGGTCGACGACCTGCCACTCGCGATCGCCGACGAGACCGTGTCGCCCGATCTCGGCGGTCGCGACGTCGACCCGACCGCACGCCTTGATCGGATGGAGGTGCAGCGACGACACGGTGACGGTCATGGCGAGCGACCGTAGCCCGGCACCGCCGGACGTCAGCGCCAGATCGTGTCGCGTCGGAGGAGTCGGCGCAGCTGCTGCTCCCGCGTGTAGCGGCGCAGGTCGGGGTCGTCGACCCGGGGCCGTCGCCGCACGACGGCCTCGACGTAGCCCCACAGCAGGGCGAGGCCCTTGAGGCCGACGGGTCGCATCGTCGCGACCCGGGCGCTGCGGGCCACGACGAACGCCGGGTGGTACCCGCAGAACCAGGCCGCCCGGCCGTTCTTGGACCAGTCCTTCCACCACCCGGCACGACGGCCCGTCTCGCGCTGCTGGACGATCGGGATGTCGGAGAACGTGGTGGTCCGCCAGCCCAGCTGGTTGGCCTTCACCTCGTCGAGGGTGTCCCAGCCCTTGGCCACGACGAGCCCGCCGATGGCGTCCCACGTGGCACGGCGATAGATCTTCGTGGCGCCCCGCACGTGGAACATCGGATGGCCCTCGACGACGATCCGCCCGTCGGCGAGCCGGTCGTGCACCTGCCCGCCGGTGATGCCCCAGCGTTCGTCGAGCTCCATCCGGCGCAGGCAGCGCTCGAAGTAGTCGGGCTCGAGCTCCAGGTCGGCGTCGAGCTTCACGAGGTAGTCCCAGTCGTCGACCGAGCAGGCGTCGAGACCGGCGAGGACCGTCTCGACGACACCTCCGCCCGGCACTCGCCGACCCCGGTCGGCCCGGTGGACAACGGTGATCCAGTCGTGGGTCGCGGCGAGCGCGTCGGCGATCGCGCCGGTCCCGTCGGTCGAGCCGTCGTCGACGACGATCCACTCGGTCGGCCGCCAGGTCTGCGCCTCGATGGTCTTGGCCAGCAGCTCGAGGTGCTCCTCCTCGTCGCGGGCCGGCGTGATGACGACGTAGCGGGGCGGATCCGGCTGGGCCATCTCGGCCACCTCCCAGGGTCGGACGGCTCGCCGGTGGCGCAGGCGCTTGCGGCCCACGCGGCGGACGGTGCCGGTGAAGGAGCGGAGCTGCTCGACGAGGCCCAGCTCGCGCCGCCAGTGCACGAAGGTCGGCAGGTTGCGGTACCTCGGCGCGGCCACGCCCAGGGCGCGGGTCGTGACGATGCGGGCCCAGACGCCGCCGCGAGTGGCCAGCAGGTTCGGCTGCGAGTCGGGCAGGCGCGAGCCGGGCAGGCGGCGCAGCTCGATCGCGCCGTCGGCCACGGCGGCTCGCACGGCGGCCCGGCCCCGCTCGGTGCGCACGACCACGAGGGAGTCGCCCCGCTCGCCGGCGCCGGGGGTGCGGTACCAGGGATCGCCCACCGACACGTCGGCGAACTCGCCGGTGTGGTCGGCGCACACGTAGCAGCGCCACTGGCGGTGCTTCTGCAGCTGGCCCCACGACTGGGCGTAGCTCATCGAGCTGCGACGGTCGCCCTCGCCGGTGGCGACCGTGGCCTCGGCCCGGCCGGGCCACCCGTTGCCGCGGTAGCGCAACGTGGACAGCTGGTCGCCGGTGGCGACGCCCAGCCGCTCGAGCAGCTCGAGGGTGCCGCGGGTCGAGGGCGTCCCGGCGCAGAAGATGCCGATGGTGAGGGCGAGGTTGCGGTCGAGGTCGGGTCGGATGCGCCGGGCCTGCTCGGTCGCGGCGACGTCGCAGGGCTTGCCGATGAAGACGCACGGCCCCGGTGCGTCGGCGATCCGCTGGAGGCCGTCCGCGGGGCTGGCCGGTGCGTACCGCGAGCCCGTCGCGCCGAGCAGCTCCTCGCGGCTCCGGCTGAGGGTCGTCTCGTTGAGGACGGGCACGTCGGTCCGTGCGGTGGTGTGGAGGACGCCGTGCGCCCCGCCGTCGGTGATCGCGTGCAGTGCGAGGGCGGTCGCCGCACCGCCGCTCGACCCGGCGAGGCGGATCTCGGGATCGGTGGCGTGGCCCTCCCAGACCTCGAGGACCGGCCCCCAGCCGGCCAGCAGCTCCGGGTCGACACCAGGGACCTGGCGATCGGGGTGCTCGAGCGCCACGCCCGGACAGACACCGAGTGCCTCGTCGGTCGCGGCGCCCGGGCGCACGAGGGGGCGGCGACCGGCGTCGAGATCGTCGACCATGCGGATGTCGTCGGGCTGCACGAACGCACACACCCCGCAGCCGGTGCAGAGGTGCTGCTCGGCGACGTCGGTGATCGTGGCGATGTGCTTCCTCATCGAACCGCTCCCGCCCCGAGGCCGGCACTGCCGAGGACCTCGTCCAGCTGGCTCATCGCCCGGCTCACGACGACGGCCCGAGCGGGGGCGAGCCGCCGCTCGGCCTGCTCGCGGTGCTCCCACGACCACCAGAGCCGATCGAGGACCGTGGCGTCGTCGTCGACAGTGGCGTCGGCGACGTGCTCGGCCTGGTCGCAGAGCTCGAACACCCCGGCCATCTTGATGCTGTAGGCCAGCCCGCCGGTCGGCACGCCCGAGCCGAGCGCAGCGATCGTCGAGTGCATCCGGGTCCCGCAGAACCAGTCGAACAGGCTGATCAGCCCCTTGGCCTCCGATGCGGTGCTCGGCAGGGGCGCCACCACCACCCGCTGCCGATCACGCTCCGACAAGCGGTCGAACGCCGCGAAGTTCGCCTCCTGGTCCGACTGCTCGTGCCCGATCGGCGCTCGGACGTGGGCGAGGAGGACGATGCGGGCGTCGCTCTCCGCAAGGAGCCGGTCGACGAGGCCGTGGATCACCTTCGGGTAGTCGACCGTCAGCCCGAGCGCCGCGGCCGACTCGGCGGACCGGTAGCACAGCCCGCTGACGTTGAGCCCGACGACGGGCCGGTCGCGGTCGTCGCCCAACCAGTGCGACAACGGTGCCGGGAGGGCGAAGGACGACGGCGGGAGCGGCGGCAGACCGAACGCGACGTCGACGCCGAGCCGGTGGCGGTCGGCGTCGAAGTCGGCACCGAGGAGGTCGCGAAGTCGCTCGTGGCTGATCGGATCGCGAGCCCAGGCGGCGGCGGCGCCGCGCACGAGCTTGGCCGCGGCCCGTTCGGCCCGTTCGGACCGGAACGGTCCGTAGGTCTGGGGCAGGAGGACGAGCGGCGTGCGCAGCGACAACACGATCTGCTTGTGGAGCAGGATCTGGCGGAGCCGTTCGGCGCCGTAGAGGTCGGTGAAGCTGTCACCGCCGCTCAGGTCGAACACGGCGCGAGCGGTGCGGATCCGCTGCGCCGCGCCGTTCCCCAGCCCACCGAAGACGCTCGCGGCCCGGATCGTCCAGAGGGTGTCGCCCCGGTGCAACCGACGGGAGTGGCGGGCACCGCGCAGCTCGATGCGCAGGGGCTGCCCGCCCGCCTCGATGACCCCGGACCGCTCGCCGAAGCCGTTGTCGAACACGACCATGCCGGCGGCGGGACGGGACCGGTGCACGGCGAGCACGGTGCTCTCCATCAGGGCGGTGACGCCCAGGTTCCAGGTGTCTGCGGCCGCCCCGAAGAGCGCGTAGTGCTCGGCCATCGCTGTTCCCGCCCTCAGGGTGCTCGAACCGTCGGTGATGACACCCACCGTGCTGACGACGCTAGGGTCGACCGCGCGATGCCGTCGTGCTGTGTTCACGTACGGTAGCAATCCGGTCGACACCCAGTCGTCAACAAGTGAGCAACGACCTGGTTCTCACCACGGAGCGTGACTAGGGTGGCGATACGCGTCACGATGAAAAGGGGTCGGGCGGATGGATCTGTGGTCGCTCGTTCAGGTCATGTTCCGGAGATGGTGGGTCGTCGTCCCGTTGCTCGCGCTCACGGCGTGGTGCACGGTGGCGCTGACCGACGAGATCCCGGCGGAGTACGAGGTGTCGGGCGCCGTGCTGCTCGTCGGCCCGGCCCGCCCCGAGGGCGTGATCGTCGACGAGGGGGCGCAGGACAACCGCCTCCTCCAGCTGAGCGGCTCGCTCGGCACCGTCTCCCAGGCGCTGGGCTTCACCCTCGACAGCGAGCGGGTGCGCAGCGACTTCGCCGACCAGGGCCTGCTGGCGAGCTACGAGCTCGGCACCGACTCGCGGTCGCCGATCATGCAGTTCATCGTGGGAGGTGAGGACCCCGACCTCGCCGTCGCCACCATGGACGCGCTGATGATGTTCGTCGAGGACGAGCTCAACCGCACACAGGACGAGCTGGGCACCCCGCTCGAGGACCGGATCGAGGTGCGGAGCATCTCGGCCGACAACGAGCCGACGTCCG
>JBCBSZ010000015.1:0-83347 GCA_039818945.1 Actinomycetota bacterium
TCGAGCCGGCGACGGCCAGGCTCAACGTCTCGTTGTCGATGCCGTCGGTCGCGTAGTCGGAGAAGAGGCTGTCGCCGGCTTCGGCCCGCGACTGGTGCTCGCACGACTCGCCGTCATCCTCCCCTTCATCACCTTCGCCTTCCTGATCCCCTTCATCGCCGGCGGAGAGCACGTCGAGGTGCTCGGCGTGTCGGTCTCGCGCGAGGGCCTCTGGGGCACCTGGAACATCCTCGCCAAGGCCACGCTCGGCGCGAGCGCCTCGCTGCTGCTCGCCGGGACGACGCCGATCGCCGACCTCCTGCGGGGCCTCGGACGGCTCCGGGTCCCTCCGGTGCTGGTGTCGATCCTGGCGTTCATGTTCCGGTACCTCGACGTGATCGTCGACGAGATGCGGCGCATGCGCACGGCGATGACCGCCCGGGCCCACGACCCCCGCTGGCTCTGGCAGGCCAAGCCGATCGCCAGCTCGGCGGGTGCGCTGTTCGTCCGGTCCTACGAGCGGGGCGAGCGCGTCCACGCCTCGATGCTCGCTCGCGGCTTCACCGGCACGATGCCCCAGCTCGATCAGCGTCGGGCCACGGGGCGGGAGTGGATCGGCGCGCTCGTGGCGCCGCTGATTGCCCTGTGCGCCGCGATCGGCGGGATCATCCTCGTATGAGCGGGAGCGCGCTGTCGGTCGAGGGGGTGTCGTTCACCTACCCGGATGGCCAGCGGGTCCTCGACGCGCTGTCGCTGGCGATCGAGCACGGCGAGCGGATCGCGCTGCTCGGACCGAACGGGGCGGGCAAGACCACCTTCGCGCTCCACCTCAACGGCATCCTCGAGCTCCAGGACGGCGCCATCAGCGTCGACGGGCTCGAGCTGACCGCCCGACAGCTGCCCGAGATCCGGCGCCGGGTCGGCATGGTCTTCCAGAACGCCGACGACCAGCTCTTCATGCCCACCGTGCGCGAAGACGTGGCGTTCGGGCCGTCCAACCTCGGCCTTCGGGGCGACGAGCTCGACGAGCGCGTCGAGCGGGCGCTCCGAGCGGTCGACGCCCACCCGATGGCGGATCGGGCACCGCACCACCTCAGCGGTGGGGAGAAGCGCCGCGTCGCCATCGCCACCGTCCTGGCCATGGATCCGTCGATGCTCGTGCTCGACGAGCCCACGTCGGGGCTGGACCCAGCCGGCCGGCGCGAGCTCCTCGATCTGCTCGACTCGCTCGCGCTGACCCAGCTGATCGTCACCCACGACCTCCCGTTCGCGCTGGAGCTCTGCCCCCGGTCGATCGTCCTGAGCGACGGCCGGGTCGTCGCCGACGGTCCGACCGCCGAGCTCCTCGCCGACACCGAGCTGCTCGCGGCCAACCGGCTCGAGCTGCCCTTCGGCTTCGATCCCCGCACCCTGCGGCAGCGACCGGACGGCGAGCTCTCGGCCTGACCTGGGCCGCGGCCCATGCCGCGAACCGGACGAGGGGGCCGGCCCGTACCCGTCGGCATGGAACGCCCTCCCCGATCCGAGCCCGCCGTCGAGGTCAGCGCTGCGACCCGTCCGGCCGACTGGCAGGCCGCACGACTCCTCGTCCTCGACCTCGCGGCATGGATCCGCGAGCACGCCGGGGTCGACATGCGCTCCGAGCAGACCGGCTTCGCCGACGAGGTGGCCGACCTCGCCGCCGTCTACTCGGCGCCTCGCGGGCACCTCCTCCTCGCGAGGATCGACGGCGTCCCGGTGGGCAGCGTCGCCCTTCGACGCCACGACGACGGCTCGGGAGAGCTCAAGCGGATGTACGTCCGCCCGGGCGCCCGCGGGTTCGCGCTGGGCGACCGCCTGGTGCGCGCCGTCCTCGACCTCGCCCGGCGGGACGGCCTCCGGGCCGTCTGGCTCGAGACCGGTGCGGGGATCATGGACCCGGCGATCGCCATCTACCGCCGGCACGGATTCGAGCGGCGCCCGACCACCGACGCCACCCTCGAGCACCCGGCACTGATCACCATGGAGCGCTCGCTGCTCAGCCCGTGCGCGTGACCGTCGCGTCGAAGCAGCACGCGGTGGCCCACCAGTAGGGCGAGATCTCCTCGACCTCGACCGACCACCCCGCCGCCTCGAGCTGGGCCACCCAGGCAGCCGCGGGCTGCTCGAAGGTGTGCCGGACGCGGGTCGGGTCGAACTGGCCGATCATCACCGGCAGGAGGAAGCCGTCGACCACCTCGGGATCGTCGGCGTACTCGGCCAGCCCGAGCTCGTAGCGCTCGGCGACGTAGGCGGCGTGCTCGACGGACCGATCGGCCGTCACCGGGACGTCGAAGTCGACGACGACCAGGCGCTCGCTCCGCCGGGCGAGCTCGGCGAGCACGGACGAGCGGAGCTCGGGCTCGAGCGCGTGGAGCGCGAAGGTCGACTGGACGAGGTCCCAACCCCGCTCGGGGTGTGCGCCGAGGTGGACGTCGATGCCGGTCGCGTCCCACCGCACCTCGGGGCCGGCCGCCGCGACCGCAGCGCGCGCCGCCGTGAGCAGCTCGCCCGAGGGCTCCACCAGGTCGACCGAGATCGTCCCCGGCCCCACGACCGCGGCCGTGACCCTGCCGTCGCCGCAGCCGACGTCGAGGACCGAGGCCGGCGCCACGGCGTGCACCGCCCGGACCGCCTCGATCGTGCGGTCGTAGAGCGCAGGGTTGCCCCCACCGCCGATGAATCGCTCGAACGCGGTCGGTTCGTCGTAGACGCCCTCCGCTCCCGTGCGCCGGAGGTGGCGGACGAGCGCCGGCGCGACCAGCGAGCTCGGGTCGGCCGCCGCGGCAGCCTCGGCTGCTGCGATCGCGGTCGGGCGATCGGATGCTGCGATCGCCAGGAGGGCGTCGATGACGGACACTGCTGCTCCCCGAGGTCGTCGAGGTCGGCGACCGTAGCGGGCGGGGCGGCGACGTTGAGGGTGTGTTGTCGGAGCGGACGCGCACCGTTGGCAGAGGGGTCCTAGGGTCTGTGGTCAGAGGCCCGGTCGGTTCCCACCGCTGACCGGGCCTCATCCAATTCCCGGGAGCGTCCGCTCAGTAGCGGAGCACCGCCGCGATGCGGCCCTGGCTGGCCAGCAGGCCGTCGGCGACGATGGAGACCGCTCCGCCGGTCGTCGAGACCTGGGCGATCAGCTCGTCGACGGCGTCGTCGATCTGGGAGGCATCGGCCGATCCCGAGGTCGCCGGCACGATCGTCGCCGGGTCACCTCCGGTGTCCGCGCCCTGGTGGAAGTGCTCCTCGACGACGAGCCGCTGGACCTTCGCGTCCGCCGCCTGCGCCCAGACCTCGGCCAACCCGAAGGCTGCCCGCCGCTTGCCCGTGGCCGCATCGAGCTCGTCGAGGGCGGCCTGCTGGCGGACCGACTCCCAGCTGGTGAGGGCCGGCTCGGCGAGCTCGGAGATCCGCTCGGCCGACAGCTCGCCGGTGTGGTGGATCTCGGCGAGCACCCGGTCACCGAAGCGCGTGATCGACCGCAACGCCACCACCCGGCGCTGGCTGCCCACGACGATGACCGGTCGATCGTCGCCCTCGATCTCGGAGGCGAGGGCGTCGTCGACGTCGCGGGCGAACGACGACAGCACCTTGTCGCGCACCGCCGATCGTTCCCGCCGCTGCTCGCGGCGAGGGGCGGCGTCGGGCAGGTCACGTGGCTCGACCGGGAAGGCTCCGTCGGTCGCCTCCGTGAGCTGACTGGCGTAGCCGACGTAGAAGCGTGCTCCGGTCCCGGCCAGGTCGACGACCACGTAGCGGGGCGATCGGCTGAGCGCGGCGTGGAGGTCGCGCACCACGAACTCCTCGCCGACGACGACGCGATCGCGCACCGGGAAGGGCAGCTCGACCACGTGGATCAACCACTCGTCGACGTAGAGGCCGATCGCCCCGAAGCGGGTGCTGCGACACTTGGCGAACGCCGACTCGAGCCCGGAGATCCGCTCCGCCGTGTCGCTCGGCGACAGCTGCTGCCTGAGCTGGGAGCGGGCGTCGAGGATCAGCGCCTGCACGCGGTCGTGGAGGGTGGCGGCGGGGGCGGCGCTACAGAGCAACGACACCCGCCCCCGTCCGGCTCCTCGCTGGAGGAGGGCAACGTCCTTGGCCAGCATCTCGGTCCTTTCGACGGTCCCGCACGGATGGGTCGTCGGCGATCCGGTGCCGATCGCCGAACGAGATCGGTCGTCTCGTCCCGCCACCTCGGTGGCGGGACGGCACCGGACTCAGGCCGGGAGGGGCTCGACGAGCTCGCGGAGACGTTCGAGGGCCCGGTGGGTGCGCCGGCGGGCCGCCTCGGGCGTGACCCCGAGCCGATCTGCGATGGCCTGGTAGGTCGCCGGATCGTCGCCGTCGAGCCCGAACCGCATCCGCATGGCCAGCTGACCGGCCGGATCGAGCTCGGCGAGCAGCTCGTGGATCCGCTGCGCCTCGGTCAGGTCGACCACCTGCTCCTCGACGGCGGGCTCCCGGCACGGGATCTCGACGGAGAGCTCGCCGTCGCCGGCGTCGACCGACCGATCGATCGAATCGACGGTGGTGATCGAGTGGACGCGGGCGAGCTCGCCGTCGAGCCGATCCGGGTCTCCGTCGAGGCCCCGGAGCGCCATGCGGAGCTCGCTGCGGCGATGGGCCGGGATGCGGATCGTCGTCGAGGTGTGCTCGAGACCCCGCTGGATCGACTGGCGGATCCACCAGGCGGCGTAGGTCGAGAATCGGAAGCCGCGCTGCCAGTCGAAGCGATCGACGGCCTTGCCCAGGCCGATCATGCCGTCCTGGATCAGATCGTCGCGATCGACGTGAGCGGGCGCGTGGTACCGGCCGACGATGCTCAGGACCAGGCGCAGGTTCGACTCGACGAACTGCTGTCGGGCGACCTCTGCGGCCTCGACGGCAGCGACGTCGTCGGCGGCGGGCTCGCCGCCCGCCTCGATGGCAGCCTCGACCCGATGGCTCGCTGCTCGGCCGGCTTCGATGGCCCGGCCGAGCCCACGTTCCTCCTCTGCTGTCAGGAGCTGATGTCCGAGCGCAGCAGTGCGGGGCAACATGGGCACAAGCTATCACCTGTTTCAGAACATGCCAATAGTGGAAGGTCTTTCCTGGCTGGATAGCGTGTGGTCTTCTGCCGTTGTCCCCCCTGACGTGCAAGGCCTCGCCGCTCCATGATCTGGCTGTTGTTGGTGCTCCATCTCGCCGCGATCGCGGTGATCAGCGCGCTCGGCGATCGGCTCGGGCGGGGCGCCTTCGCCGTCGCCGCGGTGCCGGCGGTCGCGACCACGATCTGGGCCGCCGGGCTCGCCTGGAACGACGAGGTGTCCGACGCCGAGTTCACCTGGGTGAGCGGCCTGGACCTCACCATCGCCTTCCGTGTCGACGGCCTCGCCGCGCTGATGACGCTGCTCGTGTCGGGGATCGGTGCGCTCGTGTTCCTGTTCGCCTCGGGGTACTTCTCGCCCGGGACGGCCGGCGTCGGCCAGTTCGCCGCCACGCTGCTGGCCTTCGCGACCTCGATGCTCGGCCTCGTGTGGGCCGACTCGGTGTGGGCGCTGTTCCTCTTCTGGGAGCTCACCTCGATCACCTCGTTCCTCCTGGTCGGGCACAAGCACGTCGACCCGGTCGCCAGGACGGCGGCGAGGCGGGCGCTGTTCCTCACGGTCAGCGGCGGCCTCGCGCTCACGCCGGCTTCGTGCTGCTCGTCGATGCCGGCGGCACCGAGCGGCTCAGCGAGCTCTCACCCGCGACCGGGACGACGGCCACGCTCGCCGCCATCGCGATCCTCCTCGCCGCGGCGACCAAGTCGGCGCAGGTGCCGTTCCACGTGTGGCTGCCGGGAGCGATGGTCGCACCGACCCCGGTGAGCGCCTATCTCCACTCGGCGACGATGGTGAAGGCCGGCGTCCTCCTGGTCGCCATCGCCGCTCCGGCGCTCGCCGCCACCGAGGTCTGGACGCCGCTCGGCCTCGCGTTCGGCATCACCTCGATGATCTGGGGATCGATCGGCGCGCTGCGCCACGTCGACGCCAAGCTCATCCTCGCCTGGGGCACGGTCTCGCAGCTGGGTCTGATGATCACGCTGCTGGTCCTCGACGACCCGAAGGCGACGCTGGCCGGCATCTCGATGCTCTTCGCCCACGCCATCTTCAAGGCGGCGCTGTTCATGGTCGTCGGCGAGATCGACGTGCGGACCGGCACCCGCGACATCTCCCGCCTCGGCGGGCTCCGCACCACGATGCCGGTGGCCTTCTGGGTCGCCGTCATCTCGGGTGCGTCGATGGCGGGCCTCCCGCCGATGCTCGGCTTCGCCACCAAGGAGGCGGCCGTCGAGGCCGTGATCAAGCTCTCCGGCGCCGAGCTCTGGGTCGCCTCGATCGGTGTGCTGGGCGGCTCGGTGCTCACGGTCGCCTACACCGGCCGGCTGCTGATGGGCCTGTTCGGCGGTGAGCCACGCCCGGCCGCCTCCGACATCGCAGCCCCGCGGTTCGGCCTCGCCGCCCCCTCGGTCGTGCTCTCCGTCATCACGGTCGGCGGCTTCGTGCTGCTCGACGCGGTCGACGACCTGGCCGGCCGTGCCGCGGCCGAGCTCGACCCCCGCACGGTCGACTTCTCGCTCATCCGCTGGCCCGGCTTCGACAGCACGGCGCTGTGGTTCTCGACGGCGATCATCGTGTCCGGCTCGATCCTCGCCGTGGTCCTCGCCCGGCGCGACGGCACGGTGCCGCGGACCCTGGGCGCCGACGCCGTCGATGGCCTGCTCGACGGGGTGCTCGTCGTCAGTCGTCGGGTCGCGGCCACGTTCCAGCACGGCTCGCTGCCGATCTACGTGGCGACCATGGCCGCCACCGCCGCGGTCGCCACCATCCCGTTCGCGTTCTCCATCGACCTCGACGCCATCACCCGCTGGGACGATCCGCTCCAGGCCGCGCTCGTCGTCGCCGTGGTCGCCTCGTCGCTCGCGATGCTGACCGTGCGCACCCGCCTCGGGGCCGCGATCGGCCTCGGCGCGGTGGGCATCGCGATCGCCGGCATCTTCGTCGTGCACGGCGCACCCGACCTCGCCCTCACGCAGCTGCTCGTGGAGACCGTCGTCGTCGTCGGCTTCGTGATCGGCCTCGGCCAACTCGCCCGGAACTTCCCGACGACGGGCGAGATGTGGCGGGGCGTCCGCATCGGGGTCGCGGCCGCCACGGCCCTGGCGGTCGCGGCGGCACTCGCCTCGAGCGCCTCGGACCCGGTCGCCGAGCCACCGATCGACGAGCTCACCGAACGGGCCGTGGACGATGGCGGCGGCAACAACGTCGTCAACGTCATCCTCACCGACATCCGGGCGCTCGACACCTTCGGCGAGATCATGGTGCTGGTCGTCGTCTCGATCGGGATCATCGCGCTCGCCCGGGCCAACCGACAGGAGGTGACGTCGTGATCGCCACGCGCTCGCCCGTCGTCCGCATCGGCGTCCAGGTCGCGAGCCCGCTCGCCCTCCTGGTGGCGACCTTCCTGCTCTTCGCCGGGCACAACCGGCCCGGCGGCGGGTTCGCGGCCGGCCTGCTCCTGGGCGCCGTCGTGGCGCTGCGCACCGCAGCGGGGCTGCAACGCCCGACGCGCGCGCTCGGCTTCCTCGGCGCCGGCGGCGTCCTCACCGGCCTCGTCGCCGTCGCTCCCCTGCTGTGGGGTGATGGCGTGCTCGACCAGATCGTCGTCGAGGAGACCTTCCCGGTGCTCGGCACGGTCAAGTCCGGCTCGGCGCTGCCGTTCGACATCGGCGTCACCCTCATCGTGGTGGGCATGGTCATCGCGGTGCTCGACGGCTTCGGCGTCACCGACGAGGAGCTCCAGCCCGAGGAGGCGGGACCGTGAGCGGCGCGCTGATCGTCGCCGTGGCCGGTCTGACCGGCGTCGGCACCTACCTCATGACCTCTCGCTCGCTCAGCCGCATCGCGCTCGGCTTCTCCGTCCTCGGCCACGGTGCCGTGCTCGCGCTGCTGGCCGCGGGCGGTCCGGCCGGCGATCCACCGCTCGCCGACCGCACCGCACCGGCCGACTCCGCCAACCCGCTCCCCCAGGCGCTGGCGCTCACCGCGATCGTCATCGCGTTCGGTCTCACCCTCTTCCTGCTCGCGCTGGCCCGTCGCCAGCGGATCCTCAGCGGCGACGACCTCGTCGAGGACGACCTCGAGGATCGCCGGATCGCGGAGGGCGGCTCGTGAGCGCGCTCGTCGCCCTCATCGTCGTGGGGCCGCTGATCGCCGCCGCTGCAGCGACGGTGCTGGGTCACCGGCCCGGACTGCGCGACGTGGTCACGGTCGGCTCGCTCGTCGCCGTCACCGCCGGCAGCGCGGTGCTCCTCGCCGAGGTCGAGCGCAACGGCACCGTCGTCGTCCGCCTCGGCGACTGGGGACCAGAGCTCGGCATCGTGCTCGTCGCGGACATGTTCGCCGCCCTCGTCCTCGTGGTGGCGATGGCGACCATCCTGGTCGTCGAGCTCTTCGCCATCGGGCAGCGGCGCACCGACGCCGGCGCCGATCCGAGGATCGTCGGCCCGCTGCTGCTCGTGTTGACCTCCGGCGTGGCGCTGGCCGTGGTCACCGGCGACCTGTTCACGCTCTTCGTGGCGTTCGAGCTCATCCTCGTCGCCAGCTACGTGCTCCTCACCCACCAGGGTCGGCGCGAGCAGGTCCGTTCGGGCATGACCTACGTGGTCATCAACCTGTTCGCCTCGAGCCTGTTCCTGCTCGGCGTGGCCTACGTCTACAGCGCGACGGGCACGGTCAACCTCGCCCTGCTCGCCGAGCGGGTCCCGGAGTTGCCCGGTGCGACGCAGGCCGGCATCGGGCTGTGGTTCCTGGTGGTCTTCGGCACCAAGGCGGCGATGTTCCCGCTCTTCTCGTGGCTGCCCGACAGCTACCCGACGGCGCCGACCACGATCACCGCCGTCTTCGCCGGGCTCCTGACCAAGATCGGCGTCTACGTCCTCATCCGCTTCCACGCCCTGACCGGCCAGGACGACCTCGGACCGATCATCCTCGCCATCGCCGGCTTGACGATGATCGTCGGGGTGGCGGGCGCGCTCGCCCAGGACGACATGAAGCGGGTGCTGTCCTTCCACGTCGTCAGCCAGATCGGCTACATGCTCATGGGGCTCGGCCTCTTCAGCGTGGCCGGGGTCGCCGGGGCGATCCTCTTCCTGGTCCACCAGATCCCGGTCAAGACCGTGCTGTTCCTCGTCGGCGGGCTCGTCGAGGACGACCAGGGCACCAGTGCGCTCGACCAGGTCGGGGGGCTGATCACCAGACGGGCGTTCATCGCGGTCTGCTTCGCGCTGCCCGCCCTGAGCCTGGCCGGCCTGCCGCCGTTCTCCGGCTTCGTCGCCAAGCTGGCGCTTGTCGACGCCGGCATCGCCGAGGCGTCGACGATCATCGTGATCGTCTCGCTCGTCGGCAGCGCGCTCACGCTGCTCTCGATGGCCAAGATCTGGCTGGGCGTCTTCTGGGGTGAGCCCACCGAGCCGTCCGACCACCGCTGCGACGACCGGGCCCGCCGGGTGATGCAGACCGCCACGGGCGTCGCCGTCGCCGGCACGATCGCCATCGCCGTCTTCGCCGGCCCGCTCTGGGACATGAGCGAGCGGGCCGCCACCGAGCTCCTCGAGCGGGAGCCCTACATCACGGAGGTCCTGGGATGAGCAACCTGCTGCGTCCCCGCCGGGTCGCGCTCGTCATCATCCTCACCGCCGCGTGGTGCACCCTGTGGGGCGAGGTGTCCTGGGCCAACGTGCTCGCCGGACTCGCCGTGGGCATCGCCATCGTGGCGAGCGGCATGTGCCCGCCCGGGCTGGGCAGCCTGCGGCTCGGGCCGCTCGTTCGCTTCGCCGCGCTGGTGACGCGGGACCTCGTGCAGTCGACGATCCAGGTGGCCAGGGAGATCCTGACGCCGACCGATCACACCGACGAGTCGATCATCCGGGTCGACGTGCCGGCCGACACCCGGCGGCACCTCCTGCTCCTCGTCGTGGCGATCACCGTCACGCCGGGCACGGCAGTCGTCGACGCCGACCCCGACACCGGTGCGCTGTACCTGCACGTCCTGCACCACGATCGCCACGAGCAGGTCCGCGCCCACGTCCAGCGGCTGGCCGAGCTCGGTTGCGCCGCACTGCCCGGCCCGAGTCGCACGGAGGCCCTCCGATGATCGCCACCATCGCCCTCGCGGTGCTGTTCACCTCCGCCGCCGTCGCGCTCGTCCGCGTGATCCGGGGCCCGGACCTCGCCGACCGGGTCATCGCGCTCGACCTCGTCCTGGTCGCCCTCATGACCTCGATCGTCGTCGGAGCGGCCGACACCGGCTCCACGGCGGCGCTCGACCTGCTCGTGGTGATCGCGATCGTCGGCTTCACCACCACGGTCGCCGTGAGCCGCTTCATCGAGAGGACCCGGACGCCGTGAACCCCGTCGCCGCCGCCTTCATCCTCGTCGGCAGCCTGCTGCTGCTCCTCGCCTCGATCGGGCTGTTGAAGTTCTCGACGCCGTACGCCCGCTTCCACGCGGCCGGCAAGGCCAGCCCGGTCGCGGTGATCGTCGTGTCGATCGGGGCGATCATCGAGCTCGGTGCCTCCGGCGGAGCCCGACTCGCGTTCGCCTCCGTGGCCATGACCCTCACCCTGCCGGTGGCCGTCCACCTGCTCTTCCGGTCCACGCACCGCACCAACACCTCGGTGGAGCTGCGGATCGACGAGCTCCGCGAGGCGGAGGAGGCCGCCGAGCGGGGCGGCTGATCGGACACTCCCCAACACACATCCTCTGATATACCTATGAGGATGAGACAGTTGCGGACCGAACCGGTGGCGCCGCGGTGGACGTTCCTCACCAACCACGGGCACGTCCTGGTCGCCATCAGCCGCGACCCGGAGCTGCGCCAGCGTGACATCAGCGAGCTCGTCGGCATCACGCCCGGCGCCGTGCAGAAGATCCTCGACGACCTCGAGAACGACGGCTACATCCGCCGCGAGAAGGTCGGGCGGCGCAACCGCTACGAGATCGTCGAGGGCGAGCCCCTCCGGCACCCCCTCGAGGACCACCACACCATCGACGAGCTCTTGGTGCTGCTCAAGGACTGACCGCCCCGACCTCGATCAGCCGCTCGAGGCGACCGAGGTCGACGTGTTCCTCGATGGCGTCGGCGACGCGGTCGTACTGCCGTGACCTGACCTCGGCGAAGCGCACGCCCGATAGGGCCCACGTCCGGCCCGACCGCTCGGCGACGCGGGCCAGGAACGCCGCCCGGACGTCGTCGCCGTCGAGGCACCCGTGCACCGTGGTCCCCCACCAGCCGCCGGACGCGCTCCCCTCCGGCCCGGAGCCGTCGAGCTCGACCCACGGCGTCCCTCCGACGACGCGGCCGTGGTGGATCCGGTAGCCGTCGAGCGCAGCTCCCAGCGCCCGCCCGCGACACCGCTCGACCAGCTTGTCCGGGGCGAAGACCGTCTCGACGTCGAGCACGCCGAGGCCGTCGACGATGCCCCGGCCCGACTCGACGGGGTCATCGATCGTCCGACCCAGCATCTGGTAGCCGCCACAGATGCCGAGCACCGTCGAGCCGGCGGCCTCGGCGGCGCGCACGGCGTCGTCGAGCCCGACGGCCCGGAGCCAGTCGAGGTCCGCGACCGTCGACTTCGTGCCCGGCAGGACGACGAGATCGGGTCGGCCCAGCTGCTCGGCCCGATGGACCAGACGGACCGACACGGCGGGCTCGGCCGCGAGGGCGTCCAGATCGGTGAAGTTCGAGATCCGCGGCAGCGCCACGAGCGCCACGTCCAGCGCCCGCCCGGCCGACGGCGACCCGCCACCGCCACCCCAGCGATCGAGGACGAGCGTGTCCTCACCGTCGATCGGGAGCGCACCCAGGTGTGGGAGGACACCGACCGTCGGGACGCCGCAGCGCTCCTCCAGCATCGTCGGCCCGGGTTCCAAGAGCGCCGGATCGCCGCGGAACCGGTTGATCACGAACCCGCCGACCACCGCCCGGAGATCGGGTGGGAGCAGCTCGACGGTGCCGAACAGCGACGCGAACACCCCACCGCGCTCGATGTCGCCGACGATGACGGCCGCCATGTCCGCATCACGCGCCAGCGAGAGGTTGACCAGGTCGCGCTCGAGCAGGTTGATCTCCGCCGGGCTGCCCGCCCCCTCGCACAGCACGACGTCGTGACGTCGCCGCAGCGCGGCGAGCGCGTCGTGCACGACCGGGCGGAGGGCCTCCACCCGGTCGTAGTAGCCGGCCGCCTCCAGCTGGGCGTCGGGCCGGCCCGACACGATGAGCTGGCTGCGGCGGTCGCCGCTCGGCTTGAGCAGGATCGGGTTCATCTCCACGGTCGGCTCGATGCCGGCGGCGAGGGCCTGCGCCGCGGTCGATCTGCCGATCTCACCACCGTCGAGCGTCACCCAGGAGTTGTTGGCCATGTTCTGGGCCTTGAAGGGCGCCACGGCCACACCGCGCCGGGCCAGCAGGCGACACAGGCCGCCGACGACGGTCGACTTCCCGGCATCGCTGGTGGTGCCGCAGACCAGGAGCGCCCCTCGCACCGGTGGAGCCTCCCACGGCGGACGATCGCGCCCATCACGCGCCGCTTCGACGTCATGCTGGCGTCGTCCGCCGTTCAGCTCGGCGCCGCCGACGTCGACCAGGATGAGCCGCCCGAACGGACGGAGGACCGGTGAGCGCAGATCACAACGAGCTGACCCGTCGGCTCGGCGTGCAGGACGCGGTGATCATCGGCGCGGGCTCGATGATCGGTGCCGGCGTGTTCGCTGCGTGGGCGCCCGCGGCCGACGCCGCCGGGACGTCGTTGCTCATCGCGCTCGTCATCGCCGGGGTGGTGGCCTTCTGCAACGCCGCCTCCTCCGCCCAGCTCGCCGCCCTCCACCCGGAGTCCGGCGGCACCTACGTCTACGGCCGGGCTCGGCTCGGGCCTGCGTGGGGCCACCTGGCCGGTTGGGCGTTCGTCGTCGGCAAGACGGCGTCGTGCGCGGCGATGGCGCTGACCGTCGGCGCCTACCTCTGGCCCGAGCAGGAGCGCCTCACCGGCATCGTCGCCGTGGTGCTCATCACGGCGGTGAACCTCGGGGGCCTGTCCCGGACGGTGGCGGTGACCCGGGTCCTCCTGGTCGTCTCGCTGACGGCGCTCACCATCATCGTGATCTCGGGCTGGACCGCCGACGGCACGTCGCTCGACCGTCTCACCCCGATGGACGCCGCCCCGCTCGACGTGCTCCAGGCGGCGGGCTTCCTCTTCTTCGCCTTCGCCGGCTACGCCCGGATCGCGACGCTCGGCGAGGAGGTCAAGGAGCCGGAGCGGACCATCCCGCGGGCGGTCCCTCGGGCGTTGTTCGCCGTGCTCGCCGTGTACCTGGTGGTGGGCGTCACGACCCTCGCGACCGTGCCGACGGACGTCCTCGCCGCCACCGATGCCCCGCTCCGACCCGTCGTCGAGGCCGGCCAGCTCGACGGCCTGGCCGGGGTGGTGCGGGTCGGCGCCGGCATCGCGGCACTCGGCGTGCTCCTCAACCTCATCCCCGGCGTCTCGCGCACCACCCTCGCCATGGCGAGGCGGGCCGAGCTGCCGACCTGGCTCTCCCGGGTCGACACCGAACGTTCCCTCCCGCTGCGGGCCGAGCTCACCGTCGCCGCGGTCGTCGTCGTCCTCACGGCGACGCTCGACCTCCGGGGCGCCATCGGGGGCTCGGGCGTCGCGATCCTCACGTACTACGCCGTCACCAACGCCGCGGCGCTCCGGCTCTCGGCCGACGAGCGGAGGTGGCCGCCGGCGGTCGCCATCGTCGGGCTGATCGGTTGTGTGGTCCTCGCGCTCGCGCTGCCGCTCGAGGCCGTCCTCGTCGGCGGGTGCGTGCTGGCGGTCGGCGTCGCGGCGAGACTGGTGACCGAGCGCGCCCGCAGCGGCGCGGGAGGGGATGCGACATGACCACACTCGACGACGTCAAGGACTTCAGCGGCAAGCTCAGCGCGTGGGCGCACCTCGCGACCGTCGGCGCCGACAACGCCCCCGACGTCGTGCCGGTGCACCCGTGCTGGGAGGGCGACGTCCTCTGGACGATGATGGGCCTGTCCTCGACGAAGGCCCGCAACGTCGCCGCGAACCCGAACGTCGCGCTGCACTGGCAGGTGACGGAGATCGGTGACGGCGTCGAGCTGTGGGGGACCGCCGAGGTGTTCTCCGACGTCGAGACGAAGCGTCGGCTCTGGGAGGGCGTCTTCGACTACGACCTCGACGCGTTCGCACCCGGCGGGCCGGACGGCTCGCCCGACACGGGCTTCCTGGCCATCCATCCCGAGCGGGCGGTGATCCTGCACCAGTACGGCATGGGCGGCATCGACCGCTGGAAGCGCTGATGGCGGTCGACCTGGCGGACGAGCGGTACGTCTCGCTGACCACCTACAAGCGGGACGGCTCGGCCAAGGCGCTGCCGGTGTGGATCGTCGGAGCGGGCGGTGGGCGGCTCGCGTTCGTCACCTCCGGCCAGTCCTGGAAGATCAAGCGCATCCGCAACGACCCGCGGGTGTCGCTCCAGCCCTCGGACCGCGCCGGGAAGGTCCAGCCCGGCGCACCCACCGTGACCGGCACCGCCGAGGTCACGGATCAGGCCGAGTTCGAGCGCATCCGCAACCTCGTCGCCTCGAAGTACGGGTTCATGTGGACCCTGATCGGGCTGATCAGCAAGGCGCGCGGGCTGTTCGGGTCGTCGGAATCGACCGACACCGCGGTGATCATCACGCCGGACGCCGATCCGGCGTAGCCGTCGCCCGGTCGACGTCCCGGCGATACGACAGGAGCAGGGCCGGGACGATCGCGACCTCGAGCACGAAGAACACGACGCTGATCGTCGGCTCGGCGCCGACGTCCAGGATCGCCACGCCACGACCGACGCCACCGAGGAAGACGGCCGCGCACGCGACGCCGAGCGCCGATCGCGCCCGCTCGATGTTCGGGATCGACCACCAGATCAGGAGCAGGATCGCCAGGTACACGCCGCCGAGGTAGCGGAACTGGTGATCGAGACCCGGATCGATGACGGCGTCGTCGAGCTCCCGTCCCGTACCCAGCGCGAACACCTGGGTGATGGCGAGCAGCGGGATGACGCTCAGGACGGCCAGGACGCCCTGGTAGAAGCGACGGCGCGGCATCACCGCACTCCGCCGGACGAGCGTCGGGAGCCACAACGTGAGCAGGCGTTCATGTTCATGCGGGAACGATATGAACGCGTGTTCAGGTCCCCAACCGGCGGACCGGTAACGTTCGTCACATGACAGCCGACACCGCCCCGGTCGGCGCCCGGGCGCCGACCCAGGAGCGCAGCCGGCGCACGGTCGAGCGGCTCCTGGCCGCCGCCGAGGCGGCGTTCGCCGAGGACGGCTTCGAGCGAGCGACGGTCCGATCGATCGCGACCCGCGCCGAGGTGCCGGTCGGGTCGCTCTACCAGTTCTTCACCAACAAGGCCGCGCTCCTCGAGTCGCTACTGACCGATCACCTCCGCGCGGTCGACGAGCTGTTCGACGAGCTCCTCGGCGCCGCCGGTGACGACGGCGGGCTGAACGTGACGGTCGACGGGGCGACGCGAGCGGTCGTCGGGCGCATCATCGAGCTCGCCGCAGCCCGACCGTCCTTCCGGTCCATGCTCGCCGGCACGGCCACGTCGGGTCCCTTCGCCGACGCCGGCGTCCGGTTGCGGGCGCGCCTCGCCGGCCGCATCGCCGAGGCCCTCACGGCGGCGAGCCCCGCCAACCGTGATCTCTACGACCGCGCCGCAGCGGTCTGCGCGGAGATCATGCGCGGCCTGCTCCCCCGCATCGTCGACGAGCACGGGGTGGTCGACGATGAGCTGCGCCCGGAGCTGGAGGTCGTGATCGCCGCCTACCTCTTCGAGGTCAAGCGGCGGGAACGGAGCTGAGCCGGCCCCGTTAGGGTGCTCGATCGTGACGGCCGGCCCCGACACCAACTCCTCGATCGGACGCACGCTCGACGTCATCGGCGACCGGTGGACGATGCTGATCCTGCGCGACGTCTTCCGGGGGCTCCACCGCTTCGGCGAGCTGGTCGAGAGCCTGGGCATCGCGCGCAACCTGCTCGCCGAGCGGCTCGCCCGGCTCGTCGACCACGAGGTGCTCGTCAAGGTGCCGTACTGCGAGCGACCGCTGCGTCACGAGTACCGGCTGACCCCCAAGGGCGCCGACCTGTCCCGGGCGCTCATCGCCCTCATGCGGTGGGGCGACCGCTGGGAGAGCGACGGCACCGCCCCCACCGTGCTCGTCCACGACCGCTGCGGCGTCGAGCTCGAGCTCGAGCTGCGCTGCCCGACCTGCGACACCGACGTCAGCCCGGCCCACGTGCGCAGCCGCCCCGGCCGACCGTCCTGAGGACGGCCGCGTCGCGAACGGCGTCGGGGCCGCCAGACTGGGCGCCATGCCCACGCCGCTCCCCCGCCCCGGCACCGAGAACCTCGAACCGCCCGACGCCGACCAGGCCCGCTTCGTTGCCCAGGGCATCGCTTCGGCGTGCCGCCTCGATGGCGGCCTGACCGAGCTGCAGTCGCTCGTCCTCGGCGCGATCGCCCGGTCGATGACCGGCCACGAGATCGACACGGCCTCGTTGAGCCCGATCTCGGCGTCCGAGTTCGCCGAGGGGCTAGCCGACCGGAACGCCGCGTTCCGGACGCGCCTGCTGCAGCTCATGGAGCTGGGGCACATGATCCTGCCCGAGCCGAGCGTGGCCGTCGCCGACCGCGTGATCGACTTCGCCCGGGAGCTCTCGATCGAGAACGACTGCGTCCACATGGCCCGCGAGCTGGCCGAGGGCTCGCGCCAGCTGGTCGCCGCCGACATCGACCGCAGCCGCTACCTCATGAACCTCGACCTGTCCGGCTTCACCCCGCTGCAGACCGAGGACGACAAGAACTGGGCCTGGACGAACACCGCCATCAAGCCCGAGCTCGCCGCGCGATGGCGGAGCCTGCGCGACCACGACGAGGGCACGCTCGGGCGCATGGTCCACTCGTTCTACGAGGCGCGCGGGTTCCGGTTCCCGGGCGAGGAAGGGTCCGCGCCGCCCCTGCTCGCCCAGCACGACTTCGTCCACGTGATCGCCGACTACGCGAGCAACGTCGAGTCGGAGCTGGAGGTCTTCGCCTTCATCGCCCGATCGAGCGACGACCCGGCCGCCTTCGCACTCCTCGCCATGGTCATCAACCTGTTCCAGACCGGGCAGCTCGAGGGCGCCGCGGGCATCTTCGACGCCGATCCGGGGCACCTCGACGCCGAGGGCATGCCCGAGCGGCTCGCCGACGCCTTTCGCCGCGGCGCGCTCACCCACGGCAGCCAGGAGTTCCTCGCCACGAACTTCTGGGAGCACGTCGACCGACCGATCGGGGAGGTGCGCGAGCACTTCGGCGTCGTGGCGAAGAGCGAGCTGGCCGCCGACGCCGGCTCGCTGTCGCCGTGGGACCCGGAGGGGATGAGCATCTACCAGCAGCGCGCCGGCCGCGAGCTGGCCGCCGAGCATGGTCGGCCCTACGACGACCACGGGGCGTCCGTCTCGGCCTGACGCTCGCCCGGGGGCATGCGCCGCCATACCGTGGGGTTCTGCCCTCCGTGCCCGCTCCGCCGCCGACGACCGGCCTCCGCGACGCCCTGTCGATCGTCGCCCAGCCGGTCAACCTGCGACGAACGACCAAGATCGCCCTGATCGTCGGCACGGTGCTCTTCGCCATCAACCAGGCGGACGTCGTGATGGGCGGCGATGCGACGATGATGACCTGGGTGAAGGTGGCGCTGACCTTCGTCGTGCCGTTCGTCGTCTCGAACCTCGGCGTGGTGCACGCAACCCGGCTGCATCGCGCCCACCACGGCGGCGACGGGCTCGACCACGGACTCGACGAGCCGCACGCCTGAGCGGGGAATGGGCCGGCGGCGATGCCGGGTTCGCGACAGCTCCCGCCCCCATCGGATGCCAGGCTGGAGCGCGTCATGGACACCGATCCCACCCCCGATCCGACCACCCCCTCACGGTCGCTGGTCGTCGCGATCGCCGGCGCCGTCGCGGCCGTCGTCGTGGTCGCCGTCGGCTTCCTCGTCCTCCGATCCGACGACGGCGACACGGTCGAGGCGGCCGAGTCGCCGGAGACGACGGTCACGAGCGCGGCACCCACCACCGATGCGCCCCCGACGACGCCGGCGTCGACGACGTCGACGACGTCGATTCCCCTGGCCGACCCACCCCCACCCTCCGATGCGAACCTCGAGCTCTGGGTCGGGACCTACGCCTGGACCGAGGTGGCCGAGGCCAGCGGCTCCGAGCTCTCGGTGGTCCACGAGCTGACGCTCGACGCCGTGACCAACAGCGGCCGGGCCCTCACCGGTGGCTTCACCCAGACCGGCGAGTCGGTCGAGACGAACCTCCGGGTCCGAGCGAACCCGAACGCCGACGGCACCGGCATCGCCGTCGAGCTGATCGAGATCGACCGGGGCAAGGGCATCGAGGTGCCCGGCGATGTGCTCTTCGAGCTCACCGGCGATCCGGCCGAGCCCACCACCGTGCTGCTCGATCTCGTCACGCTCCGGATCGACCACCCGGCCGAGGGCACGTACTTCGTCCCCGCGACCGGCGACGTGCCCGCCACCGACGACGAGGCCACGGCGCTCCCGACGAGCTTCTGGGCCATCGAGGACGAGACCTACGACCTGGTCTCGGTCGACTCCACCTCCGGCGAGGTGCTCCGCCGCGTCGCCGGCTGGGGCCCGCTGTCGGACGACCCGGACGTGCTCGGTCAGGCGCTCGTCGGCGTCGACGCCGCCGCCAGCGGACTCGCCTGGGTCAGCGACTGCTGCGAGCCGGCCGCCGGCGGCCTCTTCGCCATCGGCCCCGACACCGCCGGCATCGACGCCCCGCTCGCCACGGCGCTCGGGGTGTGGCCCGAGCTCTCGCCCGACGGGAGCCGTGTCGCGATGGGCGTGCTCGAGGAGGGGGTGCAGGTCAGCGATGCCACGACCGGCGAGGTCGTGATCGGTGCGGAGCGCACCGGGCCCATCCTGTCCCGACCGACCGACGTGCCCGGCTTTCCTCAGCCCCTCGGCTGGATCGACGACAACGTCGTCGCCGTGTCGATCACCGACCACGACGCGCTCGAGTCGACGATCACCCTCTTCACCACCGCGGGCGAACCGACGTGGGCCGGCGAGGTGAGCGTCGCCGGCATCGTGCGCGACGGCACGGCGGCCGATGGTCTGCTGTGGCTGCTGGTCAGCCCGAGGCTCGAGGACCGCTCCGCCGTGCTCGTGACCTTCGATTGGATCGAGGGCGAGCTCATCCGGGAGGTGGACATTCCCGACGGCACGATAGCGATCGATGCCGACCCCACCGGCAGCCACCTCCTCGAGCTGACCGACGAGGGCGACGCCGCGGTGAGCACGGCCTCCGGCGAGCGGATCCCCCTGCCCGGGGCCTACCTCGACGTCAGCTGGTAGCCGGCGGCAGCGAGAACCCGACCGCCGCGCCGCCCTCGGCCCGGTTCCGGGCGAACACCTCGCCTCCGTGGTCCGCGACGACCTTGGCGACGATCGCCAGCCCCAGCCCCGAACCCGGCACAGCCTGCGATGCGCTCGACCGATGGAACCGGTCGAAGATGCGGCCGAGATCCGGCTCGGGGATGCCGGGGCCCTGATCGAAAACCGTCACGGTGCGGTCGCGGGCGGTGACGACGATCGTCCCGGCGCCGCCGTGCTTGCGGGCGTTGTCCAGCAGGTTCCCGATCGCTCGCCGCAGCGCGTCCTCGTCGCCCTCCACCGCGGTCGGTTCGGTGTCGACGACGACCGCCTCGTCGCCGCGACCGCCGAGCTCGGCGACGGCCGTCTCGGTGACCGCAGCGAGGTCGAGCGGTCGGTGCTCGCGCTCGTCTCGCGAGTCGGTGGCGAGCTCGACGATCTCGGTCACGACGGCGCTCAGGTGGCGGAGCTCGGAGCGCACCCGCCCGAGCATCTCCTGGCGCTCCGCCTCGTCGATCGAGGGCGCGCGGACGAGCAGATCGACGTTCGCCCGGATGCTGGTGAGGGGGGTGCGCAGCTCGTGGGCGGCGTCCTGCACGAGCTGATGCTGCTGGCGCCGGCTCTCGGTGAGGGCCTCGAGCATGTCGTCGAACGACGCGGCGAGCCGCCCGATCTCGTCGTCGCCACCCACGGCGATGGGCGTGTCGAGGTCCTGGGTCGCCGCGACGCGCTCGACCGAGGCGGTCAGCCGCCGCAACGGCGACGTCGCCGCACGGGCCACGAGCCAGCCGATCACGGCGGCGGCGACGGCCAGGACGGCTCCGATGAGCAGCGCCCGGCTCCGGATGGTCGCGAGCAGGGCGTTGGTGCTGTCGATCTCGCGGGCGACCTGCACCGCTCCCCCGCCGGGCACGTGGCGGGTGATCATCCGGTAGGTCGTGCCGTCGACCTCGATGGTGCGGAGCACCGGATCAGCCCCACCGCGCGGCGTGACCGTCAGGTCGATCGGCTCGACCGGGAGCTCGACACCGAGCGACACGATGATCTCGCCGTCCTCGTCGAGCTGCTGCACGACGGCGTCGGCCTCGACCGCCCGTTGGACGTCGTCCTGGTCGATCGCCGCGCCGACGCCGCCACGCCGGTTGCCCTCGGGAGGCTGGCCGCGGGCACCGGAGGTGATCTCCTCGGACCGCTCCCGCAGGAACTTGTCGACGTCCTCGTTCACCTCGTCGTTGGTCGAGACGAGCGTCGCCCACGTGACGATCAGGGTGACGACGACCGCGAGCGCGGCGAACACGACCGACAGCCGACCGCCCAGACCGAGGCGCAGCATCAGGACGACCCGTCGTCGCGAACGACGAAGCCCACCCCGCGCACCGTCTCGATCATCCGCTCGAGCCCGGTGGCCTCGAGCTTGCGTCGCAGGTACCCGACGTGGACGTCGAGCGACCGCGACGAGCCGTCGAAGTCGAAGCCCCAGATGCGCTCGTACATGACGCTGCGGGACAGCACGATGCCCTCGTTGCGCATCAGCAGGTGGAGGATCTCGAACTCGGTACGGGTCAGGTGCACCGGGTCGTCGCCGCTGCGCACCTCGTGCCGCCGCGGGTCGAGGGTGACCGCCCCGCAGGTGATGATCTCGTCGGCCTCGTCGTCGGCGCTGCGGCGGAGCAGCGCACGGATGCGGGCGAGCAGCTCGTCGAGGTCGAACGGCTTGGCGAGGTAGTCGTCCGCGCCGGCGTCGAGCCCCTCGACGCGGTCGCGGACCTCCTGGCGGGCGGTCAGCATGAGCACGGGCGTGCGGTCGCGCCGGGCCCGCATCCGCCGGCACACGGCGAGCCCGTCGACGTGGGGCATCATCACGTCGAGGACCACGCAGTCGACGTCCGAGCTGCCCAGGACCTCGAGCGCCGCAGCGCCGTCCTCGGCCACGACCACGTCGTAGCCCTCGTAGCGCAGGATGCGGTCGAGCGCCGTGCGGATCTCCGCGTCGTCCTCGGCGATCAACACGGTGGACATGCGGCGCAGGGTAACGGTGGCGACAGCGCTCGGAGCGGGGCCGACCACGCCCGGCGGCCGATCTTGCCGTTTCCTTGCCGGTGCCCTTCGGGCGCCTTGCGGGTCGGACCTCACGGTGAGACGGGCACCGGAACGAACAGGAGCCGACCGTGACCAGCCCAGCCCCGACCCCCCACATCGACGGCATCGAGATCCTCGACGTGATCGCCCGCGGTGGACAATCGACGGTCTACCGAGGTCGACAACCGGAGCACGATCGGGAGGTCGCGGTGAAGGTCCACGACGGCCTCCCCGCCGCCGACGCCCGCCGCCGGGCCGAACGGGAGCGGCGAGCGCTGGCGCGGGTCTCGGACCACCCTGCGGTCATCTCGCTGCTCGGCGCCGGCACGACCGCCGAGGGCGCCCGCTACCTCGTGCTGGAGCTGGCGACGCAGGGATCGCTGGAGGATCGCCTCGCGGCGGGCCCGCTCGGCGTCGACGAGGCGACCGAGCTCGTCATCTGCCTGGCCGCCGCGCTGGAGCACGCGCACCGCGCCGGGGTCGTCCACTGCGACGTCAAGCCGGCCAACGTGGTGCGCACCGCGTCCGGCGAGTGGAAGCTCGCCGACTTCGGCGTCGCCGCGATCGAGGACGGCGACGCGACGTCGACGCTGCAGGTCAGCTTCGGGCACGCGGCCCCCGAGGTGTTCGAGGGCGCACCCGCATCGCCGCACGGCGACGTCTACTCGCTCGGCAGCACCCTGCTCACGCTGCTCACGGGTGAGGTGCCCTTCGGCCGCCGTGAGGGCGAGGCGATGGCGGCGACGGTGCACCGCCTCGCCACCCACGCCCCGCCGGATCCCCGCGAGGCCGGCGTCGCCGACCCGCTGGCGCGACTCATCGAGGTGGCGATGCACAAGCACCCCGAGGAGCGTCCGCCCAGCGCGTGGTTCCTCGCCACGGCCCTCGACGCCGTGCGCTCGGAGCTGGGACTCGCGCCCGTCCGTGCGACCTTCGCGCCGCCGACGCCGGCGCCGGCGTCGAGCGGGGACGAGACGGTCGTCGTGCGCTGGGCCGGCGAGGAGGACGAGGAGGCGACGCCCACCGAGCGGCCGACGCGTCGCCGCCGTCGGCGCCCCGTGCTCGTCGCCGCCGCGGTCGTCGCGCTGGCCGCCGCCGGTGCCGGATCCTGGGCGCGCTCCTCGTCGGATCCGGCCGAGACCGCGGACGCGCCGCTCACGGCGACGACGGTCGCCGCAGCAGCGGACGATCCGGTCGTGGTCACGACGACCGCAGCTCCCGCACCCGCGCCCGAGCCGGCGGCCGACCCGGCGATCCCCGAGCCAGAGCCAGCACCCGAGGCCGAGCTCGACGCCGCCGAGGCGTCGGTCGCCGAGGCCGAGCCCCGGTCCGAGGTCGACGCCGCCGAGGCGCCCGAGCCCGAGCCGACGCCCGACCCGGGCGATCCCGACCCGGCCGATCCCGACCCGGCCGGGGCAGCGGAGCCCGCGGTCGAGGTCGGCACGCCGCCTCCCGGCGACGGTCAGCCCGGCGGCGACGGCCGGGGCGACGGCGGCGACGGGCCCCGGCCCGGGCGCGACGGCGGGCCGAGGGGCCGGGGTGGGCCCGGCGGACGGCCCTGACGATCGGTCGACGCCCGCAGGGCCCTGGGGTACGGTCCGGCGCCAACGAGGGGGTCGAACGATGGCGGGCAGCGTCTCCAACGTCGTCGAGTTGATCGGGACGAGCGCCGAGTCGTGGGAGCAGGACGTGCTCATCGAGGACGGCGAGATCTGTCTGTTCCGCACGAAGATCCGGCTGTCGTTCAAGCACACGGTCACCGAGGACTGAGCACGCCGTGCCCCGTCCCGAGGAGCCGATCCACCAGGTCCTCCGCCTGGTCGCCACCTCGCCGACGTCCTGGGAGGACGCGGCGCGGTCGGGTGTCCGGGAGGCGGCGAGCTCGATCGACGATCTCCGCAACGCCCGCGTGACCGAGCTCGACCTGACCCGGGTGGACGACGAGGTCCGCTACCGGGTGAAGCTCGAGGTCAGCTACCGCATCGATCGCGCCCGCCGCTCGGTCGAGGACCCCGGCCGCACCGTGCAGGTCCACCGCATCCTGCTCGTCGCCAACCAGACGCTCGACACCGACGCGGTCACCTCGCTCGTGACGGCACGTGCGGCGGGCGGGCCGTGCGAGCTCCACGTGGTCGTCCCCCGCCACCAGGAGCTCCGGACCGACGACACGCTCTCGATGTCGTCGCTGCACCCGATGGGTGGCTACACACCGGTGATGGTCGAGGACGAGGAAGCCTCCGAGCATGCGACCCGGGACCGTCTCCGGTCCTGCGAGCGCCTGCTGGACGACCTCGGCGTGGCCCACACGGCGGAGATCGGGCCACGGGACCCGTACGTCGCCGTGACCGCAGCGCTCGAACGAACCAGCGTCGACGAGATCGTCATCTCCATGCTCCCCGGCGGAGCGTCACGATGGCTGCGTCTCGATCTGCCCAGCCGCCTGCGGCGCCTCGTCGACGTTCCCGTCACGACGATCCAACCCGAGAGCTGACGTCAGACGCCGAACGACGGCGACCGCCTCACCGAGGTTGCGCCGGCCCGTCTCGCTGAGGCCGAAGCCGGGCTCGAAGCGCTCGCCGGCGACCGCGACGACGACGAGTCGCCCGGGGAGACGTCCGAGCGCCCGTCCGAGCTCGACGGCCTCGGCGAGGCCCAGGCCGTGGCTGGACCGACGGTCGTCGCCACGGAGCGCCGCCTCCTCACCGTCGATGACCGTCACCGGAGCGACCGAGCCGACGCGTGCGGCGTCCACGACGACCGCCACCTCCGCTGCCTCCCAGGCCGCGAGGAGCCGGGCGGGATCGCCGTCGGCCTCGACCAGACGCAAGCCGGCCGGTGGGACGGGGCGAGCGAGCGACCTGACCACCTCGATCCCGATCGCGTCGTCGTGGGCGGCCTCGTTCCCGAGACCGATGATCACCACGGCGCTCACCGACGGTCCACGACGAGATCGAGGAAGTGCGTGGCGCACGAGATGCAGGGGTCGTGGTTGCGGATCGCGTGCTCGCACAGCTGCTGCAGCTCGTCGTCGGTGGCGTCGAGGTGCCGCTCGGCCAGCCGGCGGAGATCCTCCTCGATCGCCGCCTGGTTCTGCGAGGTCGGCGGGATGATCCGGGCGTCGAGGATCGTGCCGTCGTCGTCGAGCTCGTACCGGTGGTACAGCAGCCCCCGTGGCGCCTCGGTCACCCCGTGGCCCACCCCGGCCCGGGGCTCGACCGGCACGGCGGCGACGTCCGGCTCCACGTACCGCTCGATCAGCGCAACCGCCTCGTCGCAGGCGTGGAGCGTCTCGACCGCCCGGACGACGACGCTGTCGAAGGGGTTCCGGCCCGCCGGGTCGAGACCGGCCGCGTCGGCGGCCTCCCGGGCGAGCGAGCCGAGCAGGCCGTGGTTCAGGCGGAAGCGCGCCATCGGGCCGACGAGGTACCGGCCCCCCGTGGAGGTGCGGGCGTGCAACGCCGTCGAGTGCCGCACCTGGTGCTCGACGACCCGGTGCTCCAGGTCGGACGATGCGAGGTCGAGCCCTCCGTCGGACGCGACCCGACCATGCAACACGGCATACGACGTGCCGTCGTGGAGGGCGAGCACCTCGTGCTCCACCTCGAGCGAGGGCCGCTCGAAGCCCGCGACCCACTCGACGACCTCGAGCGCACGATCCCGCGCGACCCGCAGGGGATCGAGCAGGGTGCGCAGCTCGCGGGCCCGTGGGACGCGGTACCAACCCCCGACCCGGACGTTGACCGGGTGGATGGGCCGACCGCCGACCAGCTCGACGAGGTCGTTCCCCGCCTGCTTGAGCGCGAGCCCGCGCTCGACCGCCTCCCGATCGAGCTCGGCGAGCGCGATCCCGCTCGGCACCCCGAGGAAGTCGGGGGCGTGCAGGAGGTGGATGTGCAGCGCGTGGCTCTCGATCCACTCGCCCCAGTACACGAGCCGACGCAGGTCGTCGATCGGGCCGGTCACCTCGACGCCGCATGCGTCCTCGATCGCCAGGCACGCGCTCATCTGATAGGCCACCGGGCAGATCCCGCAGATGCGCGCCGTGATGTCGGGTGGCTCGGTGTGGGCACGCCCCCGAAGGAACGCCTCGAAGAAGCGTGGGGGCTCGAAGATGTCGAGATGGACGTCGCGCACGCCGTCGGAGTCGAGGGTCAGGCGGAGGCCGCCCTCGCCCTCGACCCGGCCGAGCGCGGGGTTGCGGATGCTGCGCCCTCCCCCACCTCGATGCGTCACGACGCTCCCCCTCGCCGCTCCAACTCGACGCTCGCCTCGCTGAAGGCAGGCGCGGCCGCGTTGAAGGTCCGCAGCAGGCGCACCCGGTCGACGACGTCCAGGCCGGAGCGCTCCAGCAGCTCCACCATCGCCGCCGTGTTCGGGTGGTCCATCGGCCCGAAGCAGCCGTAGCACCCCCGTCGGTAGGCGGGGCAGAGCGCCTCGCACCCGGCGTGGGTGACGGGGCCGAGGCACGGCGTCCCGTCGGCGACCGTCACGCAGACGAGCCCCCGACGCTTGCACTCGACGCAGACGCTGTGGGAGCGCACCGGCGGGCGGCCACCGTGGAGCAGCGCCGCGATCGTGCCGACGAGCTCGGACCGGCTGATCGGGCAGCCGCGCAGCTCCAGGTCGACGGGCACGTGCTCGGCGATCGGCGTGGAGGTCGCGAGCGCGTCCACGTGCTCCGGGTGCGCGTAGACGATCGACAGGTAGTCGCCGACCTCCGCGAAGTTCCGGAGCGCCTGGATGCCTCCGGCCGTCGCGCACGCACCGATCGTCACGAGGGTCGTGGACTGCCGCCGGATCGCACGGATCCGCTCCTCGTCCGCCGCGGTCGCCACGCTCCCCTCGACCAACGACACGTCGTACGGGCCGTCGACCGTCTCGGTCGACGCCTCCAGGAAGTAGGCGATGTCGACGGCTCCAGCGATCTCCAAGAGCTCGTCCTCGCAGTCGAGCAGGGACAGCTGGCACCCGTCGCAGGAGGCGAACTTCCAGACCGCGAGCGTGGGTCGGCGGGCGGTCATCGGTCCGCCACCGAGACGAGCTCGGCGACCGACGACCACGGCAGCACCGGGCCATCGGTGCAGACGAAGCGAGCGCCGAGCTGGCAGTGGCCGCAGTGGCCGATGCCGCAGTGCATGTTCCGCTCGAGCGACACCTGGATCCGATCGGGCCGCACCCCCCGCTCCTCGAGCCGGCGCGCGGTGAACCGCATCATGAGCTCCGGGCCGCACACCAGCGCGGTGGCGTCGGTGGGAACCGGTGCCTCGTCGATGAGCTCGGTCACGAAGCCCACCGAGCCCGACCACCCGGACCGGGCGCGGTCGACCGTGACGGCGACGTCGATCCCGGCGCCCCGCCATCGATCGAGCTCGTCGCGGTAGAGGAGCTGCTCCGGGTCGCGAGCCCCGATCATCAGCCGGACCGGAGCGCGGCGGTCGGTGTCGGCCAGGAGCTCGACGACCGGTCGCAGCGGCGCGAGCCCGAGACCGCCGGCGACGATGAGCAGCGGCACCTCGGGATCGGGGGCGACGGTCCAGCCCCTGCCGAGGGGACCTCGGACACCGACCACGTCACCGACGTCGAGCGAGCACAGCGCCGCGCTGGTCGGACCGGCGCTGCGGATCGTGTGCCGGACGCCGGCCGTCTCTCCCGGCAGCCCGATCCCGGAGTACGAGATCGCCGCCTCGCCGATGCCGAAGGGCCAGAGCATCGCGAACTGGCCCGGACCGACCGTGCGGGCGCGCCCGTCGCACGGTGCGATGTCGAGCGTCACGGTGTCGGCCGTCTCCTGTCGGCGAGCGACCACGCGGAACGGTTCCGGCCTCATGGCGCGTCCTGTCGCGGCGCAGCGGTGACGTCGAGCAGTCGCAGCCTCGTGTGCAGCAACCGGTCGATGGCGAGCGCCGAGAAGCACCGGAGCATCGAGTACCCGACGTGGTGGTCGGCCTCCATGGCGTCCCGGGTCGCTGCGGCGTCGACGGCGACCACCAGGCCCGGCTCCGCCGCCCTGGTGTCGAAGTGCCACCGGTACGGCGGCGACAGCCACGACCAGCCGACGATCTGGTGCGGGCCGGCGGAGTCGATCAGGAGACGACCGACCCCGGCGGCGGGGATCTCGACGAAGAACCGGCCGCGGCGGACGACGAAGAACCGGTCGGCCGGCTCGCCGCTCGCCGTCAGGAGCTCGCCTTCGCCGATCTCCTCGTGACGCGCGAAGCCGGCGATGATGGCGAGATGCTCGTCGGGCAGCTCGGCGAGGGCGGGGCACTCCCGGAGCTCGAGCTCGATGGTCACGACGCTTCTCCCCGCTCTTCGGCGAGGAGCGTCGCCAGCTCCTCGGTGACGTCGATGCCGACCGGGCACCAGGTGATGCACCTGCCGCACCCGACGCAGCCGGACGTGCCGAACTGCCCGACCCAGGAGTCGAACTTGTGCGTCAGCCACTGCCGGTACTGGCTGCGCACGTCGGGCCGCACCGGCGTACCGCCGAGGAGGCTGTGCCCGGTCGTGAAGCAGCTGTCCCAGCGGCGGCGGCGCTCGGCGACGTCGCCACCGAGGTCGGTCGTGTCCTCCATCGACGTGCAGAAGCACGTCGGGCACACCATCGTGCAGCTGCCGCATGCGAGGCACCGGCTGGCGATCTCCGTCCAGCGTGGGTGCTCCGCTCGGGCGACGAGTCGTCCGACCGGCCGGTGGGGCTCGACCGCACGGACCTGCTCGTCGGCGGCCCGGGTAACCGCGTCCGCGACGGCGGCGCGGGCGTCCGCCCCGATCGGCCGGCCGCCCAACCGGCGCAGGACGGCGTCGCCGCGGTCGGTCCCGCTCTCCACGACGACGCGATGGTCGGGGTCGAGGAGCTCGGTCACGACGAGATCCGCGCCGTCTCCGACGGTCGGCCCGGTGCCCATCGAGGCGCAGAAGCACGTCGCGGCCGAGCGGGTGCACTGCACGGCGACGATCAGGCAGGACGTCCGGCGGTCCACGTACTCGTCGTCGGGGTGCGGTCCCGCCGCGAGGACCCGGTCGAGGACCGAGCACGCGGCGAGATCGCAGGCGCGGACGCCGACGAGCGCCAGCGGCCGCTCAGCGGTGGGCGGCTCGTCGACCTCGAACCCGTCGGGCGTGCGTCGCGCCCGGATCATCAACGTCTCCGGCGGCATCAGGTGGGCGCGCCACGAGGTGGGTCCGACGACGAACCCGAAGCGGGCCTCGTCGTCGCGGTCGGCCAGGCGGTAGCAGCCCGGAGCCTGGTCGTCGCCTCGGCCGACGGGCAGGTCCTCGGCGCCCGAGATCTCCTCGAGCACGATGGCGCCGTCGCGCTCGGTCGGCCCGATCACGGCGTAGCCGTCGTCGACGAGCGCGCCGATGAGCGCATCGAGCACCCCGGGCGGGCCGACGACGCCCGCCGGGTCGTGGGTACCGGCCATGTTCGTCCCCTCGTGTCCATCGGAGCACGGCGAGGTGGCGCGGCACAGGGCCCTTCGTCGTTTCCGTGGCCTGCGCCGACGGCAGCTCAGCCTGCGGCGAGCACCAACCTGGTCGCGGCGAGGTCGGCCGCGGCGGTCCCCGCGGACTTGAAGATCGTGAGCTGGTCGTCGGACCCCCGGCCCGGGTGGTCACCGCGCACGAGCCCGGCGAGGTCGGCGGCGATGTGGGCGGGGTCCAGCACGCCGTCCTCGATCGGGCGGGCGAGATCGCCCGCGGCCAGCGCTCCGGCCCGCGCATCGACGAAGACGGTGCCGCGTCGGATCGCCTCGTCGTCGCACTCGCGCATCGCGGCCGAGAATGATCCGACGAGTTCGAGGTGGGTGCGCCGACCCAGCCAGACGCCGCGCACGAGCGGCTCGGTCGCTCCGGTAGCGCAGCTCACGATGTCGGCTCGGGCGACCCCGGTCGCCAGGTCGTCGACCGGCGTGGCGGGGAGGCCCTCCCCGGCGAGCGTCGCTGCCACGGCGGCAGCCCGATCGGGTCGGCGGCCCCAGATCTCGACGGCCTCGATCGGGCGCACGGTGGCGTGGGCCGCGGCGAGGTTCGGGGCGAGCGCTCCGGTCCCGACCACCAGCAGGCGAGCGGCGTCGACCGGGGCGAGGTGACGGGCCGCGAGGGCGGACACCGCTGCGGTCCGACGTGCGGTCAGGGCATCGCCGTCGATCGTGGCGAGGGGACGGCCGTCCGCGCCGTCGAACGCCAGCACGATGCTGCTGACCGTGGGGAGCGCTCGGTCGGCGTTGCTGCCCACGTAGGTCACGACCTTGGTGATCGCCAGCTCGCCGTCGCTCCACGCCGGCATCAGCAGCAGCGATCCCTCGCTGCCGTCCTCGACGCCGAACCCGTGCACGTGCCGCTCCGGGGCGACCACCACCCCCCGGCGGAGCTCCTCGGCGATCGACTCGACGAGCACCGGCCACGGCGTCCGATCGCGCACCGTTGCCGCATCGATGACCTGCACGTCGATCCTCCCGGTGGTCCCGCCCGAGCATATGGAGAGCGTCTGCAGATGATCTCCACGTCCGCTCCATGATCTGCGGCCGCGCAGCCGTCATCGTCGAGGTCGACACGACGGGAGACCGACATGACCACGCCGATGACCACCGCTCAGCCCCACCGCCTGCTCGGCGTCTGGGCCCACCCCGACGACGAGGCCTACCTCTCGGCCGGCCTGATGGCCGAGGTCGTCGATCGTGGCGGGGCCGTGACCGTCGTGGCCGTGACCGACGGCGAGCTCGGCTTCCCCGCCGACGACGATCGCCTCACCGAGGTGAAGGCGAAGCAGCGCCGCAGCGAGCTCCTCGACGCCCTCGCCGCACTCGGCGTGCACGACGTCCGCTTCCTCGGCCATCCCGACGGCCGCCTCGCGGAGCTGCGGGGGCAGGACCTCGCCGCCGAGCTCGTCCCGATCATGCGCTCCGTGCGACCCACCATGACGGTGACCTTCGGGCCCGACGGCATCACCGGCCACGACGACCACATCGCGGCCGGCCAGGCGGCGACCGCAGCGTGGATGGAGACCCGCATGGGCGGCCTCTGGTACGCCGCCAAGAGCTCGTTGTGGCTCGACGAATGGCGCGCCACCAACGACGCGATCGGCATCTGGATGGGCGACGAGCCCGACGGGGTGCGCACCGACGCCATCGAGCTGGCGCTCACCCTCGACGGACCGGCCCTCGATCAGAAGCGCGCCGCGCTGGCGGCCCACGGCAGCCAGACCGACCGCCTGGCCTCGATGCTGGGCGAGCCGACGTACCGCCGATGGATCGCGGAGGAGACCTTCCGACGCCCGACCGACGTCGAGCTCGCCGACGTGGACGCCGCGCTCGCGATGGCGAACTGGTGCCACCGATGAGCCCGGTTGCCCCGTCGACGGCCCGATCGACCGATCCGGTCCGCCTCGCCACCATCGACGTCGCCCCCGTGGTGGCCGCGCTCGTCCCCTTCGCCCTGGCGATCGGTGCGGCGAGCGCGGCCAACGGCCTGAGCCTCGCCGAGGCGATCGTCACCCCCGCGCTCCTCCTCGCGGGAGCCTCCCAGCTCGCCGCCGTCGACCTCGTCGGCGCAGAGGCGGCGATCGCCGTCGCCGCTGGGACCGCCATCGCGATCAACCTGCGGTTCGCGCTCTACAGCACCGCGCTCCGCCGCTGGTTCGAGGGCGCTCCCCGCTGGCAGCAGCTCCTGCTGGCGGTACCGCTGATCGACCAGAACTTCCTGCTCTGCGAGGACCGCTTCGACGAGTCGACCGGCCTGGCCTGGCGCCGTCGCTACTACCTGGTCGTCTCCGGCTGGATGGTCGTCGCCTTCCTCGCCTTCCAGGTCGTCGGCTACGCGGCCGGCGCCGGGCTGCCCGCCGGCCTGGGTCTGCACCTCGGAGCGCCGCTGGTGTTCGCCGGCATGCTCGCCCGGGCCGCCGCCGGCCGGGGCCAGCTCGTCGCCGCGGCGACCGCCGGCGGCGCCGTCGTGCTCGTGAGCGGCCTGCCGGGCGGGCTGGCCCTGCCCGTGGCTGCGCTGCTCGGGGTGGCGGTGGCCGCTGCGATGCCGGGAGCGCGGCGATGAGCACCATCGCCGTCTTCGCCCTGGCCGGAGCGGGCACCTACCTCCTGCGGGCGTCGATGGTCCTCGTCGGCGACCGTGCGACCTTCGGGAGCTGGTTGGAGCACCGGCTCGCGCTCGTCGGGCCGGCCGTCCTCGGCGGTCTCCTCACGGCCGCCGTCGCGACCTCCGGCGGCGGCGTCACCCGACCCGACCCGGCCACCCTGATCGCCGTCGTCGCGGCGCTGGTCGTCGTACGGCGGACCGGCAACCTCGGCCACGCGCTGTTCGTCGGGCTCCCGGTGTACTGGGGTTGCGCGCTCGTCGGGTTCGCGTGATCAGGCCGTCGCCAGTCGCAGCGCGGTGAGCCCGCGGATGACGAAGGTCGGGTGGTAGCGGGGCTCCTCGACGAGGCGCAACCGCGGGAAGCGCTCGACGAAGCCGCTCACCGAGCGGGCCAGCTCCTGGCGGGCCAGCGGCGCGCCGATGCAGAAGTGGATGCCGCCGCCGAAGCCGATGTGCGCCGGGTCGCCGCGGCCCACGTCGAAGGCGTCGGGGTCGTCGAAGCGGCGGGGGTCGCGCTGGGCCGACCCGAACAGCATCGCCACCTCCTCCCCGACGGCGATGGCCTGGCCGGCGATCTCGACACCGTCCTCGAGCACCCAGCGCTCGAAGAGCTGCAGCGGGGCGTCCCACCGCAGGAGCTCCTCGACCGCCGACGGCGCCGCCACCTCGCCGTCGACGAGCCGGGCCCACTGGTCGGGGTGGTGCAGGAGGGCCCGGAAGCCGTTGCCGAGGGTGTTGACCGTGGCCTCGTGCCCCGCTTCGAGGAGCACCATGGTTGTCGAGACGATCTCGGCCTCCGACAGCGTGTCGCCGCCGTCCTCGACGGCCACGAGCCGTGAGACGAGCAGGTCGTCGGGTCGACGGCGCTTCTCGGCGATGAGCGTGCGGGTGTAGTCGATGTACTCGGCGGCGGCCCGGTCGGCGGCGGCCTTCGTGTCGTCCGAGGCCGACAGCTCGTACATCTTCACGATCGCGTGCGACCAGTCGAGCAGCCGCTGGGTGTCGGCGGCGGGCACGCCCAGCATCGAGCAGATCACCGCGACGGAGTACGGCTGGGCGTAGTCGGCGAGCAGATCGAACGTGCCGAGGTCGGCGCAGCGATCGAGCAGCTCGTCGGAGAACGCGGCGATGTCGTCCGCCATCGCCGCCACGGCGCGGGGAGTGAAGACCTTCGAGATCAAGCGGCGGATCCGCGTGTGGTCGGGCGGTTCGAGGCACAGCAGCGACCAGGCCTCGTGCTCGTGGAACGACGACCAGCGGGGGTCGGGCTCCGGCTTGCCCAGCTCGGCGTGCGAGTACCGAAGGGTGTAGGCCCGGCCGAGGCGGCGGTCCTTGAGGGTGCGCGAGATGTCGTCGAAGCGGGTCAGCATCCACTGATCGGTCGCCTCGTTGCGGAAGATCGGCGTGGCCTCCCGCAGCTCACCGAGCACCGGGTACGGATCGGCGATGAAGTCGGGATCGTCGACCACGAACCGTGCGACCAGGTCGTCCAGGCTGCTCACGCGGCTCAGGGTAGGGGGCCGAGGCCCGGTCGGGATGGGGCCTCGAGCCCGCCGGGTGCCTACGATCGCCGCCGGGATCGGAGCCGAGGGGGCACGGGGACATGAAGTTCGGACTGGCGTTCGCCAGCAGCATCGGGGTCGAGCACGCGGACGCGCTCGAGATCTGCCGTCGGGCCCAGGCGGCCGGCTTCGAGTCGCTCTGGGGCGGCGAGCACGTGATCCTGCCGAGCACGATCGAGTCGAGGTATCCCTACACCGCCGACGGGAAGATCCCCGCCGAGCCCGAGACACCGATCCCCGACCCGCTGATCTGGCTGGCGTTCGCGGCCGCCGCCGCGCCGTCGATGCGGCTCGGGACCTGCATCCTGATCGTCCCCCAGCGCAACCCGCTGATCCTGGCCAAGGAGCTGGCCACGCTCGACCGCCTCTCCGGCGGCAAGGTCGAGCTCGGTCTCGGCGTCGGCTGGCTCAAGGAGGAGTTCGACGCCCTCGGGGTGCCGTGGGAACGCCGCGGCAAGCGCAACGACGAGTACATCGAGGCGATGCGGGCCCTCTGGGCCGGCCCGCACGCGGAGTTCCACGGGGAGTTCGTCGACTTCGACCCGGTCACCTGCAGCCCCCGGCCGATCCAGGAGCGGATCCCGGTGCTCGTGGGCGGCGACACCGACGCCGCGATCGGGCGTGCCGTGCGGCTCGCCGACGGGTACTTCCCGGGCGAGGGCGACGCCGAGCGCCTCGGTGGTCTCATCGGCCGGCTCCGGCAGGCGGCCGAGGACGCGGACCGCGATCCCGACAGCATCGAGATCAACGCCATGTTCGGCGCTCACCTGGGCGATCCGAAGGCCGGCGTCGAGCAGCTGGTCGAGCTGGGGGTCGGACGGATCATGGTGCCGGCCTTCTTCTACGCCGGCCCCGGCGGGCTGGACCGCCTGAGCGAGTTCGGCGAGGTCATCGCGAGCACCGAGGGGGCGGTCTGATGGAGGCGTTCGATCTGAGCGGGCGGGTCGCGATCGTGACCGGTGGCGGTCAGGGCATCGGCGAGGGCATCGCCAAGAACCTGTCGAAGGCGGGGGCCGCCGTGGTCGTGGCCGCCCGAAGCACCGACCGCATCGGGCGGGTCGCCTCGGAGATCAACGAGGCCGGCGGGCAGGCGCTGGCCGTCACGACCGACGTGACCGACCGGGCCGCGGTGACGGCGCTCGTCGACGCCGCGGTCGAGCACTTCGGCGGCCTGCACGTGCTGGTCAACAACGCCGGCGGCTCCCCGGTTCGCACCCCGCTGTCGGAGATCAGCGAGGACGACTGGGACTGGTGCCTGCGCCTCAACCTCACCGCAGTGTGGATGGCCACGGTCATCGCCGCGGAGCGCATGACCGACGGCGGGAGCGTCATCAACATCTCGTCGCCGGCCGGCGACCGCGGCGTGCCCGGCAGCGGCCACTACGCCGCGGCCAAGGCCGGGGTGAACTCGTTGACCAAGACGTTGTCGCTGGAGCTGGCCCCGAAGATCAGGGTGAACGGCATCTCGCCCGGCTACGTGCCGACCGAGGTGATGATGACCGCGCTCGACACCGACGTGGAGCAGCTGGAGGCGATGGCGCTCAAGCGCATCCCGCTCAAGCGCCTCGGCACGCCCGACGACATGGGCACGACCGCGGTCTTCCTGGCCAGCGACGCGGGCAGCTGGGTCACCGGCCAGACGATCATCGTCGCCGGAGGCAACTGACGGCCCCGGCCTCAGTCCGGCAGCGCGACCCACGCGGTCGCGAGCAGACAGCGAACGGCGTCGTCGCGATCGCACCACACCTCGCACTCGGCGACCCGTTCGTCACCCACCCGCTCGATCGCCACGACCGACCCGCCGGTGACGACCGGGCTGCCGTCGAGGACGACGTTCGGGAAGCGGGCTCGGATGCGTCGCACGCTGGTCGGCCCGGCCCACGCCATGAGCATGTTGAGGACGTAGCCCATGTTGAGGGGGGTCTGGTTGAGCAGGCGCCCGTCGAAACCGCGCGCCCTGGTGTACTCCCGGTCCCAGTGCAGCGGGGTGGGATCGCGCAGGATCGCCGCGGTCGTCTGCATCCGCTCCGGCGTCGCACCCCCCGGCAGCTCGAACGGTGGGATGGCGTCGCCGATCGCGACCCTCACGACGCCATCCGGTCGTCGACGCGGTAGTAGTGCCAGCGGAACGCGACCTCGGCGACCTCCGCCCCGTCGTCGTCGACGAGCGAGAACACGTACGTCACCGAGTCCCGCAGGCTCCCACGCCCGTCCGTCGAGCGCGCGTGCTCGGTGATGGAGCCGGTGATCGAGTACCGCTCGTCCTCCCGCAGCGGCCGACGCAGCGTCCAGTCGTAGTAGTCGATGCTCACCCGGTCGCCGGGCATCGAGTGCGCTGCGTCGAAGAGCTCCTGGATCGTCGTGCCCGCGCCGTTGATCGCAACGTGGAACAGGTGGGCGGGGTGGGCCAGACCATCCGGGAGCTGGTCGGCGGCGCAGGCATCGGTGAAGAGGAAGTTCTCCCAGTGGGCGATCTCGTAGGTCCCACCGGCGAGCGCCGTGCCGACCAGCGCCTGCATCTCCTCCTCGGACGGGATGGCGCTCATCCGACCAGCATCCCGCCGTCGACGACGAGTGCGTGACCTGTCGTGAACGAGGACGCGTCCGAGCACAACCACAGCGCGGCGTCGGCGATCTCCTCGGGTGCACCGAAGCGGCGGAACTTGCTGAGTCGAGCGGCGACGTCGCCGGCGTCGCGACCCCGACGCTCCATGGCGTTGCGCAGCATGGGGGTGTCGATGGCGCCCGGGCAGATGGCGTTCACCCGGATGTCGTGGCGGGCGTAGTCCATCGCGGCGCTGCGGGTGAGACCGAGCACGGCGTGCTTGCTCGCCGTGTAGGCGGGCTGGCCGAACTGCGGCGTGAACGAGTTGGTCGACGCGATGTTCACGATCGAACCGCCGCTCCCCGCCTCGACCATCGCCCTGAGCTCCGCCTTCATCGTGAGGAACACCCCGCGGGTGTTCACCGCCATCATGCGGTCGAAGTCGTCGTCGGCGCACTCCGCGAGCGGCACCGTCTCGAACTCGATGGCGGCAGCGTTGACCGCGCAGTCGAGGCGGCCGTGGCGCTCGATGAGCTCGGCGACGACCACGGCGACGTCGGCGGCGGACGACACGTCCCCGGCCAGGAAGGAGACGGCCCCTGCGGCCGGTGCGCACGCGGCGAGGAGGTCGTCGGCCCCGGCGTCGTCGAGGTCGGTCGCGACCACATCCGCGCCCGCCTCGGCGAGCCGGAGCGTGATCGCCCGCCCCATCCCCCCGGTCGCGCCGGTCACGAGCGCGGCGCGCCCGGTCAGGTCCTGGTCCGCCATCCGATCCCCCTGTGCGTTCGAAGCCCGCTCCCGATCATGGCCGGTCGGCGCGCCCGGATCCCAGCGCAGCCGCTCCGGTTGGGTCCCCGGTTCGGATCATGGGTAGACACCGGTCGGCGACGACGAGGGGATGCGACATGGGAGACCGAGAGAACTTCGGCGAGGACACGACCGCCGACGAGGCGGTCGACGGGCTCGACCTCTCCGGGCGGAGGTTCCTCATCACGGGGGCATCGGGTGGCCTCGGGGCGGAGGCCGCCAGGGCGTTGGCGTCGAAGGGTGCGTCGATCACGCTCACCGCCCGCGACCTCCCCAAGGCCGAGGCCACGGTCGCGGCGATTGCGACCGCGACCGGGAACGACGACATCACCATCGAGGAGCTCGAGCTCGGCAACCTCGCCAGCATCCGGGCGTTCGCCCAGCGGTGGAACGACCAGCACGACCACCTCGACGTGTTGATCAACAACGCAGGGGTCATGGCCTGCCCGAAGGACACGACCGACGACGGCTTCGAGCGCCAGTTCGGGACCAACCACCTCGGCCACTTCCTGCTGACCGCCCTCATCGCTCCGACCCTCCTGGCGGCCGGTCCGGGTGCCCGCATCGTCAACCTCTCGTCCCGGGCCCACCACAACTCGGCGGTGGACATCGACGACCTCCACTTCGAGCGCAGGCCCTACGACCGTTGGGTCGCCTACGGCCAGTCCAAGACGGCCAACGTGCTCCACGCCGTCGAGCTCGACCGGCGACTGCGGGACCGAGGCGTCCGTGCGTTCGCGCTCCACCCCGGCGCGATCGTCACCGACCTCGGCCGGCACCTCACCGCGGAGGACATCGCCGCCTACACCAAGGACCGTCCGAGCCTGAAGCTGAAGAGCGTCGAGGCCGGCGCTGCGACGACCGTGTACGCCGCCACGGCTCCCGAGCTCGACGGTCAGGGCGGCGTGTACCTCGAGGACTGCGGCATCGCCGAGGTCGACGACGAGTCGCCCGAGAGCGGCGTGCGCTCGTACGCCGTCGACACCGACGCCGCCCGGCGGCTTTGGTCGGTGAGCGAGGAGCACGTCGGCGAGACCGCCGACCTCTGACCGTCAGCGGCTGGTGCGTCGCAGCAGGAGGTAGAGCAGCGGAGAGAACATGCCGACGATCGCGGCGCCAACGATCCACGGCCACGGATTCGCTCCTCGGGAGCGAGCGTCGCGGTGCAACCAGACGCAGATGACCGCCACGGCGATCACGAGATCGACGTAGATCTGCCACGACGCCCAGTTGAAGGTGATCGCGTCGGCGAAGCCGCCGAGACCGTCGACCCCGAGCGCGACGACGGTCAGCGCACCGAAGGCGACGAGCACCGCACCCAGCACGTTCCGCTCGATCGTCGTCGTCGAGCCCTCGCCACCGGCCATCACGCCGCCTCGGCGTCGAGGTACGCCTCGACGGTCTCGATCGGGTCGGTCTCGGTCATCTCGCCCCTGGATCCGGATTGTAGTGATCGCTACGAACCTAGCGGCGGCCCCGTCGAACGACAAGGCCGGGGCCGCGGAACCACGCAGGGCGCTGGCCCGGTCGACGTGGTGCTCGACGACGCCCCTAGCCTCACGACCGTGTCCGGATGGGGAGCGACGCTCCGATCGCCGCAGCGAGTGACGGCCGTGACCGCCGTGGCAGCGGTCGCGCTCCTGGCCGTCGTGTTCGGCGCGTGGCCGGACGGGGACGGCGCCGGCGCCTCGACGGCCAGCGAGCGCCTCGCCGTGCTGGACTGCGAGATCGAGGATCGTGGCGAGAGCCAGCCGGCCGACCGCAACGGGCTCCCGTACGACGTGCGCACCCACGCGTGCGTCGTCGACGGCGAGCCGATCGCGTTCCACTTCGAGTTCCTCACCGAACCGACGATCCACCAGGTGGGTGAGGTCGACGACCCCGAGGGCGCTTCGCTCGCGGTGAGCGGCGACGGTTGGCGGATCCATCTCGTCGGTGACGGGAGCAACGACGGCGAGCTCGCGGACGAGATCGCCGTGGCCACCGACGGCGACGTCGGCCGCCTCCTCACGGCGTTCGTCTGTCGCATCCGCCACCCCGACGACGAGCTCTGAGCGCGCCCCACCACCCGGCGTTCGGCGACCGTGCGAAGCTCGGCCCGTGCAGGTCGTGCGTTCGGATCGGCTGGCCACCGCCCTCGTGGTGGCTGCGAGCTCGCTCCTCGTGATCGGCGCGCTGACCGCGTACGCACGCGACAACATCCTCGACGCCGGCGAGTTCGCCGATCGCGGCGCCGCCACGCTCGACGATCCGGACGTGCGCAGCTTCGTCGCTCGTGAGGCCGTCGACGGGCTCGTCGAGTTGCGGCCCGACCTGTTGAGCGTGCGCCCGATCCTCCTCGCCGCGACCGAGTTCATCCTCGACAGCGACACGGCGGCCGACATCCTCCGGTTCGGTCTCGCCGAGACCCACGCCACCCTGCTGAGCGGCAGCGACGACACGGTCACGGTGCGACTCGCCGATCTCCTCCTGATCGTGAACGCACAGGTCCGGGCCCTGCAGCCCGAGCTGGCCGAGGAGCTCCCCGACGACCTCACGGACACGCTCGTCACGGTGGTCACGAGGGACCAGCTGACCGATCTCGTCGACGCCGCCGACGACGTGCGCGCTGCGGCGATCCTCCTGCCACTGCTCGCCCTCGTGGGCTACGGCGCCGCGATCGCGGCCGCTCGGCATCGCCGCCGCGAGCTCGTCCCGGTGGGGGCGGGGATCGCGGTGGTCGGGGGCGTGCTGGTCGTCGGCGAGCGACTCGGGTCGCGGATCGCCGACCGGACGGCGGGGCGCGCCGCAGCGGCCGTGTGGGACTCCTACGCCGGAGACCTGACCACCTGGGGGCTCGTGCTCGTCGCCGTCGGCACGGCCCTCGGGGCCGGAGCCGCCGCGATGCTCCGCCCGCTGACGATCGACGCGGTCGTCGAGGCGGTCCGGACCGCACTCGCCTGGCGCTCCGGTACCCCGCTCGGCGCGGTCGTGCGCATCCTCGCGACGCTGTCCATCGGGCTCTGGTTGCTCACCGACCCCGGAGGTGCCGTCGACGCCGTCGTGCGCATCCTCGGGCTGGTCCTGCTCGCCACCACGGTCGCCCAGGTCCTCACCGCGGTCGCCGCGGGTGAGCCCTCGATCGATGCCGCGCCGACCCGCCGGCGCCTCGCGGCGTGGAGCGTCGGTGCCGCCGCCCTGGTCGGGATCGTGGCGCTGCTCGGGTTCGGGATCGTGCGCAGCGTCGGTCGGGGCGTCGAGGCCGCCGACGGCGTCGGGTGCAACGGCAGCGTCCTGCTCTGCGACCGTCCGCTCGACGACGTGGTGATCGCGGCGACGCACAACTCCAACTCGGCTGCGGCCGACGGGTACCTCGCCGCCAACCACTCGCAGGGCATCATCGAACAGCTCGACGCCGGCTACCGCGGACTGCTGATCGACACCTGGTACGGGATCGAGGGCACGCTCGGGGTCGTCATCACCGAACGGGCCCGGCCCACGGGATCGGATCGCGAGGAGCTCGTCGCCGAGATCGGCGAGGAAGCGGTCGCGGCCGCGGAGGCCGTGCAGGCCCGTCAGAGCGACCTGGGCGGTGATGCCCAGGCCTACCTGTGCCATGCCCTGTGCGAGACGGGCGCGACGCCGCTGAGCACCGAGCTCGAGGCGATGCGGCGCTGGCTCGAACGGCATCCACGCGAGGTGCTGGTGCTGTTCATCCAGGACGAGCTGACGCCCGAGGACACGCGCGACGCCTTCGAGAGCGCAGGGCTCGGCCGCTACCTCCACGAGCAGTCGATCGACGAACCGTTCCCGACGCTCGGCGAGATGATCGATGCCGGTCGGCGGGTGTTCGTGATGGCGGAGAACGACAGCGGCGACGTCCCCTGGTACCACGACGGCTTCGCCTTCACCCAGGAGACGCCGTTCAGCTTCGCCTCCGTCGACGACTTCTCGTGCGACGAGAACCGGGGCACGCCAGACAGCCCGCTCTTCCTCGTCAACCACTTCGTCAGCCCGCCCGATGCCGAGGCGGCGGATGCAGCCAACGACGCCTCGCTCATCGTCGACCGGGTGCGGGCGTGCGAGCGCGAGCGCGACGCCACCGTGACGATGGTCGCGGTCGACTTCTTCGCCCGCGGTGACGTGCTCGCCGCGGTCGACGAGCTGAACGGTGTCGCGGTCGACCGCTGACACACCGTGTTCACGGGCGCCGACCCGAGGCCTCCGGTACCGTCGGATCGAAGTACACGCACGCTCCTGACTACGGGTCCGCTCGCCAGCGGGCGCTCCCGGCTGCAGTTGCCGCACACGGGAGTGCCCATGAAGCTGACGATGACGGCCGCGATCACGGCTCGGTGGGGCCATCGGGTCGACGGGCTCGTCCACACCCACGCCTGGACCGTCTCGGCGACCGTCGAGGGACCACCCGACGCCGACAAGGTGGTGCCGGCCGACGACCTCGAGGCGGTCCTCGCCTCGACGGTCGCGCCGTGGGAGGGCTGCTACCTCACCGCCGCCGACGTGGGCGACTGGAAGGGCTATCGCCCGATCGTCTGGGACCGGGAGCCCACCGTCGAGGAGATCGTGCGCCGGCTGTGGGTCGAGCTCGAACCGGTCGTGCCCGGCCTCGTCGAGCTGTCCCTCGTCGAGGCCCACGAGTTCGACCGCACGCGCATGGTGCGCCTGTCGCGATCGACGGTCTGAGCCCATCGCCGACGCGAGCGCGTCCGGTCGCGCCCGACATCGGCCGGCGACGGTCCCGCTCGCACTACGCTCCGCCGAGCCCTCGTCGAGGACGGAGCGCAGATGGAGCGGGGATCTCGAGCCAGGGGCCGCTGGCCACTGATCGTCGTCCTCGCGCTCGGCGTCCTGCTCACCGGCATCGACGCTGCCGGCGCCCAGCAGGGCGACCGCGACCCCGCGGCCGAGCTCGCCGAGCGGCATGCGCCGGTGCTGGTCCTGAAGGCACAGGACGACGAGTGCGACACCGACGGCGAGCCGTACCTGCCCACCTCGGTCGACATCGTGCTCGACAACCCGGAGGTCGTGCTCCGACAGTCGGGCGGGACGAGGCCGGTCCTCATGCGGGCGCCGGGCGCGGCGGATCTGTTCGGCGGCGGTGCTGGCACCCACCTCGACTTCCCGGGTGACTCGCTCGACCCCGGCTGCGTGTACGAGGCCGACAACCGGCGGCTGACCGGCGACCGGGCCGTCGTCTACGCCCACGTCGCGAGCCAGGCCGACCGCCCGGGGCTCCTCGCGCTGCAGTACTGGTTCTTCTGGTACTACAACGACTGGAACAACAAGCACGAGGGCGACTGGGAGGGCATCCAGCTCGTCTTCGAGGCCGACAGCGTCGACGAGGCGCTCACCGTCGACCCGATCGAGGTCGGCTACGCGCAGCACGAGGGCGGCGAGCGAGCCGGCTGGGGCTCGTCGAAGTTGGAGCGGATCGGTGACCGCCCGGTCGTCTACCCATCGGCCGGCTCGCACGCCAGCTACTTCGGCTCGGCCCTCTACCTCGGCCGCAGCGGCTCCGAGGGGTTCGGCTGCGACAACACCGACGGCCCGTCGCGGCAGCTCGACCCCGAGGTGGTCGTGCTCCCCGACACCGTCGACGACCCGTCCGACCCCCTCGCCTGGCTGGCCTTCGAGGGCCGGTGGGGCGAGGAGCAGTCCGGTCCCTTCAACGGCCCGACCGGACCACAGACCAAGGGACGCTGGACCGCGCCGTTCGAGTGGCAGGACGAGCTGCGCGACGCGAGCGTCGTGGTGCCGGCGGGCGACTCCGCGGGGAACGCCGTGATCGACGTCTTCTGCGCAGCGACCGAGGTCGGTTCCGGCCTGCTCGTCACGGCGACGCGATCGCCGCTGGTGCTGCTCGTGCTGATCCTCCTGGCCGTCGGCATCTGGCGGTTCCTCGCGGCGCGGACCGACTGGACCCCGGTCGAGGCCCTGCCGTTGCGCAGACGTCGGTCCGTGGGGCAGTCGATCCGCTCGGCCCTGCTGCTCTACCGCTCGCACTGGCGGGCGATGCTCGGCATCGGGGCAGTCCACCTCCCGGTCGCCTTCCTCGCCGGACTGCTGGTCGGACTCGCCCGGTGGCTGGTGCCGTTCACCGACGCGCTGCTCGAGCTCGTCGCCGCTCGCTCGGGCTTCGGCGTCGTCTTCGTGATCATCATCGGCAGCGCGGGCAACCTCCTCGCCCTCGTCATCGTCGGCGCTGCCGTGGCGGACTACCTCGACGATCTCGACGACGGGCGGACGGCTCGCGGTGTTGCGTCCTACCGGTCGGTGTTCGCCCACCTCCGACCGCTGGCGTCCGGCACGCTGCGAGCGGCCCTGGTGGTCGTCGGCCTGGCCGTCACGGTCATCGGACTGCCGTGGGCGATCCGCCAGCTCGTCCGCTACCAGCTGGTACCGCAGGTCGTCGTGCTCGAGGAACGCTCCGGTGCGGCCGCCACGGCGCGCAGCAGCGAGCTCGTCATCGGACGGTGGGGCCCGACCGCCGCGCTCGTCGTCTCCGCGACGCTGCTCGTGCAGGTGACCGGCATGGTCGTGAGCCTGCTGGTGCTCCTCGTGCTCGTGTCGTTGCCGATCTGGGCGTTCGGCCTCGTGGTCGCCAGCGTCCATGCGATCGTGTCACCGCTGGGCGCCCTGGCGGTCACCCTCTGGTACGGCGACGCCGTGGCCGAGGAGGACGGGCGCCCTGCCGCCGAGCCGCTCGAGGTGGCGACGTGAGCGACGGCCTGATCTTCCTGCTCGTGGTCGGCGCCCGCTTCCTCGTGCCGCTGCTGATCCCCCGCTTCCCCCTGCCGGCGATCCTCGCCGCGCTGGTCATCGACGCCGCCGACCAGACGATCTTCCAGCAGTACACCGAGCTCGACCTCGAGAACTACCAGGGCTACGACAAGGCGCTCGACGTCTACTACCTCACCATCGCCTACGTCGCGACCATGAAGAACTGGGCGAACCCGATCGCGTTCACCGCCGCGCGCTTCCTCTGGTACTACCGGCTCGTCGGCGTGACGGCGTTCGAGCTCACCGACCAGCGGTGGATGCTGCTCGTGTTCGCCAACACCTTCGAGTACTTCTTCATCTTCTACGAGGGCGTCAGGTCCAGGTGGAACCCGGCCCGCCTCGGACATCGCGGCGTCATCGCCGCGGTGGCCGCCATCTGGATCGGGATCAAGCTGCCGCAGGAGTGGTGGATCCACATCGCGCAGCTCGACTTCACCGACTTCGTGAAGGAGGACGTCTTCGGCGTGATGTCGACCTCGACCTGGGGTGAGGGCTTCGGCAACCGACCCCTCGTCACGACCCTGCTGCTCCTCGGGGCGGTCGCGCTGGCCACGGCCGCGTGGGTGGGAGCGCGCCGACTCCCCGACGGCGACTGGAGCTTCAGCCTCGACTCGACCACGGTCAACCGTCACCTCGGCTGGACCGCCGTCCCGCGGCCCGGCGAGTGGGCCGAACCGATCCGCGGCGCCGCGACGGTCGAGAAGATCGCGCTGCTCACCCTCGTCACCGTGATCTTCTCCCAGATGCTGCCGAGCACCGAGGTGGGGGCCCTGGAGACCGTCGTCGCCGTGTCGATCCTCGTGGTCGCCGATGCCGCCATCGCGATGTGGCGGGCTGAGCGCGAGCTCGAGTGGACCTCCACCTTCGCCCGGTTCGGCGCCCTGTCGATCGTCAACGTCTCGCTCCTCGCCGGCTACGCCGCGCTCGCGACCCGTGACGACGGCCGGTTCAACACGGCTGCCGGGCTGTTCTTCGCGGTCCTGCTGACCCTGATCGTCGTGCTCTTCGACCGATACCGGCGGCTGCGGTCGGCGCGGCTGTTCGCCGTCGGCGATCCCGACGACGCCAACCCGGTGACCGCGATGGCGCGGCCATCCTCCCCGGGCTGATCCCCGTCGGCGCCCGTGGGCCGGGCACTAGGGTCGGGCTCGTCAGCGGACTCCGCACCCCACCGACACCCGACCCGGGAGCAGCGCACCATGACCTCAGCGGGCAGCGGCGCCGGCCGGACGTTCCGATCGGGCGGGCAGGTGCAGATCGATCTGCTCCGCTACTGGAGCGCCGCGCTGGTCGTGGCGGCCATCGCGTCGTTCGCCGGGATCACGGTGGTGCGCCTCGCCGGTGACGTCTTCGACACACCGCTGCTCGTCACGGACCGGGGTGGTTCCGGCAGCCTGGTCGTGCTGTCCGACAGTCGGGTGATCTGGACCTGCCTGCTCGTCACGGTCGCGGCGGCGGGAACCCTGAACCTCATGCTCTACCTGATCCCCCGCCCGGAGTGGTTCTTCGAGATCCTGTGCGTCGTCGCGCTCGTCGCCTCGCTGCTCTTCCCGTTCTCGCTGGCGATCGACGGCGCCGCGCAGGCGTGGCTCGTCGGCCTGCACCTGACGGTGGGGCTGATCGTCATGTCCCTCGTGGTCACGATCGCCCACAGCGTCACGCGGGTCGTACCACCCGGATACGGAGGTCCGTGAACATGTCCGACGACTCGACGCTCGCCGCACCGCCCGCACCCGAGCGCGACGACGTCGACCGACTGTGGTGGATGCCGCTCGTGAGCGGCATCGCCTGGATGCTGTTCGCCTTCGTGGTCCTGTCGTTCGACGTCACCACCGTCTACGCCGTCGCCGCCTTCTTCGGCGTCGGGCTGATCACGGGCGGTCTCATCGACTTCGCGATCGCCTCCGCCGTGACGCGGTGGCGATGGCTGCACATCGTGCTCGGCGTGCTCGAGGTCGGCGCCGGGATCATCGCCCTCGCCTGGCCGGGCCGGACCTTCCTCGTCCTGGCCGCTCTCATCGGCTGGTTCGTCCTGCTCGCCGGGGTGGTCGACGTGATCATCGCGCTGTCGACGCGGCGCTGGAACGAGCTGTGGTGGCTCAGCCTGCTCGTCGGTGCGCTCGCCATCGCCCTCGGCGTGTGGGCCGTCGGCTACGCCGGCCGGTCGATCGCCCTGCTCGTCTTCTGGGTCGGCGCGATGGCCCTCGCTCGCGGCCTGTCACATCTCGTGACGGCCTTCGCCCTGCGGCAGGCCGACACCGAGCTGAGCCACTACCTCGTCCGCTGACCCGGTCCGAGCGAACGGCCGGGCCGGCGGTCAGTAGTTGCCGGCCGAGGCGCCGCCGAGCAACGCCGAGACCAGGATCCCGAGCGGCAGCACGCCCACGTAGCCGACGTGCACCCCGACGTTGCCGAGGAAGAGCATCAGCAGCCACGTCGCCGGGAACGTCACGACGAGGAAGACCACCGCGAACACCACCAACGCTCTGATCATCGCGACCTCCTCGTCGTCGAACGCTTCGGCGAGCTACTCGCCGCCCTCCTCGGGCTCCGGCTCCGGAGCGGCGGTCGTCGCCGGCGCCTCGGTCGTGGTCGGCGTCTCGTCGTCGTCGTCGGAGTCACCGCCGGACGCGAGGGCGATGATGACCGCCACCACGGCGACGACCACGGCGATGCCGCCGAGGATCGCCGCGGTCGGCGTGCCGCCACCACCGCCGCCGCCGGACTGGACCGTGACGTTCTGAGCCGGGGGCGGCGGCGAGGCCGGCGGACGAGGGGCGTTGAGCTCGGAGCCGGGTGCCGGGGGGATCTCGGCCCGAGCCGGATCCATGGCCGAGGTATTGGTGTAGCCGTCGCGCGTCACCGAGTCGGTCCAGCGTTGCCCGTCCCAGTACCGGCCCTCGCCGAAGCCCACGGGATCGCGATACCAGCCCGGTGCCACCATGTCTCCACTCCTCGTGTCGTCCGTCGCGCGTCGTGTGTCGCGCACGCTAGCTGACGGCGCGCGCCGATCGGTGGGTCATCCGGCGGACCTCGGGGACGCCCACGTCGACGGGACGTCCGAGCCGCCCTCGACCGTCAGGCGCCGCCCGCTGCCGAAGAGCAGCGGGTCCGGGGCGATCTTCCCGGCGGCGAGGCCCTCGCCGAGGCCGAAGTACGGCGCCTGTGCCACCAACGATGGCGGTGCGTACGAGAACGTCTCGGTGAGCGTCGCGATGTCCCCCGTCGAGTTCATCTTCATCAGCAGGAGGTTGTCGCACTGCGACAGGACGTTCGGGTGGATCTTGCTCGGACGCTGGGTGGAGAGCAGCAGGTACAGGCCGTACTTGCGACCCTCGCCGGCGATGCGGATCGCATGATCGGTCGCGAGGACCTGGTTGGCGGTCGTGGGCCGCTCCGGGCAGACGTTGTGGGCCTCGTCGATCACGACGATGACGGGGCGGCGAGCGTGGCGGGCGTCCCAGAGGAACCCGAGGAGGGCGGCAGCGGAGATCGAGCGCTCCTCCGCCGAGCCCAGGCTGCCGAGATCGGCGATCAGCACCCGCCAGTCGTCGGGCAGCTGCGCCATCACGGGCTGGTCGTCGCGGGCCCAGATCGACAGGTCGCGCACGCCCATGTTGTCGATGCGCAGGCCCAGGCGCCGGTTGGCGGTGTCGAACGAGCGCTGCACCGCGTCGAGGACGTCGTCGAGCGTGTAGTCGTCGCCGAGACGGCGCGTCATGCGGACGAAGGCGTTGTACTCCTCGGCATCGGAGAGCGGGTCGAGCCCGAGCACCTTGGTCTGTTGCTCGAACGAGAGCCGGCCGAAGCGCGCCTTGAGCGGTCGCTCCGATCCGGGGCCCCCGAACACGTGGACGTCGGGTGAGATGCTGGCGTACCGCTCGACGAGCTCGTCGTAGACGTCGCCCGGCAGCCCGGCATCGGCCTTCGGACGGACGCGTGCCAGGTTGACGTAGTCGGAGTTCGGATCGAGGACGACCAACCGGATGTCGGTCTCGAGCAGGAGCCGTTCGAGGACGAGGCCGAGCGTGTAGGTCTTGCCCGATCCGGACTGGCCGCACAGGAAGGTGTGGCGGCCGAAGCCCTTCGCCTGCAGGCGCGCCGGGGCGTCCGCGACGCCCTGCACGTTGCCGATCTCGATCCCGGCCGTCGCGGCGCCCGCCGCGCCGAGGTGGTCGACGACGACGGAAGCGGGAGCCGGCTCGAGCGACGCATCGACGAACGCCGCCGCGCCGGCCGACGACAGCAGCGAGCCGCGACCGGTGAGCAGCTCGCCCCCGCCGGTCGACCTCGGCGATGCCGCCACCTCGAGGACCTGCCCCAGCAGCGCGGTCCCGTCCGCCCGGGAGATCGTCACGTACGTCCCGGCGCCGACGGCCACCCCGATCGGCGCTTCGAAGGTGAAGGACCGTCCGTCGATCGAGCGTGCCCGTGCCGTCATGTCGCTCCTCACGCGGTCCTCGGGGCGGGACTCCGCCGACCCGCCGCGAACGGCTGGAGAGTCTCCCGGTTGGGCGAACGGCTCGCAAGCGGCTCAGCGCCGACGAGGTCGGTCAGCCGGCGCCCGTCGTCCCGGCCGCTCCGGACGCGTCGACCACGACGTGGTCGTGCCACCAGAGCCGTCGGAAGAGGTCGGGTCCCTCGGGCGCGAGCTCACCGATCGTGCGCCGGCCGTCCACCGCCTCGAAGACCGCCCGCTCGGCCGGTGTGAGGAACAGCACGAGGTCGGTGGCGGTGTGGCGTCGGTTGATGACGGCGCCGGCGACGCCGGCCGGAAGCCGCTCCTCGACGACGATCACCTCGGGCGGCCGGACGGGAACGAAGGAGCGCCAGCGCTCGCCGGCCCAGTCGACGCCGACCGGCTCGGCCCCGTCGACGCGGTGCAGGATCGCCGTGTGGCGGGCGAGGTCGCCGCGGAACAGCTCCACGGCCGCGTACTGCTCCTCGGGTGCGAGCCCGGCGATGCGGCGGCCGTGAGGCGTCTCGGTCAGCGCTCCGCAGTGGGGAAGGTAGGGCGCCTGCCGCCACCAGCGCGCGAAGCGCAGGCCGCCCGCCTCCACCAACCCGAGGAGCTCGGGCACCGAGTACGAGCGCTCGCGCGGGTTGAGCAACGCGTCGGCGAGCGCGTCGGCATCCCGGAAGTCCCTCGCGGTCCGCAGGAGGTGGCTCAGCGGATGCCCCACGGGCAGCTCGCCCAGCGTCGCGACGAGATCGGCGAGCTCCTGGGCGGTCGGGCGGATCTCGAGGCGCCGGCAGTACTCCCGGAGCATCGCGATGCCCACCCGGCCGGCGGAGCCGTAGACCATCAGCAGCAGCGCACCGCCCGGTGCGAGGGCCTCGCCCAGCGCCCGGAGGCCGCGCAGCGGATCGTCGAGGTGGTGCAGGACGCCGGTGCACACGATGAGGTCGAAGGTCCGCCCCAGCGCAGGGACCTCCTCGATCGGCAGGAGGTGCAGTTCGAGGTTGTCCAGCCCGTGGCGATCGGCGAGCTCGGTGGAGGCGTCGATGGCGGCCGGGCTCACGTCGATCCCGACGACCTCGGAGCCGGGCGCGCGCACGGCATGGCGGGCGGCCTGCGACGTCCCGCAGCCGGCGACGAGCACGGCCGGCTCGCCCCCGGGCGGGCGGGTCGGCCACAGCAGATGGTGGCGGAGCCGTCGGCGCAGCCCGTCGCTCCAGGCCGCCCGCTCGGCGCCGAGGTCGAGCACCGGCGGTGGGTACGGGTGGTCGGTGTAGAACCGCGAGATCTCGTCGTCGATGGGCGAGCTCACGGCTCGGCGAAGACCGTCGACCAGTCGTTCGCCATGCTGACCACGGTCCAGCCGAGGCGCATGGCGGTCGCGGTGGCGGACTCGGCGGCGGCGAAGGACCCGGCGACGCTCTCGTAGGCGTACTCGCGGTCGCCGTCGTCGTGGTCGACCACCAGCGCCAGCGAGGGCCCGTCGAAGGCCGCGGCGTACTCCAGCATCTCGTTGTCGCCCGGGGAGTTCCCGCCGGCGACCACCGGCCGGCGACCGATTTGGCGCTGGATGTTGGAGATCTTGGCCTCGCCCTCGTTGAGCTCGCCGAAGAGCTCGGTGGCCCGGCGCAGCACCGGCCGCCCGGCCTCTCGCACGAGCGAGTAGCCGACCTGCGATCCGACGACCGACACCGGAGCGACCCCGTAGAGCCGCTCGCTGACCGCACGGACGAACTCGGTGCCGCCCCCGGTCACGACGCTCACGTCGAACGCCCTCGCCCGCAGCTCGTCGATGAGCTCGAGCATCGGCACGTACACCATCTGGGCGTAGGCGACGCCGCGATCGGGGTGGCGGGCGGAGGAGAAGAACTCGTCGACCCGCTCGACGAACTCCTCCGGGGTGATCCCCTCGCAGAGCTCCACGAGCGAGAAGGCGATGCGCTCGAGGCCGAGCTCGGCCTGCGCGGCTCGATCGCCGTCCAGGATGGCCCGGTACTCCGGCCGGTCGGCGAGCGCCGGTCGCTCCCCCACCGCGCGCACGAGCTCGCGGACGAAGAAGTCGAGCTGCACGTAGTTGGGCTTCTCGCACCACAGCGTGCCGTCGTTGTCGAACACGGCGAGACGGTCCGACGGCGCGATGTCGTCGGCGGCGGCGAGGAATCCCAGGACGGCCGACCGGGTCGGCCCCTCGCGCCACGACGGCAGCGGGCGATCAGTCATCGTCTCCTCCAGCGGTTCGTCGGTCCGGTCGGACCGCTCCGGCGCGGACGACGGTCCGGAAGCCGATGTGGCTCATCCCGGTGTCGACCATCTGCGGACGCCGGGCGGCGGGCCGGTACCGACGGCAGTGCTCGTCGGCGCACAGGAAGGACCCACCCTTGATCACACGGCGAGGGATGCGGAACTGCGGCTGCGCCGGGTCGAAGCTCGCCTCCATGGCGGGACCGCGCGGGTTGGTCGGCACGCAACAGGCGTCGGCGGCGGGCTCCGGGTGACGGTCGGCGTACCAGTCCGAGGTCCACTCCCAGACGTTGCCGGTCATCTCGTGCAGGCCGTAGTCGTTCGGTGGATAGGACGCCACCGGAGCGGTGCCGGCGAACCCGTCAGCGGCGGTGTTGCGCCACGGGAAGGCCCCCTGCCAGAAGTTGGCCAGGTAGCTGCCGCCGGGGCACGCCTCGTCGCCCCAGGCGAACTCGCGCCCGTCGCGCCCGCCCCGCGCCGCACGCTCCCACTCGGCCTCGGTCGGCAGCGACTCCCCGGCCCAGGCGGCGTAGGCGGCCGCGTCCTCGTAGGCGATGTGGACCACCGGGTGGTCCCGTCGTCCGGCGATGTCGCTGCCCGGCCCCTCGGGCCGCTGCCAGCACGCGCCCGGCGTCCAGGTCCACCACTGGCTCAGGTGCCGGAGGTCGACCGGCCCCGGCGTCATCGTGAAGACGAGCGAGCCGGCGACCAGGTTCTCCGGCGGCGCGCCCGGGAAGTCGGCCGGGTCGAGCGGGCGCTCGGCGACGGTGACGTACCCGGTCTCGTCCACGAACGTCGCGAAGTCGTCGTTCGTGACCGCGGTCGCCCGCATCGAGAACGCGTCGACCGACACCCGGTGCGCCGGCGCCTCCTCCGGGTAGTGCCGGTCCGAGCCCATCTCGAACGTCCCGCCCTCGACGGGGACGAACGTCGCCGTCGTCGCGCTCACGAGCTGGGCAGGCCCGCCCTCAGCTTGTCGAGCATCGTCCCGACGGTGAAGCTCGCCGACTCCTGGCGGGGCGGGAACTCGGCGAGCGTGGACGCCATCTGCATCACGTAGGCCTGCGCCGGTACGAGCACGTAGGCGTGCGAGATCAGCCAGTCGTAGTAGGTGTTCGACGTGATGTCGGCCCGCTCGTAGGGGTCGGTCCGGAGGTTGAAGATCTTGGGGACCCGCAGCTCGGTGAAGGGCTCGGCCCACACCTGCAGAGTCCCGGTCGCCCGCTGCTCGAGGAAGACGATCTTCCAGTTGTCGAAGCGCAGCGCCATGAGGTCGCCGTCGTCGGACACGTAGAAGAAGCTCTCCCGGGGGCTCTCGTCCACCTCACCGGTCAGGTACGGCAGCTGGTCGTGGCCGTCGAGGTGGACCCGGTAGGTCCCGCCGGCGAGCTCGTGGCCCTCGGTGAGCTTCGCGGCGACGTCGGGCTCGCCCGCCGCGGCGAGCAGCGTCGGGAACCAGTCGGCGTGGGACACGATCCCGTTGAGGACGGTGCCGGGCTCGATCCGCCCGGGCCACCGGGCGAGCGACGGCACGCGGAACGCGCCCTCCCAGCACGAGTTCTTCTCGTTCCGGAACGGGGTCATGCCACCGTCGGGCCAGGTGTTCATGTGGACGCCGTTGTCGGTCGAGTAGAGCACGATCGTGTCGTCGGCGATCCCGAGCTCGTCGAGGTAGTCGAGCATCAGACCGATGCGCTTGTCGTGCTCGACCATCGCGTCGTGGTACTCCGACTGCCACGGTCCGGCCTGGCCGCGGATCTCGTCGGCGATGTGGGTCCGGAAGTGCATGCCGGTGGTGTTGAACCACACGAAGAACGGGGTGTCACCGTCGACGGCGTCGCGGATGAAGCGCTGCGCCGGCTCGATGATCTCGTCGTCGATGGTCTCCATTCGCTTCTTCGTGAGCGGCCCGGTGTCCTCGATACGGCCGTCCGCCCAGCTGTGGATGACGCCGCGCGGGCCGAAGTTCTCCCGGAAGTTCGGGAACCGCTCGGGGTCGGGGTAGTCCGGGTCCTCCGGCTCCTCCTCGGCGTTGAGGTGGTAGAGGTTGCCGAAGAACTCGTCGAAGCCGTGCGAGGTCGGCAAGAACTCGTCGCGGTCGCCGAAGTGGTTCTTCCCGAACTGCCCGGTCGCGTAGCCCTGCTCCTTGAGCGCCGTCGCGATCGTCGGGTCCTCGGCCCGCAGCCCGAGGTCGGCGCCGGGCATGCCGACCTTGGTCAGCCCGGTCCGGTACGGGTTCTGCCCGGTGATGAAGGCCGCCCGGCCGGCCGTGCAGGACTGCTCGCCGTAGTAGTCGGTGAACCGGGCGCCCTCATCGGCGATCCGATCGATGTTCGGCGTCCGGTAGCCCATGAGGCCGTCGGAGTAGCAGCTCAGGTTGGTGATCCCGATGTCGTCGCCCCACAGCACCAGGATGTTGGGCCTGCCCTCTGGCATCTCGCCTCCTCGTCGCCGACCCGAGGTTGTCTAGTGCGCGCACCGGGGAGCCGCAACGCGTTCCGCGACGGCGTGGCCCGCCTCCGCGGCGGTGCTCAGATGTAGCCCTCGCGGGCCAGCCATCGCGTCGAGAAGAACCCGAGGACGGGCGGCAGGTAGGACGTCACGAGCCGGAAGACGATCGCGACCGAGAAGGCGGTCTCGGCCGGGACGCCCACCCCGGTCAGCAGCGCGGTCATGGTCGCCTCGGCGACGCCCACCCCGCCCGGCACGGGCGCCAGCCCGGCGAGCAGGCCGGTCCCGACGCTCGCGAACACCAGCGCGGCGAACGGGAGATCGACGCCGAACGCCTCGAGCGTCGCGGCGAGGGCGAGCGCGCCGACCAGGCGATCGAGCAGCTCGCCGAGCGCGATCCGTCCCAGCCGCCCCGGCGACGTCACGACCTCGCGGACCGACGAGAGCGCGGCCCGAACGGGCGGGAGCACCCTGCTCCGCAGCTTCGGGGACGCGGCGAAGATCCCCACGCCGGCCACCACGACCACGAGCGCCAGCGCGAGGAGCCCAGCCGAGTCGAACTCGAACAGCTCGTCGCTCTCGAGCTCCTGCCCGATCGCCCAGGCGCCCACGGCGAGCAGCGCCACCTCGACCAGGAACCCGACGAAGCTGATGATCGGGCCCTGGGCGAGCGCCACCGGCGTCGGCACGCCCAGCTTCTGGAGGAACCTCACGTCCATGGCAACCCTCCCCGCCAGCGAGGGCAGGATCAGGCCGACGTAGCTCTTCGCCGACTGCAGCAGGGCGACCGGTGCGAACGGGAGCGGCTGCGTGACGATCGCACGGAGACCGATCAGGGCCGTGCAGTAGCCCAGCAGCTTGATGATGAACGCTGCGACCAGCCACCCGGTCGACGCGTCGCGGAGCTCGTCGACGATCGAGTCGAAGCCGACCGACGCGATCTGGGAGATGAGCGCGTTCGCGGCGAAGATCGCGAACACGACCATGACGACGTCGCCCAGCGATGCGCGACGGATCGGGGCGAGCTCGGGAGCGTCGACCTCGAGCGCCTCGACGAGACCGGCGCGGAGCACCTCGGGGCTCGCGCCGGCCTCCTTCATCCGCTTGCGCAGGCCGGGCTCGACGATCGCCTCCTGGACGAAGGGCAGGACGCCCTCGAGCCGCTCCCGCCCGCAGTGCGCGAGCGCAGCGGCGAGGGATCGCTCGACGTCGGTGACGATGGCCGTGGTGCCGAGCAGCGCGACGACGTCGGCGGCGAGCTCGCGCTCGGTGGCGGCGAGCGAGGCGTGCTGGAAGTCGACGAAGCCGGCCTCGTCGCCGTCGAGGAGGATCGTCTCGGGACTGACGGATCCGTGCGAGAGGCGGGCGTCGTGGAGGCGGAGCAGCCCCCTCCACACGCCCTCGAGCGCCGCGTCCGACGGCGCCTCGGCGCCCGGATCGCCGAGGCGGTGGCCGGACGGCTCGACCACGACGAGCAGGGCATCGCCACCGGGTTCCTGGCCGGCCTCGACCAGCTCGGAGACGCGCAGGCCCTCACGGGCGGCGATGAGCGTCGCCAACGCCTCGTGCTCGACCTGCTCCAGCCGTCCGGCGGACGTCCGCGGCCCGCCACCCCGGTACCAGAGCGCCCGCCACACCCGCTCCAGCCGCTCCCGATCGGCGGCGTCCTGGCCGTAGACCTTGATCGTGAGCTGTCCGTTCGAGGACCGGGCGCCGGCGAGCCCGAACGTGCCCGGCTGCTCGTCGTCGTAGGCGAGCTCGGTGACGTCCACCCCGAGTCGCGCCAGGGCGTCGCCGAGCCGGCCGACCGGCGGCAGGCCCTCCGGCGAACCGAAGACCACCCGGATCAGGCCCACGCCGAGGAACGCCAGGGTCAGCGCGCCGAGCAGCGTCGTGACCGTGGTCAGTCCGAGCAGGAGTGGCGAGACCACCGACGCCGCCACCATCCACCGCCCGAGGCGACGCACGGACTGCGTCACGTGGGGTGCGAGCACGAGGGTGACCACGACGACGAGGGTGGTCCGCACCGTCGGGAAGGCCAGGCGACCCGTCGGGTCGGACAGCTCGGGCAGCACGGCGGGCCACGTCCCGGTCACCGCCCGCGAGGTCGCGAGGCTCAGCGCGGAGACGAGGGCGAGCGACAGCACGATGTCGCGCACGACGCCTCGGCCCACGCCGCCGCGGAGCACGGCGACGAACAGCAGCCCGATCGCGGAGAGCCCCGCCAGCGTGTACGCCGCCCAGGCCAGGTTGCGGATCCAGCCGGGCAGGTCGGCGAAGAGCTCGAGGACGCGCACGTCGAGGGGTGGCTCCCGCCACGCGGCCCAGCCCAGCAGGGCGAACGCGGCGCCGGCCGCCAGCATCGTCACGAGATCGGCAGGACGGCGACGGCGCGGCGCCGATCGGTCGGTGGCGAAGAGGTACGTCGTGACCGGGGGAACCGCGGTGACCGGGCGGTGGCCGGCGAGTCGGGTGATCGGTGCCTCCAGGGCTCGGTGCCTGCCGGGAGGGCGCCACGCCGCGTCCCCCGCGGACGACCCTACGTCGTGTCGCGGGTCGCTGTCCGGGTCCACACCCGGCGCGAGTTCATGCCGCGACCGCAGTCGTGAGGCGAAGGTCCCCGATGTGTGGCAGCGCGCGGCGACGAGGGATAGCGTGCCGCTCGATCGGACCCGCCGTGGTCCGCCACGCGCTCAGGGAGTAGGTCGACATGGTTCTCGCAGATTTCGGTACCGGTCAGGTGCTGTGGTCCATTCTCTGGTTCTTCCTCTTCTTCATGTGGATCTGGCTGGTCATCTCGATCTTCGGCGACATCATCCGGGCCAAGGAGATGTCGGGCTGGGCCAAGGCCGGCTGGACCGTCGCCATCATCCTCGTGCCGTTCCTCGGCGTCCTCGGCTACCTGATCGTGAACGGGAACGCGATGACCGACCGGTCCGTGGCCCAGGCCGAAGCCCAGGAGTCGGCCTTCAAGTCCTACATCCAAGATGCCGCCGGCTCCGGCGCCAGCCCGGCCGAGCAGCTCGAGAAGCTCTCCGCCCTGCACGACTCCGGCAAGCTCGACGACGCCGAGTACCAGCAGCTCAAGAGCAAGGTCCTCTCCTCCTGACACCCTCCACCCGACCCGAAGGACACCCCTCATGATCCGACTCATGGCTCCGGCGGCGATCGTCGCCGTCCTGCTGGCGGTCTTCGCTCCCGCGGCCGCCGCGCAGGACAACGTCATCGACATCCCCATCGACACCGTGGTCCGCGAGCCGGAGGGTTCGATCACGCCCCTGGTCTCGATCGACGTGCCGCCCGAGGGCGTCGGATTGACCTGCACCGGCGAGGCCGTCACGTCCAACCAGGGGTCGGTCCACCCGAACAACGACCTGCTCGTCGAGACCGGTGGCGAGACCTTCGTCTTCGAGGACGTCGAGGACCAGCCGGGACTGACCATCCCGGCCAGCGGCTCGTTCGTGCTCGGTGAGACCTTCACGGTGAGCCTGCGCATGGGCCCCGACGAGGTGTTCAGCGGCGGGATCCGGATCCAGGTGGACTGCGCGCCGCCGGAGACGACGACCACCACCACCACGGCACCGGAGATCACGACGACCACGGCCGTCGAGGCCACGACGACCACCACGACGGCGCCGGAGATCACCACGACCACCAGTGCGCCGCAGGTCGAGGACGACGACGACGAGCTGCCGGCCACCGGCTTCGGCAGCACGGGCACGCTCGTGGCGACCGGCGTCGCGATGCTCGTCGGCGGTGCGGGCTTCCTCGCCTGGGAGCGCCGACGGGGCGCCCTCGAGGCCTGACCGATCGTCCGGGTCGGGCGCCGGCGGGTGCGGCGTCCGACCCCGATCAGCTCGTCGCCGTCGTCCCCGCCGGGGAGCCGACGAGCTCGGCTGCCGAGATGGGCGCTCCGCCCAGGTCCACGAGGTCGCCGATCGGTTCGATCGACCAACCGTCGCCCAGGGCCTCGACGACCGACGGGTCGAGCAGCACCTGGCCCGGCGACGCGACGGCGTCGAGGGCCAGCGCCCGGCGGGGCGGTTCGCCCCACAGGCCGAACGAGAGCTGGGTCGACCCGACCAGACCGGTCGCGAGGTCGCCCGTCGCGAGCCCGGCGCGGAACGAGACGTGGACCGACTCCTCGTCCGCGACCTCGGCCAGCAGGCGCTTCGCTCCGAGGACGAACGCCGCGGCTGCGGCGGCGCCGTCGTCGGACGAGTCGAGTCCGGCCGTGAAGAGGTGGTGGTCGGCGGACGACCGACCCCGCTCGACGCCGGTCTCGACCGCGAGCAGCTCGAGCCGGCGAGAGATCTGCGACGTGAGCTCGATGACCTCGGCCTCGCCGCCGAGCTCGTCCATGAGGCCCATCGTCGTGATCGACACGACGGTGGCGCGATCGACGAGCTCGTCCAACTCCTGCTCCCCGCTGCGGATCTGGCTCACGAGACGGGGCGGGAGCGCGGCGAGCAGCATCTCGGTCGTCGCGGCCTCCTCCGCCGCCAGCGCCTCCTCCTCTGACCGGAGGTCGTTGGTGAGGTCGTTGAGCCGTCGGGCGAGATCGCCGAGCTCGTCGCCACCCAGATCCGGCGCGGTCGTCTCGAGGTCGCCGGATGCGACGCTGTCGGCTGCTGCCAGCAGCGGCGTGACCGGCCGGGTCAGCCGGTGGGCGAGCCACAGCCCACAGAGCCACACGATCGGGACCAGGATGGCGGCCAGCAGCAGCACGGTGCCGAGGTAGGAGTCGATGGCGTCGTCGGTCTCGCCCGCACCGATGTCGGCGACGATCACCCAGTCGAGGCCCTCGACACCGACCGGGCTGGCGAAGGTCGACGTCGAGCGGCCGAGGTAGTTCGTCGCCGAGCCGCTGAACACCTCGCCGTCGAGGGCCGTTCGGACGGCGTCGGTCTCGGCGGGTTGGAGCAACACGGTCGAGCCGAAGAGCTCGATCAGCTCTCCGACCCGCGGCGACGCATCGGTCCCCTCGAGCGCTCGGAGGTACTCGTCGGGGTCCTCGAGCCACAGGCGCGAGTCGGATCGGAGCAGACCGTCCGCACCGACGACGTAGGTCTCACCCGAGTCGCCGAGTCCGATCTCCTCCCAGCGCTGACCGGCCGTCGTCAGCTCGGTGAGCGCCGCGGCGTCGACCTGGAACGCGATCGAGCCGACCACCTCGGAGTCGGCGCGGACCGCCGCGGCGATGAACAGGACCGGTGCCCCACTCGCGGGGAGGTAGCGGGCGAAGTCGACGTAGACACCGTCGCCGGTGGGCACCGTCGGCAGCTGGCGATTGAGCGCGTCGGCCAGGCCCGAGTCGTCGTAGGGGCCGTCGAGGAGGTTCGTCCCGAAGTCGATGCTCTTGGCCACCGAGAACACGACGTTCCCGGCGCGGTCGACCAGGAGCAGGTCGCCCAGGTCGGTGAGCTCGGCGAGGTCGGTGAGCTCGCCGACGTAACGATCGTGGACCTCGGCGAAGGCGGAGTCGTCGCCGCTGGCCGGGCGCCCGAGCGTGTACCGGAGCTGCATCGCCCGGCCGGCGTCGGTGGTCGGGAGCAGATCGTCCACGTCGCCGACGTCGATCTCCGCCGCCTCGAGCGGCCCCAGCACCTCGTCGCGATACCAGTCGGACAGCGCCTCGACGTCGGCGGCGTCGACCAGGTCGGACTCGGCGCCGAGGGCAGCCCGCGCCTCGCCCAGATCGGCCAGCGCGGCCACGACCCGGGCGTCCGCGGCCGAGGCCGCCACGCGGCCGCGCAACCGCTCGAGTCCGCTACGGATCTCCTTCGCCTGCTCGTTCTGCAGGGTCTCGAGCTGCTGGTCGACCTGGTCGTCCAGCACGGTGCGGGCCGCCCAGTAGTTGAAGCTGCCGAGCACGAGGACCGACCCGACCGCAGCGCCGACCAGCACCAGCGCCAACCGGCGGCGCAGGCTGAGCGGTGCGGCCGGACGCGGCAGGCGCGTCGCACGCTCCTCGGTCGCGGACTCCGTCACTCCTCGACCCCCTCGACGAGCTGCTCGGAGCTCCCCTGCGTCGCCCGGAGGCGGAGCTGGACGAGCCGATCGATCCGGCGCGTCCGCGTCGACGACAGGCGGTTCAGCGCATCGGCCAGCTCGGGATGCCGGCTCGCCGCGGCCGTCGCCGTCTCCGCGTCGACGACGATCACCTCACAGTCCTCGAGCGCGACGATGCGCGGGGGCTGGGTCCACTGCGGCGACGGCACGACGAGCCCGAAGAGCTCGCCGGCCGCGAGATCGTTCACATCGACGGTGCCGCCGACGGGATCGTCGATCGTCAGGCGGGCTGCGCCCTGCTGGAGGAGGTACAGGTCGCGAGGGCCGAGACCGGCGGTCCAGATGACCTCCCCCGCGGCGTAGCGGGCCGCCCGCGAGCCGACGGCCAGGCGATCGACCTCGTCCTCGCCCAGCCGATCGAGCAGCGGCGAGCACCGCAACCGTCGGCGCAGCTCGGCTCGATCGACGCGACCGCCCTGGCCCGCGGCCACGCCGTCGTAGACGTAGAGGTCGTACGCGGGGCTCGGGAGCGGGACCTCGTGGCGCTCGGACATGTACCAGACGAGGGAGCCGAAGTCGCTGGAGACACGAGGAGCGATGGCGAAGTCGTCGATCCAGAGGTGTGCCTCGTAGCTCATCAGTGGATCGTCGATCCCGACCACGACGATGTTCGGTGCGGGATCGGCGAGCACACCCCGCGTGGACCGCGCCGCGTCGAGCAGCATCTCCTTGGCGAGCGTCGGCGGGTTGACGTAGGCGACCTGGACCGGCACGACGACGCGATGCAGGGAGGTCGGCTGGTCGAAGTTGGTGATCGAGGCGCCGGCCAGGGTGGCGTTGGGCACGATCCGGAGATCGCCGTTGCGGTCCTGGATCCGCGAGCTCCGCCAGTTGATGTCGACGACCCGGCCCTCGATGTCGTCGGCCTTGATCCAGTCGCCGGGCCGGAACGGCTGGTCGGTCAGGAGGAGGACGCCCGACGCCAACCCGCTCAGCGTGTCCTGGAGCGCGAAGGACACGACCAGCGAGCCCACGCCGAAGGCCGCGGCGGCGGACGAGAGGTCGACGTCCCAGACCGTGCCGACGATGACGATGGCGGCGGTGAGCGCGATGGCGAGGCGGGGCAGGAGCAGGACCAGCTGCGGCAGGCCGGTCTCCCCCGCCGGTCTCGGCCGCGCCCGGTAGCGCTGGACGAGCACGCGCCACAGCGACAGCGCCGCCGCCGCGATCGACACGACGATCCCGGTGAGCACGATCCGGATGAAGAGGTTCTCCCGATCGGCGTCGAAGAGCGCGACCAGCAGCAGCCACGCCGCGGCCAGCGGCAGGGCCCAGGTCCGGATGGTCGAGAGCGCCGGCCGCAGCGACGACTGGCGCTGGCGGAGCTGCTCGTCGAGCTCTCCGGCGCCGATGACGAAGAGCGGGAACAGCACGACGAGCACGAAGGCCACGAGGACCGTGTCGTCGCTGACGAGATCGCTCACGAGCTCACCTCCGTCGTGCTGGTGTCGCGGACCAGTCGCCAGATGTCCCGTGCGTCGAGCTCGCCCCGCTCGACCGTCTCGATCCCCTCGGGGAGGAGCTCGCGAGCCGGACCGCTCACGAGGAGCTCACCCGGCCCGGCGCTGCGGGCCAGGTAGTGGGCGGCACCGACCGTCGTGCCCCAGGCGTCGTAGACGAGCTTCGAGCTGCCGGTGAGCCCCACCGAGATCTCGCCGGTCGAGATGCCGGCGGCGAGGTCCAGCGACTCGGCCAGCTCGGTGTCGAGGTCGACGATGGCGTCGCGGGCGGCCAGCGCGAAGGTCGCGACCCGCGGTGCGTGATCGAGGTACGGCCGTCCGATGCCGCAGGCGCCGAAGTACGCGTCGCCGGTGAGCTTGATCCGCTCGACGCCGTTGCGCTCGGCCAGCTCGTCGAGCTCGTCGAGGAGCCGGGCGAGGGTGTGGCGCTCGTCCGGCCCGGCCTCGGGCCGCACCAGCTGGCCCAGCCCGTGGACGATCAGGACCACCACCGTCACCTGCGGCACGACGTCGAGCACCTGGCGGTCGCCCCGCTCCACGCGGCGGGCGACGCCCGGTGGCAGCAATCGGCGCAACACGTCGAGGCGCTCCGCGGACGCGGCCTCGACCGCCCGCTGCCGCTCGCGCAGCGACTCCCGCATGCGCTGGAACGTGTCGGCGAGGCGGGTGAACTCGACCGGGCTCCGCGGTGGGAGGACGATGTCCTGGTCGTCGATCAACTTCCCGGTCCGTGCGTCACCGGAGCGCTGCAGCCGGTCCGAGATGAGCCGGATCGGGAGCACGGCCCGGTTCGCCCACGCGACGGCAGCGAAGGTGAGCAGCACGACGGCGCTCGCGATCGTGATGAGGAAGCGCTCCTGCAGATCGGCTGCCGGTGCATCGAGCTCGTCGCGCTCGATCTCGGAGATCACGACCCACTCGAGCCCGTCGAGGTCCACGGCTCGGGCGCCGCTGAGGACCTCGCGCCCCAGGTAGTTGGTCGACGTGATCAGCTCGCCGTCCGCCTCGAGCGCGGCCTCGACGCTCGCCGGGTCGACGTCCTGGACCCCGATCGTCGTCCCGCCCTCCACGATGCGACGCTGGTCCGCGGCGGAGACCGTCCCGACCTCTGCGGTGGTCTCGAGGTACGTGGGGCGGTCCTCGAGGAAGACCCTCGCCTCCGAGCGGAGCTGGTCGTCGCCCCCGACGAGGTAGACCTCTCCGGTCTCGCCGAGGCCCGCCTCCTCCCAGTCGCCCTCGCCGGTCATGATGCGGTCGATCTCGTCGGGCGAGATGCGCACCACCATCGCCGCGACGACCCGGCCGCCGTCGAGGACCGGGGCGCCGACGAACGCCTGCGGTCGATCGCCGGCCGGCGCGTAGGGCGCGAAGTCGCGCACCTTCGCACCGCCCTGCGGGTCGTCGATCACGTCGTCGACGAGATTGGCCAGCCCGCTCCCGCTGAACGGCCCGAGCTGGAGGCTCGTCCCGAACTCGGCCTCCTTGGCCACGCTGTAGACGACGACCCGGGTGTCGGCGTCGACGATGAGGATGTCCTCGTAGTCGAGTTGTGCCGCGACCTCGAGGTACCGGCCGTGGAGCTGCGCGTGGACGTCGGTCCAGGCGCTGCCGTCGCGGGCGTCGTTGATCAGGTCGACGTCGACGTCCAGCCCGTCGGCGGCGGCCCGGTAGTTCGCCTGGAGGTAGATCGCGATCGAACCGGTCGGGAAGACCGTCGGCTCGTTGACCGGCTCACCCCGCGCCGCCTCCAGCGGCGGGATGACGTCGTCGCGGTAGAGGTCGAGCAACTCCACTCGCAGCGGGTCGACCACGGCATCGGAGAGGTCGAGCAGCTCCAGCGCGCCGTCGGTGAACCCCGCTGCGGCGTCGGTCGCCATCGGGCTCTCGCCCAGCAGGACCGCCTGACGCTCGACGCTGCCGACGTAGCTCTCCACGGCCAGCGTCCGCGACGAGCGAACGGCCTCGAGGCGGGCGCGGACCAGGTCGTCGGTCAGCTCGTCGGTGCTGTCGAGGCCGACCACGACCGTGATGATCAGGGAGGTCACGGTGACCGTGAGCACCGACAGGGCGAGCCGCGTCGCGATGGACGTCCGGGGGCGCCGAGCGCTCATCCACCCGCCTCGGACGTCGTCGACCGGCCGGACCGCCGCCCCTGCTCGAACACGGGCCGCAACCTAGTACGACGCCCCGCGGCCACGACGACCCGCGGCCGACACGACCAGGATCGCCGGTCCGTCCACGGCGGGTGCCATGCTCGACGGGGTGGACGGGCTCCGGCGGACTTCGATCTCCGGCCCCCTGCGCGCCGGCGCCCGGACCCTGGTCGACATCGGCCGGACCACCTACGTCTCGTGGTACCAGGATCGTGCGATCCGGCTCGGGGCCGGGCTGGCGTACTACGCGCTGTTCGCGATCCTGCCGATCCTCTCGCTGGCGGTCTTCTTCGCCAGCCTCTTCGTGTCGCGAGCCGACGTCGAGGCCGCGCTCGACGACGCGCTCGGTGAGCTGCTCGGCACCGCCTCGGCATCGGTGTCCGGGCAGGTGGCCGAAGAGCTCGACCGCACGGTGGTCCGATCGGGTCTCGGCGTGGTGGGTGCCGTCTCCATGGTGATCGCCGCGACCCTCCTGTTCGTCGCGCTGCAGGACGCGTTCAACACGATCTGGTCCGTGCCCCTCGAGCGCGGCGTTCGCACGACGCTGCGGCGGCGACTGATCTCGTTCGTCGTCGTGCTCCTGCTCGCCGGCTACCTCGTGACCGCCGTGATCATCAGCACGACGACCGACGTCCTCGCCGCCCTGACACCGGGCAGCTCGAGGTTCGTCGAACAGCTCTCACCCCTCCTCGAGACGAGCACGTCGTGGGCGGCCGGGGTCGGCTCGCTCGCGTTGATCCTCAAGCTCCTCGCGCCCGTGCCGCTGGCCTGGAGGCACGTGCTCATCGGTGGTGGGGTCACCGCCGTGCTCGTGGTGATCGGCACCCAGCTGCTCGGCATCTACCTCAGCCGGGTGGCCACCGCCTCGCTGTCGGGCGCAGCCGGCGCGATCGGCCTCTTCCTCGTCTGGCTCTACTACGAGGCGCAGATCATCCTCGTCGGGGCCGAGCTGACCAGAACCCTGTCCGAACGGAGCGCCCCTCGCGAGAACACGCCATCGGAGGAGGTCGGCGAAGTAGGGTCCCCGCCGTGCTGATCCTCGGAATCATCGTCGGCGGCGCCTTCGTCGGCTGGCTGGCGAACCTCGTGCTGGGCGGCGGCTGGCAACCGGCCGACTGGGGAGAGCTGCTGGCCGCAGGTCTCGTCGGATCGTTCGTGGGCGGGACCCTGCTCAGCCTGCTCTTCGGCGACGGGTTCGCACTGCGACCGAGCGGGATCATCGGCTCGGTGATCGGAGCGGTGGTCGTGCTGGTCGGCTGGCGGGCGGTCCGAGCTCGATCGAGCTGATCGGAGCGAACGCGGCGTGGCGGGCGACGAGCACTCCGACGAGACGGCCCCGACGGCGGGTCCCGGGCGCGGCGCGCACCGACGCCCGTCCGGCACGGCGCCGTTGCCCGACTGGTGGTGGCGGCTCGACCTGCGGTGGCGTCGCACGGTGTTCGCCGCCGTCCTCGTGATCGTGCTCGGAGCGGTCGGGCTCGTGGTCAACAACCTGGTGAGCGGCGACGGCGTCGTCCGCTCCGAGGCCGACCGCTTCGTCGACGACCTCCCCGACGAGCGGGTCGAGCTGTGGGACGCGGTCGCGGAGTGCGAGACCGAGGGCGACTGGACCTCGATCAACGACCCCTTCTACGGCGGCCTGCAGTTCACGATCGAGTCGTGGCAGGCGGTCGGTGGGCTCGGCCGGGCCGACCAGGTGCCCCGGACCGAGCAGATCATGCGAGCGGAGATGCTGCTCGACGAACAGGGCTGGGACGCGTGGCCGAACTGCGCCGCCCAGCTCGGACTCAGGTAGGCACCGATGAAGTGGCGAGCCCTCGTCGTCCTGTCCGCGGCGCAGTTCCTGATGGTGCTCGACCAGGCGGTGATGAACGTCTCGATCAGCCAGCTCGTCGAGGACTTCGAGACGTCGGTGACGACGATCCAGGCCGTCATCACGTTCTACGCGCTGATGATGGCGACGACCATGATGACCGGCGCCAAGATCGGCGACATCATCGGACGACGGCGGGCGTTCACCATCGGCCTCGTCGTCTACGGGGCCGGGTCGGCGCTGACCGCGGCGTCCTGGAACGTGCCGACGCTGCTGCTCGGCTGGTCGGTGCTCGAGGGCATCGGCGCGGCACTGGTGCTGCCGGCCCTCGTGACGCTCATCGCCGCCAACTACGAGGGCACCGATCGGGTCGCGGCCTTCGGCGTCATCGGCGGCGTGGCCGGGGTCGGCATCGCGGCCGGCCCGATCGTCGGCGGCTACTTCACGAGCAACCTGTCGTGGCGCTGGGTGTTCGTGGGCGAGGTCATCCTCGCCACCCTCATCGTCGCGACCTCGCGGTGGATCGGCGACACCCCACCACTCCCGCGCCGGCCCCGGCTCGACGTCGGCGGCGCGATCCTCTCGGCGGTCGGGCTCGGCCTCGTGGTCATCGGCATGCTGCAGGCCGGCAGCTGGGGGTTCCTCGCCCCGAAGAACTCACCGATCGAGCCCTTCGGGTTCGCGCTCACCCCCTTCGTGGTGCTCGCGGGAGGCGTCGTCCTCTGGACGTTCGCAGCGTGGGAGCGCCGCGAGGAGGCGGCCGGACGGGACCCGCTCGTCCGGCTCGATCTCCTGGCCAACGTGAGGTTGCGGTCCGGGCTCGCCTGCCTCCTCAACCAGAGCGTCATCCTGCTCGGGGTGTTCTTCACCCTGCCGCTCTACCTGCAGATCGTGCTCGGCTTCGATGCGTTCGACACCGGGCTGCGCATGCTCCCGATCTCGATCGCCATGTTCCTCACCTCCTCGATGGGGCCCGTCCTTGCGAACCGCTTCGGGCCACGGCGGGTCGTGCAGGCCGGTTTCGTCGTCGATGCGATCGCCGCCTTCGCGATGCTCGAGACCATCAAGGCCGACCTCGACGGTCCCGGCTTCGGCGCGGCGCTGGTCCTCCTCGGCATCGGGATGGGATTGATCGCCTCGCAGCTCGGCAACGTCGTCACGTCGTCGGTCTCGTCGGAGGACCGGGGCGAGGCGGGGGGCCTGCAGTACACCGCGCAGCAGCTCGGATCGGCCGTGGGCACCGCGCTCATCGGGGCTGTCGTGATCGGCGCCCTGATCACGGCCTTCATCAACAACATCGACGACGACGAGCGGATCCCGTCCGAGTTGTCGGCGGCGATCGAGGTCGACCTCGCCGCCGGAGCCAACTTCGTCGCCGCCGACGTCGTCGAGGACGGACTCGTCGAGGCCGGCGTCAGCACGGACGAGACCGCAGCGATCGTCGAGCGCTACCGCGAGGCGCAGCTCCAGGCGCTGCGGACCGGCCTGCTCCTCGCCGCCTTCCTCGCCGTCGTGTCGTTGGTCTTCACCCGCTACCTGCCCGAGGAGGCCCACGCTGTCGGCCACGACGAGGAGGACGAGCCCGCCTCCGCGACCTGACGACGGCGTCGTCGGTCGGTCCGGTCCGCTAGCTTCCTGCCGCGCACGACCGTCCGGGGCCGTGCGGGGAGGGGCGGACATGGACGACCGGTGGTGGAGCGATGGCGTCGATGAGCTCCTCGAGGTCCCCGACGACGTGATGGTCGACATCCGCGAGGTCGAACCCGGCGACGAGGACGACGGCCTGGAGTCGACGCGTCGTGGCGCCGAGGGTCGCGGCTGGGGCCGCCACTGCCAGGGCCCGAAGGTCACCATCTCGGTCACCGGCGGCGTGCGGTACTCCGTTCGCCGCGAGATCGCGCCGATCGTCAAGGCGTTGTGCGAGGAGACGGTCCGACGGGGCTACCAGTTCCGGGACCGCGAGTGTTGGGGGTACGCCTGCCGCAAGATCGCCGGCACCAGCAGCTGGTCGAACCACTCGTGGGGGCTCGCCATCGACATCAACTCGCCGGCGAACCCGATGATCTACCGCCGGCGCTGGGCCGAGCTCCAGCGCGAGCACCCGGGCGGGGTGCCCCGTTCGATCTGGACCGACATGCCGGAGTGGCTCCCCGAGCTGTGGAAGCGGTACGGCTTCCGCTGGGGCGGCGAGTACCGGACGGTCCGCGACGCCATGCACTTCGAGTTCATGCTCCGGCCGTCGGACGTGCCCGGGCTCATCGAGCAGCTGCGGAGCGACGGCATCGATGCACCGGACGCGCTCGGTCCCGTGCCGAAGGGCGCCGAGGTGGATCGGGTGACCCACCGCGTCACGGCGACCCGTCTCCACCTGCGGAGCGAGCCGAAGCAGGACGGCGCCTCGCTGGCGAAGCTGACCAACGGCACCGCCGTCGAACGGGTCGACGACGAGCTCGCGGAGGCCGACGGCTACCGGTGGATCCGGGTCCGGGCCGGCGTCGGTCCGAGGATCGAGACCGGGTGGATGGCGATCGAGTACCTCGCCGCCGAGCCGGGGACCGCCGCACCCTCGCCCGGCACCGCTGCCACACCCGGGCCCGACCCCTCCGAGCCTCCGGCGGGCGAGGGTCCCCGCCTCGGCCGGGTGACGCACCACGTCACCGGCACGAACCTGAACGTGCGCGCCGACCCAGGCCTCGGCGGCGCCCAGGTCTCCTCGCTGCCCCAGGGCACGCCGGTCGAGCAACTCGCCGACGCGGTGCGTCAGGCCGACGGCTACAGCTGGATCAAGGTGAACGCCGTGCTCGACGGGGCGCTGGTCGAAGGGTGGGCGGCGAGCGAGTTCCTCGGCGCAGCGGACGCGTAGGAGCGGTCATGGACACCGATGAGCAGGAAGCCGCCGACGACGAGGCACCCGAGCCAGCCGTCGCCTCGCGCCGACCTCGGGTCTGCGTCTGGCTGATCGCCGTGGCGACGGTCCTCGCCGTGGTCAGCGTGCTGTCCACGTGGGTCCGCACCCAGGCCCTCGACACCGACACCTGGGTGCGCATGAGCGACGAGCTGCTCGAACAGGAGGAGGTGCGCTCGACGCTCGCCGCGCACCTCGTCGACGTGCTCTACGAGCAGATCGACCTGGGTGCCGAGCTGGGCGACCGCCTCCCCGAGGAGCTCGAGGGTCTCGGTGGCCCCCTGGCCGGCGCGCTGCGGGGAGCGCTGACCGACTCGGTCGAACGGCTGCTCGGGACCGATGCGATCAGGACCGCGTGGACCGAGACCAACCGGACCGCTCACGAGGCGCTCGTGCGGATCCTCCGCGACGAGACCCGCGACGCCATCTCCACCTCCGACGGCGCCGTCACCCTCGAGCTGGGGGTGCTCGTGCGGGCGGTGGCCGAGCGGCTCGGTCTGTCGGCCGACGTGCTGGACCGCCTCCCCGACGACGCGGGCAGCGTGGTCGTCTTCGAGTCGAGCGAGCTGGCCGACGTCCAGGACGCCGTCGCGCTGCTCGATCTGCTGGCCTGGTTCTCGTTCGTGCTCGTGGTCGCCCTCTACGCACTCGCCGTGTACCTCGCCGGCGACCACCGTCCCAGCGTGCTCCGTTCGGTCGGTCTCAGCCTGATCGCCGCCGGCGTCTTCGTCCTGCTCGTGCGATCGATCGCCACCGCCCGGCTCGTCGACGCCGTGGTCGAGAACCCGGCGAACGAGGCGGCGGCCCAGGTCGCCGCCGAGGTCGTGACCCGCCTCATCCGCGAGATGGCGTGGTCGGGCATCCTGTACGGCATCGTGCTCGCCGGCTTCGCCCTGCTGCTCGGCGAGTGGCGCTGGGCGGTCGCGGTCCGCCGGACGGTCGCACCGGCGCTCAACTCGCCGCCGACGACCGTCGCCGCAGGGGTCCTGGGCTTGCTCGTCCTCCTGGTGTGGTGGTCACCCGGCCGGGCGTTCCAGAGCTGGACCACGGCGCTCACGCTGGTGCTGCTGCTGGTGGTGGCGACGGTCGCGCTCCGCCGGCGGACGATCGCGGAGTTCTCCGACGTCACCGCCGCGGACGTCTGGGCGTCGCTCCGGTCCGGACGATCGACCGCCTGAGCCGCGGCGACCCCAGTCCGCAGCCGGTCAGAGCTCGGGCGTGGACTCGATCCGACCGTCCCGCACGGCGCGCTCGTGCGCCGCGTGGTCGTCGTCGTTGAGGTCGGCGTAGCGCTCGGCGAACTCGGCGACGACCTCGTCGACCGCCCGGTCGTCGCCCAGGTAGCCCGAGATCGCAGCGCCGTCGCCGGTCCGGGCGTGGGCCAGGGCCAGCGCGCCGCCACAGGTCCTCGCGTAGCGGCGGAGGCGCTTCGGGCCCATCTGGTCCACCTCGGCCGACCCCTTGCCGTCCCACATCTGGCGGAAGTAGAAGTCGAGCTTGCGGCCCCGGCGATCGTCGACGTGCGACCACCCGAGCAGGATGTCGCCGGTGGCCTGCATCAACCGTTGACCCCGGACGACGCGCTCGCCGGCGTGCTCGAAGCCGCTCGGTCCGGCGTACGGCTCGAGCACGGACTCCGATGCCTCCTTGAACTGGAGGAACAGCGGGCTGCCCTGGTCGGACTCCAGCAGGACGATCAGGCAGTGGGTGCCGACGCTGCCCACGCCCACCACCTTGTAGGCGAGGTCCACGGCCCGGTAGCGGCCGAGCACCGCGGCGCGATGCGGCGCGAGGGAGTCGAGGTAGCGCCGGTAGAAGCCGCGGAGGCGCTCGCGCTCCTCGTCGTCGTCGAGGGTGTGTCCGAGGGGCACGATCAGGGGCGGGCGGGCAACGATCCGCGGGTGCCCGTCGACCATCTCCGTCAGCTTGCGCAGCGCCCGGACGCTGTCCTTGCGCGTGGCCTTCTCGATCGCCTTCCGCGACCGCCTCCGCAGCTTCTCGTCGTCGGCCAGCAACGTGGCGATGTCGATGCGGTGGTAGCGGAGGTCGAGCGGGCTCATCGACAGCGCGGCGGCCAGCACCTCGCGGTAGCCGGCGGTCGCCGCCCTCGTGGCCGACCGGGTGGCCTTGTCGGACAGCTCGTTGTTGCGGCCGGCGATCGTGACGCTCGCCGCGAGGCGCTTGAGGTCCCACTCGAAGGGCCCCGGTGAGGTCTCGTCGAAGTCGTTGAGGTCGAAGACGAGGCGGCGATCGGCCCCGTTGAACACCCCGAAGTTCGAGAGGTGGGCATCACCGCAGAGCTGGACCCGGAGATCGGTCGTCGGCGTCCGCGAGAGATCCGACGCCATGATCGCCGCGCCGCCCCGGTAGAAGGTGAACGGTGACACGCCCATCCGGGCGTGCCGGATCGGGACGAGATGCGGCACCCGGTGCTCGTCCTGGGTCATCAGCAGCTGCACGGGGTCGGGGCGGCCAACCGTCGGGAGCTCGGCGTGGGCCTCGAGCGGCACCTTCGTCCGCAGCTCGCGACCGAGCTCCACGCGGGCCTGGACGGCGGGGGTGAGGGTCGGCGACGCCACGCGGGATCCGGACCGTCAGCAGTCGCCGAGCGTGGCGAACACCGCCTGAGCGGCGTCGGCGACCGACGAGGCCGCATCTCCGACCGCCCCGACGTTCTCGCGCGTCAGCTCGCCGCCGAGCTCGGAGAGGGAACCGCGCAGGCCGTCGACCGCGGAGTCGAGCGCGGCGACGTCGTCCTCGGTGGCGTCCCCGGCGGCGTCCCTGAGCTCACCCACGTCGTCGGCGATCTCGGAGACCACCTCATCGAGGCCATCGGTGCCGCCCGCGATCAGGTCGAGATCGGCGAGCGCCCCGATGCTCGAGCGCAGGGACTCGCCCGCCTCGCAGTAGCGGTCCTGCGCCGAGTCGTCATCGCCGCACCCGCCGAGCGCCGCAAGCCCCATCAGAGCGACGGCGAGCGTCGTGGTCGTCCGCCGTCGCCCCGCCCGGTTCGCACGTGCCATCGTCCACCACCTCGATCGTCGTGCCACCTTCCTACTCCTCCCCCGAGTCGTCGGCGAAGCGGGACCCACGTCGGCCGAGTCGATCGAGGACGTTGCGCGTGATCCGGTCGACCACGGGGTCGGCGAGCGCGTACGACCAGTCGGTGGTCCCGGCGTTGACGACCTCTCCGCCGCCCTTCGTGAACGACGCCATCACGGCACGGGTCGCGGCCAGTCTGGCCACGTGCTCCGGGCTCGCGCTGCCGAAGAGCAGCCACGCGATCCCCTCGAGGTCGCCCGGCGGGTCGAGCGAGGCCCAGAGGCCGGCCGGCGCCTCGCAGACCTCGTCGGTGATCGAGAGCAACCGGGCCGGCGCCGTGGCGATGACCTGCAACGTCTCCGGCGCGCCGTCCTCGTGGGTCGGTTCCGGCCGGCCGTCGACGTCCGTGAGCGCGCAGCCGTCGACCTCGTAGGCGACCACGAAGTGCTCGCCGCCGAACGTGTCACCCTCGGCGAGACCGGTCCCGGCGAGCGCCCAGTGCTCGGGACGGTGGACGCGGTACGAGCCGTCGCCGTCGGGCACGCCGAGTCCGACCCGGTGATACCCACCCCGGCTGAACGAGAGCCCGATGGTCTCGGTCTCGGGTCGACCGATCCGGGGGTCGGACCACATGGACGTGAGTCGCTCCGGCATGGGCCCGTCGCGCACCGGGTCGTCGCGACGGGCCCGACCCTTGTGGCAGATCATCGACGCACCGTCGTCGTCGTAGCGCACCTGCCAGTTGCACGTGTTGCCGGAGAAGACGGCGAGGTTGCCGCCGGCCTCGACGAAGGCGTCGACGGTGTCGCGCATGCCCCACGACCAGTACTCGTCGTGGCCGACCGAGAGGAGGAGGCGGTGTCCGTCGACGGCCTCGGGCCGTCGCTCCAGGTCCGCGTTCACGGCGTAGTCGAGCCGGTAGCCGCGGCGCTCGGCCCAGGCGACGAAGCGGCGCTCCCAGTTGTGCCAGCCGGTGGAGTCGGTCCAGAGCGGATACTGCTGCTCGGCCTGGTAGCGCAGCAGCCGAGCATGGGTCGGGTCGGACGGACGCTCGGTGTTGGCGAGGCGCCCATCGAACTCGACCTCCTCGGGCGCCGACGGACGCCGGAGGTACCCCCGCTCCAGCGGGCGACGGAACGACACCCGGGTCGCCCCGCTGTACATGCACCGGCCGCCCCACTGGTTGTACGCCTGCCAGGTGTTGGTGGCGAGGACGAGCAGCGCGCCCGCCGGCTCGGCCGCCTCCGCTCGTCGGAGGACGAAGAACGCCTCCGAACGAGCGGCTTCGCCGTGGCCCTCGGCGAGCAGCGAGATCTCGTAGTAGCCCGAGGGCCAGTCGGGCCCGGTGGGCACCGTGAACGTCACCGGCCAGTCGCAGCCGTCACGCCACGCCGCCTCGGGCACGGGATGGTCGATGCCGACGATGCCGTGCCGGCGCCACACCAGCTCGCGGTCGGCGCCGATGCGATGCACCTCCGCGGAGAAGCGATCAGCCCGGCTGGCGCAGTGGACGTCGACCTCGTCGCCGGGAGCGAAGCTCTGCTCCCCGGCGTAGCCCTCGACGACGGGCCAGCGCGTGTAGTGCCGCGGCCCGGTCTCCTCCATCGCCTCCGGAGGCTAGGAGCCCGTCGCCTCGGCGGCGAAGACCTCCGCCACGACGGCGGAGTTGGCGAAGTCGCGGAAGCGGTACCACCGCCCGTCGCGGATCTCGACGATGTGAGCGAAGTCGGACTCGAAGTCCGTGCCGCCGGTGATCGTCCGGAACCTGAGGTGACCGAAGACCGCCAGGTGCTCGTCGTGCTCGATGAAGAGCTCGGGGCGCATCTCGATGACCTCGACCGACTCACCGACCGCGCCCAGGAACGCTGCGACGCCCTCCGTGCCGCGGTAGGTGCCGGCGTACGGGATGACGTCGCTGCCGTAGTAGGTGATCTCGACGTCGGGGTGCATGCCGGCGAAGACGGTCTCGGCGTCACCGGCCGGCACGGCCTCGTACATGCGGCGGGTGAGGGCGACGTTCGGGCTGTCGGTCATGGCTGCTCCTGGCGGTTCGGGTGCGTCGGGACGGAGGCGGATGGGGAGGGTCGTGAACGAGTGGTTCAGGAGGTTGACGGTCTGCTTGCGGGGCGGGGCGCCGCCCAGCGCGAGATCGGGGAAGCGATCGAGAAGCGCGTCGAGCGTCGCCGCCACCTCGAGCCGGGCGAGCTGCGCGCCCAGGCAGAAGTGGTTGCCCCGACCGAACGTGAGGTGCTGGTTGATGTTCGGCCGGTCGAGTCGGAGCTCCTCCGGGGCGTCGAACACGTCGGGATCGTGGTTCGCGGCGGCGAAGAACAGCGCCACCCAGTCACCGGCGGCGATCTGCGCGCCGCCGAGCTCGACGTCGCGCGCAGCGACCCGGAAGAGTCGCTGGGGCGGACCGGTGAGGCGGAGGATCTCCTCGATGCAGGGCTCGACCAGCGTCCGATCATCCAGCAACCGGCGGCGGAGCTCCGGGCGGGCGGCGACCTCGTGGACGACGTTGCCGATGAGACCCGTGGTGGTCTCGGCCCCCGCCACGAGCAACGTGATGCAGAACCGGACCACCTCGGCGGGATCGAGCCGGGCGCCGTCGAGCTCGGCGGCGAGCATGGCCGTCGTCAGGTTGTCCCAGCCGCCGCCCTCACCGGCCAGCTCGCGGCCGACGTGCGCGACCACGTACTCCCCCATCTCGGCGTTGGAGGCGTTGCGCTCCTCGGGGCTGAGGTCCGCGGAGAGCATGAAGGCCGGCGCCCACCGCTCGAGCAGGGCGGCATCGCCGGCCGGGAAGCCGAGGAGGCGGGTCATGACCAGTGCCGGCACCTTCGCCGCGATCGTCGCCATCACGTCCGTGTCGCCGGGCTCGTCGACCTGGTCGAGGATCGGGCCGAGGTGCTCGACGATCCACGGACGGAGCTGGTCGATGCGGCGCTTGGTGAACGCCGCGCTGAGCAGTCGGCGGAGCTGGCCGTGCTCGGGCTCGTCGTGGTTCACGAGCATGAGCGTCGGCGCCTCGGACTCCTCCTGGCTCGGGTCGCGGGAGGAGAAGGTCGTGTGATCGCGCACCGCCGCGTCGACGTCCCGATGGCGCAGGACCGCCCAGGCGGTCACCGGCGGATCCTGACCGGGGATGGTGCCCGGCGGGTGATCGACGAGCCCGTAGTGCGGGGAGGTGTCGCGCAGCGCCCGGTACGCCGGGTACGGATCGGCGATCACCTCCGGATCGGTCAGCTCCTCGACGCGCCACGACGTCGTGCTCGTCCCCATGTCGCCCCCTCCGGCATTCTGTGTCGTCGCGACATTATGTCGCTGAGACACATTGTCAAGGGCGAAGGTTCGGCGGCGGGCCGGCGTTAGCCTCCCGGGGGTGAGCGGATCCGCCGACGACGAGCTCCTCCGGCACGATCCGGTCCGCCGCGACCACTACGCCGAGGAGTTCCTCGAGCTCTTCTACCCGGTCCACTACAAGATCGGGATCGGCATCGAGGACGCGATGCGCCGGGGGAAGCTGAGCCGGCATCAGGTGGCGGTGCTGTGGCTCCTGCGCAACGAGGGCGACGAGCACGGCGAGCTGCGCCGCAAGGACGTCGAGCGCCATCTGACCTCGTGGTTCGAGATCCAGAACTCGGCCGTGTCGAAGACCCTGCGCTCACTGGCCCGCGAGCCCGATCCGCTCATCGAGCTGTTCGAGGACCCGTCGTCGGGTCGCGAGAAGCGGCTCCGGCTCACCGACGCCGGGCGCGACGAGATCAGCTCGATCATCGCCGCCGGACGTGCGTTCATCGCCCGCATGGTCGACCACCTGACCGAGGTGTCCTCCGACGAGGGCGTCCGGTTCCTGTCCGAGGTGTCGGAGATCATCGAAGTCGTCCGCGAGGTGCCACCGGACTGACGTGCCACCGGCCGCACGCGGTCCCGTGCCACGATCGGGCCGTGCCGTCGCCGGGGACCACCAGGAGCCGTCGTTGGCTGCTCGTCGCTGCGCTCCTCGTGGCCGCTTGCTCCTCGGACGGCGACGATGCGGTCGACACGACGACGCCCCCGACGGTCTCGGCCCCCACCACCGTGGCGGCGACCATCGCAGCGCCGACGATCGAGACGACCACGACCACGACGCCGGCTCCCGACGAGCTCGCCGTCCCGACCGAACCCGCCGCGCTCGCCGCCGCCCTGACCGAGGCCGAGCTCGCGCTCCGCGACCCCTCCACGGTCGACACCGCGGCGTGGGGTCGACGCCAGCAGCGCCTCTATCGGGCGCTGCCCCGCGACGCCGACGAGGCGGACGCGGTCGTGGCGCTGGTCGACGAGTCCGTCGTCGACGCGGTCCGACTCAACCTGACCGCTCGACAGGCGCTGTCGTCACTGGTCCGGTCGGGACCGTTGAGTGAGACGCTGCCCGCCTGGCGGATCGATCCGCCGCTGCCGGCGGACGAGCTGCTCGGCTACTACCGGGAGGCCGAGGCCGCCACCGGCATCGAGTGGGAGTACCTGGCCGCGATCAACCTGATCGAGACCCGGATGGGCCGCATCGACGGGTTGTCGACCGCGGGGGCGACCGGACCGATGCAGTTCCTCCCGACGACCTGGGAGGAGTGCTGCGAGGGCGATCCGACCGTCGACCGCGACGCGATCAACGGCGCGGCCGTCTACCTCGTGAACCGGGGCGGACCCGACGACATGGCTCGTGCGCTGTTCGGCTACAACCCGTCGGACGAGTACGTCACCGCGATCAGCGCCTACGCCGACGTCATGCGGGCAGACGAGCTCGCCTACCGCGGGTACCACGCCTGGGAGGTGTACTTCCTGTCGGCGGCGGGGTTGGTCCGCATGCCCGAGGGCTACGAGGAGACCGAACCGGTCGATGCGGCGACGTGGATCGCAGCGAACCCCGACGCCCTGGTGGACTGATCGGGCGCTAGGGCAGCGGCCGGAGCCGCGACGTGCCCGGCGGCTCCCAGCTCGGCGAGCCTCCCGGCCCCAACCCGATCAACGCACCGTTCGTCGGCACGATCACGACCTGATCGGTCACGAGCGGTGGCCCGATCTCCGAGGGCCGGTCACGACCGTCGCCGAAGGTGACCACATCGGTGACGTCGACGGCCCAGCGTTCGGCCCCGGTCGCGACGTCGAGGCACCGCAGGACCTGCCCGTCGTCGACCAGGGCGGCGCTGCCGGCCAGGACCGGGTGCGCCTGCGATCCGAACCGAGCCCACCAGAGCGGTCGGCCGGACCCGAGCTCGACGGCGGCCTGGTGATCGCTCGACGTGACGATCGCCGAGCTGCCGTCGGTGCACAGGAAGGTGCCCATCGCGTGGGTGAGGGGCGTCTCGTGGCGGACGGTGCCGGTGTCGAGCTCGATCGAGTAGAGGTGGCGGTCGCGGCAGCCGAGCAGCGCCCAGCCGTCGCGGTGGGCGAGGCAACGGATCACGTCGGGGCAGCTGAAGCCCCAGACCAGCGCTCCGGTGAGCCCGTCGAGGCAACGGACCTCGTCGCCCGAGGTCAGCACGACCCGATCCGCCCCCGCGACGATGGCGTCGGCGGGCTGCGGGAGCGCCCACAGCAACGACCCGTCGCGAACCGAGATGCCCAGCACGCGATCCTGGGTGCCGGCGGCGACGATCACACCGGCCGACTCGGCGATCGCGAGCCGCGAGGCGGAGAAGGACGGACGGAGGAGGCGCTGCTCCCGGAAGGTCCATCGCAGCGCGAGACCGTCGGTGTCGATGAGGTGCAGGGTGTCGCGGTCGGGGACGAGGATCGCGCCGTCGCAGGCGACCACCTCCTCGTCGGCGACCGGGCCGCCGATGATGCCGAGATCCCGTGAGAGCCGCTCGGCCCCGCTGAGCGGGTCGAAGCCCACGAGCAGGTCGCGATCGCGCTCGAGCAGACCGGTCCGCATGCGAACGAACACCGTGCCATCGAGCAGCAGCGGCCGAGCCAGCCGGGTCGCTCGCGGCGACGACCGGGCGCCGCCCCCCTGGTGCGGGAAGTCGAACACCCAGTGGACCCCCGGCGTCGATCGCATCGGCTCCTCGGACCACGCCCAGCCCACGGATGCCGCCGTCACCGCGGGCCGCCCCGACCGTGTCGTTCCACCGTCACGCCGCAGCGCCCTCCTCGACCACCGATCGCCTGCGCGACTCCTGCCTCGACGGCCGAGCACCCTACCGGCGTGGCCCGTCGACGCAGCGGACCGGCACCTCGGGCGACGACGGCGGCCGTCGGGCAAGACTCGTCGCCGTGCTGCCCTCGATCCCCGCCGGCTCCCAGCTGACCCGCGGTGAGCTGTTCGCGCTCGGCCTCACCTACTTCAGCGTCGGGGTCGCGGCCGCCGTCGTGCTGGTGAACGGCGGGACCGACCGGTGGGTGGTGGTGCTCTCGGCGTTCGTGATCAACGCCGTCACGACGCAGTTCGCCTACGTCGCCGCGCTCGACGCAGGCGGGTCGTCCTTCGCCGCGGTGCTGAGCGGCTGGCTCGTCGCCACCCGGTTCGGGTTGCTCGCGGCGGCGATCGGCCCGCGTCTGTGGCCGGCCGGTTGGCGTCGCCTGGTCGCGGCCTACACCGTGTTCGATCCGAACACGGCCGTGGCCGTGAGGGAGCCCGACGACGAGCGCTGCCGGAGCGTCTTCGCACTCGCGTCGCTCTCGATGACGTTGCCGTGGTTCGCGGGCACGGCGATCGGCGCGGTCCTGGCCGATCGGCTGGGCGATCCGTCCCGGATCGGGCTCGACGCGGTGCTGCCCGCCGTGCTCCTGGCCATCATCTGGCCCCAGCTCCGGACCTCGACCGGTCGTCTGGTCGCCGCCACCGCCGCCGCGTTGGCGCTGGGCCTGGTCGAACCCACGCCGGGAGGGGTGCCGGCGATCGCGGCCGTCGCTGCGGCGGCGTGGGCGCTGCGCGCCGGGGACGACCGATGATCGGCTGGGTGGCGATGCTCGTCCTCGGCGCCGGGGTCTACGGCCAGCGGCTGGTCGGCATGCTCGCCCTCGACCCGTCCCGGATGCCCGCACGCTGGAACGTGGTCGTCGAGCGGATCCCCCTCGCCATCATCGCGGCCGTGATCGCGCTGCAGACCGGCACGACGGGCGGATCGTTGGAGCTCGACGCCCGGGCTGCAGGCGTTGCGGCGGCCGCGGTGTGCGCGTGGCGACGGCTGCCGCTCGCGATCATCGTCGTCGTGGCCGCCGGGGTCACGGCCGTGCTCCGAGCCGTCGGCTGAACACCGGCGCGGGGTTGCCTAGGGTCGCGGTCGATGCGCGTGTCGGACCACCACCTCGATGCGCTCCGAGAACGGGGCTACATGATCGTCGACGGGTTCCTCACCGCGGCCGAGGTCGCCGACGCGCGGGCCGCGCTGTGGGAGGAGTTCCCGTCTCCGGAGGCGTACTTCGCCGACCCGGCCGCCCACGCCCAGCTCCAGGACGGCCAGTTCGCCGGGAACCGGCGTGGCCCGTGGTCGTCGTGGGTCCTGAACCGGCTGACCTTCCACCCGGACCTCGTCGATGCTGTCCGACGGTTCCTCGGCTCCCACGACCTCCGGCTCTACAAGACCGAGCTGTGGGCGAAGTACTCCGGTGGTGTCGATCACGACCAGGTGCTCCACCGGGACTTCTCCAACCACACCCTGGTCGTGCCCAAGGCGACCGACCCGGCCCGCCAGATGACCAGCTTCCTGCTGCTCTCCGACGTCGACGAGGGCGATGGCCCGACCAAGGTCGTTCCGCTGGCGGACAGCGCGGAGGTGCCGTACTGGCCGGCCCGGCTGCGAGCGGGCGAGCTGCGCGACCACGAGGTGAGCGTCACCGGTCCGGCCGGGACCCTGTTCAGCTATCGGAGTGATGTGCTCCATCGCGGCTCGGCGATCACGGGTCACCGTCGCGCCCGCTTCACCCTGTTGGCCGACTACGAGGTCTGGGGCCCGCGCTGGACGGGCAAGTGCGCCTGGCCCGACACCGCCAACCGACCGGGCTGGACCGAGCTGGTGGAGCGGGCGACGCCGGACGAACGGGCGCTGTTCGGGTTCCCCCGCCCCGGCGATCCCTACTGGGACGAGCAGACGCTCGGGGACGTGACGCTGCGGTACCCGGGTCTGGATCCGCGGCCGTACCGGGAGGCGATGCGATGAGTGGCGGATCCTTGGCGTCGCGCGACGTGACGGCGCTCAACCTGCCCGAGCACGCCCGCAACCCGATCCACACCGACGCCGGTGCGGTGGCGGCGGGGTTCCCGGCCGCGCTGGTGGCCGGCGTCTCCACCTACGCCTACCTGACCCACGTTCCGATGGCAGCCTGGGGCCTCGACTGGGTGGCGTCCGGGGGCGCCGAGGTGCGCTTCGAGCTGCCGGTCTTCGATCGGGACCGACTGCGCTGCGTCGTCGCTGGTCAGGAGGTCCGGGCCACGGTCGACGGATCGGTGCGGGCCACGGCGCAGCTCTGGCGGGAGGCGGCACCGGTTCCTCCGTCCCGCGACGGCGACGCGCTGGAGCCGTACGTCGTCGAGCTCGGCCCGGAGTGGGTCGGGCTGGCCGCGCGGCTCGGCGACCCCCAGCCGGTGCTCGAGGCCGAGGGGATCGTGCACCCGGGTGCGTGGCCGGATCTGGCCAACCAGGTGGTCCACCGTCAGCTCGCCCGCGGCGCCTGGATCCACACGCGGAGCCGCATCCAGCACCACGCACTCGCCCACCTCGGCGGCCGAGCGGAGCTGACCTCCACGGTCGTCGACCGCTTCAGGACCCGGACCGGTGAGCGGGCCGTGCTCGACGTGCTGGTCCGGGTCGACGGCGAGGTCGTCGCGTCGATCGAGCACGAGGCCATCGTGGCCTTGGCAGGGTGATGGGCGGACCGATGACCGGCGGCGAGACAGGAGCTGGGCTGCGGGATGGCGATGAGCGGCTCCAGCGGCGGGCGTGGTTCGAGCGGGTCGTCGGCGAGTTGCACGGACGCTACGCCGACCTCACCGACGGGTCCCCGGCGGACTACATCCCGCAGCTCGCCGAGGTCGACCCCGACCGGTTCGCGATCGCGGCGATGACGACCGACGGCGAGCAGGTCGCCATCGGCGACCACGAGCGCCCCTTCACGCTCCAGTCGATCTCCAAGCTCCTCGTCTACGGCCTCGCGCTCGAGGAGCGGGGCCGGGCGGCCGTGCTCGAGCGGGTCGGGGTCGCCCCGACCGGAGACAGCTTCAACGCCATCGTCCTCGACGAGGCCGCCAACCGGGCGCCCAACCCGATGGTCAACGCCGGGGCGATCGCGGTCACCGATCTCGTGCCGGGCGCCGACGTCGGTGAGCGGGTCGAGGCGCTCCGGGGCCTGTACGAGCGCTACGTCGGTCGGCGGCCCGAGGTCGACCGCGCGGTCTGGGACTCCGAACGGGAGACCGGGCACCGCAACCGCGCCATCGCCTACCTCATGCTCAGCCGGGGCATCGTCGACGATCGCGTCGAGGAGACGCTCGACCTCTACTTCGCCCAATGCTCGGTGCTGGTCACCGCGTCGGACCTCGCCGTGATCGCGGCGACGATCGCCAACCACGGGGTGCACCCGCAGACCGGCGAGCGCGTCGTCGCTCCGGAGATCGCCCGAGACATGATGACGGTCGCGCTCACGTGCGGGATGTACGACTACGCCGGCGAGTGGGCCTACACGGTCGGGATCCCCGCCAAGAGCGGGGTCGGCGGCGGCATCCTCGGCATCCTCCCCGGCGCCGGTGGCCTGGCGACCTACTCGCCCCGCCTCGACGAGCACGGCCACAGCGTGCGGGGTGTCCGGGTCTTCGAGGAGCTGAGCCGCGAGTTCGATCTCCACCTCTTCGACCCCGACCGTCCCTGGTACGTCGACGGCTGAGGCGAGGCGTCAGGCGCTCGCCCCTGGCGCGGTCGGGGTGAGCGCCATCAGCACGGCCTCGCAGCTCTGCGTGACCGCACGTGCGAGGTCGCGCTCGCGTCGGCGCATGATCGGGTCCTCGGAGAGCCCCTTCCAGTAGCCGATCTCCTCCAGGCAGGCCCGTCGGAGCTCGTCGGCGGGCGTGTCGATCGCCGCACCCAACCGCGCCGCCGGATCCGGTCCGTCGGCACCCAGCAACCGCTCGGCGTGCGCCCGCTCGAAGGCGTCGTCGACGGTGAGCTGTCGGAGCTCGTGCAGGGCGGACAGCTCGGTGAACTCGTGGGCGCCGAACATGGTGTCGCGGGCCCGTTCGAGCACGGGTCGACCGGCGGGCCCGCTGCGCATCGCCAGCTCGGCGATCGCCTGCAGCGCGCTCCGAGCCTTGAGCACCTGACCGCGGGCCATGAACTGCCGTTCGAGCAGATCCCGGAGGTCGGAGATGCCGCTGAGGTCGGCCAGCCGATGCGACAGCTCGGTGGAGTCCGACACGGCGCCGACGCGCAGGAGCTCGACGGAGCACCGCACCCCGAACAGGCCGAAGCGGTCGAGGAGCTGCTGGCGGCGTGCGTGCTCGAGGCCGAGCACCGAGCCCTCCCCCACGAACCGCTCCGCCGAGACGAGGCCGTCGAAGATGGTCGGGCGGTCGGCGGCGGCCATCGTGCGGAAGGCATCGAAGTCGGCCTCGGTCAGGGCCTCGGCCCCCTCGGCCAACAGTCCGGCGACCGGGAGCACCGTCTGCGAGCGGCTCCGGATCCGCGGGTCGTCGCGGTAGCGCTCGGCGACCCGGCGGGCCACGGTCATGGAGTTGACCCGGCAGTCGCCGATCTCGTCGGAGCGCGAGACGACGCACGCCGCGTTCACCACCACGTCCCCGAACGCGATCTCGTCGTAGAACGACTCGAGGAACGTCACGTCGGACGGGTGCAGATGACGGATGAGGTAGATCACCGCGTCGGCCTCGCCGGAGGAGCCACCCGGGCCGAGCGCCTCGATCGTCCGGTCGCTCACGTCCTGCGTCGACGAGTCGAGGCCGGGCGTGTCGAGCAGGAGCAGCTGGCGGAGCGCGTCGCTGGGCCGCTCGACCTCGAGCCGTCGCACCTCGCCGGGGGTGCGGTGGCCGAGGTCGATGTCGAGCTCGCGCTCGCCGCGGCCGAACGACACCGGCTCCGGCGCGGACCCGTCGGCCGGGATCAGCGACACCCCGTACACCGGACCCCACCGGTACCAGGTCACGACCCGCGTGCACTCGCCGGCGTCGGTCGCGGCGATGCGCTCCTTGATCAGCGCGTTGAGCAGCGTCGACTTGCCGGCCTTGAGCCGACCGGCGACCGCGACGCGCAGCGGACCGTCGAGCCGGGCCCGGATCTCCCGCAGGTCGCCGAGGGCGGTCGGCCCCAGCTGCTCGGCGTCGTCGAGCAGCCCCCGCACCCGGGCGAGCAGCCGCTCACTCACCGACGACCGCCGTCGTGCTCGCAGAGGACTCGGGCTCCTGGGTCAGGTCGACGGCCAGCGTGTGCGTGTCGGCGTCGTAGACGTACTGGCGGCAACTCTCGCCCTGGTCCTGGTCGCGGAGCGCGCCGACGAAGATCAGGTGCAGGAGGGCGGCGCAGTACTGCTCGTACATGAGCGCATCGGTCGTCCCCCAGATCTCCGACTCCGTTTCACCGCTCCGGCAGTCGAGGTACGTCTGATACGTCGTGCTGAGGAGCGGCAGGATGAACGAGCTCACCGGGGGGATGCCCAGCTCCGCCGGCGGGTCCGGTGCGTCCAAGATCGTCCGCACACCTTCGCCGTCGTCGCCGTAGTCCAGTCGCAGGTTGTCGACGACGCGATCGCATTCGAAGGTGGTGAGTCGCTCGTCCTCCCCCCAGTAGCGCGTCGCGGGAACGTCCTGGAGGAACTCGATGGGTTCGTCCTCGATCAGGAGGTAGGACCGCAACTCGAATCGGTAGTCATCGAACGCCTGCTCCTCTGGTGTGGCCGGGATCAACGGGTCGCCGCTCGTGGCCGGACCGGCGGTGGCGGCGGGGCCGCTCGTCGAGGTGGTGGCATCGTCGTCGGAGCCACCGCCGTCGTCGTCGTTGAGGAGCAGCACGGCCAGCCCGGCGACGACGACGAACGTCACCACGAAGATCGCCGCCGGCGCGACGCGGCTGGTCCACGGCGGCGTGGGTTCCGGCGGAGGGGGCGGCGGGGGCGGCGGGGGCGGCGGCCGCTCGGCGGCGCCCTCGTCCTCGCCGAGGGACTCCTGCTGGGGCTGCTCGGTGTCGTCGAGGTCGACCATCGAGGAGACGGCCTCGCCGAAGCGCTCGTGGACGAGCGAGAGGCCGGCGCCGCTGGCGACCGACAGCTTCGGGTGGGTGTCGACGGCGACCGGGCGCCCGAGCACGCCGGCCAACAGCTCGCCGACCAGCGGGATGCGGCTGGAGCCGCCGGCGAGGAGGATGGCGTCGACCTGCTCGGGTTCGAGCTCGGCGGCGCGCAGCGCGTCGCGCATGGAGTCCACCGTCTCGGCGAGCAGCGGGCGGATGCGCTCGTCGATCTGGGCCCGGGTGAGGCGCACGCCGCGCTCCTGGCCCGGCAGGACCGGCGGCACCACCGCGTCGACGTCGGACGAGAGCGCCTCCTTCGCGGCGGTCACCTCCCAGCGGAGCCGTTGCACGGCCGATCGGTGGGCGGCGTTGGTCCGGTCGATCTGGTCCCAGACCGGGCCGAGCTGCTCCTCGACCAGCTCGAAGATCACGTCGTCGACATCGATCCCGCCGACGCGCTCGAGGCCCATCGGCACGCCGAGCACCGTGAAGCCCTGCGCCTCCTTGCGGAGCACGGTGGCGTCGAAGGTGCCGCCGCCGAAGTCGAACACGCCGACGACCGAACCGACGGCGACGCGCTCCTGCGCGGCGTAGTGGGCGGCGACGGCCTCGGGTTCGGTGAGGAACGAATGCGCCTCCGCCCACTCGTCCGGCACGGCGGCGGACAGCTCCGAACGCCGGTCGGGGCCCCAGGTGGCGGGATGGGTCAGGCGCAGGTGGTCGGGGCGACCGCCCTCCCGGTCGGACACCCACTCGATCACCCAGCCGAGCAGCTCCCGGGTGACCTCGACGTGGGAGATCGTCCGGCGCTGCAGGACCATCTTGGTCTCGCTCCCGAACCGGCGCTTGAACTCCCGGGCGAGCGCACCCGGGTCTTCGGTGCCGCGCCGGCGCGCCGCCTCACCGACCAGGTACTCGCCGTCCGGCGTGAGGTAGACGAGCGACGGGATCAGCGTCGTGTGCGTTCCCAGCGGGGCGATCGTCGAGGTGGAGCCGCGCACGGTCGCCGCAGCGGTCCAGGTGGTCCCGAGATCGACGGCGAGCGAGTAGGACACGGACGACTCCTCCTCCGACCAGCTTCGCATCACGCGCCGCAGGTCGAGGACATCACGACGACGGGCACGCCTCGCTGGCTGCCCCGTCGTCGAGG